>JAPPCR010000006.1:1200000-1800000 GCA_028875725.1 Acidobacteriota bacterium
GGTGCGGGTCTTCGAGCGTCTCGAGGCGGGCGAGATGCCTCCCCCCGGGACGCGGCGACCCCCGAGGCGGGTCGTCGACGCGGCGCTCGGTGCGCTGGCGAGAGATCTGGAGACGGCGGACCTGGCGGCTCGAGCCGCCGGACAGACGCCGCCGCGCCGTCTGACGGGGCTGGAGTACGAGTACACCGTCGAGGACCTGCTCCTGATCGAGGAGGACCTGGCGCGCCTGCTCCCGGCCGAGAGCGCGTCCGCCGGGTTCGACACGCTGGCGACGGAGCAGGGGATCTCGCCGCTTCACCTGCGCAGCTACCTGGAAGCGGCCGATCGTGCGCTCGATGCGGCGATCCGGCTTGGCGGGCGTCCGGCGAGCGCGGCGCACCTGATCGATTATCCGAGCAATCCGGCTTCGTACCACATGGTCCGCCAGAGCGTCAGCAAGAAGCTCGATGACGCCGTCGCGATGTTCGTCGATGAAGACCACCACAACACGAGTGGGTCCTTTTCGGCCAGAAACCTGAGGAGCGACAGCCACGGCTTCTCGGTCGTGCATCCGGGTCTGTACAGGGTCACCGTCGACGCCTATCCCTACCAGGCATCGACGCCGGTCACGCTCCTTCTCGTTCGTGCCAACCCGAACGGCGACAGGACGTTGCTCGGTGCCTTTGACTTACTGAACGGGGAGTCGGGCACGTTCGAAGCCACGACCTTCCTCCACCCGACCGACTACGTCTTTCCCGAGGTGGCCGACCTCGACTGGCACACGGAGGTCGAGGGCTTCTACGCCCCCGTCGAAGACTGGTCGGCAGAGGCCCAGGTCGTGGCCGCGGGGAAAGGGCTGGGCCGGCGGCTGCTTAACAACCGGGTCTATCACCCGATCTTCTACCACCCCACCGAGATCCTCGTGGACGGGGCCGCCACCTACAAGGGCGAGGGCGTTGCGGTCAGGTCGCTCGCCATCGAAGGCCCGCTCCTCGATGGGTGGCCGCCGCCGTCGACGCGCCGGCTCTTCGACGGCATCGAGTTCGACGCCGCCGGCGATCTCCAGCTCACGAAGGAACCGTACGAGCACGTCGTGGACGTCGTCTCGCACCTCGTGCCGCTGGCGTTTCGACGGCCGGCCGAAGCGGGTGAGGTGGACGCCTTCGCGAGCCTGGCCAGGCCCGCGATCGCCGCGGGACGGGAGTTCGTCGACGCCGTTCGCGTTCCGCTGCGCGCCATGTTGAGCGCACCGCAGTTTCTCTACCACGACGACCGGCCCGGCGAACTGGACGACTTCGCCCTCGCGACCCGACTCTCGTACTTCCTGTGGAAGAGCCTGCCGGACGAGGAGCTCTTCGCGGCGGCTCGGGAAGGCAGGTGGTCGGAGCCGGAGGTGATGGCGCGGCAGGTCGAGAGGATGCTCGACGACGAGAAGGCGCAGCGCTTCATTGGGGACTTCGTCGGCCAATGGCTGCGGCTCTACGAGATCGAGCTCACGAGTCCCGACGAGAGGCTCTATCCCGAGTACGACGATCTGCTGCATCACGCGCTCCAGGAGGAGACGAGGCTGTTCTTCACCGAGCTCGTGAAGAGCGACCTCGGAGTCCGGAACCTGATCGACTCCGACTTCACCTTTCTCAACCGCCGCCTGGCGGAGCACTACGGCATCCCCGGGGTGGAGGGGCAGCACATGCGCAAGGTGTCGCTGCCCGACGACAGTGTGCGCGGCGGCGTCCTGACGCAGGCCAGCGTTCTCAAGGTCACCGCCAACGGCACGACGACGTCGCCGGTCTTCCGCGGCAGCTTCGTTCTCTCGAACCTGCTGGGCCGGCCGCCGAACCCGCCGCCGCCGAACGCCGGCTCGGTCGAGCCCGACATCCGGGGCGCCACGACGATCCGCGAGATCCTCGCCAAACACCGCCGGGACCCGACTTGCAATGTATGTCACCGCGCGATCGACCCACCGGGATTCGCACTGGAGGCCTTCGACCCGACCGGCGGCTTCCGGACGCGCTACCGCTCCAGCGGCGAGGGCGACACGCCCACTGGGACCCTGTACGGTCGCCCGATCCTGGAGTACAAGGACGGGCCGTCCGTGGATTCAGGCGGCGTCACACCGGAAGGCAGTTCCTTCTCGGGCATCGCCGAGTACAAGCGACTCCTGCTCGCGGAGGAGGAGGATCAGATAGCGCGCCACTTCATCTCGCAGCTCGTCGTCTATGCGACCGGCGCCGAGATCGGCTTTGCCGACCGCGACGAGCTCGCGCGGCTCGTCGCGCAGAGCCGCGAGAGCGGCTACGGCGTGCGCGGGATCATCCACAATGTCACCCAGAGCCCACTCTTCAGGGAGCGGCAACGATGAACCAGCCCCTCGACCGACGCACATTCCTCCGGACTTCCGGGGTCGCCCTGGCACTCCCGCTCCTCGAAGCGATGAGTCCGGCGCTGGCCCGGGCGGCGATCCCGGCGCCCCGGCGGATGGTGACCGTATGCAACGCACTCGGCCTGCACCCGCCGTCGCTCTTTCCCGCCACAGCGGGTCGGGACTACGAAACGACCGAGTACCTGGAATTGCTTCGGGACCACAGGAGCGACTACACCCTGTTCTCGGGGCTTTCCCACGACGACCAGAACGGCCGCCAGGCCCATAGCAGCGAGGTCAGTTGGCTGACCGCGGCCCGCCACCCGGAACTCGCCGGATTTCGCAACACGATCTCGGTCGATCAGTTTGCCGCCGGGGAGCTCGGCTATGTGACCCGCTTTCCTTCGCTCGTGCTGGGCACCGACACGACGGTGCAGCGGAGCGCCAAGGGCACGCAGAGCCAGTCCTTCACGAGACGGGGCGTCATGGTGCCTTCAGAGACCAGTCCCGCCAATCTATTCGCCCGGATGTTCCTCGCGGGGGATGCCGACGAGGTCGAGCGGCAGAAGCGGGATCTCGGCGATGGACGCAGCATCCTCGACGGCCTGAGCTCGCAGAGAAAGGCGCTCGACCGGCGCGCCAGCGCCGCTGATCGAGGACGGCTGGACTCGTACTTCGAGGCCGTGCGCGCGGCCGAGAAAGGCATCACCGAGGCCCGGGCCTGGCTCGACCGGCCCAAGCCGCGGGTGGATCGCGAGCCCCCCGTCGACGTCCGGGAACGGCGTGACCTCATCGGCCGCGTCCAGTTGCTGATGGACCTCATCCCGCTGATCCTGCAGACCGACTCGACCCGTGTCGTCGCCGTGATGATCCAGGAGTTGCGGGAAGTACCGAAGATCCCGGGCGTCTCGGGGACGCACCACAACCTCTCGCACCACGGTCAGGATCCGGAGAAGATCGTGCAGTTGAGGAAGGTCGAGACGGAGATCGTCAAGTGCTTCGGCAGCCTTCTCGAGCAGCTCAAGGGATGCAGCGAGGCAGACGGCACGTTGCTCGATCAGACGGCGGTCCTCTTCGGCAGCAACCTCGGCAACGGGAACTCCCACGACACCCGCAACCTGCCGATCTTCCTCGCCGGCGGCGGCTTCGACCACGGTCGCTATGTCGCCCACGACAGCGAGGACAACGCGCCGCTTTCCAACCTCTACGTCACGATGTTGCAGCACATGGAGCTGGAGGCCGGGTCGTTCGGGCAGAGTACCGGCGTGCTGAGCTGGTAGGGCGCCGGCCGGAGGCCGGCGACCACTCTCCTACCGCCTTTCCGCCCACTCCTTCTCCAACTGCCGCGCCCCGCGCATCGTCATTCCCATCGAGTAGTTGCCTTCGTGGCAGGCGTACTCGTAGATGCGCTCGTCGGTGTGCAGCCACGGGAACGAACCGCCCCAGGTCGCCTCGTAGTCGGGATCGTCGACGCTGAATTCGTAGAACAGGCTGCCGTCCGCCTGCGGCGTGAAGCGCTCGACGATGCGCAGCCCCTCGTGCGCCACGCCGACGGGACTTCGGACGTTCTTGCGTCGCTCGTTCGCTCCCCTTGCCACGCCCTTGCGGCGGAAGTTCGTCGTGTCGACGACCAGGGTGTCGCCCTCCCACCGGCCGATCGATTCGCCGGCGTAGGAGAGCACTTCTTCCGGCGGGTGCTCCGAGCCGAGGCGGACGATGCGCGCCTCGTGCATCAACTCCGCCAGGATCACGACATGGGTTGCGGTCTGGGTGATGCGGTAGTAGGCGCCGTAGCCCCTTCGCAGGGTCGGGATCGTCGCCCGATCGGAGTAGATGCATCGCTCCCAGAGGCCGATGAGTTCCGGATCGTCGAAGATCCGGTGTTCCCCATTCGTCGTCGGGATGGCCCGGCCTCGTATCCCGGCGACTTCGTCCGCCCGCAGCCACCAGGCGCCGTCGGGATTCGGGGGTCCCATGCGATCGGCGATCGTGAATGCCGGCCGCCGCTTCCTTCCCGCCTCGGTCACCGGCGGCATGCGGCCGTTCGGTGGGTCGGTGAGGACGGAGTTCCGGTGCCTGCCGTCGACCGTGAAGACGATCGTGCCCATGTCGAGAAGTGAGAGGGCGTTGGCGCCGGTGACCCGGCCGCCGGCGTAGCCGCCATCCGGCGGCGGAGGACGATCGGGGTCACTTGGGAGGCCTTGCTGGGCGGCCCTCGCGGCCGCGGACTCCTCGATTCTCCTGGCGTCGTCGGCGCCCATGTAGGGGTCGTCGCCGTATCTCGGATGGCGCTCGAAGGGCGTCAGCGTGTTGACGGTGTACGTGCCTGAGAGATCGGGCTCGCCGCCCGGCATCCGCGGAATGTCGTTCTCCGCGGCCGGCAGGGCGAAGGCCACGAGTTGAGCGGTCTCCGGGCCGCTGCGCGCGGTTCTCGAAACCACCTTGCCGCCGGCGGGCACGACGATGTACTGGCGGCCCTGGTGCAGGTAGGTCATCGGTACACCGTGCAGGGTGGCCTCCGTCTCCACCTCCGCCAGGAGCTTGCCGGTTGCCTTGTCGTAGGCCTGGAGGTAGCTGCCCCTGGCGGCGCGAGCGTCCCAGCTCGGCCAGTTCGGCACGTAGGTGATCAGCAGGGTCCTCGTGATCAGAAGTCCACCCTCGCGGTTGCCGCTCGAGGGGCGGCTGCCGAGGGGGCCGAGATCGAGATGCCGGATGGCGGGGTGGTCGGTCGGTCCCTCGCCGAACGGCACCATCCAGGCGTGCTCGCCGGTGTTCAGATCGATCGCCGTGATCCGCTGATACGGAGGCTTGAGGAGCGGCAGTCCCTGGGGGCTTCCGACACGACCGCCGCGGCTGACCCATCTCCACTCGCTGCGCGCCGGGTCCGGCGGCGCAACCGCCACGCCGGTCGGCTGCGTTCGCGACTGAACGTAGAGGACGCCGGTCAACGGATCGAGCGAGGCGCCGGGATGGTTCGCTCCACCCGCCATCCCCGGCACCGCGAGCGTCGCCGTCTTGCCTCCCTCGCCCGCGACGATCGGGGGCGTGAACATCGGTCCCAGGAGGAACTCGTCGGCGATCTCGAGCGCCTCCTCTCGCAGTTCCGGCGTGAAGTCGATCAGATCGTCGATCGTCACGCCCTGGAGATCGAAGGGCGCCGGCCTGGTGGGGAAGGGCTGGGTCGGAGCCGTCCACTCCCCGGGCACCGTGGTCTGCGGCACCGGGAGCTCTTCGATCGGCCAGATCGGCTCGCCCGTGACCCGGTCGAAGACGTAGGCGAAAGCCGTCTTGGACACCTGGGCGACGATTTTCCGCAACCGGCCGTCGATCACGACGTCTGCGAGAACTGGGGCGGAGGCGATGTCCCAGTCCCAGATGCCGTGATGAACGGTCTGGAAGTGCCAGATCCGCTCGCCGGTTTCGGCGTCGAGACAGAGCAGGCTCTCGGCGTAGAGGTTCGCGCCGGGCCGGTGGCCGCCCCAGAGATTGCCGGTCGGCGTCGTGGTGGGGATGTAGACGTAGCCGAGCTCCTCGTCGCCGGCCATCGCTCCCCAGACGTTGGCGCCGCCTACCCACTTCCAGGATTCGTTGTGCCACGTCTCGGTGAACTCTTCGCCCTCCCGCGGAATCGTGTGGAACCGCCACTTCGGCTCGCCGGTACGGACGTCGTAGGCACGCACGTGGCCGGGCGGAAGACCCTGCTTCGTCGCCGGCGCATCGGCGATTCGCGAGCCCACGACGAACGTGTCGCGAATCACGATCCCGGGCGAGCCGGCGCTGATGTCGCGCTGGAAGACCTCCTCGCGGCCCAGGCGGTCATCCGACAGGTCGACGATGCCGTCTTCTCCGAAGGCGGGGTCGGGGCGTCCCGTGGCGAGGTCCAGCGAGATCAGTTGCTTGCCGCTGGTGATGAAGATGATGCGCTCGGCCTCGCCGTCGGTCCAGTACTCGAGGCCTCGGGGAGTGGCGCCGTAGGCTTGCGGGAACTCGTAGCTCTTCGGGTCGTAGAGCCAGAGTTCCTCACCGGTCGCGGCGTCGAGGGCGACAATCTGCCAGAGGCTGGTCGCCATGTAGACCCGGCCGCCGATCATCAGCGCCGAGCCCCGGAAGGTGCCCGGCTCCTCCCTCAGGTCGTGATCGGCCGACTTCCAGCGCCACGCGACCTCGAGTTGCTCGAAGTTCCCGGCATCGATCTGGTCGAGGGGCGAGTAGCGGGTGAAGGCGTGGTCGCGGCCATGATGGGGCCACTCGGCGCTTCCCTCGCCTGACTGGGCGAAGGCGCCGGTTGCCGTCGAGGCGGCTGCCAGCAGTGCCAGGACCAGGGAGGCCTGCCAGATGGCGGAGCGCCGACGAACGTTCTTGTTCACTTGGCCCGCTGCAAGGCGGCTTCGGTGAGGATCCGCAACTGATCCACATCATCGGCGCTGGCGCCCAGGTCGATGACGATCGTCGTCCCGTCGGCGAGGATCTCCCAGCCGTCGGTGTCGGACTCGCCGACCAGGGTGCCTCGATCGGCCGGAGGGCCGAAGTCGGGGTTGGCGAAGGCAAGGAAGTCGCTGGCGGCGAGGCTGGCCGAACGCGCGGCGACGCCGAGGATGTGGTCGTCGAACGCGATCTCGACGCCATTCAGTGCGGATGTCTCGGTGGGGGCGAAGTGAAGCAGATAGCTGTGGACGACGGTGCCCGCGGGTACGGTCGCGCCGGGCGGCGGGTTGTCGCTGTCGTAGGCGGCGGGGGCGCCGCCGCTCTCGACAACGAGGTCCTCGCCGAGGGTGGCGAACTGCCTCTCGACGACCAGTTCCGGACGATCGGCGGAGGTCCGGCGAGCGGCTGAGAGATCGCCGGGGACGGTCTCGTCGCCGACGTCGCCGAGAAGGTCGACGCCGTCGGCCGCTGCGATGCGGGTGTCGTAGTCGGCGCCCTCGCGGCTGGCCGCGGTGTCCACCTCGTACCAGGTCGTGATCTCGTCGAGAAGCGAGGTGAAGATGGCCTGGATCTCTGGCGACTTCGAGTCGACATCGGCGTTGGTGGCTACCGGGGTCTGTTCGCGGGGGTCTTCGAGCAGGTCGTAGAGCTCCCATTCCCGGCCGCTGGTCACCGAGATCAGCTTGTAGCGGTCGTCGAGGATGGAGCGCCCGCCGCCCACCGTCATTAGTCCCCGGCCGCCGCGGCCCCGGCCGGCGCTGTCGCAGTCCTCGGGCTCGCCGGCGGCGCGTTCCGGAACCGGGTCGTCGCAGTCGTCGAAACGGAGACGGCCCAGGCGCGGCGCCGAGCGATCACCAAAGATGACTTCGGACATCGACTCGCCGTCGAGCGGCCGCGAGTCGGGCAGGTCGACTTCCCAGATGTCGAGGAGCGTCGGCAGGTAGTCGCTCGTGATCATCGGGGTGGAGGTCTCGCCGGGAGCGATCCGCCCCGGCCACTCGACGATGCCCGGTACCCGGACCCCGCCCTCCCATATGGAGCCCTTGAATCCGCGCAGACCGGCCTTCGCCTCGTCCCGGTCGTCGAGTCTCACGGACCCCGAAAGCCCGTTGTCGGAGGTGAAGGCCACCAGCGTGTCGTCTTCGATGCCGAGCGTTCGCAGGTGGGCGCGCAGGCGGCCGATCTCCCTGTCCATCGCCGTGATGCCGGAGTAGTAGGCCTTCTCGTAGTCGTTCATCTGGCTCTGCTCTTCGGAGGAGTAGAACTGGTCGAGAGTCGCCTGGTCGAGGCGATGCGGGCTGTGCGGCGGATGGAACCAGACGACGGCGAAGAAGGGGCGCTCGGCGGCAACGGCGTCGTCGATGAACCGCATCGTCTCCCGGACCAGGATCGCGGAGGCGTCGCCGGCGAGGGTGGGGGAGTCGATGTCGATGTGCTGCTCGTGGCCGGTCCAGTAGTGCGCCCCGATGTGGTTGCCTTCGCTGGGGAGAGGCCCCGCGGGGTCGATGCGCATCGGCTCGAAGGTCGGCAGCGCCTGCGGGGACGCCCAGGTCCGCTCGTAGCCGTGATGCCACGGCGCCGAATAGAAGTCGCCGCCGCTCCGGCCGAAGCAACGGCCGCCGCAGCGCGCGAGATCGTCCGCGTCGGGTTCGGGTGTCCGGTTCAGGTTGCCGATGTGCCACTTGCCGAAGTGTCCGGTCATGTAGCCCTGGGTCTGGGCCAGTTCGGCGATCGTCAGTTCCAGGTTGCGGAGACCGTCGTTGTAGGCCATGTCGACGTGGTTGCGCCGCGGCGAGCGGCCGGTGACGAAGGACGACCGGGTCGGACTGCAGTTCGAACCGTGCGAGTACATGCGGTGAAACTGGAGGCCGGCCGCCGCCATCGCGCGCAGCTCGGGCGTCTTGACCTCGCTGTGGCCCGGAAAGACGTCGCCGGGGGCGAGCTGCTGGGAGTACTCGACGTCGCCCCAGCCTTGGTCGTCGCTCATCATGAGAATGATGTTCGGCCGCGGCGGAGTCGGCGCCGGTCCTGCCTCCTCGCCCGAGGGAGCGGCGCAACCGCAGGCTGCGAGGCCGAGGACGAGCGCGCCCGGCCGGTGGGAGAAGGAGCGTGCGACGTTCCTGATCATCTCGCGGACCTCCTTATCCCGCCGCGTGCGGTCGTCAGTCCTCTCGGGGCAGGGCGAAGGCCACCAGCTCCGCCGTCGCCGCCTGGACGTTCGCGTTCCTGCCGACGGCCCGGCCGCCCGGCCTGCCGCCTGCCGGGACCACGATGTACTGGCGCCCCTGGTGGCGGTAGGTGATCGGCACCCCGTGCAGTGCGGTGTCGGTCTCGACCTGGGCAAGCACCTTGCCGGTGGCCTTGTCGTAGGCGGTGAGGTAGCTGGCTGTCGCCGTCGGAGCGTCCCAGCTCTCCCGCTTCGGTGAATGGGTGATCAGCAGCGTCCTGGTGACCAGAAGCCCGCCTTCGCGGGTGCCGCTCGAAGGGCGGCTGCCCAGTGGGCCGAGGTCGAGATGGTGGATCGCGGGGTGATCCGTCGGGCCTTCTCCCAGCGGCACCTGCCAGGCGTGCTCGCCGGTCTTCAGATCGATCGCCGTGATGCGCCGGTAGGGCGGCTTCGTCAGGGGCAGCCCCTGGGGGATCTTGAGTCCTCCCGCTCCTCCCGTCGACTTCTTCACGTAGCGGAACTCGCTGCGGGCGGGGTCCGGCTTCGCCAGTCCCCAGGCGCCGAGCTGGGTCGTCGACTGGACGTAGACGATTCCGGTCAGGGGATCGAACGAGGCGCCGGGATGATTGGCCCCGCCGCCTGGGCCTGGCGAAACGATCGTGCCGAGCTTGCCTCCTTCGCCGGCGACGATGGAGGGCGTGAAGATCGGTCCGGTGACAAACGACTCGATGACCTCGACCGCCTCCTGGCGCAGCTCCGGCGTGAAGTCGACCAGATCGTCGACGGTCAGGCCCTGAAGATCGAATGCCGGCGGTTTGGTCGGAAACGGCTGGGTCGGCGAGAGTCGCTCGCCGGGCACCGTGGACGCGGGAACCGGCCGCTCCTCGATCGGCCACAGCGGCTCGCCGGTGACCCGATCGAAGACGTAGATGAAGGCGGTCTTCGACGCCATGGCCACGGCCTTGCGCAGCCGGCCTTCGACGACCACGTCGACCAGGTTCGGGGCCGAGGCGTTGTCGTAGTCCCAGATGCCGTGATGCACGGTCTGGAAATGCCAGACGCGTTCGCCGGTCTCGATGTCCACGCATACCAGGCTCTCGCCGTACACGTTGTCGCCGTGGCGGTCGCCGCCGTAGTAGTCGCTCGACGGTGTCGAGGTGGCGAAGTAGACGTAGCCGAGCTCCTCGTCGGCGGCGAGCGGCGCCCACACGTTCGTGTTGCCCATCCACTCCCAGGAGTCGTTTTCCCAGGTCTCGGTGAAGTCGTCGCCTTCCTGCGGGATCGTGTGGAAGCGCCACTTCTGCTCGCCGGTGCGCACGTCGTAGGCGCGTACGTGGCCCGGCGGAATGCCCGTCTTCTTCGACGGTACGTCGAAGATCCGCGAGCCGACGATGTACGTGTTGCCGACGACGATCCCGGGCGAGCCGGCGCTGATGTCGCGCAGCCGGATCCCCGGGCGGCCGAGGTCGTCGAGGGCCATGTGGACGAAGCCCTCCTCGCCGAAGTCGGGATCGGGTTGGCCGGTCGCAAGGTCGATCGAGATCAGCAGCTTGCCCGAGGTGGCGAACAGGATGCGCTCCTCCTCGCCGTCGGTCCAGTACTCGATTCCCCTGGGACCCGAGTACGCGGCTCTGGGTGCCTCGTACGCCTCGGAGTCGAACACCCAGATCTCTTCGCCGGTGGCGGCATCGAGTGCCGCAAGTTGCCACAGCGTGGTCATCATGTAGACCCGGCCGCCGATCATGAGCGCCGAGCCGGAGAAGGCGCCCGGTACCTCTCTCACGCGGTGGTCGGCGGACTTCCAGCGCCAGGCCACCTCAAGCTGGGAGAAGTTCTCGCCGTCGATGTCCGCTAGCGGCGAGTAGCGGCTGAAAGCGTGGTCGCGGCCGTGATGCCGCCACTCGACGTCCGGGGCGCCGGACTCGGCGAAGGCGATGGGGCCTGCCAGGGGGGCCGCCACTGCCGCCAGTAGCGTGTACGCAGCCCTCATCGGTTCGACGGCTCCGACGGGTCGGCCGAATCTCTCGGCGCGCCGGTGCCGGAAGAGCCCAGGAACAGCCTCTCGCCGTTGGTGTAGGTCACGGTGCGTCCCGCACACTTGTTCGAGCGGTCCTTGGCCTGGAAGCCGTCGACGACGATCTCGGTGCCCGGCATCAGCGAGTCCTTGGTGAAGCCCCGGCGAAACAGGCTCGGGGGACTGCCGCTCTCGACCATCCAGATCTCGGTCGAGCCATCTTCCTTCGCGACCTCCATGTGGATCCACGCATGCGGGTTGATCCACTCCATCCGGGTCACCTTCCCGGTGAGCTTGACCGGACTGTCGGCATCGAACTCGGCAGCGAAGGCGTGGTGCCCCATCGCCGGTGCGGCGCCCACGGCGAGAGTGAACGCGACTGCGGCCATGAGGACTTTGGTGGGCACCATGTTGACCTCCTTCCGGGTCATTCGGGCTCTTCGGCCTTCCAGACACCCTTGCTCAGGTGGCGGTACATCAGCTCTTCCGCGAACACCACGCACTTGAAGTCGAGGAGCTGCATGTTCGTCTCGATCCGTCGATAGAGGGGAAAGCTCACTTTCCACGGGCGGGTGTAGGTCCTGGGGTCGGTGATCGTCGCCTCGTAGTGGAGATGGTCCGGTCCGGTCGCCGTGTAGCGCTCGAGGACGTGGATCTCCCCGCTGTGGTGATTACCGGAACTGTCGAGCCACGTGTCGGGAACCTGGGCCGAGACATCGATCACCAGGGTCTCACCCTCCCAGTGTCCGCGGGAGTGCCCCATCCAGTTGTCGCCGGGACTGTCGAAGTCGGGCCGGTTCATGTAGACGATCCGGCTCGCGCTGGCGAACTCGTAGGCGAAGATGACGTTCTCGGGAGTCTGGATGATCTGGAAGGGGAAGGGCATGTAGTTGGCGCGGGGGATGCCGGGCATGAAGCACTTGATCGCCGGGTCCAGCTCCCACCACCGCGCGAGGTTCTCCTCCTGCTTCGCCCTCGCCGCCTGGGTGTAGGGGATCTCGCCGCCTTCGACGATGCCCAGGCCGCCCGGAACGGCGCCGAGCGCACCGAGTTCGACGATCGGGCCGCTGCGGGCGGCGTGGGCCTCGATGTCCCAGTGCGCCGTGGTCAGGGCCTGCCAGATGCCGTTCAGATCCGGCTCGCCATCGCTGGTGCGCGGGGCTAGGTAGTCCTGCCCATGGACCGGCGCTGCCGCCGACACTGCAACGACTGCCGCGACGATGGCGGAAAGCCCTGCGCGCCGCATTCGGTTTCGCACGCTCCCGCCTCTCACTCGGGGTCCGCCGCGGCGGCCGCCGCGGCCTCCTCCTCGCTGACGCGAGCGCCGCGCAGGATGTTCGCCATGTTGTAGTTGCCCTCGTGGCAGGCGAACTCGAAGAGCGGCTCGTTGCGCTTGCCCATCGGCATCCTCACCGTCCACGGCCTGACCCAGATCGGTGGATCGTCGATCGTCACCTCGTAGAGCATCACCTCAGGGCCGACTCGGGTGAAGCGCTCGGTCACCACCAGCTCTTCCGAGTTGAGGGAGTGAAACCAGGTCTGCGGGGTCCCTCGCTGGTGGGTGCCGGCGTACCCCTTGGGCAGGTAGTTCGCCGTTTCGACCACCAGGGAGTCGCCGTCCCAGCGGCCGCGCGAGTCGCCGAGCCATAGTCCGATCCGGCGATCCGGGTGGGGTGAACCGTCTAGGGGAATGACGCGCGCCTCGTGGTACCACTCCATGACGATGACGACGTGGTCCCGGTTCTGGACGAACTTGTAGTACTGGTTGAAGTTCGCGCGCACGGGCACGCCCAGGGTCACGCAGCGCTCGCCCAGGGAGCGGTCCTTCCAGGTGTCGGCCGGATGCTCCTCAAGGTACTGCTGGAGTTCGTCCCAGTCCTTCTGCGCCTGCTCGGTCAGAGCCGGAATCCCGCCTTCGGGCGGGTCGATGACCAAGTCGGACAGCCTCGCGCCGCCGCGGGTGCCGCCGATCTCCACCCACACCCCGCGCAGGTCGGGGTGGCCGTCCACGGTGCGGGGAACGGTCCAGCCCGCTGGTGTTTCGGGAACCTCCACGGGCCCGCGAGCTCTCCTTTGAGCCGCACCGAGGCCTGGCAACAGCAGCGCTAGCACGACTCCAGCCGCCAGGCGTCGCGAAGACGATCTGCGCATCAGTAGCCTCCTGCGGGTTCTCGGCCGGTGCTGCCCGTTGTAGGCGCACTCGAAGAACGGCGGTTCGGTTCCGCGGAGCTGCGCCCTGGCAGTGCGCCCTTGGTGCAGCCGACCAGCTATTGGATGGCGGTGGTTCTGCCCTTGAGGCTATGGGAAGTTCCGGTATTTTGTCAAACGCCGTGTGGAGAACGTCAGGTTTCGTTCTGCGACGTCAGTTCGATCTGCTTGTAGCCGCCTGCCCGCCTGAAGTGAATGATCAGGTAGAGGAAGCCGAGCGCCATGAACACCGGTATCGCCGCGGTGATCTTCAGAGCGGTCTGGCCGCCGTGGAACGACGCGTCGCGCACCGCCTGTTCGTCCGCGGGCAGTTCAATGCTGAAGTCCTTGGCCTTTTCCATGACCGGGCCGGCCTTGGAGCCGTCGAGGCCCTGGACGGGGGCGAAGAACAGGAAGCTGTTCGTGCCCTGGGCCTTGTACTCCTCGTAGACGTCGGCGTGGTCTGTCTGCAGGTCATGCGAGGCGTGCCGATCCTGCAGGTAGCCGATGCCCGGGCCGCCGAGCAATCCGGCCGAGAGCATGCCGACGCCTCCGACGGCGCCCAGCGTCAGGGCGCCGCCGCGCGGGAAGCGCTCCGAGACGACGGCCAGCATCGTCGGCCAGAAGAAGGCCTTGCCGGCGCCGTAGATCGTGGCGGCGATCATGACGGTCACCGCGCCGGCCAAGGAGCCTAGCGAGTAGAGGCCGATGGCCGCGACGGCAGAGCTGACGAAGAGCAGGCCCAGCGGGTTGATCCGGTGGACGATCGGCCCGGCGAAGAAGCGCAGCACGAACATCAGGATGGATGTGTAGAGCAGGATGAACAGTCCCTTGCCGCCGAGCACGGTGTCCATGATGTTGACGATCCAGCTGTCCGTTCCGAGCTCGACGTAGCCGATGCAGACGTGGAGCACGAGCAGGAAGAGCAGCATCGGCGCGGCGAATTCCTTGACCATGTCGACGAACTTGACGCCGGCGGCGGCCGCTTCGGACGTGGGGAACTTCTCCTTGACCATCATCAGGACGTAGATGAGGGTCGGAATGAGGTAGAGCGCGAGGACGATCTCCCAGCGCACGCGGCCGATCAGGCCGATACCCAGAAGAGAGCCGCAGATCAGGCCGGCGGGCCAGCCGGCGTGCAGGATGTTCAGGTAGTGGGTCTTCTCCTTGCGGTACAGGGTCGCGACCAGCGGGTTGATGACCGCTTCGCAGATGCCGTTCGCGACCGCGAAGATGAAGACGCCCCAGAACAGGCAGAAGTAGGCCCCGGCGCGGGCGAAGTCCGGGTTCGTGTCGATCGATCCGTTGTAGATGACGGTGGCTGCAACAGCCACGATGACGGAGAGCACGTGCAGGACGCCCGCGCCCATCAGGAACGGCTTGTAGCCGTAGCGGTCGAGGAAGGCGCTGGCCACGAGGATGACGAGTCCGAAGCCGACGAAGCCGCCGCCGGTGATCTGTCCGAGTTCCGTCTGCGTGAAGCCGAACGCCGTGCCCCACTCCAGGAGAAGGCCGCCGCGGACCGCCGTGCCAAGGCCGGCAACCAGGATGGTGAGGAAGCTCGCGATCAGTAGCTTGGTCTTGTTCATTGGCCCTCCTGAAGCCGGGGTTATGGAGTCGGGTCCTACGTTCTGAGCGTGAAGCCGGGCAGATGGACGATCTCGCCGCCGTTCAGGGCGGATTCGTGGGCGCAGATGCCGACGCACGTCCAGTTGGCGCTCGTGACCGCGTTCGGCCAGGGATCGCGGTCGTCCTGCAGTGCGCTCAGGAACTCGTGCACGAGGTGGGGGTGGGAGCCGCCGTGGCCGCCGCCCTGGATGAAGGAGAGGTGCTCCGCGTCATGGATCTCCTGGGGCAGGGTGAAGTGGCGGATCGCTTCCGGCAGCAGGTGCGCATAGTCCGGCACCTCGATCTTCTCCGGGATCTCGTGCTCGGGCTTCTTCGCCGTGTGCAGGACGTGGGGCTCGTCCTCGATCAGGGTCCACTCGAAGCTCTTCTTCGTGCCGTAGACGTCGAAGCTTTCGCGGTACTGCCGTGCGACGTCGTAGAGGAAGCGCCAGATGTGGGCGACCAGGTCGCTGTCTTTGACCTTGATGTGGCAGGTCTCGACGGCGAAGCGGTTGCCGGACTTCTCGGCGATGTCGTCGCGGACGACGCCTGAACCGAAGCAGCTCACGTACTCAGCCAGCCCGTCGACCAGGCCCAGGCAGGGACTGACGACGTGGGTCGCGTAGTGCATCGGGATCATGCGCTCCCAGTAGGACGGCCAGCCGTCCATGTCCTGGGGGTGCGAGGCCGCCAGGTGCTGGATGTCGCCGAGCTCGCCCTTGTCGTAGAGCTCCTTGATGAACAGGAACTCGCGGCTGTAGACGACCGTCTCGGCCATCATGTACCTGAGGCCCGTCTCCGCGACCTTCTCGACGATCTTGCGGCAGTCGTCTACGGTCGTCGCCATCGGCACGGTGCACATGACGTGCTTGCCGGCGTCGAGCGCGGCGAGCGACATCCAGGCGTGGTCCGGGATCGGCGTGTTGATGTGGACGTAGTCGACGTCCGGATCGGCGAGCACGTCGTCGTAGTCCGTGTAGCGCCGCTCGATCCCGAACTGGTCGCCGACCTTGTTCAGTTCCGCTTCGTCGCGGCGGCAGATCGCGTGGACGTTGGCGCCGGGACAGGCCTGGTAGATGGGGATGAACTCGGCGCCGAAGCCGAGGCCGATCATGGCGACGTTCGTCATGCGCCTTGATTCCTACGAGCCCTGTGAGCCCGCCTCGTCGGCGGTCATCAGATACGCGACCAGGTCCGCCACCTCGTCGTCTCCGTACCCATCGAGCAGCCCCTCCGGCATCATCGAGAGCGGGAAGTAGTCGAACGACTGAATGTCCGACTGCGGGATGACGACCTCGTCCTGACCGACGACCCGGAGCGTCATGGAGCGGGGACTCTTGGTGGCCACGGTGCCCGAGTAGGTGCGGCCGTCCCGGGTGGTCACCATCAAGGTCTGGTAGACGTCCTGGATGTCGCCGCTCGGGTCGATGATGTTCGTCAGCAGGTAGTCCAGCTCCGTTCGGTTGGAACCGGTGAGGTCGGGGCCGATGAGGCCGCCCTCGCCGAACATCTGATGGCAGACGCCGCAGAGCTCGGTGAACATCTGCTCGCCGTGGGCGGCGTCGGCCGCCGCGATCGCGTCGTCGCTCAGGATCGTCGTGTACTTCGCGATCGCTGCGGTCTTCTCGCTCGAGACCCGCGTGATGGGCCCCCAGACCTCGAGGAAGCCGCTGCCGACGACCCGGTGGAGCTGGCGGGCGACGTAGGCCGGCACGTCGCGCCGCGGCACGCTTCCCTCCTTGATCGCGCCCATCAGCACTCGCCCGTAGATGGGGCGGGACGCGAGCGTCTGGACGGCGGCGAGCTTCTCGTCCGCGTTGAAGGAGTCGTAGCGCCCGAGCAGCAGGAATCCCGTTTGCCAGCGGCCGTCGAACGCGGCGTAGGCGCGGAGCGCGGCGATCCGCACCTCGGGTTCGTCGAGCAGGGCCGGAAGCCGCTCGAAGAGGGCCTGGTGCTGCTGATCGGCGAGGCCCCGGATGGCCCGCCGCCGGTCTTCGGCCGGTGCGCTCTCGTCGTCGAGGGTTGCGAGGAACTGCCGCGCGACCTCGACGCCGCCGAACTGCTGTTCGACCTCGAGAGCGAGGTCGGCGACGCTGCGGTCGCGCTTCAGCCGGGCGTAGACCCGATCCCAGTTCTCCGGGGGCTCGGCGAAGACGTGCCCCTCGAGTCCGGCGCGCATTCCCCGGAGCAGGGCCGGACGGGCCTCTGACCGGTCGTCGAGCGAGGTGACGAGGAACTCGAGCTCGTTCGCGTCGACGGCTCGGCGCGCGATGTTCTCCGTGAGCATCGGGATTCGGGAGGTCCTGGCCAGTCGGAGCGCTCGCATCGGATCCTCGGGAACCAGCGGCTCGATACCGAACCAGATCATCTTCGGGATGTTGTGGTCGTCCGCGTCGTCGCCTTTCAACACCAGGTGCTCGGCGATCGACCAGCGGACGTCGTGCTCGACGCGCTGGAGAGCCGCCGCGAGGTAGAGGCGCACGACCGGCGAGGTGTCGCGGTCCGCCAACTGGATGAACTTCTCCGTTGCGGCAGCCGGCGCGTCGTGGTCCTCCGTGAGGAGTTGGATCGCCCAGGCGCGGACGTGCTCGTCCTCGTCGTCCAGAGCGGTCATGAACTCGTCGGACGTGAAGCCGCCGGTGACGTGGAGCGCCCACATGGCCCGCAGGCGCAGGTCGCCGTCCGGGTTCGACGCGAACATCTCGTGCAGCGCCTCGTGCACCGAAGCGTCGACTTCGCCCTTCGCCGCCCGGCCCTGCAGGACGACCCGGGCCCGGCGCGCGTGCCAGGCGCTCTTCGAGAGTTGCAGCTCGACGAGTTTCTCGTTCGACATCGACTTGACGTCGTCGTAGCGGCCCTCCCAGTCGTCCGCCAGGGACTGCTCGGGCGTGATGCGGAAGATACGCCCGGTCTCCTTGTGCTGGACGTCGTTGCCGCAGATGTCGGCGTCGTGCCAGTCGAGGACGTAGACGTCGCCGCCCGGTCCGATCTCCATGCTGAAGCCGACCCACTGCTTGTTGTTGGCGAGCAGGAAGTCCTCGCCGTGGTGGGCGACGAAGCTGGATCCCTTCGGTTCGAGTTCGTCGGTCAGCACCGCGTGCTCGTGGATGTTCGCCATGAACAGCCGGCCGTGCTGCTCCTCGGGGAACGCGTCCGACAGGTAGACGCGGGCGCCGCCGTGTGCGGAGCGGTGCCGGTGGTTGACGATCGTGCGGATGTCGCCGTAGACGTACGGATTGAAGTGCGAGCCGCCCTGGCGGTGGTAGATGCCGCCGGGGACGACGTGGAACAGGTGGGGGATCACGCAGGCGGTGATGAAGATCTGTCCCTTCGCGTCGTAGTCGATGCCCCAGGGGTTGCTGAAGCCGTGGGCCACGACCTCGAAGCGGTCCTTCGTCGGGTGGTAGCGCCAGACGCCGCCGTTGATGTCGACCCCATCCGCTTCGAGCAGGTCCGCGGGGAAGGGATCGTTGTGGCCGTAGATCGTCTCTTCCGGGCCCGGCTTGCGGATCACGGAGGGCGTCGCGAAGCCTTCGAGACCGTAGAGCCAGCCGTCGGGCCCCCAGTGGAAGCTGTTGATCGTCTCGTGACGGTCGCGGATGCCCCAGCCGGTCAGCAGGATCTCGGCGTCGTCCATGTCGGCAACGTCGTCGCCGTCGCGGTCGGGGAGGTAGAGGAGGTGGGGCGGCGCGCCGACGAAGACGCCGTCGAAGCCGACCGCCAGCGCCGCCGGGAACGGGATGCCCTCAGCGAAGACCTTCCTGCTGTCGGCCGTGCCGTCGCGATCCGTGTCCTCAAGGATCAGGATCTTGCTGTCGCCCGAGCCGGAGAAGCCGCGGCCGCGGGTCTCGTAGTCGCGGTTCTCGGCGATCCACATGCGGCCGCGGTCGTCCCAGGCGAAGGCCATGGGCTGGGTGATCATCGGCTCCGAGGCCCAGGCGTTCACCTTGAATCCCTCGCGCACGGTCATCGCATCGACCGCCTCTTCCGGGGTCAGGAACTTCTCCTGCTTCGCTTCCCGCTGGGCGATGCCCCATAGCGATGACGTCGAGTAGGAGCCCTCGGCAGCCCCGGTGTACTCCTCCCAGTCCTCCGTCAGTTCGAGGTCGTTCAGCTCGCCGGTGTAGACGATGAGCCGGTGTCGTATGACCTCGGTGGCGCCCTCCGGGATGTGCCAGTCGCCCATACGCGCCCGCGTGGGTCCGACACCGAGCTGGCCGTCGACACGCCAGGTCTGGGGGTAGCCGGCATTCATCGGGTGATCGAAGATCGCGACGTGCAGGAAGTCGTCGCGGCCCTCGACCTGCATGCCGACATCGACCCACATCGCCCGCTGGCCCTCGG
Organism: Acidobacteriota bacterium; assembly: GCA_028875725.1. NCBI lineage: Bacteria > Pseudomonadati > Acidobacteriota > Acidobacteriota bacterium. The sequence continues at coordinate 1,219,087 of JAPPCR010000006.1, forward strand.
CTTGCCGGTTGCGCTGCCGCGCCGCGTTGACCGCCTCGCCGGGGATGTCCCTGGTCCAGGGCATGCGCAGGAACATGCCGCCGTAGGACATCTCGTTGATCGAGACGTCGGTGTGCGCCTCGCCGGCCCATTCGAGATCGAGGATGAAGCGGTCTTCCTCGGCCCGCATGGACCAGTTCTGGGTCTCGGTCATGAAGGCCTTGCCTTCGGCGTCCAGCATGCCGTAGACCGTCTGCCACTGCACCTCGGTCCCGGCCTCCGTCACCACGGAGGACGACTCGCGGCGCCAGTAGTCGCCGCCCGGGTTGTGGAAGTAGTCGCGGCCGACGGCCTTGGCGATCTCCTCTGGCTTGTCGCGGCGGTAGAACCACTGCCGGAGCGTGTCTTCGTCCATCGGCTCGCCGTTGACCCGGGTGAAGCCCCAGTAGAGCCCGGTCTGGTGAGGGTGATGGCCTGGGCTGTACTGCGTCGCCAGGCCCTTGCCGTCCGGAGCGACGATCGGGTGCAGGAACGGCCGGTGCTCCGCGCCGGCGTTCTGGGTGACGATCGGTTCCTCTTCTCCCTCCCGGTAGATCGAGATCGAGCCGGTTTCTTCGTCCTGAACTGCTCGTAGCGGAACAGCTTGCACCGCTTCCTCCGCGGTCGCTTCCCCGGCGCCGGTGCCCCGCGTGCAGCCGGCGACGAGCGCCGCCAGAATCAGTAGAACGATCGGTACCCATGCCGGCGCGGCCGGAACTCTCATCCGCCTTCCTCCCTCGATCCCTGAAACCCGTCTTGGAGACAAGGGCGCATCCTATCGTCCCGCCAGGAGGTGGCGCCGTGCGAAGCACAGCGGGGGCAGTTCGCAAGATCGGTCAGGTCCGGCCGCAGCTTCGGTCAGGCGCGGACGCTCCATCGGTTCCAGACTTCAGGTGTGGGGACCACACCTGACCGGGTAAATCCGGCCATCCGGCTCTTGCAGCACCGGCGGTTGCCGGTGGCGGCAGGAGTGCTGGCCGCTCTGCTGTTGCTGCCCGCGCTCTGGGGCGGCTTCCAGCTCGACGACCACCTCCAGCGCTTCCGGCTCCTGGGGCTCGGCGACCCGTCGATCCAGCTCTTCGTCTTTTACGACGGCGATGTGGCGGCCAATCGAGGCCAGATGGAAGAGGGCACGCTGCCGTGGTGGGCTAGTCCCGATCTACGGCATGCGAACTTCCGCTATCTGAGCGTGCTTTCAATGCAGCTCGACTACCTGCTGTGGCCGAACTCGCCGGCACTCATGCACCTGCACAGCCTGGTGTGGCTGGGGCTCTGCGTGGGAGTTGCGGCGGCGCTCTACCGCCGCCTGTTCCGGCGGGAGGCTTCTCGCGCGATATGGGCGGCCGGCCTGGCCGCCCTTCTCTACGCATTGGACGACGCCCACTCCCTGCCCGCGGCGTACATCGCCAACCGGAACGCCCTGCTGGCCACGTTCTTCGGTCTCCTGTGCCTGGAGTGCCATGCGAGATGGCGGGATGATGGGTGGCAAGCCGGTGGCGTGCTGGCCCCGTTCTGTCTCGCCCTCTCGCTGCTGTCCGCCGAGCTCGGTGTGTCGACGCTTGCGCTTCTCGGCGCCTGGGCACTGGTCCTCGACCGTGGCCCGTGGCGGGTGCGGCTCCTTTCCCTGCTGCCGCATGCCGGCGTGGCGTTCGGCTGGTTCCTTTCCTACCGAATCGGCGGTTTCGGCGCGCAGGGATCGGGCGTCTACGTCGATCCTCTTGGCGATCCGGCGCGCTTTGTCGCCCTTCTCGCCGATCGGACCTCGGCGCTGATTCTGGGGCAGTGGACTCCCTTCCCCGCGGATTGGGCGTTTGTCATCGACTCCGGAACGAGTGCGGCGTGGGGCCTTCGGTTCGCGACGCTGACCCTGGTCGTCGGTATCGGCTGGCTCTTCTTCAAGATCCTGCGCCGGAGCCCCCTTGCTCGCTTCTTCCTGGTCGGGGCGGTCCTATCGCTGGTCCCGATCAGCGCGGTTGGTCCACAGAACCGCCTTCTGTTTTTCGTCGGCTTCTGCTCGATGGGGCTTCTGGGTTGCCTTGCCGCTGGTCCTCTCGACGCGTCGCGGCGGCTGGCCTTCGGTGGGCTCCTGGTGTTTCATCTCTTGGCGGCGCCGGTGGCGGCTTACGTGTTTCTGGACGTCCAGAATCGGGCGGCAAGGCGGATGGAGGCCGCGTCGGAGAGCGTGCCGGACGATGTCGGGCTCGACCGGCACGACGTGATCCTGGTCAATCCGACGGACTCCGTGTACCTCACGACTTCGATCGTCACCATGCGCTGGGCCGATGGGCGCGCGGCGCCGCGCCGGCTCCGGGTGCTGTCGAACGGCTTGACCGATGTGCGGGTCGTGCGGGTGGGTGAGACGGAGCTTCTCGTCGAACCCGCGGCGGGTCTGTTTCCCGACCCCTTCAGCCGCTATCACCGGTCGAGCGAACGGCCTTTCCGGGCAGGAGACGTGAAGGAACTGAGCGACCTCCGGGTCGAAGTCCTCGAAGTGGATCCGGAGGGCGGAGGACCGTCGTCGATCCGGTACGACTTCGCCGAGCCACTGGAGGTTGAGCGCTACCTCTGGATGGTCTGGAACGGCGATCGCTACGAGGAATGGTCGCCGCCGGCCGTCGGTAAGGAGGTCGTCCTGCGTTCACGGCCGGGTATCTTCGAATGACGCGAGATGAGAGCTTCCACGGACAGCCGACATCGTCTCTTCGTCCAGGCGGCGATCGACTACATCGCGGATCGTCCGGCCGAAACGGTTCGGCTTGAGGACCTGGCCCGCCATATCGGGCTGTCCCCGGCCTACTTGCAGCGACTATTCGTCACGCACGTGGGGGAGTCGCCGGCCCAGTACGCACGGCGCCTGCGGCTCGAGCGGGCCGCATGGCTGTTGCGCCGGCCAGGTGCGACCGTCACGGAGGTGGCGCTCGAATCGGGCTGGGGAGCGCCCGAGGCGTTCACTCGCGCTTTTCGCTCGCGGTTCGGCGTCTCACCCAGCGGGTACCGCCAGGGCTTGAGGGCGCGGATGCGCGAGCGCACCGAGCCCTTGGACGTGGTGCGACGGCCACCCTCCCGGGTTGCCTGCGTCCGCGTCGTGGGGCACTACGACGAAGCGGACGACGCCTACGACCATCTTAGGCACTGGGCTGAGCCACTCGGCCTTCTCAAGCGCGGGAACTTCCTGGGCATCTACTGGGACGACCAGACGATCACCGATTCGGGGAACACGCGGTGGGACGCGGCGATCGAAGTGCCGGACGAGCTGGGGCGAGTGGTCGGCCCGGGCATCCAGGAGCGCCACCTTCCCGGTGGCGCCTATGCCGTGGTGCACCACCGCGGCCCGGCCTCGGTGCGAGAGACCTACGAGGCACACTTTCGCGACTGGTTTCCCCGCTATGGCTGGAAGCCGGACGCCCGACCGATGATTGTCGAGTTCAGCCGCGCAGGAGACTCTTCGGAGGCGTCTCTCTACGTCGCCGTGACGCGGTAGGCGTTGTCGGATCGTCTAAAGCCGCCGTCCGGGTTGTACGATTGGGGGCCTATGGAGAAACACCGACTCGCCAGTGGAGAGTCCACCTACACGGCCGTCGTAGAACGCTGTCCCGAGACCGGTCTCTACGTTGGCTACGTGCCTGGCCTGTCCGGGGCCCACAGTCAGGCCGAGACCCTTGAGGAACTCAACGCGAATCTGCGCGAGGTCATCAGTTTGATCCTCGAGGACGGACCTCCTCCCATCACGGGCGAGTTTGTCGGGACGCAGGTGGTCGTGGTCGCGTAAGAGCTGCGTGCCGTCGATCCCCGTACTGAAGGCGCGCGAGACAATCCGTATCGCTGCTACTCGGCGCTAGGGCGCCGTTCGGCCTTGCTTAGCAGCTTCTACGAGCCCTCGCCGGGGAAGTAGTACTTCATCCTGTCGAAGTCGATCGTCCACGACCCCTTCGGCCAGAGGTACTGGTGCGAGATCAGGACGTCCGCCATGAAGCCGAACCGCCAGAAGAAGTCGTTTTCGACGAAGACGTTGCCCAATGCTTGCGCCGGACCGCTGGGCAGACCGTCCAGGCCGTGGGACTCGATCGGGGACCAGTAGTAGGGCGTTCCCTCGATCTCGGTCTTCTCTAGCTCGAGGAACTCGACGGTTTCCTCGACGATGACGAGGGGCATGCTCGCGGCCAGGCCGGAATCCAGGAAGTAGTTCATTCCCGGGTGGCCGTTCAGGCTGCCTCTCGCGAACATCAGGTGGGTGCTGGTCATGTAGAAGGGAACTTCGACGGGCGGCATGTCGCCGAAGGTCTCCATCACTTCGGCAAGGGTCTCGGCGTTTCGCTCGCGGAAGGTGATGCGGCGGTTGTCGTAGTCGACGGTGGTCAGGAACTGCTTGATGATCTGCGTGGTGAGGACGCCGTCGGAGGTCTGGCCGAGGGCCTTCCAGGTCGCGCCGATAACCGGCACGTTCGAGAGCGTCACATCGCCCATCGTGACGGTCGCGGCGACGCCCAACGGTTCCTCGACCGTTTCGCCCCCTGTGTAGGCGTAGCGGGCTTCGCGGTTGGCGAGGGTCGGAAGGCCGATGCGCTCGTAGATGCCCTTGTCGAGGTAGAGCCGGTCGCCGCCCGTGTCGAGGATCAGGTTGACCGCCTCGCCGTTGATCTCGAGGGTCACCTGGGGCAGGGCCCCGGGCTGGGTGATGTCGTTCGTCATCGGCAGGTGGGCGATTCGCTCGTCGCCGGTCCATTCGATGGCGTACGGCTCGCCCTCGAAGGCCTTCATGAACGTGAGCAGGCTTGCCGACGCTTCCGCCGTGTCCGGTGCGGGCAGCTCCCGGGCCCTCGCGAAGTCGTTGGTCTGGTAGTGCGCCAGGGTCAGTCCGCGGAGGGCCTGGGCATGGAGGTCCGAGCCGTTGTCGGCGAGTTCGAGAAGCGGTTTGTACAGCCTCACGGCCCGTTCGTAGTCACCCAGCAGGTATGCCGTTCCGGCCGCGAGCCGCAGGTCGCCCGCGTGGCACGTCGCTGCTGTGCCCAGGGGTGCGATGACGTCGTCGGCTTCCCAGATGTCGCCCAGCTTGAACAGGACCTCGGCGTAGGCACGGCGGGCTTCGTCGTTGTCGGGTTCGGCCTCGAGGGCCTGGCGCCGTGCTTCCAGGGCCGCTTCGACGTCGCCCCGGAGCCTCGGGTTCCACTCCTCCGCTTCGGTACCTGTCAGCTCGCCGCAGGGAGCGGAGTCGCCGCGACAGCTCCAGGTGGTCAACCCGATGGCCAACGCGACCAGCGTGACGACGAGCGGCGTAACGTTCCTCATGGGCTACATTCTCCCGGTCGGTGTCGTCCCGATTCTACGAACCGTCCCAACCAGGGGAGCCGCGCATGACCGACGTCGCCATAGCCGATCCGGAGTTGCACACGGGCGAGGAGCCGATCCTCCGCGAGGCGACCTTCAACCCGAAGGTGCGCAACTACTGGTTGCTGACGGGCGCGTTCGTGCTGACCGTCAGCATCGTCGGGATCCCCCTTCTCATCTTCTGGTTTCCCATCGGCTACGTCCTGACGGGTCGTTACCTGGAGCGCGTTCGCTGCGTGCTGACCGAGAAGAACCTCCACGTCGCGAGGGGCGTCCTGGTGCGGCAAGAGAAGACGGTTCCGCTCGACAAGATCACGGACCTGGCGATGTCGCACGGCCCGATCATGCGGCAGCTCGGCCTGCGCGGTCTGTCGGTGGAGACGGCGGGCCAGTCCGGTCCCGGCAGTCTGATCAAGCTGGTCGGCATCGAGGGGACCGAGGAGTTCCGTGCGGCCGTGCTGGCCCAGCGCGAGCGGGTCGGGGCAGCAGGCGGAAGGTCGACCGCACTCGGGGTAGCCGTAGGCGGAGAGGGTGATGCGAGCGCGGAATCGACGGAGCTGCTGAGCGAGATCAGGGACTCGCTGCTGCGGATCGAGAAGCGGTTGGGCGACGGCGGCGGAGGATAGGGTGCCGCGACCGGCGCGCGGCCGGTGCAACCCACGATCCCCCGGAGCCAGCCATGACCGAGAACCGCCAGATCATCATCGACTCCTTGCCGATGGACCGGCTAGAGCCCGGCAACTACGCGCTGCGGACCGTCGAGGCGCCCGCGCCGGGCGACGGGGAAGTGCTGTGCCGTACTCTGGCGATCACGATCGGCGCCGGTCAACGGGCGGGTCTCCAGGGCAGCGCGAGCTACGCCGGCGCGCCTCGTGCGGGCATCGTGATGAGCGGCACCGCAGTGGCTCGCGTCGAGGCGTCCAGCGACGATGCGGTTCCTGTCGGCTCGCTCGTCGTCTGTCGGGCCGGCTGGCAGGACTACTCGGTGCACGCGGCGTCGAAGGTGCGCGTCGTCGATGATGGCAGCAGCGGCGGCGATCCGGCGCACCATCTCGGTGTCTACGGCACGAACGGGCTGACGGCGTACTTCGGGCTTTTCGACGTCGGCGAGCCGAAGGAAGGGCAGACCGTCCTCGTCTCGGCAGCCGCCGGTTCGGTCGGCCACCTGGTCGGGCAGATGGCGAAGATCGTCGGCTGCCGCGTCGTCGGCGTTGCCGGCGGCGAGGCGAAGTGCCGGCTTCTCACGGAGGAACTCGGCTTCGACGCCGCCGTCGATTACAAGAGCCCGAGCTTCCGGAACGACTTCAAGGAGGCGACGCCCGATCGCATCGACATCTACTTCGACAACACCGGCGGCGAGGTCCTTGGCAGCGCGCTGCGGCGGATGAAGGTCGGCGGCCGCATCGTCTGCTGCGGCGTCGTCTCCCAGTACGACACCTCGAAGCCGGCGCCGGGGCCGTTCGGCGTCCCTGGTCTGCTGATCAACTTCCGCGTCCGCATGGAGGGCTTCCTCGTCTTCGACTACGCGAAGCGCTATCCCGAGGCCTGGACCCGGATGCGCGAGTGGGTCGAGGCCGGCAAACTGGTCCCGAGGCAGGATGTCTTCGAAGGTCTGGAGAGAGCGCCGGAGGCGTTCGTCGACCTGCTGGCGGGCGGCAACGTGGGGACGCGGATCGTGCGTGTCGCGTCGTGATGGGAGGAAGGAAAACCATGGATCCAAGGGCACTCCTGACCGTCGCGCTCGTCGGTGCTCTGGCGCTCGGGTGCGCCGCCGGTCCTCCAGGTGAGAACGGTGTGGACGCCGACCCATCGACCGAGGCGCTTCTCGAGCAGGCTCGCGCCATTCATGACCGCGTGCTGGTCCTCGACGCCCATGCGGACACCGAGCTTCCGGACGCGCCGTCTCCCTACGTTGGCGACGATGGACTGTCTCAGGTCGATCCGGCCAAGCTCCACGCGGGCGGCGTCGACGCGGTCGTCATGTCCGTCGCGGTCGGTTCGGGACCTCGCACGGCGGACGGCTACGCCGCGGCCCGGTCGAGAGCCGTCGAGGAGGTCGTGGCCGTTCTCGAGCTGGCGGCGGACCCGGCGAACAACGCGACAGTTGTCCGGTCGGCCGACGAGATCGTCGCTGCCCATGAGCAGGGCAAGGCGGCGCTCATTCTCGGCTTCCAGAACGCCATGATCCTCGGCACGGAAGTCTCGGCGCTGGACGACTTCTACGACGCCGGAGCGCGCGTGTTTGCGCTCACGCATCTGGGGAACAACGACTTCGCCGACTCGTCGCGGCCGGTCTTCAACGCGGCGACGGGGACGCACGAAGGGGCCGAGCACGGCGGGTTGTCCGACCTTGGAGTTGCGGCCATCGAGCGGATCAACGCTCTCGGCGGAGTCGTCGACGTGTCCCAGTTGTCCCGGGACGCGGTGCTGCAGGTGCTGGAGGTCTCGAACGCTCCCGTGATTGCCAGTCACTCGAACGCCAGGCAGCTCACCGACGTCAGTCGCAACCTGAGCGACGAGGAGATCGACGGAATCGGCGCGATCGGCGGTGTCATCCACGTCTGCCCGTTCCGGGGCTACCTCTACGATTCGAACGATGCTGCGCTGGACGAGGCGATCCGGGAGGCGCGGCGCGGTGCCGGGGTGCTCGAGGACTACCTCTATCCCTTCGAGCTGTACTGGGAGATCGACGATCCCGCTGCCAGGTCCGCCTTCACGCAGTCGATCAGCGACCTCCTTGGTCCGGGCAGCGTCGACTCCATGCTCGACCACCTCGATTACATCGTCGACCGCATCGGCGTGGACCACGTCGGCATCGGAACGGATTTCAACCACGGTGGCGGCGTCGAAGGCTTCGCCGATGCCAGCGAGGCCCTGGGCGTGACGGTCGGGCTGCTCGAGCGCGGCTACAGCGAGGAGGACATCGGGAAGATCTGGGGCGGCAACTTCCTGCGGGTCCTGCGGGCGGCGGAGGCTGCGAAGAGATCGGTTGAGTAGGTGGCCGTGCCGCCGGGTGTGGCGTACACTAGAGACATCGATCTCAATCTGAATCGGAGGTCCTGAGAATGAAGCGCACCGCGAGCTTGCTGTCGGCAGCCGTCCTCCTTCTCGTCCTTGTCCCGGCCCTTGCGGCCCAGGACGACGGGATTCCACGAACGGCGAGCGGCCGGCCGGATCTGAACGGAACCTACGACGCCGCCACGCTGACACCGCTCGAGCGGCCGGTGCATCTCGGCGAGCGGGCGTACCTGACGCCGGAGGAAGCCGCGGAGATCGCCGAGGAGGAGCGCGCGATCCAGGAAGGCGCGGTGGCGAGGTCGGACGCGAACCGCGAGGCGCCGCCCGAGGGTGGCGCCAAGGTGGTCGGTCTGGAACACACCGCCGGTGGCGGCAACGAGTTCGGCGCAGGCAACGTGGGCGGCTACAACCTGTTCTGGATCGACCGGGGAACCGACACCTACCGCGTGGACGGCCAGATCCCGACCTCGATCATCATCGATCCGCCGAACGGTCGGATGCCTCCCATGACGGAGGCGGCACAGGCGCAGTTGAGGGCGGCTCTCGCCGGCATCATTCGCGCCAATGACGGCACCGCCTGGTGGGTAGAGCACGACGGCCCCGGCCCCTACGACGACCCCGAGTCGCTGCCGACGAGTGAGCGCTGCCTCGCCGGCTTCACCGGCGCCGCACCGACGCTCCCGAGCCTGTACAACAACTACAAGCGAATCGCGCAGACCGAGACGCACGTCGTCATCCTTCTCGAGATGATCCATGACGCCCGCATCGTCCGCCTCGACTCCGAGCATCCGGGCCCCGAGGTCACCAAGTGGCTCGGCGACTCGATCGGCTGGTGGGAAGGCGACACCCTCGTCGTCGACACGACGAACTTCCGTGTCGGCGGCCGCGGATTCCGCGGCGGCTCGGAGAACACCCACGTCGTCGAGCGCTTCTCCGTGCAGCACGATGGCAACGTCATCTACAACTTCACCGTCGAGGACGACACGGTCTGGACCGCCCCGTGGACCGGCGAGTACCTGTGGAAGGCCGCTGATGGCCTCGTCTACGAGTACGCCTGCCACGAAGGCAACTACTCGATGGGCGGCACCCTCCGCGGGGCGCGACTCCTCGAGTCGGAGGCCCTGAGCGGAGCGAGCACCGGCGCCGAGTAGGCGCAGCTTCAGGCTGCGCCGCGTCGCGTCGCGTCACCCTGGGGTCCCACCCGCCTGCGTCGCTGCCGGAGGGGAGGGTCCCAGGGGACGCTCGCGCCTTCTTGGTTGAAGGGGAGGTAGGGCGCTCGCTGTTGTCGGCTGCGCTCCGCTACGGAGTCGGTGGAGGGAGCGGCGTCGGAAGTCGCTGGCCTCCGACCCCCTGGGACCCTCCCCTCCGGCACCGCCGCAGGCTGGACGACGCCGTGTCGCGGCACGATGGCGTCGCTCTGGGTGCGCGGGTCTTCCGACCCGCACGCGGCGGCTACTTCGCCTCGATTTCGACACATGGTCCGCCGGACCGAGCTGTCGGTGCGCCGGCCTTCTGGCCGGCATCAAGTGAGTCGCAAGAGCAGCGAAGCCTAAGTTGACGGCTGGACCAACTGGCTTGGACCAAGGGAGACGATGACTCTGCGCGTGCATCGCGGAGGGACCGTGACCAAGGGAGGAGAAGGCGATGGCGAAGTCCACACTAGAGAAGTTCGCCGCAAGACAGCGGCACTCGACGTGTTCATGGCTGGTTGACGATGAGTGTGGCTACGACGGGAAGCCTGCGTGCCCGTGTCACTCGGAAGGGGCTGCAGGTGACGGCCTCATGGACGGCCCGCTCGGATCGAAGATCAAGCCCAACAAGAAGGTTCTGAAGACGCTCGACGAATTCGGCCGGATTCGCCTCTCTGAGCACTACTTCATGCGGGACTTCCTGCACTCCGAGATCGCTGCGATTCACGGCATTGCCAACGTGCCGTGCGACGTCGGACTTGCCGTCGAAGCCGGCAAGGGACTATGCGAGAACCTGCTTGAACCGCTCCACAGCATCTTCGGGCACATCACGATCCGCTCGGCCTTCCGGAGCGTGAGTGTGAACGGCTTCGGCAACTGCCACAAGATGAACTGTTCTTCCAACAAGGCGAGCTACGCAAACCACATCTGGGACCACGAGGACAAGCACGGCTACATCGGCGCCACGGCCTGCATCGTCATTCCGTGGTTCGTGGACTGGCTGGAAAGGCACCCGGGCTACGACTGGCGTTCCCTAGCCTGGTTCATCCACGACCATCTGCCGTACTCGGAGATGGTCTTCTTTCCCGGGAACGCGGCCTGCAATCTCACTTGGCGCTGCAACCCCCAAGAGCCCGGTGGCTCGAGGTCTGAAGATCCCAGACACAAGCTCAAGAGCTTCTCGGCACCGCAGGGAATCCTGACAGCACCGGGCATGTGCAACTACACCGGGAGACACGATTGCTGGTACCCGGACTTCCCCGACCTGACTTCGGCTCGGGAGCGTGCGCGGACGTCTCGGCCGACTCCGCGGCGCCACATGTGGCCCGACTACCTTCAGCGAGCTTGCGAGCTCAAGTCGAACGAGGACATGCAGTTCGAGGAACTGTGTCGCCAGAAGAAGGCGGGAGAAAAGAACCCCGCCTTCGCCGTCTGGCGGAGCCACTGGGTTCGAGAAGTCAACAAGGCGTGGGAGGGGGAGGGCGGCAAGGGCAAGGGAAAGGGTACTTTCGGCGAAAGGGAGACTTGGTACGAGCAGGAGCTTGCCGCTTCACGGGGTTCCGGGAGCAGATGACCAACTCCTGGACTCTTCAATGGAGCTGAGGATGCGTCGCCGGTGCTTGAGACAGGCGTGGAGGGGATCAACGTGAATCCTGTGGACCGCTGCCGCGGTCTCATGGTCGGCCTAGGCGTTGGCAACGCCCTTGGCGTTCCACAAGAAGGCTGGCCACGTCACACGGTCGCGGCTTCCTACCCGAACGGAATCCGAGAGATCGAACTGGAACCCGGCGAGCCCGACGACGACGACCTCGCCCAGGCGATCATCCTTGCCGAGGCTGCGATCGAGGCTGGGTTCGGCGATCTCGACACCGACGAGATCGGTCGGCGGTTCTGGGTGTGGGCAGAGGAGAACGGCCGCGGTCTCGGGATTCAGACCGCGGACGTCCTGTCGCTGATCGGCGGTGCCAGGCCGCGTTGCGGCCTCGGGTTTGGACTTCAGGCGCGGGAACCGACGGGGCTACCGGCAGTGGAGGCGGCGCGGCAGGTCTGGGAGGAGTCAGGCCGACACTCCGCGGGCAACGGTGCCGTGATGCGGTGCGCGCCGCTCGCCATCCGGTGGTTGCGGGATGACGTTGCCCTTGTCAGGAACACCGCGCTGAGCGCTGTCACGACTCATGCGGACCCGCGCTGCGTCTGGTCCGCCGTTCTGGTCAACGTCGCGGTTGCCATGTTGGTCAGCGGCGAGGATGTTGCCGTCTCGGAGGCCTTGAAGCGCACGCGCCGCGCTGCAGCGGAACTGGGAGACTCCCTCGCGGGCCTCGGGGTCGCAGGGACAGTGCCGGAAAGCGTCGTGGATGCGTGCTCGATCGCCGCTGGCATAGCACCCGCGGATCTGGCCCTTGACGGCCTCGACATGGGCTACACCCTGAAGGCGATGCAGGTCGCTCTTTGGTGCGCGACGCAGGCCACCGACTTCGAGGAGGCGCTGGTGGCGGTCGTCAGTGCCGGCGGAGACACGGATACGAACGGCGCGGTGGCCGGCGCGGTGCTCGGTGCCCGATTCGGGTTTAAGGCGATACCAAGCCGTTGGCGCTGGCGGCTGGCGGAGATCCGACCGCGTAGCGAGGCGCTCGAAGTGCTCGCTGACCGGTGCGTTGCAGCTAGCGCGTGAGGGCGGTCAGGTCCGGCGGGCGGGGCCGAAGAAACGGCGCCAGCTCATCGCGAGACCGGTCCAGACCAGGACGGCGACGGCGAGGGACACGACGCCGGCGATCGTCTGTCCGACCACGCCATACACCTCGCCGGTGTGGGCAAACCGTAACCAGCGGCGGATCTTGAAGCCGCGCGTGAAGGTCGGATAGCCGGCGCGCCCGACCAGCTCGCCCGTCGCCCGGTCGAACAGCAGGTCCTCGCGCTTCGACGGCTGGCGCCCCGTCCCGCGGTCGACCGTGACCACGACGGGATCGTGAATCGACTCGGGAAGGTCGATCGTGAGCGTCCGCCATTCGGGCGTCCCGGCGCCGGCCTTCGCGGCCAGTACCTGCAGCTCGACAAACGCTGACCTGCCCCTGATCGAACCGAGCTCCCGCGCGAACACCCCGGGCGTGGCCGGGGACGAGGTCGCCGGGTCCGGCGCGACGGATGGGGTCTCCCGCGTCTCCGACTGCCACGGCCGCGGCGACTGCTGGAACGGTGGCGTATCGCCCGCCAGCCGATGGACGAAGTCGGCGGCCCATTGATACGAGATGGTGGCCCCGCTGAAGACGATGATGACGAGCGGCACGGCCGACCAGAAGCCGATCACCTTGTGCCAGTTGTAGTCGCGCGCCCGTCCCCTGAGGCGGGGGCGAAACCACAGGGCGTGTTTCCAGGCGGCGCGGCTGCCGGCCGACGGCCACCAGAGGTAGATCCCGCTGACGAGCAGAAACAGGAACCCGAGGTTGGCGATCGCCACCACCGTCCGACCGATGATCCGGTACTCCCCGTCGAGGGCGAACCAACGGTGCCAGTACATGACGCTGCGGAGGAAGCGTCGCATCCGCGTGTCGCCGTTGCCCAGCCGCTCGCCGGTGAAGCGGTCGACATAGACGGTGGTTCCATCGTCGAGCCCGAGGACCGCTGGCTTTCGCGGATCCCTGCGCAAAGCAGCGGAAGTGACGAGACCGGCGGGCGTCCCGCCGGAGACGCGAGCGATCAAGTCGTCGAGCCCGAGCGGCGCGACGCCCGGGGAAGGCGGGTCGGCGCGATAGTCGCGCAGCGCCCACTCGTTGAGCTGCGCCTCGTAGGTGAGGATCACGCCGGTCACCGCCAGCATGAGGACAACGACGGCGGCGGTGACGCCGACCGCCAGATGGATCCAGAAGATCGCCCTGCGCAGGGACAGTGCCGCGAACGCTTCTACTGCTGGTCGGAGTCGGTTGCCTGGCCGGATTCGGCCGGGGCACCAGCGTCGCCCTCGCCGTCGGAGTCGGTCCCGCCGGGGCAGGCCGTCGTCAGGGCGGCGGCCGCCGCGAGCGATCCGACCGCGACCGCGCGAGAAAGGAACGAGCGGCGATCGACCCGGACAGTCGTGATGTCTTCGTCCGTCAGCGACATCGGCGTGCCGGGGCGATTGGCTCCAGGCTCGCTGTTCTCCGTTCTACCCATGACACTGCTCCTGCGCTTGGAAACTGGGACCGACTGGGTCCAGTATGGTAGAGATGCGGTCCTTGGGTGTCAAGCCGCTACCCGACTGCCGGAACCAATGCGCGAGAACGAATCACGATGGGCCACGACGCACGGAGTGCCCAAGTGACAACGGACCACACCGGGCCGGGATCGGCGAACTCTGGCGGCGCGTCCGCGCGTCACCAGCGTCACGGTCCGAGCGCCCGTCCGCGGGCGGTCGGACGTCACGACCGCGACTGGTTCGCCTGGCTCCTCGATCCGCTGCCGCCGGCGGAGTTCGAGAACGACTACTACGAGCAGGGGTTTCTTCACATCCGGCGCGACGCGCCGGCGTACTACGCCGGGCTCCTCTCGGTGAGCGACCTCGATGTCGTGCTCGGCACCCACTCGGCCGGTCATCGCGACATCAAGCTGGTTCGTGCCGATGGCGACGTTGCCTCCCGTGAGTACGCGAACGACGCCGGCAGGGTCCAGCCGCTTGAGGTCGCCAGGCACTTCGACGACGGCGCGACCATCATCTTCAACCAGCTTCAAACGCGCGTACCGACGCTGGCCCGGCTGTGCGGCGCGCTCGGACGGCGCTTCTCGTCGCGGGCCCAGACCAACGTGTATCTCACGCCGCCCGAGGCGCAGGGGTTCGCCCCGCATTGGGACACCCACGACGTCTTCGTGTTGCAGATCAGCGGCACCAAGCGCTGGTCGATCTACGACACCAAGGTGAAACTGCCACTCCGCGGCCAGGGCTTCGAACGCGGTATGCCTCCCGGCGACGTCACCGACGAGCTCGAACTCGGCCCGGGCAGCGCCCTTTACATCCCACGAGGTCTGATGCACTCGGCCCGTTCGACAGGGCAGACGTCGTTGCACATCACGCTCGGACTCACGGCGTTCACATGGGCCGAGTTCCTCGTCGAAAGTGTCACCGCGGCGGCGCTCGAGGAAGAATCGCTGCGGCGGAATCTCCCTCGCGAGTTCGCTCGTGAGGAATTCCCCCTGGCCGAGCGAGAGCGCCTGTTCGGCGAGAAGCTGGCGTTCGTGCAGTCGCGATTCGATGCCGAGGTCGTGTGGCGCCGCTTCGCGGACGAGGTCCTGGCCGCCGACGTCCCCCTGTTCACCGACCTGCTCAGCCAGCGGCTCCACGGAGACCGGCTGACGCCCCGCTCGCGGGTAAGGCGCCGAGCCGGGCTGCTCACCGAAGCCGTGACGGACAGGGAGTCGTGCCTCCTCCGGTTCGGTGGCCGTGAGATCAGGCTGCCGGCCGGCGTGTGGCCGGCGCTTCAGTTCGCGACGACGGCTGACGAGTTCGCCATCGAGGACCTGCCCGACTGCCTGGATGCCGAGGGAAAGCTGACCCTGGTGGCGCGACTCGTCAGGGAGGGGGTTCTCCAGAGCGCCTGCTAGCGGATGAGTTGCGCTGAACCGGCTAGTCCCGCGGCCGTCATGGCCTGGGCGAGCGTCCTGTCCGCAGTTGCTAGCGGGCAGTCGAGTTGTTGGGCCAGCGCCGCGTAGACGGCGTCGTACACGGTCAGATCCAGCGCGAAAGCCAAGCTACGGGCCGGTCGAACGAGTTCGGCGAGCGGTGTCAGAGCCATCGGTACGGCGGCCAGCGTCCGAAAGGCGGCGTCGGCGTCGGATCGTGACAGAGCGCCCCGGCGGACCTTCGTTCGGAGGACGTTCGCGACTTCCAGCAGCAGGAAGTCCGGGGCGTGAAGGACATCCCGGCCCAGCAGCTCGAGGGCGTCAGGGCTGCCTTCCTCTTCGAGAACCCACTTCAGGGCGGCACTGGCGTCAACGACGACGCGTTGGAGCGGCAAGACGGGTCAGCCCGAGATGTCGTGGGCTCTTCCGTCCCGCAGTTTCCGAACCAGTTGCTCGACGGGTTCATCGTCTTCGTGCGCTATCGCTGCACGGACTGCGTCGAGGCGAGCCCGTGCCGCTTCGCGGTCGACCCCGACGGCCATCGCGAGTGAGCGGCGGGCTTCTTCCTCGGTTGATCGGCCGGCAGCCGCGGCGCGACGTCGCAATGCCTGCACGACCGCTTCGTCGACGTTGCGGATAGTAAGCTGGGCCATGTGGGAAGGCTACAATGACAGCGCCTACATTGCAATCACTGGTGGTAGTTCACCGGATCCACGTTGATCCGGTTTGGCCGCGGGCAGCAGGGATCGGAGTGCAGCAATGAGAGTCCTGAAGATCATCGCGATCGCCGCGCTCGGCTTGATTCTGATGCTGGCCTGCGCGGTCGGCCTGTTCCTGGCTACTGCCGGCGTCGATACGCCGGAGGGCCAGGCGAGCCGTGAGGTCCTCGCGCGGGGGTCCTACCAGGTCAAGAGGCTGGACACGACGTTCGTCGACCGGAGCCGCCCGACGCAGGCCAACAACGACTTCAGCGGCTCGGACGAGCGGCGCCTCGCGACCACGATCAACTATCCGGCGAATCCGAATGCCCGCGGAGTCGCGAGGGAAGGTCGACCGGCGAACGGCTTTCCGTTGATCGTCTACAGCCACGGCTTCATGTCCAGGCGGTCGGAGGGCGCCTACCTGGCGCGGCACTTCGCCCGGCGCGGCTACGTCTTCGTTGCTGCCGACTATCCGTTGACCAACTTCGCGAGTCCGGGCGGGCCGCGTTTCGAGGACGTGGTTCACCAGCCAGGCGACGTGCGGTTCCTGATCGACAGGGTGCTGCGCTGGAACGACGACCCGGCTCACGAGTTCTCGGGAGCCATCGATCCGGAGCGCATCGGCGTGATGGGGCTGTCTCTCGGCGGCATGACCAGCACGCTCGCCGCTTTCCATCCGGAACTCCGGGACGATCGGATCGGGGCTGCCGTATCGATCGCGGGACCCAGCGCCATGTTCACGCCCGCCTTCTTCGAGACGGACGATGTACCGTTCCTGATGATCGCCGGCGATGCCGATGCCATCGTGCCGTACCCGGAGAACGCGGCCTCGCTGCAGGAGCGCGCGCCGCGCAGTGGGCTGGTCACGTTGCGGGATGGCTCGCATGTAGGTTTCGCCGACATCGCCCGCTACACCTCCCGTTGGTCCAGGCACGGCGACACGTTCGCGTGTGGCGCCCTCATGGGCGCCGTGGCGGAAGACGCCGACCTGGGCGATGTACCCGGGCTCGGAGGCCTCGACCAGGGGGTGGCCCGAGATCAGGGCGGCAGGCTGTGCGATCCCCTTCCGAGCGTGCGGTCGATGCGGCCGGCACGCCAGCAGATGCTGACGATTCTCGCCGCCTTCTCGTTCTTCGAGAGCCGGTTCGCCGAGGAGGCCGTCGACCGCAAAGGGGCGGCCGACTATCTCGCTACGGGACTGGCCGCGGAGAACGACGACGTGACGGTGCGACTGCCGGGCGCCCATGACGGCGCGTCGCGAACGGCTGCTATCTGGACGAGCCCACGAGGGCCAGCAGAGCGTCGACTTCCTTCGGCACGGCCGCACTCAGGATCTCCGGCTCGCCTTCGGTGATCAGAACGGTGTCCTCGATGCGGATGTGGATGTTCCGTTCGGGGATCTCGAGGATCGGCTCTACGGCGATCACCATGCCCGGCTCGAAGGGCAGGGAGCTGTCGCCGACGTCGTGGACCGAGAGGCCGACGAAATGGCCGGCGCCGTGGGCGGGCTTGTCCTCGAAGCCCCAGCGGTCGTAGATCTCGCGGCAGATCGCGGTGGTTTCCCGGCGGGTCACGCCCGGGCGCATGGCGGCGATGATCGCCTTCTGCGCTTCCAGCACGGCGCGGTAGGCGCGCTCCTGGACTTCGTCGAGTTTGCCCGTCACCGGCCAGGTGCGGGTGATGTCCATCGTCATGTAGGCGAAGGAGGCGCCGTAGTCCATGACGACCAGGTCGCCGTCCTGGAGCTGCCGGTCGTTCCTGACCCAGTGCCAGATCAGGCCGTTCGGGCCCGAGCCCACGATTGCCGGGTAGGCCTCCATCTCGGCGCCGTGCTTCAGGAACACGTGCTTGGCGGCGGCCTCCAGTTCGTACTCCCAGCCGCCGACGCGGGTGGCGCGGATGGCCGCCGCGATGCCGTCGGCGCTGACCTTGCCGGCGCGACGCAGAACTTCGATCTCCCTCGGCGTCTTGATCATCCGCAGCCGATCGAGGTGCGGCGTCAGGTCGCGCAGCTCGGCGTAGGGGTAGCGGCTGCGGATCGTCGCGATCTGGTGAGCCTGCTCGGTCGGCTGGCCGCCCCAGGGGTTCTGTTCGCGGCGGCCGAGGTAGAGGCCCTTCTCGCTGCGGGCGAGGTCGAGTTCGTCGCGTTCGCCCAGCCGCATCCAAAAGAGCTTCCCGGCCTCTCCCGGCATCCGGCCGCGGCGCCGGGCCAGGTGCTCGGGCAGGTAGGCGAGATGGTCGACCTCGAACCCGCTGCCTTCGGCCTGCTCGGGGGCGTAGAGCCAGTTCGGCCCGTCGATGAACTTCTCCCGATCGCCCTGGTGGGGCAGGTAGAGGCGGGCCTCGCAGCCGTCGACCTCGAGCAGCAGAACGGCGTTTCGGCCCTCGTACCCGGTCAGATAGAAGAAGTCGTGGTCCTGCCGGAAGCGGGCGCCGTAGCGCGGCATCGTCTCCGCGAACATGAGCACCGCGCCGCCGTCCAGGCGTTCGCAGAGGCGCGCACGTCGTTCGGCGAATTCTCCGGGCGGGTAGGTGGCTCGCTGAGCGGTCGCGACTGTGGCAGCAAAGAAAACTGCGAAAAACAGGACCACGGAAGCGAGTTTTCCGGAGATTTTGGCTGTGCGAGTCATTTTCTCGAGAGGAAACAGGGTGTTCCTCTAACTTTTTCTTCCGCCTCCGATCGCTACAGCTCGCGTTTTCTCGAACGGAGAGAAGAAATCGTTCCCCTTGTCGTCGATCACGATGAAGGCGGGGAAGTTCTCGACCTCGATCTGCCAGATGGCCTCCATGCCGAGATCCTCGAACTCGCGCAGCTCGACCTTCCGGATGCTCTGCTCGGCGAGCGCCGCCGCCGGTCCGCCGATCGAGCCGAGATGGAAGCCGCCGTGCCTCTCGCAGGCGCGGCGCACCTGTGGTGAGCGGTTGCCCTTGGCCAGCATGACCATGCTGCCGCCGTGGCTCTGGAACAGGTCGACGTAGGGATCCATCCGTCCGGCGGTTGTCGGACCGAAGGACCCGGACGCCTTGCCTTCGGGTTTCTTCGCGGGGCCGGCGTAGTACACCGGCTGGTCCTTGAAGTACTGAGGGAGATCCTGCCCCGAGTCGAGCAACTCCTTGAGCCGGGCGTGGGCGATGTCGCGGGCGACGACCATCGGACCCGTGAGCGCCAGCCGCGTGGCGACCGGGTACTTCGAGAGCTCGGCGCGAATCTCGTCCATCGGCCGGTTCAGGTCGATGGCGACGACCTGGCCGCTGAGTTCGTCCTCGTCGATTTCGGGCAGGTACCTGGCCGGGTTCTCCTCGAGCTGCTCCAGGAAGATCCCGTCGCGGTTGATCCGGCCCAGGATCTGGCGGTCGGCCGAACAGGACACGCCGAGGCCGACGGGCAGCGAGGCGCCGTGGCGCGGCAGGCGGATGACCCGCACGTCGTGGGCGAAGTACTTGCCGCCGAACTGGGCGCCGATGCCGATCCGGGTGCAGAGCTCGAAGATCTGCTGCTCCATCTCCAGGTCGCGGAAGGCGCGGCCACGTTCGTTGCCGCTGGTCGGGAGATCGTCCAGGGCGTGGCAGGTCGCGAGCTTGAGCGTCTTCATCGTCGCCTCGGCCGACGTTCCGCCGACGACCAGGGCGATGTGGTAGGGCGGGCAGGCCGATGTGCCGAGGGTACGGAGCTTCTCGTCGACGAAGTTCATCAGCGAGATCGGGTTCAGGATCGCCCTCGTCTCCTGATACAGGAAGCACTTGTTCGCCGAGCCGCCGCCCTTGGCGACAAACAGGAACCGGTACTCGTCGCCGCGCGCCGCGTAGAGGTCGACCTGGGCGGGCAGGTTCGTGCCCGTGTTCTTCTCCTCGTACATCGACAGCGGCGCCATCTGGGAGTAGCGGAGGTTGCGCTCCTGGTAGGCGTCGAAGATGCCCCGGCAGAGTTCCTCCTCGTCGTCGAAGTCCGTGTACACGTCCTGGCCCTTGTAGCCGAGGACGATCGCGGTGCCGGTGTCCTGGCAACCGGGCAGGACGCGACCGGCCGCGATGTTCGCGTTCTTCAGAAGCTCCATCGCCACGAAGCGGTCGTTGGCCGACGACTCCGGATCGTCCAGGACGCGGCGCAACTGCTCCAGGTGGCTGGCGCGCAGCAGGTGGGCGATGTCGTCCATCGCGTCGCGGGCGATCAGCCGCAGCGCCTCTGGATCGATGTGCAGGGTCTCGCGGCCGCCGGCGGACTCGACGCGGACGTGGTCGGACGTCAACCGACGGTACTCCGGCTCGTCGCCGGCGTGTTCGAACAGGTGCTGGTGCTGGAAGTCGGTCATGGCTGCCTGCGAGTCTGCGTGACGGAGCGCCGCGAAGCAAGTTGGTCAAGGCGAGCCGCTGCTAGTCTGCCCGCTTGATCGTGCGGTTCCCCGTACCCATCCTTCTCCTGGCCGGTGTCGGCGCGGGGGCCTGTGGGTATACGTATCCTCCGCCCGAGATGCCCGAAGAGATGGCCGCCCTGCTTGAGATTGTGCAAGTGACTCGGCGCCCCTGGGGCGAAGTCGACGGCAGGGAGGTCGAGATCTTCCGTCTTGCATCGCAAACGGGGCTCCAGGCCGAGATCGCCGAACTTGGCGGCGCGATCGTGTCCCTGACGGCCCAGGGCCGCGATGGCGAGTTCGCCGACGTTGTGCTCGGCTTCGACGACCTCGCTTCGTATCTCGCCGACACGAACCCCTACTTCGGTGTTGTCGTCGGGCGCTATGCGAATCGCATCGCCGGGGGCCGCTTCACTCTCGACGGCGAGACCTACGTCCTGCCCCGGAACGACGGCAAGAACAGCCTCCACGGCGGCATCCGAGGGCTCAGTCGCGTGGTCTGGGAGGGTGAACCGTTCGAGGACCGAAACGGAGCGGGCGTGGTGCTCCGGTACCGGAGTCCCGATGGCGAGGAAGGCTACCCGGGCAACGTGGACTTCCAAGTGCGCTACCTGTTGACGTCGGCCGGCGACTTTCGCATCGAAGCGGAGGCAGTGACGGACGAGCCCACCGTCGTCAACCTGTCCTTCCACTCCTACTTCAACCTCCAGGGGGAGGGCGAGGGCGACATTCTGGACCACGAGCTGCTGCTCAACAGCGAGCAGTACACGCCCGTCAACGACACGTTGATTCCGACTGGCGAGATCGCGTCCACCGAGGGCACGCCGATGGACTTCCGGACCGCGGCGTTGATCGGTGACCGGATCGACAACGACTTCGAGCAGCTTCGCTTCGGCGGCGGCTACGACCACAACTGGGTGCTGCGGCCGGCGGAGAAGGAGGGCGAGATGCGTATGGCGGCCATCGTCGTCGAACCGACGAGTGGCAGAAAGCTGGTCGTGAGGACGACGGCCCCGGGGCTGCAGCTCTACACCGGTAACTTCCTCGACGGCACGCTGGTCGGAAAGAGCGGTCGCCCGTACGTTCATCGAGGCGGCCTGTGCCTCGAGACCCAGCACTTTCCCGACGCTCCGAACCAGCCGACGTTTCCCAGCACGGTGCTGCGGCCGGGCGAGACCTACCGGCAGGTGACGGAGTACCAGTTCTACACGGACTCCGTACGTCGCCAGGATCGCTAGCGGCACGGCGAAGGTGCGCGGAGCGGCATCGCCACGGTGCCGGCCGGGATTCCTGTTGTCTTTGACCTTGCTTCCGTCAACTCATACACTGCGCATCATGAAGACCACTGTGGATATTCCAGAACGTGAACTGGAAGATGCAATCAGGTTCACGAACGCGAAGACGAAGCGCGAGGCGATCGTCGGGGCGATCACAGACTTCAACCGCCGGATGCGCATGGCGGAGCTGGTTCGCTACGCGGACACGTGCGACGACCTGATGACGCCCGAGGAACTCCAGGCGCTTCGCCGTCGGGGCTAGGGCGGGTGATTCTCGTCGACACGTCGTCCTGGATTCACCTGCTGCGTCCGGACGGCGACTCGACCGTCCACGCGCGAGTCGAAGAGGCCCTCACGACCGGAACGGCCTGCTGGTGTCCGGTCGTTCAACTCGAGCTATGGAACGGCGCCCGTGGCGACCGCGAGCGCAGGGCGCTTCGCGGCCTTGCCGAGGCACTGCCGGAACTTCCCATCGACGAAGAGGTTTGGCGGACGGCGTACGACCTGGCGCAACGGGCTCGCAGTCAAGGCGTCACGGTGCCTGCGACCGACGTACTCATTGCCGCGTGTGCCGCGCGTCACGACGCTGCGCTTGAGTCCGCGGATAGCGACTTCGACCTTCTGGCCTCGCTGGACGTCCGGACCAGCTAGCGCTTGCCCCCACCCGTTGGCCCGAAGCTCGGCCAGGCCGAAACCAACGCGCCCACGCCGCGTAAACCAGAACCATAGAATGCGCGGCATGGAACGATCGGCCGGCGGCGCCAGTCCGCCGAAGCCAGCGGTGCGCCGGTGAGCGCTCCGGCAAGTCAGGGCGATGGTCCCCAGAACCCGCCGCCGCGGCCGGATCTGTCCATCCTGCGCGACGACGACGAGTACGAGTACCGGCCCCGGCGCGGACGCTTCATCAAGTGGGGGATCGTGCTGCTGCTCGTGGCGGCCGCGGTCTTCGCCTTCTATCGGGTGCCGCCCGACCAGTACGTGCCCTTCCTCATGCCCGAGGTCGAGACGACGACGGTCCAGCGCCTGACCCCGGAGCAGGCGTCGACGGTGCTGACCGCGACGGGCTACACGTACGCCCGAGTGAGGGCCGCGGTCGGCGCGAAGATCATCGGCCGGATCACGGAGCTCCATGTCGATGAGGGCGACGCGGTGGCGGCCGGCGACGTGATCGCGGTGCTCGACAGCGATGATCTCGAAGCGGCGGTGCGCCGCGCCCAGGCGTCCCTGATCGAGGCGACCGCGCGGCTTGCCGATGCGAGGCGGGAGGAGGCCCGCCAGCGGCGCATCGTCGAGGCGGGTGTGGCGCCTTCCGCCGATCTGGACGCGGCGGTCACGCAACTTCAGGTCACGCGAGCCCAGCTCGGCACGGCGCGGGCGAACCTGGAGTCGATCGAGGCCCAGCTCGCCTACACGGTCATTCATGCCCCGGTGGACGGGGTGGTCATCGAGCGGACGGTCGAGGTGGGGGAGATGGTCGCGCCGGGAGGCTTCACCAGCCAGCAGGCTACCGGCGCGCTCGTGCGGATCGCCGATCCGACCTCGCTCGAGGTCGAGGCGGACATCAACGAGAGTTTCATCGCCCGGATCCAGCTCGGCCAGCCGGCCACGATCAAGGTCGACGCCGTGCCGGACCACGAGTACCACGGCACGTTGCGGCAGATCGTGCCGACCGCCGACCGGCAGCGCGCAGTGGTCCAGGTCAAGGTGACGATCGACGACCGGGACGCTCGCCTGGTGCCGGACATGAGCTGCAGCGTCACCTTTCTGCAGGAGGGAGTCGACGAGACCGTGCTCCAGGCGGATCCGAAGATCCTGGTCGCGGCCGAAGCGGTGGCGAGCGACGACGGCGGCGACTACGTCTTGCTCCTGCGCGACGGCCAACTGGAGCGGGCGCCGATCGAACTCGGCCTGGAGCAGGACGGCAACCAGTTCGAGGTGTTGTCCGGCCTCCGCGGCGGCGAGGTGGTCGTTCGCCAGCCGACTCCGGAGTTGACACCGGGCCTGCGCGTACGCGAGGCCTCCTGAGATAGCGGACACAGAGAGTCCAACGAAGGAGTTGATTGATGGCTGAAACCGTCGTCCAGATGCGCGACGTGACGAAGAACTACCGGCGCGACGCTTTCGAGCTGAAGGTGCTCCAGGGCATCACCCTGGACGTCGAGGCAGGCGACTTCGTCGCCCTGATGGGGCCGTCCGGTTCCGGCAAGAGCACGTTGCTCAATCTGCTCGCCGGGATCGACCAGCCGAGCAGCGGGGACCTCGTCGTCGCCGGCGAACAGGTGAGCCGGATGAACGAAAGCAAGCTCGCCAAGTGGCGCCAGCGGCACATCGGCTTCATCTTCCAGTTCTACAACCTGATCCCGGTGCTGACGGCCTACGAGAACGTTGAGCTGCCGCTGACGCTCCGGCGCGGGTCGCGCGCGGCGCGCAAGCGGCGCGTCGAGACGGCGCTCTCCGTGGTCGGCCTGCAGAACCGGATGAAGCACTACCCGCGACAGCTCTCGGGAGGCCAGGAACAGCGGGTGGCGATCGCTCGCGCGATCGTCACCGATCCGACCCTGCTGCTCGCCGACGAGCCGACCGGCGATCTCGACGCCGACTCGGGGCGGGAGATCCTCGACCTCCTCGGTCAACTGAACGAGCAGTTCAACAAGACGATTCTCATGGTGACCCACGACCCGAACGCGGCGGCGAGGGCGAAACGCCTGGTGCGGCTCGACAAGGGACAGTTGGTGTCGGGCGACGCGGGAGCTGGTTCATGATCAAGCTGATTCGACGCAACCTGCTTCGCAACAAGCGACGCACCTTCCTGACCATGGCCAGTCTGGCGATGGCGCTGTTCATCCTCTCGTTGCTGGGCGTGGTCAACGACGCGATGAGCTTTGCCGACGAGTCCGAGATCCCCGACCGGCTGGTCGTGCGCAACGCGATCTCGCTGACGTTCCCGTTGCCCGAGGCGTACGAGCAACGGCTTCGGACCATCGACAACGTGGTCGCGGTAACGCCCCAGAACTGGTTCCAGGGCGTCTACAAGGACCAGAGACCCGAGAACTTCTTCCCGCGCTTTACCGTCGATCCCGAGACGTTTCGGAGCGTCTTCTACGACTACACGTGGAACGAGGAGGAGTGGGAGGCGTTCGCGGAGCAGCGCACCGCCTTCGCCGCAGGCCGCGAGCTGACCGAGATCCAGGGGTGGTCGATCGGCGACATCATCACGATCAAGGGGGACATCTTCCCGATCGACGTGGAACTCCAGTTGCGCGCGATCTTCGACTACGACGAGCCGGGCCAGGAGCGGCAGATCTTCTTCCACCGTCGCTACGTCGAGGAGGCGATGGGGAATCCGGGCCAGAACGGCACCTACTGGCTGCTTCTCGATGACCCGGAGGCGGCCCCAGCCGTAATCGCGGCCGCCGAGGCGATGTTCGAGAACTCGGACAACCAGGTGCGAGCCGAAACCGCCGAGGCGTTCGCGGCCTCGTTCACGGAGATGCTGGGCAACATCCAGTTCTTCTTCACCATGATTGGACTCGCGATCGTCATTTCCATCTTCCTGATCACCGCGAACACGATGGCGATGGCGGCGCGCGAGCGGACCACCGAGGTTTCCGTGCTCCGTACCCTGGGCTTCCGGCGCAACCAGGTGCTCGGCATGGTGATCGGCGAGTCCCTGGCGGTCGGCGTGCTGGGTTCTCTGCTCGGCGTCGGCTTCACAGCAGTTGCCATTCAGGGCGCGACGCCGTTCCTGGAGCAAATGGGTTTCGGCTTCGGCGGCTTCGCGCTCGATTCCCAGGTGCTGGTGACCGCGGTCACGATCGGCATCTCGGTCGGGCTGCTGAGCGGCGTCTTCCCTGCGGTTGCGGCGGCGCGGCTCAAGATCGTCGACGGACTGAGGCGGCTCTGACGATGGCCGGAACGCGCGAGGAGACAGCATGATCCCGATCAAGTACACCTACCGCAACCTGTTCGAGCGCCGTGGCGTGGCGTTCATGACGCTGGCCTCGATCGGCTTCGTCGTCCTGGTCTACATCGGCGTGCTCGCCCTCGCCGGCGGCCTGCGGGCCGCCTTCGCGGACACCGGAGACCCCTCGGTCGTCATCGTGATGCGGGACGGCACACGCGCCGAGATGGAGAGCTCCTACGCGCAGGAGAGCCACCGCCTGCTGACCGCGATGCCCGGCGTTGAGCGAACGGCCGACGGCGCGGTGATGGCTTCCGGCGAAACGGTCACGATCCAGATCTTCAAGCGGGTCGACGGAAGCGAGACGAACGTGATGGTCCGCGGCGTCGAGCCCGGAGCGTTCGCCATCCGGCCGGGTTTCGAGGTCACCGAGGGCCGGGTCTTCGAGCCCGGCCGCGGCGAGATCATCGTCGGCCGCAGCCTGGCCGGCCGGCTCGGCCTGCGGGTCGGCGACGAGCGCAAGATGGGCCGGAACACGTTCCGGGTCGTCGGCACGTTCGCCGGCGTAGGCGCCCACGGCTCCGAGATCTGGGGGGACTACCGCGACCTGGGCGATTCGTTCCGCCGCAGCGGCTACTACTCGTCGACCCGGCTCCAGGCCGCGTCGCCGGGCGCGGCGCGCAGCCTGATCGACACGGTCAAGGCCGACCAGCGGCTCCAGGTGCAGGCCCTGACGGAACCCGAGTACTACGAGCTCCAGTCGGACACGTCATCGGGCCAGTTCATCATCCTCGGCAACGTGCTCGCCGTTCTGATGGCGATCGGCGCCTGCTTCGCCGCCGCGAACACGATGTACGCGCAGGTCGCCGCCCGCGCCCGCGAGATCGGCACCCTGCGCGCCCTCGGTTTCAAGCGGCGCTCGATCATGGGCAGCTTCTTCCTGGAAGCGGTGCTGCTCGGGGTGGTCGCGGGCGGCTTCGGCGCCCTGCTGTCGCTTCCCCTCAACGCGATCCAGACTGGCACGATGAACCAGGTGACGTTCAGCGAGATCACGTTCCAGTTGCGCACGACGCCGTTCGCCCTCTTCTCGGGCATCTTCCTGGCCACCGTGACGGGCGTCCTCGGCGGCCTGCTGCCCGCTTTCGGCGCCTCGCGCCAGAAGATCACCGACCTTCTCCGCGAAGCGTAAACACTGGGTGCGCCGGCGTCCCCGCCGGCATCCGGGCGAGCCGCGAAGCGCGAGCGCGAGTGGCCGTGTAGCCTAGAAAGACGGTGTCCAGCTCTTCGGTCCGTCTTTGCCGGGCGTTCCTGTTGGTCGCCGCGGCGCTCCTTGTCGCCGCGTGCGGCGCCTCACCATCGCCGGCCGTCCCGGTTTCAGCGCCGCTCCCCAACATCGTCCTCATCGTCCCCGACGATCTCGGCCGGCACGACGTCAGCTTCCACGGCGGCGAGATCGCGACCCCGAACATCGACCGGATCGCTGCCGAAGGGGTGCAACTAGAGCGCTTCTACAGCGCCCCGGTCTGTTCACCGACGCGAGCGGGCTTGATGACGGGCCGCTATCCGATCCGCTTCGGCCTGATGCGGGCGGTGATCGCGCCCTGGCGCGACTACGGGATGGACACCTCGGAGGTGACTCTGCCGGAGGTTCTGGCCAAGGCCGGCTACGAGCACCGCGGCATCTTCGGCAAGTGGCACCTTGGCCACTTCGACCGCAAGTACCACCCGCTACGCCGCGGCTTCACCGAGTTCGTGGGCCACAACACGGCCGTCGACTACTTCACGAAGGAACGGGAGGGCGAGCGGGACTGGAGCCACGGCTACGAGTCGGTCGACGAGGAGGGTTACGTCACGGACTTGCTGGCCGAGCACGCGGTGCGGTTCATCGATCGCCACGCGGGCGAGGAGGCGCCGTTCTTCCTCTACGTTCCGTTCAGCGCGCCGCACTCGCCACTGCAGGCGAAGGAGGAAGACCTGCCGCGCTACGCCGATCTGGAGCCGCTCGAACCTCCGCGCGGCTGGGAGGAGTCGACCGCCGGCCGGCCGCTTGCCGCCGACGAGCGGCGCCGCAACGGGCGTCGGGTTCATGCGGCGATGGTCCATTCCCTCGACGAGGGCGTCGGCCGCATCCTCGACGCGATCGACGGTCACGGCATCGCCGACAACACGCTCGTCCTGTTCTTCAGCGACAACGGCGGCTCGGTCGGCATTGGCGACAACGGCCCCTACCGTGGCGCCAAGGGCAGCGTGTTCGAGGGCGGCACCCGGGTGGCCGCGGCCGCCCGCTGGCCGGCCGGAAACGTCGAGGGCGGCGGCCGGATCGAGGCGCCGGTGTCCTACATCGACGTGCTGCCGACGCTGATGGGAATCGCGGGCATCGAGGATCACGGGGGCAAGCCGCTCGACGGTGTTGACGTCGGCGACGTGCTGACGGGTGAGTCCGATACCGGGCCGGAGCGTGATCTCTACTCCTTTATCGCCCAACTCGACCCTGAGCGGGAGCAGGTCTCGGTAACGGAGGGTGAGTGGAAGCTCGCGGTCGTCGGGCCGCCGCTGGTGCGCGAGGGCGCCGCCGACGTGTCGCGGACGATGCTGTTCCGGCTCGACGACGATCCATTGGAACAGAGGGATGTCGCGGCGGGACACCCCGATCTGGTGGCTCGCCTGCTCGAGAAGGCGGCCGGCTTCCGGGCATTGCAGCCGCCGAATCCGGTGGCGCCGTTCTTCGCGGGCCGCGAGAACTTCCAGCCGCCGCCGAACTGGCAGTTCGCGCAGAAGCGGCCCAACATCCTCCTCATCCTGATCGACGACCTTGGCTTCGAAGCGGTCGGTGCGTACGGCGGCGCGTCCTACGACACGCCGAACATCGACCGTCTGGCCGCGGAGGGAGTCCGCTTCACCCATGCCTACTCGACGCCGCTGTGCGCGCCCTCGCGGCTCAAGTTGGTGACCGGGCGCTACAACAGCCGCAACTACACGGAGTGGGGCGTCCTGCCGCCCGAAGAGGTGACCTTCGCCAACCTCCTGCAGGACGCGGGCTACTCGACCTTCCTGGCCGGCAAGTGGCAGATGTCGGGCTTCAAACAGGCGTGGGCACCGGAGAAGGACTGCTGCGAGGGCTTGGGGCAGACGCCGGAGGAAGCCGGTTTCGACGATTATCTGGTCTGGCACTACCACGAGAAGGGCGAGCGCTATGCGGATCCGCTGTTGTGGGGGCCGGCTGGGGAAGGCGGGACCCACGAGGGTCACTACGGTCCCGATCTGTTCGTGGACTTCCTGCTCGGCCGAATCGAGTCGCAGGTCGCCGAGGACTCCGACCGGCCGTTCTTCGCCTACCACTCGATGGCGCTGGTCCACGCCCCGTTCGTGCCCACCCCGGACAGTGAGGACTGGGCCGCGGACCGTGGTGCCCAGGACCCGGCCTTCTTCGTCGACATGGTGGCCTACACGGACAAGCTGGTCGGCCGAATGCTCGACGGTCTGGAGGAACTGGGCGTTCTGGACAACACGCTGATCCTGCTGACCGCCGACAACGGCACCCCCAGGCAGATCACCAGTACTCTGCAGGACGGCACGGTGATCCCCGGCGGCAAGGGCGGGACGATCGACTACGGCATGCATGTCCCTTTCATCGCCTCCTGGCCGGCCGGCTTCGAGGGAGGTCGCGTGTCGGACGCGATGATCGACTTGAGCGACTTCCTGCCCTCGATGGTGGAGGCGGCGGGAGCCACGCTGCCGGGGGATCGGGTCATCGACGGCCGCAGCTTCATGCCTGTACTCCGCGGCGAAACGGACTCCGCCCGCGACTGGATCTTCACCGACTTCCGGCCGCGCTTCCTGAACATCCCGGAAGTGACCTTCGTCCACGATCGCCGCTACAAGCTGTACGACGACGGCCGCTTCTTCGACTTCGAGAACGATGTGCGGGAACAGAGCCCCCTGGACGTCGACGACCTGACGGAAGAGGCAGCCTCGGCCATGGCCAGACTGCGCGCCGCGATGGCGGAGGGCCTTGGCGGGTAGCCACAGCCGGCGACGACCGGCTTTCCGGCGGCTCCGTGCGGGTCCGGCGGGCGCGGTGATCCTGCTGGCGGCCTGCGGGGGGCATCTCGGGCGGCCGCCGGGTGAAGCCACCGGTCGCCTACATCGACGTCCTGCCGACCCTGATGGGCATCGCCGGCCTGAACGACCACGGCGGCAAGGAGCTCGACGGCCGGGACGTCCGCGACGTGCTCGCTGGCGCGGACGTGGAGGGACCGGCGCGCGAGCTGTACTCCTTCGTCGGCCAGAAGAACCCGGAGCGGGAGCAGGTGTCGGTGATGTCGGGCGGCTGGAAGCTCGTCGTCATCGGCCCGCCGCTCGACCGACCCGGATCGGCGGCGGCGTCCGAGCAGCTGCTGTACCGGATCGAGGAGGATCCCTTCGAAGAACGGAACCTGGCTACGGACCGTCCGCACGTGGCCGAGCGTCTCCTCGAAAAGGCCCATGAGTTCCGCGCCCTGCAACCGCCGAACCCGGTGGGGTCCTTCGGCGTGGGTATGGAAGGGTTCGAGCCGCCGCCGAACTGGCGGTTCCCTGAAGCCGATACCACCGAATCAGGAGGATCCTGACCATGCGTTCGAGTTACTGTGCCCTCGTCGGCGTCGCCCTGCTACTTGGTGGCTGCGCTGGTCCCACCGCCGACCAGTCGTCCGCCCCGGCCGCGCCCGGCGACCCGGGCGCGCCGTTTCACGGCGCCTGGGAGTTGGCTTCGGTCGTTCGCTACTCGGGCGACGGCGAGGAGTTGTCGCGCAACGAGTCGTCGACCGGCTTCATCATGTACGACCCGGCGGGCACGATGGGAGTGGTCATCCAGGGCGCCGATCGGGCGCCATATGCGGGTGACGAGGCGACACCCGAGGAGATCCTGGCGGCCTACCGGTCGTACACGTCCTACTTCGGCGGCTTCACGGTGGACCCGGAGGCGGGCACCGTCACCCACCACCTGCGGGCGAGCATGAACCCGCGCGGCGCCGGCTCGGACTACCTCCGTCACTACGAATTCGAGGAGGACAGCCTGACGCTGCAGCCACCTGCCGGCGCCGACGGCGGCGTCGTGCGGCTGACCTGGAGGCGGCAGTCCGACCTGGCCGAACTCACGGACGAGCACCGCCGCTTCATCGGCTTCTGGGAGTTCGCGCGGCTGGACCGCACCGACGACTCGGGCACAGCGCTGCCGGTGCAGCGGACCTACGAGGACGGCTTCATCATCTACACGGCCTCCGGCCACATGGCGGTTCACCTGGTTCGTCCGGGCCGGGAACTCTCCGCCGCCGGCCGCCTGACGGCGGAGGAGGCCGCCGCCGCGATGAGCACCTACGTCAGCTACTTCGGGCCGTACACGATCCACGAGGAAGAGGGATTCGTCGTCCACCAGCGGCCCGGCTGCTGGTTCCCGGGCTGTATCGGATCGGACGCCCGGCGCGGCTACGAGTTCGGGGACGGCACCCTGACCCTCAAGCCGCCGTCGCGGGAAGTCGACGGTGGCTCGGTCCAGGACGCTTTGACGTGGGAGCGAATCAGTGACTAGGCGGTCTTCGCGATCTTCCGTCGCAGCCAGTCGATCAGCACCCGGTTCGTCTCGTCCGGTTTCTCCTGCTGCGTCCAGTGACCGCAGTCGGCGACGGTGTACTTCTCGAAGTCGTCGATGAAGTCCTCCATGCCGTCGGCGGAGGAGGGCCGGAGGATGACGTCGTTCTCGGCGCCGATGTAGAGGCACGGCACCTCGATCTCCCACTTCGCGTTCTCGATTCCCGGGAACGGTCGACCTGCCATGCGGTACCAGTTGAGCCCGCCGGTGAAGCCGGTGGCTTCGAAGGTCTCCGTGAAGTAGTCCAGGGCCTCCTCGGACAGGAACACCTCGCCGGGGTAGTCCTCGCGGTCCAGCATCCGTAGCAGGTCCATCTGCCGTTCCGGCGAGTCCTCCGGCATCGCCTTGAACGCCTCGACGTCCCAGATGTAGCCCCGGCGCAGCATCATCTGGAAGGTCTTGCGTACGTCGGCGGACAGCACCTTCTCGGCCCGGCCGGGCTCCTGGAACTGGACCGTGTAGTAGTTCTCGGACCGGACGATCAGCGACTCCTCGGTCGGCTGCCGGCGCGGCATGCCGGGAGGCCGTCCGCCTGGCGTGTTGACGCCGACGATGCCGAGGCAGCGGTCCGGGTGCAGCCGCGCCATCATCCACACGACTCCGCCGCCCCAGTCGTGGCCGACAAACACGGCCTTGTCGATCTCGAGCGCATCGAGCATTCCCGCCATGTCGTCGCAGAGGTGCCGCAGGCTGTACTTCGCCACATCGTCCGGCCGGTCGGTCAGGCCGTATCCGCGCTGATCGGGCGCAATGGCGCGGAATCCGGCGTCGGCGAGCGCCGGGAGCTGGAACCGCCAGGAGAAGGCGAGTTCCGGGAAGCCGTGGCAGAGGACGACGGGGATGCCTGTTCCCTGCTCGTAGACCGCCATGCGGATGCCGTTCGTCTGCATGAACCGGGGCGCCGGCATGCCGGGGGCCGGCCGGACCTCGGCGCCGCGTGCGAGTCCGGGCAGCGCCAGAGCGCCGGCCAGGGCGCCCGTGGTCTGCAGAAAGCTACGACGGGTCAGGGCGGCGGGGATCGAGGCGTGAGAGGGGATCATCGGGACCTCCGGAATCGGGGACGGGGTGATGTGCGTTACGTGGAATGGCCGGAGTATCTCAGGCCACTCCGAGAGAAAGGCGTACAATAGTCGCGATGCGCATCGCGTTTCGGTTTGCGGGTTCGTTCCTGGCGCTTGCCGTCCTGGCGGCGCCGGTGGCCGGAATGTGCGCCTCGCTCGGCGCGTCCGAGGACCCCTGCGCCATGCAGACGGTCCATGAGGCGGCGTCCTGCGAGCACACCGAGATGGTGATGACGGGGTGCTGCGCCGCGGAGTCCGTCGATCCCGCTACGGCCGGGATTCTCCCCGGCTCCGCCGGCGACATCGACCCGCCCGCCCTGGCCGGGACCGGGCCGGACGCGCCCGAGAGCTATGGCCTCGAGGCCGCGGTACTCGCCTGCGACGGAGACCCGCCGCCCGCTGTTCCGCGCTACAGGCTGTACTCGGCCCTGTTGCTCTGATCCTTCGCTGAAGCGAGTCGGAGCGGTCGCCCCCGAAAGCGGGCGGCCGCGGAGAACACGTTTCCGCGGAGGAGTCAGATGCATCACTCGCTCAAGCGTCATTGCGGCGGCAACACCCGTAAGCACAAACGCGGGTTTGATCGACATACGCCTTGCCTGCTCGCCGCCGTCCTGCTGGCGGTCGCCTGGGCAGGAACATCGATGGCCGAGACAGGCCAACCGGACGGGCTGAGCGTCCTTCCGGATCGGGCGCCGGCTGACAGGGTCGCCCGGGGAATCGCCGACGAGGCGCTCCGCGCCCTCGTCGAGGAGGCGCTGGAGCGGAATCCGGATCTCAGGGCCGGCTTCGCCAAGGCGCGGGCGGCGGCGCAGAAGGCGCCGCAAGTGGCATCCCTGCCGGATCCGACGGCGGAGGCGACTGCCTTTCTGGCCCCGCCGGAAACGCGGGTCGGGGCGCAGCGGCTCATGCTGGGTTACAGCCAGCCGCTGCCGTGGCTTGCCAAGCTCGACCTGCGGGAAGAAGCGGCGGTTCACGGAGCGGCCGCCCTGGAGCACGGCGTGCAGGCCGAACGGCTGCGGCTGGTCACGGAGGTCAGGCGGCTTTACCACGAGTTGGCCTTCCTCGACCGTTCGAGAGAAACGGCCGAGACCTTCCTGGAGCATCTCATCCAGCACGAAGAGGTCGCCCAGGCCCGGTACGCGACCGGCGTGGGATCGACTCAGGCCGTGCTCAAGCTGCAGGCTGAGATCACCCGCGCCGAGCGGGCGCTGGTCGACCTGGACCTAGGCGAGGTCTCGCTGCGCGCGCGGCTCAATTCGCTGAGGGACCGGCCGGCCGCCACGCCAGTCGACAGAGGTTCGCTCCCGGCTGCGATCGAGGAAGCCGCGCTGGAGGCTGGGAACCTCGCGGCTCTGGCGCGATCGTCGCGGCCGGAGCTGCGCGCGGCGGAAGCCGGACTTTCCCGGACCGAAGCCCTGGAGGGCCTGGCCCGGATGGCCGACAAGCCCGACTTCAACGTTGGCGTGACGTACACGCTGGTGACCCCGCGCGACGACGAGGCCGCCCGTCTCCTGGCCCCGGCCGGCAACGGGAACGACGTGTTCGGCCTACGCGGCGGCATCACGCTGCCTCTGCGCCGGCGCAGCCGCGCGGCGGCCGTACAGGAGGCGCTCGACCTGCGCTCCCATGCGGTCGATGAGCGTCGCGCCGCGGAACTGGTCGTCGAGTCGGAGGTGGGCGACCTCACCCAGCGGTTGCCGCTGGCCTGGAGGCGACTCCGGCTGTTGGAGGACCTGCTGGTCGTGCAGGCGGAGGAATCGCTGGAGTCGGCCGAGGCGGGGTACATCGCGGGCTCACTCAACACGCTCGACCTGTTCGACGCTGAGCACGTCCTGTTCGAGGCGCAGACGGCTGCGGATCGGGCGAGGGCGGACTACCTGATCGGTCTCGCGGAACTGGAAGGGGCGGTCGGCAGACCGTTGGCGGTGGCAGCGGAGAGGGGAGGTGCGCAGCAATGACGGACAACACGAACGGATTCGGCGGGCCGCTTGGGACCTGGTTGCGCGGTGTGGCCTGGGTGGTCGGGAGCTTCGCCGTCTTTTTCCTCCTGTTCTTCGATCCCCTGGGTCTGCATCCGGTCGATTCCTGGCTGCAACGCACCGTCGGCTACCACGCGGGACCGATGACGGCTGCCGCTGGGGACGGTGAGGCTGACGCCGTGGCTGGCGAACGGGAAGTTCTCTTCTACCGGAATCCAATGGACCCGACGATCACGTCGCCCGTGCCGGCGAAGGACGAGATGGGAATGGACTACGTGCCGGTCTACGCGGACGAGGCGGCGCGGGTGGTCGGCGCCGGCTCAACGGTCGCGATCGATCCGGCCGTGGTCCAGAACATGAACGTCCGCACGGAAACGGCTACCCGGCGCGACCTGCGCCACGAGATCCGGACGGTCGGCTACCTGGAGTACGACCAGGAACGGATGGTCACCGTGACGACGAAGTACGACGGCTGGGTGGAGAAGGTTCACGTGAACTACGTGGGCGAGCCGGTGGCCGAGGGCGCGGGCCTGTTCGAGGTCTACTCTCCTGAACTGGTCCAGACGGAGCAGGAACTCCTCTCGGCGATCCGCTACGCGGCCCGGTTCAAGGACGCGCCGGACGACGCCCGGCTGCGAGCCGAGGCCCTGGTCGACGCGGCACGGGCCCGGCTCGCGTTCTGGGACATCTCTCCGGAGCAGATCGCGCGTCTCGAGGAAACGGGCGAGATCTTCCGCACGCTGACGGTTACGGCGCCGGCCGGCGGCCTGGTCATGAAGCGGATGCCGGGTCTGGAGGGAATGGCGGTGACGCCCGGAATGGAGGCGTACCACATCGCCGACATCACCTCGCTGTGGCTTTCGGCCGAGGTGTTCGAGGACCAGGTGGTCTGGATCCGGCCCGGCGCAGAAGCGGAGGTGACGTTCAGCTACTTCCCGGGCGAGACGATCCGGGGCACGGTCGAGTTCATCGAGCCGGAACTCTCGGAGCGCACCCGCACGCTGACGGTGAAGATCGCGGTGCCGAATCCGGACGGCCGGCTGCGCAAGGGAATGTTCGCCACGGTCGTCTTCGATCCGGTCCTCGTTCCGGGAGCCTTGACCATTCCGACCGAGTCCGTGCTGCGGACGGGGCGGCGGAGCGTGGTCATCGTGGCCCAGGGCGGCGGCCGCTTCGAACCCCGCGAAGTGGAGCTGGGCCAGACGTCCGGCGGTCTGGCCGAGGTCCGCTCGGGCCTCGCTGCGGGGGAGGACGTCGTCACGTCGTCGCAGTTCCTGCTCGACTCCGAGTCAAGGCTGCGGGCGGCGGTCCAGCAGATGCTGGACGCGGCCTCGGCGCCGGAGGGCGCGGCCCAGGGGCACGAAGGCCACGACATGGGCCACGAGGGCCACGACATGGACGAGATGGATCACGACATGGACCACGGGGATCATGCGGCGGCCGAGCCGGAGGAAGCGGCCGATCCGCACGAAGCCCACGGCAACCACGGACGATGATCCGATGCTGAACCGGATCATCGAATGGTCGCTCCGCAACCAGTTGCTGGTTGCCGGGGGACTGGTCGTGGCGGTGGCGGCCGGTGTCTGGTCGGTGCGGACGACCCGCATCGACGCGATACCGGACCTCTCGGACGTGCAGGTCATCCTGTTCACCGAGTTCTCGGGGCAGGCGCCGCAGGTGGTCGAAGACCAGGTGACCTACCCGATCACCTCGACGATGCTCTCGGTGCCCTACGCCAA
Organism: Acidobacteriota bacterium; assembly: GCA_028875725.1. Taxonomy (NCBI): domain Bacteria; kingdom Pseudomonadati; phylum Acidobacteriota; species Acidobacteriota bacterium. The sequence goes on from JAPPCR010000006.1 coordinate 1,254,860, forward strand.
GGTGGTCCGCGGTTACTCCTTCTTCGGCTTCTCCTTCGTCTACGTCATCTTCGAGGACGGCACGGATCTCTACTGGGCGCGTTCCCGGGTGCTCGAATCCGTGGCGGGGCTCGAAGGAAGGCTGCCCCCGGGCGTCTCGCCGCAGCTCGGACCGGACGCCACCGGCGTCGGCTGGGCCTTCATGTACGTGCTGAACTCGGATTCGCGGTCCCTGGCGGAGCTTCGCTCGCTCCAGGACTGGTACCTGAAGTACGGCCTGCTGACGGTCGAGGGGGTCTCGGAGGTCGCCTCGATCGGCGGCTTCGTGCGCCAGTACCAGGTCGAGGTGGACCCGGTCCGGCTGCGGGCCTACGGCCTTTCGCTGCCCGTCGTCCGGCAGGCGATCGGGCAGTCGAACGCCGACGTGGGCGGCCGGCTGATCGAGATGGCGGAGCGGGAGTACATGGTCCGCGGGCGAGGCTACGTCCAGGAGTTGCGGGACCTTGAGACGATCGTCCTCGCATCCGGTCCGGGAGGGGTACCGGTACTGCTTCGGGACGTCGCGAATGTGACGATCGGGCCGGAGATTCGCCGGGGTTTGGCCGACTGGAATGGCGAGGGCGAGACGGTCGGCGGCATCGTCGTCGTCCGCTCGGGTGCCGATACCCGGACCACGATCGAGCGCGTGAAGGAACGCCTGGACGAACTCGCCGGCGGCATGCCGGACGACGTGGAGATCTCGGTCGCCTACGACCGCAGCGGCCTGATCGAGCGGTCCATCGCGACGCTGACGGACACGCTGATCGTGGAGACCATCGTCGTGGCCGTCGTGTGTCTGCTCTTCCTGTTCCACTTCCGATCGGCGCTGGTGGCGATCCTGCCGATTCCCATCTCCGTGCTGCTGGCCTTCGTCGTCATGAGAGCCCAGGGACTCGGTATGAACATCATGTCGCTGGGCGGCATAGCGATCTCGATCGGCGTGCTGGTCGACGCTTCCATCGTCATGGTCGAGAACGTGCATCGTCACATCGAGGAGGACGTCGAGGCGGGAGGCAAGCGGTCCCGCTTCGACCTCGTGCTGCGCGCGGCCCAGGAGGTCGGGCCGACCCTGTTCTTCTCGTTGCTGGTCGTCACCGTGTCCTTCCTGCCCGTGTTCACGCTCGAGGCCCAGGAAGGCCGGCTGTTCAAGCCGCTCGCCCTGACCAAGACCTACTCGATGGCGATGGCCTCGGTGGTCGCGGTGACCGTGGTGCCGGTGCTCATGTTCTGGCTCGTGCGCGGACGGATCGTCCGGGCTCGTCACATGGGCCGCTTCGAGCGAGTCGCCGATCTCCCTATCCACGTCTTGTTGCCCCGGCTCCTTCGCTTCGTCTATCGGCCGCTGGTGGCGGGAGCCGTGCGGCGGCGGTGGCTGGTCATCGTCCTGATGGTTGGGGCGCTGGCCTCGAGCCTCCTACCGCTCAAGCGGATCGGCTCCGAGTTCATGCCGCCGCTGTGGGAGGGCGATCTGCTCTACATGCCGACGACCCTGCCCGGCGTGTCGATCACGAAGGCCAGGGAGATTGTCCAGCAGACGGACCGGATCATCCGCAGCTTCCCGGAGGTGGAGACCGTGTTCGGCAAGGTGGGCCGGGCGGAAACCGCGACCGATCCGGCGCCGCTCTCGATGCTGGAGACGACGATCGTGCTGAAGGACCAGGAGGAGTGGCGTCCCGGCCTGACTCCGGACGAACTGATTGCCGAACTCGACCGGGCGCTCCAGTTCCCGGGCGTGACGAACTCCTGGACGATGCCGATCAAGACCCGGATCGACATGCTGTCCACAGGGATCAAGACGCCGGTGGGAATCAAGCTCGGCGGCCCGGATCTTCAGACGCTGGAACAACTCGCGGAGCAGGTGGAGGCGGTCGTGAAGCCGCTCCCGGGCACGCTGACGGCCTACGCTGAACGGGTGATGGGCGGCGCCTACCTCGACTTCGACATCGACCGGGAGGCGGCCGCGCGCTTCGGCCTGCGGATCGCCGACATCCAGGACACGATCCAGTCGGCGGTCGGGGGTATGAACGTCTCCTGGACCGTCGAGGGCCTGGAGCGCTACCCGATCAACCTGCGCTACCCGCGGGAACTGCGGGACGATCCGGAGGCCCTGGAGCAGATCCTCGTGACCGCGCCGGGCGGCGTCCAGGTGCCCCTGGGCCAGGTGGCGGCCATCGAGTTCCGGGACGGACCACCGGGAATCAAGTCGGAGGGCGCCAGGCCGAACGCCTGGGTGTACGTCGACCTGGAAAGCAGCGACATCGGCGGCTGGATCCGCCGCGCCCGCGAGGAGGTCGCGGACAAGGTGGCCCTTCCTCCGGGCTACACGCTCCTCTGGTCTGGGCAGTACGAGTACATGGAGCGGGCTCGCGACCGGTTCCTGCTCATCGTGCCGCTCACCTTCGTGTTGACCTTCGCGCTGCTGTATCTGAGCACCCGCTCGGTGATCAAGACCGCGTTCATCGTTTCGGCGGTGCCGTTCTCGCTGGTCGGCTCGGTCTGGCTAGTCGATCAGCTCAACTACAACTGGTCGGTCGCCGTGTGGGTCGGCATGATCGCCTTGGCGGGACTGGCGGCGGAGACGGGAGCCGTGATGCTGCTCTATCTCGACCTGGTCTATGGCGAACGAAGGGGCGCAGGCACGATGAACACGTTGCGTGATCTTCGGGAAGCCGTGACCGAGGCGGCCGTTCGGCGGGTGCGTCCGATCACGATGACGGTGCTGACGACCTTCGTCGCCTTGGTGCCCATCCTGTGGTCGACGGGCACCGGCGCCGACGTGATGAAGCGGATCGCGGCGCCCATGGTCGGTGGTCTGGTGACGGTCTTCCTCGGGGTTCTGTTCGTGTTCCCGGCGATGTACTTCGTCTGGAGGTCGTTCGGTCTGGCTCAGACCGGATCGACCAGGGACGCGTCGTCGTTGCGGTAGTTCCCGACCCGGTTCGAGACGGGAAAGAACTCGAGTTCGCCGGTGTAGGTTTCGAGTTGTTCGCCCAGGGTGTCCGGGTTCTGGAGCGTGCCGTCCAGCCACTGCTCGTACGGCGGCTGGGCGATGACCGGCATCCGGTCGTGAATCGGTGCGATCGACTCGCTGGCAGGGCAGGTCATGATCGTGCAGGCCAGGCCGTCGGGAGTGCGGTTCCAGACGCCGGAAAAACCGAAAGGCCCGCCGCCGGGCAGCCGAATGTAGTGAGGGAGCCGGGAGCCGTTTGGCTGGGGCTGCCACTCGTACCAGCCATCGGCGACGACGAGGCAGCGCCTGCGGCTCAGGAGGGTCCGGAACCTGGGCGCTTCGACGGCGGTGTCGTTGCGGAGGTTGATCTGGGGCCCGCCGCGCTTTCTCGGGAAGCCCCAGCGCATGGTCCCCAGGGCGCGTTGGCCTTCGCGGTTCAGTGCGACCACGAAAACGTCCTGGGTCGGCGCGATGTTGTAGCGGGGTTCCAGGTCCGGCAGCTCATCCAGCTCGAAATGCGCGGCTACGGATCGAGCCTTCGAGCGGAGCGTGTAGCGGCCGCACATGGGATCAGATGATACGGATCAAAGCTCCGCGGCGTGCGTATAGCAGTATGGCCGGGCTGGCGAGTTCCACTCCGCGCCACCAGACAGGGGAGATTCCGGATGACCAGACGATTCAACGCCTTCTTCTTCGGACTCCTTACGGTGTCCGCGGTCTGCTTCGCGGTTCAGGACGGAGCGGCGATCCCAGACGACGACGAGATTCGCCAGATCCTGGTGAACCGGATCGACGAGCAGAAACGGAGCGTCGGCATCGTGGTCGGTGTTGTCGAACCAGGAGGCCGGCGGGTGGTCGCCCATGGTCAGCTTGCGACTGACGACCCGACCGAAGTGGACGGCGACACGGTCTACGAGATCGGATCGATCACGAAGGTCTTCACCGCGATCCTGCTGGCGGACCTGGCGGGGGAGGGCGCCCTCGAGCTCGAGACGCCGGTGCAGCGGCTGCTCGGGCCGGACGTCACCGTGCCGACCCGGAACGGCGCAGAGATCACGTTGCTGCACCTGACGACGCACAGCTCGGGATTGCCTCGTATGCCGAACAACTTCCGGCCGGCCGATGCGGGAAACCCCTACGCCGACTACACGGTCGCCCAGCTCTACGAGTTCCTCGCGTCTCACGAGCTGGGGCGCGACATCGGCGAGATGGTCGAGTACTCGAATCTCGGCACCGGTCTCCTGGGACACGCCCTCGCTCTGAGCCAGGAAATGGGCTACGAGAGGCTAATCTCCGAACGGCTTCTCGAACCTCTCCGGATGTCCGATACGTCGATCACCCTTTCGCCGTCTCAACGGGAACGGCTGGCCATCGGCCACAGCGTGCAGCTCAGGAGGGTCGCGAACTGGGATCTTCCAACCCTCGCGGGCGCTGGTGCCCTGCGCTCCACGGTGAACGACATGCTGACCTTCGCCGAGGCCAATCTCGGTCTGCGCGAGTCGCCGTTGCAGGAGGAGATGGCAGAAACCCATCAGTCACGCCGTGACTTTCCGGCGCCCGGTATGCGCATCGGACTCGGGTGGGTCATTCGCACCGGGCACTGGCGTGACCTCCACTGGCACAACGGCGGCACCGGCGGCTACCGCTCGTTTCTCGGGTTCGACCTCGAATCACAGACCGGCGTGGTCGTGCTGTCGAACTCCGGCGACAGCGTCGACGACCTCGGATTCCATCTCCTGGACTCTCGCTATCGCTTGGTCGTGCCTCCGGCGCTCCGGACGGCTGTCGAGGTTGATCCGGCGGTCTACGACGACTACGTCGGCCGCTATCAGCTCGCCGAGAATGTCGTCTTCACGGTGACCCGCGAGGGCGACCGGCTGTTCGTCCAGCTCACCGGGCAGCCGCGCTTCGAGGTGTTTCCCGAATCCGGGACGAAGTACTTCTACCGCGTTGTGGACGCGCAGATTACGTTCGGGCGAGGCGAAGACGGTGCCGTCGACCATCTGGTGCTGCACCAGAACGACATGGATCAGCGGGCCGACCGGCTTGCCGGCCCGGACTGAGTGAGGCCTCGGGCTCGCCGCTCCGAGACATCGCGCCTGGTGCCGGCGAGGAAGCCGGCGCACCCAGTAGCTAGTACGCCAGCACCGCCTCCACGATCAACTCCCTGACCGCGTCGACGTCGGTGTCCCAGACGATGTCGCTGGCGGCGACCCGTGCCGGGCCGATCGCCTCGATCAGCGCTGGCGGCCGAAGGTCGGCCACGGTCATGCCGCGGGTGTGCTCGCCACGCACCTCGACCGCGACCGGATGGCGCGAACGCTCGAACAGATGGGGATGGGTCGCCGCAATGACGGCGGTCGCGTCGTGCAGGGGAACGACGGACTGTCCGACGTACTGCCGGAAGCGGTCGCGCAGGAAGTCGGTCACATCGGCGGCGAGGTCGGCTGCCGGCGTTCCAGCGGCGCGCATGCGCGCGGTCTCCCCAGCGCCGAAGGCGACCTGATTCGTCACGTCGAGACCGACCATCGTGACCGGTGCGGCCTTCTCGAAGACGACGGCCGCGGCCTCCGGGTCGGCCCAGATGTTGAACTCGGCGACGGACGTGATGTTGCCGGCGCTTGCGCTTCCGCCCATGATCGTCAGACCGGCGAGATGGCGCCGGAGATCGGGATCGCGTCGCAGGGCCACGGCGACGTTGGTCAACGGGCCGATGGCCAGAAGATGCAGGTCGTTGACTGAGCGGGCGGCGTCGCAGAGGTAGGCGACGGCATCGTCCGAGGCTTCGGGCCGGTCCAGGTCCGGCAGAACAGCGTTACCCAGTCCGGTCTCGCCATGGATGCGGCTGCCGTCGACCGGCTCTCCGGCGAGCGGCCGCCCGGCACCCCGGTGGACCGGTACGTCGAGACCGGCAATCTGTGCGACGGCCAGCGCGTTCCGGGTCGTGCGGTTGATCCCGACGTTGCCGGCGACGGTCGTGATCCCGATCAGGTCGGCATGGTGAGCCGCGACGAGAATCGCGACCGCGTCGTCGAGGCCGGGATCGCAATCGAGGACGAGCTTCATTGGACCTGAGCGTACGGCTTGCCGCTTGGCGGCTCGCCCGGATGCCGGCGAGGACGCCGGCGCACCCAGTGGCCGGCCGGGCTACTGGGCGTCCCGCAGCTCCATCGCCTTCGAGATGACGAACTGGTGGATCGCGGTCGTCGCTTCCTCGTCGAAGAGCTCGGCGTAGCCGGGCATCCCGAGCGGCAGCAGACCGTCCTGGACGATGGGCATGAAGTCGTCGTGGACTTCGGGAGACATGCGCCGCAGGTCGGGCGAGGCCGCGGCGACGATCGACGTCTGACCGAGGCCGCGGTGGCAGAGCGCGCAGTGCTCGTGGTAGAGCGTGTTGCCGAGTGCGATCGTCTCCTGGTCGGCGGTCAAGGGCGGTAGCTCGGGGATCGAGTAGTCGCGCTCCGGCGGTACGTTCAGGGTCGCCTCTCCGTCCAGCGAAAAGACGAGCAGCTCGCCCGGCCGGTCGTAGCGGGTGCTGCCGCCGACCATCGTGGCGACGTACTGCGTGCCGCCTTCCATGTAGGTGATGATCGACGACGAGAACGAACCGTAGGCGTCGAACTCCCAGATCTTCTCGCCCGTGTCCCTGTCGTAGGCGTTGAAGTCGCCTCCGCCGCCGCAGTGGAACAACACGCCGGTGGCCGTCGCCAGTACGCCGCCGTTGAAGGCCGAGGACAGCCGGTTCTCCCAGATCTTCTCGCCCGAGAGAGGATCGAAGGCGACGAGGAAGCCCCTATCCTCGGGGCGCGGGCCGGCCTGGTCCTGGAGCTTCTGGCGGTAGGCGCCGCTGGCTACGCCGAGGCTGAGTCCCCACGGCCGGATCGTGTACGTGCCCGTCTCCACGAACTCCTCGGGCAGGGCGTAGAAGTTCGCGTAGTCGTGGTAGTAGAAGTACATGATGCCCTTGTCCTCGTCCCAGGACATGGGCTCCCAGTTGTGGGCGCCTGCGTTCGCGGGCGTGATCCACTGCGGCTTCTCTTCGAAGACCACATCCATGTTCTCGATCGGACGCCCGGTCTCCATGTCGACGTGGGTCGCCCAGTCGATCCTGTCGGTGTAGGGGTGAGCGCGGAGGAGTTCGCCGGTCTCGCGGTCGATCACGTAGAAGAAGCCGTTCTTGGGCGCCTGGAGCAGGACCTTTCGTTCCACGCCGTCGACGGTCATTTCACCGAGGGCGATGTCCATCGCCGAGCTGTAGTCCCAGTTGTCTCCGGGAACCGTCTGGTAGTACCACTTCATCTCGGCGGTGTCCGCGTCGACCGCGACGATCGCGGTCAGGAAGAGGTCGTCGCCGCCTCCGGGTGAGCGGACCTGGCGCGACCAGGGCGCGCCGTTGCCGACGCCTATGTAGAGCAGGTTGAGCTCCTCGTCGTAAACGAGCGAGTTCCAGGCGGTGCCGCCACCGCCCATCTTCCACCACTCGCCACCCCAGGTCTTGGCCGCCATCTCCATCTCCGGGTGCTCGAAGGGCTGGGACGGGTCGCCCGGCACGAGGTAGAAGCGCCAGGCGAGTTCGCCGGTCTCGGCGTCGTAGGCGGAGACGTAGCCGCGCCGCTTGCCGCTCTCGGAGCTGCCCTGGCCGATGAACACCTTGCCGGCTGCTGCGCGCGGGGCGCCGGTGATGTTGAAGCGGCCGAGCGCCGAGGGATGCCACGTGTCGACGTCCCAGACCTCCTCGCCGGTCGCCGCGTCGACGGCCACCAGGCGGCCGTCGAACAGGGCGACGTAGACCTTGCCCCTGTAGACCGCGACGCCGCGGTTCGCCACGCCGCCGCAGCAGGAGTACTTGACGTAGGTGCGGTCGGTCTGCGGGTCGTGGGTCCAGATCTCCTCGCCGGTGGCGGGGTCGAGCGCATAGATCACCCCCCAGCCGTTCGTCGCGTACATCACTCCGTCGACGATCAGCGGTGTGCCTTGCATCCGCTCCGAGGGACCGCCGATCGGCTTGGACCAGGCGAGCTTCAGGTCCGCGACGTTCTCGCGCGTGATCTGGTCGAGGGTGGAGAAACGCTGTTCCTTGTAGGTCTGGCCGTAGGTGAGCCAACTCCCGGGCTCTGCCTCGGCGGCGCGGATGATCCGCTCGTCGTCGACGTTGCCGGCGGTGGGGGTTGACCACGGCGAATCGCCGTCGCCGCCGCAGGCTGCGGCCACCAGGAGGGGTAGAGCGGTGGCGCAGGCTGCCCACCGTGACGTTGCGGTCGGTTCGCTCATCTTGAAGATCCTCGCAGGTTCGCCGGGCAACCTAAGCGCCTGAGGGCGGTGTGTCAACGGTGCAGCGAGACGGTCACGTTCGAGTTTGCCGAGACCGTCAGTACGCGTTGCCACGAGGGACGATCGCGTAGGCATGGAGCACCATGGCTTCCCGGTCGGGCCTCAGGAGGATCCGCCAGTTGCCGACCCGTACGCGGTAGCGCCCCTCGAGCCTCCCCGTCAGAGGACGCACACGCGCGTGCGCCAGTGGCCGTTCGGAGTGCTCGATCTCGCGGAGGCTTTCCCTGATTCGGCGCCGGGTCGTTCGGTCGAGCTTCAAGTAGCGCTTGTGCGCTGCGGGCTTGACCTCAATCCTCCAACTCATCGAGCCTCTTGCCCGGGACGCCGGAGTCCACTTCGGCTTCTCCCTGGGCGATCGCCTCGACCCATTCGGGGCGCGAGAGCAGATCCAGGGTTTCCTTGTGACGTTCGATGTACTCGTCGATCAGGTCGGAGAGAATCATCTTCATTTCCGTCTTCTCGATGGCTGCGATCGTCTTCAGGGTGTCTCGTTTCTCGGCCGGAATTCGCACTGTTGCCGTGGCCATTGAAGATCCTCCAGCGGTTCACTGTTAGCTTAAGCGCCTGAGCGCCTGAGTACAACGTGACCCGCGTGGGCCGTGCGATCGGCTACTGACCGTCGCCGCCCTTGATCAGCGCCTTGTCGACCTCGTAGTGGTCGGCCTCGGTGAGGTTGGCCTTCATTGGGGCGAGCCGCTGACGGGAGCGTTCGGCTGCCGGGTCGGGTTCGGGGTCGACGAGGGTGCTGGCCAGGAACAGGTAGGCCTCCTCGGTCCGGGGACCGAGGGTTCGACCGACGTGATCGGCGCCGTAGTAGAGGCGGTACTCGTGGCGGATCTTCTGGTCCCATAGCACCTGGTGCATGAACTCGGTGCCCTCGTAGAGCCAGAGTGCATCCTCGTCTCCCGCTTCCAGGAAGATCCTGATGCCGGATTCGCGGATGGCGTCGGCCCTCGCCTGGGCGATCGTCGCCGGGTTGTTCGCGTTCCAGTACTCGCGGTCGATCGGACTACCGTAGATCGTCTCCATCAGGGCGTCGGCGCGCCAGAAGCGGTGCTTGGGCCGCATGTCGGCCCAGTCGTCGATCGGCGAGATGCCGGGTTCCATCGAGGCGACGGCGCCGAACGTCTCGGGGTACTTGAAGGCCAGTCTGAGCGAGCCCATGCCGCCCATCGAGATGCCGGTGACCAGCGTGCCGCGGCGATCCGTGCGGACGTTGAGGGTCTCCCGCAGGTGGGCGAGGAACGGCCCGATCAGGAAGGACTCCCACTTCTCGGAGCCGTCCTTGAAATCCATGTAGAAGCAGCGGGGCGTGACGCTTGGGGTGACGATCACCATCGGGGGCAGCGTGCCCGCCTCCCACATGGCGGTGAAGATCGGCCGCTGGCGCACTCCCAGCACGTCGCGGCTGCCCCCGCCGCCGTGGAGATTGAGGACCAGCGGGAGCGGCTCGTCCGTCTCGTCGTAGCCGGGCGGCAGCAGGGCGTAGTACTCGATCGGCGACGGAACAAGGTCGGCGTCGAGGCTGCCAGGGATCAGTTGTGCGGGCTGAGCCCCGGCGGCGGTCGCGAGCGCGAGAGCGGCAGCGGCCGCAAGGAGGATGTTCATTGGCTTCATGGCAGCGCTTCCTTGCTACTGATCGGGTGCGTGGTACCAGATGGGGGAGGTCCAGGCGCGTTCCTGGATACGCCAGGGCAGGTCGGGATCGGCGCAGGCTGCCGGGCGCTCGTCTTCAGGCAGGGCGATGCACTGGAGTGCGTTCCAGCGGCAGCTCGGGTTCTCCAGGATCCGGGCGTAGTAGACGGTGGAGCGCGACGGGTCGAACTCCGGATCGGTCCAGGTGGCGCACAGGGAGGCGGCGCCGTCGCCGCTTCGTTCGCAGGTCGACCTGGACACGTCGGCACCGTTGTCCGGGTCGCCGGCGACGTCGAAGACGCGTTCGTGGAACAGGCCGTCGCCGCCGACCCAGCCCTTGATGATCTGGATCCGCTGCAGGGGCGTTCCCGGGTGTTCGGCGGTCCCGAAGTCGGCGATCGCCGAGACGAACAGCGTCGGCGCTCCTGAACCGTCGCCGTCCGGCAGCACGTTGCCCATCGGCGTCGCGCTCTCGTAGGCGTCGGCGATCATGTCGCTGCTGGAGCAGAGGTCGGGAAGGTCCCAGCCGCCGAACAGCCGCGCCTTGATCCGCACGCCGCTGGTGCCGAACGTCTCCTTGCGCAGCATCGCGTCGAACAGGGAGTCGCGTGAGTTCTCCTCGGCCCAGATGCCGATCAGGCCGCCGGGGTTCCGGAGCCGGTGGGGGGCGTATGCGGGCGTGGTGAGCCGCTTTTCGAGGTCCGAGTCGACGTTCGCGTTCTGGCCCTGGTAGTCGTACTCGTCCGTGTCGCCCGGGAGGCCGTTGTGGCCGTCGGTCGAGGCGGTGATCCCGAACTGCATCGGATTGACGCCCAGGCGCTCCTCCTGGGCCATCCCCTCGATCAGCGCGTATCGGACGAAGTCGAGCCGCGACTGACAGCCCTGGCCGCGCAGTCCGCCGACACCCGTGCCGTCCTCGCAGTCGGGCGGCCGCTCCCCGTCGATGTAGCGGACCTTCTCGAAGTCGCAGAACTCGTCCTCGCCGCCAACGACACCCCACATGCCGCGCCGGCACTCGGAGTCGCCCTTCGCCTGCATGATCTCGACCAGGGCGTCCATTTCGGCCTGGAGGGTCGCTCGCGCCCGTTGCTCGTCGATGGGAGCGTCGCCCCAGTCGAGGGTGAACATCTGTCCGTTCGAGATGTTCGGATTGTGTGGGATGGTCAGCGCCTGGCAGCCGGTGCCGGTGTCGTTGCAGCGGCTCTTGAGCCGGGTCCAGAGGTCCAGCGGCCGGTCGGCGTCCATCCAGGAGATCGGCAGCTCCGGCGCGATCTCGTTGCGCAGGATGACGTTGCGGTGGACCTTGGAGGCGCCCGGACTGCGGGTGTACTCCCAGCCGTGGAACGTCGTGAAGGAGCAGTCGCTCGACCGATCGTAGTGCTGTTCGGCTGCGTCCTGGGTCAGGCCCCAGGCCGTGAGCAGGCCTGCGCGGCACCGGCTTGTGTCCTCGCCGCACAGGCCGGGTACGCGGCCTGTGATCCGGTGGTCGAACCAGGCGGCGCGCTCCTCGGCGGTGCTTCCCGGCCGCATCCCGCGGCAGGCCGGTTCGTCGTAGAGGGGCGAGGACGGGTCGGTGCAGAGGGAGACTTCGCCCAGCCACTCCGAGTGGTCGGCAACGGCCGCAAAGTCGAGCGGCCGAACGAGTTGGGCGACGCGCGTCGGTTGTCCCGCGTCGTCGAGCGGACCGAGTGCCAGCGCCTCTCCGCGGGCGAAGCGGTAGGCGTCGTCCGGAGTCTGGAAGGCGCCCCGGCCCAGAGCGTCCAGGGAGAAAGCGGTGTGGGTGTGCAGATCCCCGAAGAAGGCCTGGCGCAGCGGATCGTGGTTCGCGCATGGCTGTCGCGAAACGAGTTCGCTCACCCCGGCCGGCGCGCTCGGCGGGCTCCACTCCTGAGTGACGTAGACCGGGCGCGTGGGCTCGAGTCGCTCGTCCGCTCCGGGGTCATCGGCCTGGCACGCCAGAGCGGTGACGGCGGCAAGGCAAGCCGCGAACCGCCACACTTGCAGCGTCACTCCTCGCCGCCGATCCACTCGTCGGTCGGGCCAACCAGGGCGAAGTGGCCGGGCGCGCTGCGGCCGCCGTCCTCGGTCGCGGTCGTGCCGACGCCGAGGTAGACGCCCTCGTCGAGCCTGCGGATCTCGTCGACGAGGGTCGTGTCGTTGAACGCGCCGTAGTCCATGATGTACGACGGGTTGCCGTCGATCAGGGAGGGTCCCAAGCGGGTCGCGAACCGTCCGTTGCGGACAATCGAACGGTCCGCGAAACGCCAGCGGTTGTAGCCCTCGCCCTCGGTCTCGGTCAGCGGGCGGTAGGCCTTGCCGAGCCAGTAGCCGCGCACGGAATCTTCGTCGTACATGAAGCCGGAGGTGCGGGCCTGACGTTCAGAGTCGCCGGCGTTCGGGATGACTCCCTGGTAGTGGCCGTTGAGTTCCGCCATGCCGGCGGCAGGTAGCGTCTTCCACAGAGCGACCGTGCTCTCGTGGTCGAGGGCGAGCAAGCGCTCCATCGTCCAGGAGCCCTTGGCGCTCAGCGGAAAGCTCGCGTTCTCGGACGGCGACTCTGCGACGATGTCCGCGTCGGTCGCTTCGGCCTGCGGCGAGCAAGCCGCGAGCGCGAGCGCCAGGAGAGCGACGGCGACGAGGGTGAGTATCCGGTGCAGCCTCATGGGACCACCTTCTCGATCTGTTGGGGAGAAGCCCGGAAGCTAGCACGCCGTTTGACGAGTCGAACTGGAGCCGACGAGCGGATTTGAACCGCTGACCTGCTGATTACGAATCAGCTGCTCTGCCACTGAGCTACGTCGGCATGACCGGGTGAGACTCGCCGGTCGCGGCGCGAGGACGCCGGAGTGTAGCAGCGGTTTGACCGGGCCGGCGTGCTCCGGGATACCCTGCCGCGAGCCTGGTTCCGAACCGATGACCGTCCAGCAATTCCCCAGAGCGCCGGGGCCGCCGCCAGGCCGCGGCGGCATGTGGGAGTCGCTGCGGATCCCGCAGTTCCGCTGGCTCTACCTGTCTAACACGACCTTCTTCCTGGCCATGCAGGGCCAGTTGGTCGTTCGTTCGTGGCTCGTTTTCTCCCTGACCGGCAGCGAGTTCGCGCTGGGGCTGGTCAGCCTGATGGTGGCGCTCTCGATGCTCAGCCTCGGGCCGGTCGGAGGCGTCGCGGCCGACCGCTTCGAACGCAGGGGTCTGGTGGCGGCCGGGCAGGCGACGGTAGTGGTTGCCGAGGTGATCGTGCTCTCCCTGCTACTGAGCGGGAATCTCGACTACTGGCACATCCTGGTCCAGGTGACGGTGGTGGGGGCGGTCTTCCCCTTCGTCATGCCGGCGCGCAACGCCATCGTCGCCGACGTGGTGGGCCGGCGGCGGCTGACGAACGCGATGGCGCTGAGCATGACCGCGGTCAACGTGACCCGGGTTGTGGGGCCGGCGGTGGGCGGCTTCCTGATCTGGGCCGCGGGCGTCAACGTCGCGTACTCCATCAATACGGGCCTCTATGCGCTCGCCCTCGCGGGCATGGTGGGGGTCCATCGGGCGCCGGTGGCCGACCCCTCGAAGCACTCGATGCTCCAGAACATGGGGCAGGGCTTCCGGTACGTGGCGGAGAATCGGCTGGTCCTCGTCCTGCTGTTCTTCGGCCTGGTGCCGATGTTCCTGGTCATGCCGTTCCAGACGTTGCTCGTGGTGTTTGCCGAGGACATCTGGCAGGTGGGCGCGGGCGGCCTTGGAGCATTGAGCGGAGCCGCCGGCGTCGGTGGCGTACTCGGCGCCGCGTTCGTTGCCTGGCGCTCCTACTCGACGCGCCGGCTTCGGTTGATGATGGCGAGCGTCTTCGCCTTCGGTCTGTTCATGATGGGCTTTGCGCTCAGTCCGTGGTTCTGGCTCGGCCTGCCACTGGTGCTGGCGGGTTCGGCCTTCCAGGCGATCTACACGACGCTGAACAACACGGCGATCCATGTCCTGATCCCGGATTCAGTACGGGGTCGCGTGTCCGGTTTCCTGACGATGTCCTTCTCGCTGCCGATGCTCGGCGTGGCGCCGATCAGCGCCCTCGCCGAAGTCTGGGGCGCGCCGGTCGCCGTGGGGTTGGCCTCGCTGCTCGCCGTCGTGGTCGCGATCGTGTTCTACCTTGCGAGTTCCGACCTGCGGCGGATGGACCTGTTGATCCGGAAGGCGTTCAGGGCCGCGGCGCGAGCTGATGCCGAACTCGCGGTGAAGCGGGAAGCATCGGCGCCGGCGGCCACTCGCGGAGCGGCTCGCTGAGGGACGCAGTAGGAGGTACGCGATGCTGATCACGATCTCGAGACAGTACGCATCGGGCGGCACCCAGGTCGCGAGGCTGGTGGCGGAGCGGCTCGGGTGGCGCTTGGTCGGCAACTCTCTGATCGACGAGGTGGCGGAGCGCGCCGGCGTTCCGCCCGAGGAGGTTCAGGCGCGCGAGGACCGGCCGCCGGGGTTCATCGAGCGGCTGGCCCGCGTCGCCAGTGCCCAGCTTCCCGATCTGTTCCTGCCGGCGCCGCCGATCGGTCAGCCGATCGGCGAAGGCAACCTGGTCCGCGTCACCCGGAGCGTCGTCTGCGAAATGGCCGGCGAGGGCCGCTGCGTGTTCGTGGGCCGGGCATCGGCCGCGGTCCTGGCCTGGCGCGAGGATGCGCTCCATGCGCGGCTGGTCGCCGGGCCCGAGTTCAGGAGGCGAGTTGCCGTCGAGGTGATGGGCGTTCCCGAGAAGGAAGCCGGTGCGGTCGTCGCCCGGCGGGACGTGAACCGGGTTCGCTACCACCGCGAATACTACGCCCGGGACTGCGACGATCCCCGGCACTACGACCTCGTTCTCAACACCGAGCGACTCGGCTTCCCGGGCGCCGCCGAGCAGATCCTCCACCGTGCCCGGGCGCTCGGCTGGGCCGACTGAGTACTCTCACGGGACAACCGCAAGAAGGGGAGTGGACATGAGTCGATCCATCAGGACCGTTCCGGGCGTGCTCGCCGCGGTGCTTCTGGCCGGAGGCCTGGCTGCCGGGGAACAGGTCATCGAGACGGAGACCCACCGCTTCGAGGAGGTGGCCGAAGGTGTCTACTTCGTCTCCGGGACCGGCGCCATGGTCACGCGCAGCAACGCGATGGTCGTCGTGACCGAGGAGGGCGTCCTGGTCGTCGACTCCCACATCACGCCGGCCGCGGGTCGGGCGTTGATCGAGGGCATCGCGCAGATCACGGACAAGCCGATCCGTACGCTGGTCAACACGCACTTCCACTACGACCACGCCCACGGCAACCAGGCCTTCGGCCCCGACGTGCGCGTCGTAGGGCACGAGTACACGCGCCACAAGATGACGACGGCGCCGCTCGAGGAGCACACCTTCAAGGGCTCCTCAGAGCGCGACAGGCAGGCGCTGGAGGAGATGCGGGCGGCTCTGGAGACCGCTTCCGACGAGGAGCGGCAAGACCTGGAGACCCAGATCAGCATCCAGGCCGCCCACGTCGAGTCGACGGCCGGGATCGACCCGGTGCCTCCGGACACGACGCTGGCAGAGAAGATGACCTTCTTCCGCGGCGGCCGGGAGATCGAGCTCCACTTCCTGGGTCGCGCCCACACCGGCGGCGATGTCGTCGTCTACCTGCCCGCGGAGCGGCTGGTGTTCACGGGCGACATGATGCTCGGCGGGCCCCCCTGGCCCGGTGACGGTTGGGTCAACGAGTGGCCGGCCACGCTGGAGCGCCTGAAGCAGCTCGACTTCGATCTCATCCTGCCCGGCCACGGTCCGTACTTCCGCGACCGCGAGCTGATCGACCACGTCCAGGCCTTTCATCGGGAACTGTGGGAAGTCGTCTCGGCGCTGCACGCCGAGGACGTGTCAGCGGAGGACGCGGTGGAGCGGATCGACCTGTCCCACTACGCGGAGAACCTGCCGCCGGCCCGGGTCCGGGTGGATCTCCGCGGGGTCCAGCGGATGTACATGGTGCTGGACGGGACAGCCGAGTAGAGCCCATCCCCGGCTCCCGGGCCCGGGCGGCTACCAGGTGTCGATGTAGGGCCGCTTCTTGCCGGTACGGGGCGGCGGCTTGGGCAGCCGCTTCATGCTCTCGACAATCCACGAGCGGGTGTCCGCAGGGTCGATCACGTCGTCGAGGCCGCCGCCGGCGGCTGCGTTGACGGCCTTGGCGCGCTCGTAGGAAGCCTCGACCCGTCGCTCGAACTCGAGGCGGCGCTCCTCCGGATCCTCGATCGCGGCAAGCTCCTTCCGGTAACCGAGCTTGACCGCGCCCTCGATGTTCATGCCGGCGAACTCGGCTGTCGGCCAGCCGACAGTGAAGAAGCCGACCAGCGCGCTCGCGCCGCACATCGCCTGGACGCCCAGGCCGTAGGCCTTGCGCACGACGACGCCGAACAGGGGCACCGAGAGGTTGGCGCCGGTGTTGAACATGCGCGCGCAGTGGCGGACCAGGGCCGTCTTCTCGTGGTCGGGGCCGACCATGATCCCGGGGCAGTCCATCAGGCTCAGCACGGGGATGTCGAAGGCGTCGCAGAGCTGAAGGAAGCGGGCGCCCTTGTCGGAACCGTCGGAGTCGATCGCTCCGGCGAGGTGGTGCGGGTTGTTCGCGATGACTCCCATCGGCCTGCCTTCGACGCGGATGAGCGCCGTGATCACGCCGATTCCGAACTTCGGACGGATCTCCAGCACGGATCCGACGTCGGCGATCGTGTGGACGATCTCCTGCATGTCGTAGAGACGGAGCCGGTTTTCCGGCACGACGTGGCGCAGCGGGCGCTGATCGTGTGCCTCCCAGTCGGAGGTCGGTCCCTGGAAGTACGAGAGGTACTTCTTGGCCACGTCGACCGCTTCTTCTTCGTCCTCGACCAGGATGTCGACGACGCCGTTCGGTACCTGGAAGGACATCGGGCCGACCTCTTCCGGCGTGTAGATGCCCAGGCCGCCGCCCTCGATCATGGCCGGACCGCCCATCGCGATGGTCGACGCCTCGGTGGCGATGATCACGTCGCAGCAGGCGAGCAGGGCCGTGTTGCCGGCGAAGCAGCGGCCGTTGTTCACACCAACCAACGGGATGAGGCCGGAGAGCTTGGAGAACTGGGTGAATGTGTAGGTGTCGAACGCGACGCGGGGACCCGTGTAGTCGTCGCCCGGCCGGCCGCCGCCGCCTTCCGTGAAGAAGATGAGCGGCAGCATGTAGCGGTTCGCAAGGTCGAACAGGCGGTCCTGCTTGTAGTGGTTGCGTCCGCCCTGGGTGCCGGCGAGGACCGTGTAGTCGTACGAGAGCACCATCGCACGCGAGCTCTCGTCGTCGAAGAGGTCGCCGTTGATCGAGGCGGTGCCGGCGACCACGCCGTCGGCGGGGGTGTACTCGCGCAGCTTCTCGTCGCTGAACTTCTGGTGCTGGCGGGCAACGATCAGCGGCCAGTACTCCTTGAAAGACCCTGAGTCGACGAGTTGCTCGATGTTCTCGCGGGGCGTCCGGAAGCCGAAGCGGCGCCGCCGGGCGACCGCCTCCGGCCGGTTCTCGTCCAGGGTGTAGGCGTGGCGCTGGATGTTCTCCTCCAGATCGGGCCGGATGTAGTCCGGATCGATCTCGATGGCGGCGTCCGCCGCCTCGCCGCCCTCGGCCCCTTCGACGAGGACGAGGGGATAGCCCTCCCGGATCGTGTCGCCGGCGGCCATCGTCACCCGGACCACCGTTCCGCTCGTGTCGGCTCGGAGCACGTGCTCCATCTTCATCGCTTCGATCACGGCGACCTGCTGCCCGCGGAGGACTTCGTCGCCCTCCGCGACGTCGATGCTGACGATCGTGCCCTGGATCGGCGCGGCGATGCCCGTGGCGCCTTCTGGGCCGTCCGCCGGCACGGGCGAGGCGCCGGCATCGTCCATCCGTTCCGGTTGCGCGGCCTTCGTCTCCTGATCGTAGGCGAACAGGGCCAGGGGATCGGCCGTATCGACGCGGGCGCCAGCGAAGCCGCTGTCACGGGCGCTGTCTTCGGCGGAGGGGGCCTCGGCGCCGGCCGCGGGCTCGGCGGCCGGGACGAAGCGGGGTCTGCGGCCGTTGCCGGCGGCTGCCGCCAGATCCCCGGCGTTGTCGTCCAGCCAGCGTGTGTAGAGGCGACCGGCCTCGAAGTCCGGATGGGCGAGGACGCTCTGGAGCCAGGGGATGTTCGTCGCGGGTCCGCCGATGCGGAACTCGTCGAGGGCCCGGGAGGTCCGTTTGACGCTGGCGGCGAAGTCGTCCGAAGGCGAGTGGGCGATCACCTTCGCGAGCAGCGAGTCGAACGCGGGGTTCGGCTCGTAGCCGGCGTAGCCGCAGCCGTCGACTCGCACGCCGGGGCCGCTCGGCGGTTCGTAGGCCGCGAGAACGCCGGAAGAGGGCCGCACGTTGCCGTCGGCGTCCAGGGTCTCCAGGTTGACCCGGGCCTGGATGGCGAAGCCGCGCGTGCGGCGGGCGTCCTGGTCTTCGAGCTCGAGGTCCGCGAGCGACTCGCCGCGGGCCACGCGCAGTTGAGCCTGCACCAGGTCCACTCCGGTCACGGCTTCGGTCACCGTGTGCTCGACCTGGAGGCGTGCGTTCGTCTCGATGAAGGCGAAGCGGCCGGCGCCGCCGTTGTCTCCGCCCGCGCCGTCGCCGGCATCCACCAGAAACTCGAAGGTCCCGAGACTGCTGTACCTGGCCGCGCCGCCCAGGCGGAGCGCCGCGTCGATGATCGCCTGGCGGACCTCGGGCCCGAGGTTCGGCGCCGGCGCCGTTTCGACCACCTTCTGGTGCCGGCGCTGGGCGCTGCACTCGCGCTCGCCGAAGTCGACCAGGCCACCGACTCTGTCGCCGAGGAGCTGGACCTCGATGTGGCGGGCGCGCGGGAGGAGTTCCTCGACGTAGAGACCGCCGTTGCCGAAAGCGCGTTCGGCTTCGGAGCCGCAGCGTTCGTAGGCCTGGTCGATGTCGCCGGCCGCGGTGACTATGCGAGCCCCGCGCCCGCCGCCGCCGCCGAGCGCCTTGATGATCATCGCCCCGCCGTCGCCGAGAGCGGCGAAGAACTCGCGTGTCTCCTCCAGGGTGGTCGTGTGGTTCGTGCCCCGCAGCACGGGCACGTCCGCGGCGAAAGCAGCACGACGCGCCCGCCCCTTGTCGCCGAACAGCTCCAGAACCTCCGGCCGCGGGCCGACGAAGGTGATGCCGGCCGCGGCACAAGCGGCGGCGAAGCCGGCGTTCTCGGCCAGGAAGCCGTAGCCCGGGTGGATCGCGTCGCATTTCGCGTCGGCGGCCCTTGCGACCACGTCCTCGATGTCGAGGTAGGCCGGCACTCCGCGGCCGCTGAGTGCTACGGCCTCGTCGGCGATCCGCAGGTGAAGTCCGTTGGCGTCGTCTTCGGAGTAGATCGCGACCGTGGCGATACCCAAATCCATCGCCGCGCGGGCGATTCGTACCGCGATCTCGCCGCGGTTGGCGATCAGCAGGCGGCGCATCGGCTCAAGGAGTGACGGTGGTGCGGCGGATGGCGCGCTCTGTGCAGGGCATGGGGACAGGGATTATAGAAGGCTGTGCTGTCGCTCCGGCTCGGGCGCGGGCTCGCTTCCGCCGGTTTCGCTGGCCGGGTCGTCTTCGTCTCCGGGTTGAACCGGAAGGCCGTTCCGGCAAAGTTCGATCAGGCGGTGCCTGGCGTCTCCTGTGAGACTTCGCGCGGCCCACTCCCTGACTTCCTCCTCCTGCGTGAAGACAACGATCTGCCGTTCCTCGCTGAGGGCGAGCAGCAGGCCGAGGAACCGAACCGTCCGGTCGGTGTCCGAATGCACGGTCGCATCGTCGAGGAACAGGGGCGCGGACTCCCTCTTGTCGCCGAGCGCCTCGGCGAGGCCGATGCGGAGCAGCAGGTAGGTCTGGTCGACCGTGCCGTGCGATAGCTCGGTGGCGGAGCGGAAGACGCCGTCTTCCACCTCGAGCTGCACCTCCATTCCCTCTTCCGGGTCGATACGGACGGCCGAGTAGCGGCCGTCGGTCACCAGGCTCAGCCGCTTCTCCAGCGCTTCGCGCAGGTCCGGCGCGAGCATGCGATGGACCTCGTCCTGGGCTGCTTTCAGGTGTTCCCTGGTCGTGTCGAGGATGTCGCTTGCCCGACGCAGGAGCGCGACTTCGCGCTCGGCGGCGGCCTGCTCCTCTTCGAGCTCGGCGAGCGAGGGGAGGTCGCCGTCGGCGGCGAGTTCGACCTGCTTCCGGTTGACCTCGATGCGGGCGTCGACCGCATCGGCACGGGCCTCGACCAGCTTCCGTTCCAGCTCGTCGTCGTCGAGCCCCGGGATGTCGCCCGTTTCCGCCGGCAGTGAGTTCGCGGCCTGGCTCGCCTGATCCGCGGCCGCGTCGCGCCGGGCCACGAGACTCCGGCGGTCGCTGCCGCCGAGGAGCCGCTGCAGGCGGTCCCAGTCGTTTCGCTGGTCCCGTAGCCGGCGCTCCCGATCCTGTAGCCGCCGCGCCGCCGCCTCGGCGTTCCGGCGGCAGCGCTGCTCGTACCGATCGAGCAAGCCGGCGACGGACACTTCCGGGTCCTCCAGGCCGCGGCCGCCCAATGCGGCGCGGAGGGTGACTTCGGCCCTCGTCTCCGCTTCACGCGCCGCTTTCACCCGGCTGAGCCAGAGAGTCTGCTCGCGGTCCCAGGCTTCGCGCTCCCTGAGTGCCGCGAGGGCGGTCCACACGGCATCCGCATCTGCTTTGAGGCCGAGGGACGCGAGTTCGTGTCCGACCTCCTCGATCTGGCGGTCTCTGCGCCTCTTCTTCCGCTTCAGATCCCGCAGGTCCGCCTTGGCGTCGGCCAGCTCAAGTCCCCGGGACGCCTGTTCGTGTGAAGGAGGCGGGGGAGGTAGACGCAGTCGCTTCTGCGCGCGATAGATGAGGAGAGAGCAGGCGAACGCGAGCAGGGCGCCGGCGATACCCAGTGCGCGAGGAAGCAGATCGAAGAACCCCAACGCCACGAGAAGACTGCCCGCGACGCCGACGGTCCAGGGCCAGTGGCCTAGACCGACGGCTGCTTCGAGCTGACGTCTCGGCTGCTCCAGCTCTTCACGAAGCGCCGCGATTCGCTGTTCCGCTTTGTCGAGCGACTCGACGGGCGGCAGCTCGAGGACCTCGAGCGCGCGCTTGACGGTCGGCCCGTCGGCCTTGGAGATGACCGTCGCCGGAGGCTCGCCGGGTCCCAACTGTTCGCGCAGGGTGCGCGCTTCGGTGGCCGCACACCACGTCCTTGCCGCTTCGGCGACCTCCGGGGCCACTTCAACGTCACCCTCGGTCGCCTGGCTCGGTTCCGTGGCCGTTCCGGCGCCGGTCTCTTCGCCGGGCGCCGGCGGAGCGCCGTCGGGGAACTCCGGCGCCAACCGGTCGATTTCGGCGAGGCGCGCCTCCAGCCGACCGAGTTCCCGTTCGGCATGCACGCTCTCGCACGCCTGGACGAGGGCGTTGGCACTCCGGGCCCAGTCGCGGGCCGCACTCAGCTCGTTTTCCAGGCTTGTCCGCAGCTTGTGGCGGTTTCTGCCCTGCTCCAGGGCCTCGCGGGCTCCGGCGGCGCGCTCGATCGACCGCTGCAACGGCCTGGTGGAGTTGCGGCGCTCCAGGCCGATCTCTTCGCTGGCGTACTCGCTCAAGGTACGGAGTGCCTCGACGGCGGTGGCCGCGCCGCCGGCCGAGGCGGCCGCCCGCTGGAGCTCTTCCTTGAGCGCGGAAGCCTCGTCGCCCTTCTTCTCGCTCTTCTGGCGCAATCTCTGGATGTCGCCTTGGCCGATGACCAGCGTCGACGGCATGACCTGGCGGTTCAGACCAAGGAACCGCGAGCCGTCGATGCTGCCGCTGTAGATGATCTCGTCGCCGATGGCGCGTCCGGTGTCGGCGTCCTGGGCAAGGCTCTCCTTCGTGTCGAGGTCACGCTGCTGGATCTCGATCCGGCGCCCATCGTCGAGTTCGAACTTCACGGTGGCGCGCCACTGGCCGCCGCTCCAGGGCTTGTACTGGCGCTCGAACTCCCGTTCTTCCAGGGTGTTGGCGCCACGGCCGCGGCGCCGGCCGCAGAGACCCGCGAAGATCGCCTGCAGCCAGGTCGACTTGCCGGCCTCGTTGTCGCCATGGATGACGGTCATTCCGGGCGCCAGGTCGAGTTCGCCGTTGAGCTTGCCGAACTCGTGCGCGCGGACGCGGTGGATCTTCACGCGGGCTCTCCGATCGAGGGGTCCGTCTCGGAAGCGCCCATCCGGAGCTCGTCGATGACGGCGAGATCGTCCCGGCCGTCCAGCGCGCGGAGGCCGGCGAGAAGCACGAGCCGCTCGGTTTCCGGGTCCAGGTCGTCGTCGCGGACGCGCTGTACGAACATGCCGCGAACGGTGGGCTCCTGTTCGATCTGCTCCAGGTCGTAGGGCGGCGTCAGACCGGAGATGTCGACGAGTACCTGCTCGATTCCGTCCGGCAGTTCGAACGAGCTGGTGGCGAAGTCATCCTCGTGCAGGTGAAGGTCGTCCGGTTCGCCGATCAGCCGGATGCGAGCGGCGCCGGCCAGTCCAGAGAGCGCGTCGCGGACCCGGTCCCGAGCCTGACCCGGGTTCTCGACCTCCGTCAGGTCGACGCTCAAGGTGTGAAGCGCCGGAGGGCGCGGGTCGAGCCGGCGCCGCGTCACGCGACCGTCTTCGATCTCCAGGATCACGGCGCTGCCATAGGCCTCGTTGAACTTGAGTCGTTCCAGGGAGCCGAGGCGGGTCCAGGTCGGTCGGTCGGCGGGTTTGTGAGAGTGGCCCACGACGGCGTGGTCGAAGCCGGCGGCGGCGATCTGGTCGCCCTCGAACGGGGCGTGCCGGTACTGGCCCTGGAACGCGGCGTTCCGCTCCTCGCCGTGGAAGACGGCAATGTGAGTACCGGAGCCCTCGACCCGGAATCCGTCGTCGAAGAAGCCGGGGGTGTCCGCGGGTTTGCGGTGGGCGGCGCCCCAGATCGTCACGCCGTCTACGAGCCCTCTCGACGTGAAGCGCGTCTCGCTGAAGATGTGGACGTTGTCCGGCCAGTCGATCCGCCGGTACGGGCTCTCCGTGTCCGCGTAGTCGTGGTTGCCGGGAGCGGCGAAGATCTGGAGTTCCGATCGTTCGAACACCCGTCGGAGGAAGTCGACCGTCTCCGGCGACACGAGTTCGTGCTCGAACAGGTCGCCACCGATCAGCACCGCGCCAGCGCCCTCATGCCGGGCCTGCTCGAACGCCCTGGTCACGCCCTCGCGCAGCCGCTGGCGCTGCCGCCGGGCGACCTCCCGGCTCGCCCAGCCGAACTTCGAGTCCAGGTGAACGTCGCTGAAGGCGAGGAGCTTCACGCCCCGGGCGTTCCTGGCGGAGCGCTAGCGGCGCCGGCGGTGCGCGTCACTCCTCGAGAACCGCGGGCCAGTTTTCGTCGGCCTGCTCGATGTTCCGGTCGCGGTCCTCGAGCCACTGCCTCATGACCCTCCTGTTGTAGTTCAGGTAGAGCTTGCCGTTCACCACGGTGAACGCGTCCGGATCGGTGGGGGCGGTGTAGTTGCGGCTCACCGCCCAGGCGCAGTAGCCGCCGTACTGGGGCGCGTACTTCTCAGGGTCATCGGAGAACAGGTCCCGGTTCCCGGCGCTCGCGAAGCGCCAGTCGGCGCCCTGCCAGCCGAGCGTGAAGTCCTTGTCGCCTTTGACCGCTCTCCCTTCGGTGAAGTAGGCGACCGGGTCGTAGCCGCGGATGGCCAGGTTGCCGCGGGCGGTGAAGACCGGATCCTCGGCGGTGGCAGCGGCCGGAATCGCGGCCAGGGCGGCGATAGCGATGAGGGTGGCGAGGGCCGTCTCGCGGGCTAACGGGCTGCGACGACGGCGGCGCTGTGGCGTAGACATGAGACGAGTCCTCCTCGGGGGAGTCTATTCAGTCGCCGTGCCGGCGCGGATAGTGTCTGCTGCGGGCATGTCGCGTTCTTCTATCTTCGTCCTGGCCGTTCTGGCTGCGGCTCTCCTGGCATGCGGCAAAGTGGACGGCACCGACGTGTCGGCTGCAGCTCCCTCGACGGAGCCGGTCTTCGTCGAGCGCGCGTCCGAGGCGGGCCTGGACTTCGTCCATCGGAGCGGCGCGACGGGCGAGTACAACTACCCGGAGCTCCTCGTCGGAGGTGTAGCGCTGCTCGACATCGACGACGACGGACTGCTCGACGTCTACCTCGTCCAGAGCGGTTCGGTTCCCGGGTCGGCCGGGAACATGGGCCCGGCCGCCGACCGGCCCGGCAACCGCCTCTTCCGCAACCTGGGTGACGGCGTCTTCGAGGACGTGACAGACGCCGCCGGCGTGGGCGACACGGGCTACGGCGCGGGGGCCACCGCGGCCGACTTCGACCGGGACGGCCTGGTCGACCTCTACGTTACGAACGTCGGCCCGAACCGGCTCTACCGCAACCTGGGCGACGGTACGTTCGAGGAGGCCACGGAGCGTGCCGGCGTCGGCGACCCGGCCTGGTCTTCCAGCAGCGTCTTCTTCGACTACGACGGCGACCTGGACCTGGACCTCTTCGTCGCCAACTACGTCGTCTGGAGCGCCTCCCGCGAGCGTCCCTGCCTGGGCCCTAACGGGCTCCGCAACTACTGCAATCCGGCGGAGTATCCGCCGGCGCCCGACACCCTGTACCGCAACGACGGCGGCGGCCGGTTCACAGACGTGAGCGAGGCGGCAGGCATCCGCTCGGTTGCCGGGCCGGGGTTGGGAGTCGTCGCGGCGGATCTCGACGGCGACGGGCTCACCGACCTCTACGTGGCGAACGACCAGGCGGTGAACCACCTGTGGTTGAACTTGGGCGACGGCACGTTCCGGGAGGACGCTCTCTCGCGCGGGGTGGCGCTCAACGAACTCGGCCAGCCCGAAGCGGGCATGGGCATCGCCGTTGGCGACCCCGACGGCGACGGCGATCTCGACCTCTTTCTGACCCACCTGAGCGGAGAGACGAACACCTTCTACCGCAACGACGGCGGCGGCTTCTTCCACGACGTGACCGACGAGGCGCGGCTCGGCGGCGTGAGCAAGCCGTACACCGGCTTCGGCACCTCCTGGTTCGACTACGACGGCGACGGCGTCCTCGACCTCTTCATCGCCAACGGCAAGGTGACGCCGGGAGATACCGCCGCCTTCGACTACCGGGAACCGAACCAGTTGTTGCGCGGCACGCCCTCCGGCCGCTACGAGGACGCGTCGGGCCGGGCCGGCGCCGCCCTGGAGCTGCTCGAGGTCAGCCGCGGCGCGGCGTTCGGCGACCTGGACAACGACGGCGACGTGGACATCGTGGTCGTGAACAATGAGGGACCGGCCCGGCTGCTCCGGAACGAAGTGGGGAACGCCGCCTCGTGGCTGATCGTGGACCTCTGCGGCGGCGGCATCCTCGACCGTTCCGCCATCGGCTCGCGCGTCACCGTCCAGGGGGGAAGCAGAAGCTGGACTCGGCACGCGCGGCCGGCGCAAAGCTTCGCCGCTACCAACGACCCGCGGGTTCACTTCGCGTTTGGCGACATTCCGGGTGTCGACCACATCAGGGTGGATTGGTCGCACGGCGGGGTCACCGAGCGGTCGGGGGTACCGCTGAACAGCGTCTTGCGGCTGCTCGCACCGGGTGGCAGCGCACCGGCGGAGGGAGTCTGCCGTGGTGCGCGGTGACGCCGCCGCCGTTGTTGGTGCGCCGGCCTTCTGGCCGGCATGGGGTGTCGCAATCGTCTTTCTGGGGTTCGTTCTCGGCTGTGGCGACTCAGGAGGCGACGTCCCCAACGCGCCAGCGCCCACCGCAGCCACCGAGATCCCCCGCATCCCCAACCTCTCCGAACTCGACCCGGGCTTCGCCACGGCCGTCCGTGACGCTCTCGCGGTCGTTGACCGTGACCCGGCGAGCGGCGCGGCAGTCGGCGCCCTGGGACGCCTCTATCAGGCTCATCGCTACGTCGACCAGGCCCGGCGCTGCTACGAACGGGCGGAGGAACTCGAACCATCGAGCCCCGACTGGCCGTACTACCTGGGCTTTCTCGCCGCGGGCCGTGGCGCTCACGACGAAGCGATGCGACGCTTCGAACGCGCTCTGGAACTCCGTCCGTCGTACTGGGCGGCGCGCGTCCGGCTCGGCAACGCGCTGCTGGCCGCTGGCGACACGGACGGCGCGGAGGACGAGTTCCGCGCGGTGCGGGCGGCGTCTCCAGGCACGCCCTGGGGCGAACTGGGGCTGGGCAAGGCGGCCCGGCGCCGAGGCCTGCGGGAAACCGCGGCCGAGCATCTGCGCACGGCGCTGGCGCTCGATCCGGCCCATCGGGAGACCCGTTACCTGCTGGCGATGACCGAGCGGCAACTCGGCAACCCGGACCGCGCCGGGGAACTGCTGGCCGGACTGGCGGAAGCGGAGGTCTCAAGCCTCGACGACCCGATGCTGGAGGCAGTGTTCGAGCTGGTACGGGACACCCAGACCATGATCCGGACCGCGAACCGGCGGCTGGCCGAAGGGAACCATCTCGCCGCGGAACGCCTCTACCGTGAGGTCCTGCGGCTCGATCCCGACTCCTACGATGCACACCTCAACCTGGGCGTGCTCCTCGGTCTGGCCGACCGCAACCAGGAGGCTGCCGCGGCGCTGGAAAGGGCGATCGAGATCGACGCAGAGCGGGCCGACGCCTACGCGCTCCTTACCATTGCCTACATCAAGACAGGACGGGCCGAAGAAGGTCTGCAGCAGTTGGAGAAGGCGCTTGAGTTGAACCCCGATCATCCTCGGGCGCGCGAGATTCTCCGCAGCCTGGGCGGCAACTGACGCTGGCTGGTATGGAAGAGAGGCTTGCCGGCTTCGGACGAGTGGTCCGGTGGCTGACGGTCGGCCTCGTGGTGGCATCGGCCTGCCCGGTAGCGGTGGTCGGGCAGGGGGTGGTTCTTGAGATCCACGAGATTCAGGGTCGCGGGCTGTCCAGTCCCCGGGCGGGCTCGCTGGTCACGACCAACGACAACGTCGTCACCGCCATCGGCGCCGGCGGCTTCTTCATCCAGACCCCGTCAGCGCGCAGCGACGGTGATGCCGACACATCGGACGGGGTGTTCGTTCTGCACGACGGAGCGCCGCTCATCGATGTCGGCGACCGGGTTGACGTCACCGGTGAGGTCGAAGAGTTCTTCGGCTTCACGCGGATTGACGCGACGGTCGCCGTCAGCACGGTCAGCATCGATGGCAGCAACCAGGCGTTGCCCGATGCTGTGGAGTTCAACGCCTCTCGACCGTCCCCGGACCCCGCGCGTCCGAGTTGCCGGAGGGAGTACGAGTGCTACGAGGGCATGCGCATCCGGATCGCGACCGGGACGGTGTCCAGCGGCAGCCAGCACTTCAGCTCGGATCCGGTCGCCGAGATGTACGTCACGCCGACATCCTCACGCGGCTTTCGCGAGCCCGGCATCGAGTATCCGGGTCGACCGGGTCTTCCGGTCTGGGACGGGAACCCGGAGGTGTTCGAACTCGATCCCGACAAGCTCGGCTTGCCGAACGTGTCCTGGGTTCCGGGCACCAGGTTCACCGCGACGGGCGTGCTCGGCTACGAGTTCGGGGGCTACGAAATCTGGCCGACCGAGCTGACGGTTCGAACCCAGGCGGCGAACCTGCCGCGCGCCGTGCGCGCGAAGAAGCCGGGCGAGATCACGGTGGCCTCGCAGAATCTCCTGAATCTGCGCGGGGGAGCGGGCGCGACCAAGCTGGCCAAGTTGTCGCGCCTCGTGCGCGAGGTGCTCCGTTCGCCCGACATAATCGCCGTGCAGGAGGCAGGCGGCCGGACCGCGCTCCGGAACCTGGCCACGCGCATCCGGAGCGACGACTCCAATGTGCGCTACACGGCTCATCTCGAGGCGCCGGGCAGCTCCCAGTCCGTGGGTTTCCTCGTGCGCTCCGGCGTCACGGTCGGCCGGGTGACCGAACACGGCCGAAGCGAGACGTTCGTGGATCCCCGGGACGGGACCGTCGACCGGCTACACGACCGGCCGCCGGTCGTGCTCGAGGCCACGGCGGGCGGTCTGGCATTCTCGGTAGTGGCGATCCACAACCGCTCGCTGATCGATGTCGACGACGCGGCCCGAGGGGAGTGGGTTCGCACCAAGCGCCTGGAGCAGGCGCAGTCCGTGGCGCGGCTCGTCGAGTCTCTTCAGGACTCAAAGGTGGTCGTCGTCGGCGACTTCAACGCGTACCAGTTCACCGACGGCTACGTCGACGTCGTGGGCCAGATCAGGGGGCGCGTCACGCCGGGCGAGAACCTGATGTCCGGTTCCGACCTCGTCACCAGGGATCTCTGCAACCTGATCGACCGTGTGCCGGACTCGGAGAGATACTCGTTCATATTCGGCGGCAACGCCCAGGTCCTGGATCACGCGCTCGTGAACCAGTCGCTGGAACGGCACGTCGTGGACATCCAGTACGCGCGCGGCAACGCGGACGCCGCGCGACACAACGAGGACGATGCGACAAACCCGCTCTTCGCCGCGGACCACGACGGCCTGGTCGTCTACCTCTCCCCGGACACGCGGGCGCCGGTGAGTCCGTCACCGTGCGAGGTCGGAACGTCCGAGCCGGAGGCCGACCCTGGCCCGGATGACGAGCCGGAACCGGATGACGAGCCGCCGGAAGTAGCCGACTGTAGCGGCGACGATGTCCTGTGTCTGGGGCACTTCGACGTCCAGGTCGAGTGGCGTACGTCCGACGGCAGGACCGGCCGCGGCATGGCCGAGAAGCTCACCGCCGAGAGCGGGTACTTCTGGTTCTTCGAACCGGCGAACATCGAGATGGTCATCAAGGTGCTGGATGGCTGTGCGATCGACGGCCACTTCTGGGTCTTCGCCGCCGGTCTGACGGACGTCGAGGTGACGACGACGGTTCACGACCGGAGGAACGGCGCCCGCAAGACGTGGGTGAGTCCCCTGGACCGGTTGTTCGAGCCGATCAGGGACACCGGGACGTTCGACGGCTGCGATTCCCCGTAGCCGCCGGTCGCTATCATCGCGCGCTCGGATGGAAGGAGGCGGCAACGTGTTGAAGGTGGTCCAGTTGGGCGAGAAGTGCGGACTCCGGGTGTCGGAGCTGTGCCTGGGAACGATGAACTTCGGAGAGCCGGGCAGGGGTCACCAGGGTGACTGGACGCTCGACATCGACGCCTCGCGGCCGATCTTCCAGGCCGCCATCGAACGCGGCCTCTCCTACTTCGACTGCGCGGACATCTACGGCATCGGCGCCTGCGAGCGGGTCGTCGGGGTGCTCCTGCGCGAGCTGCTGCCGCGGGACGAGTACGTGATCGCGACCAAGGTCTCCATGCCGATGGGCCGGTCGCCGAACCAGGGCGGGCTGTCCCGAAAGCACATCATGGAAGGGGTGGACGGCTGCCTGCAGCGGTTGGGCCTCGACTACATCGATCAGTTGATCATCCATCGGCACCCGCACGGCATTCCCGGCCAGGTCCAGGCGCCGATCGAGGAGACGCTCGGGGCCCTGCACGACGTGGTGAAGGCCGGCAAGGCGCTGTACCTGGGCGCGTCATCCATGTTCGCGTGGCAGTTCACCGAGCTCCAGATGACGGCGCGGCAGAACGGCTGGACCGAGTTCGTGTCGATGCAGAACCACTACAACCTGGTCTACCGGGAGGAAGAGCGGGAGATGAACCCGTACTGCGCGCGGACCGGGGTGGCGCTGACGCCCTGGTCGCCGCTGGCGCGCGGCATCCTCACCGGCTCGTACAAGGGCAGCTTCGACGAGGGCGGTACCGACCGCTCGAAGGGCGGGGATCGGGCACGCACCGAGATGCTCTACGGCGGCGCCGCCACCTTCGACATCGCCGACCGGGTGGTCGAGGTGGCGAAGAAGTACGGCCGCACGCCGGCGCAGATCTCGCTGGCCTGGCTGGTGAACAAGCCCGAGGTCACCTCGCCCGTCGTCGGAGTGTCCAAGATCTCCCAGATCGAGCAGCTCGTCGAGGCGACGACGATCGAACTCGACGAAGAGGACGTCTCCTACCTGGAGGAGTTGTACCAGCCGGTCGAGAACCTGCTGTCGCTCGGCCACTCCTGAGGGTCCGCGGCCTCCTGCCGGCCGTCCGGGCGCTATCATCGGCGGTGACCTTGAAACCTCGCGTTCATCCCGGAAGCTGCGTGGCGGCGGCGATCGCCTGGTGCATCGCTCTGCCTGCGGCCGCCATCGCCGCGCCGGTCGATTCGGCCGGCCACGCCTGGGTCGGGGACCTGGCGCCCCTGGCCGAGTCGGACTTCGGCTACGAGCAGGCGGCGCACCTGCTGGAGCGGGCCGGTTTCGGCGGCACGCCGGCGGAGATCGAGGAACTCGTCGCGCTCGGGCTGGAGGGCGCGGTCGCCCGGCTCGTGGACTACGAGGCGGTCGACGACTCGGCGCTTTCCCCGTTCGACGAATCCGGGATCTGGGATCCGGGCATGGACCCGTTCCCGCCCAGCCGGGCGGCGGCGGTGCGACGGGCGCGACGGCACGGCCGGTCGCTCGGCGTCGACGTTCTCCCCGAGGGTTCGTCGCGGCCGATCCAGCCGGTGGTCGACAAGTTCTTCTACGGGCTGCGCAGCAACGTGCTGGAGACGCGGCGGCTGGCGCTGTGGTGGGCCGATCGCATGGTGGTCACGCCCCGGCCGCTCGAAGAGAAGATGACCCTCTTCTGGCACGACCACTTCGCGACCTCCGAGGTCAAGGTCCGCGACGCCCGCAAGATGCACCTCCAGAACCGGACGTTGCGTACTCATGCCACGGCGGACTTCAAGAGCCTTGTGCTCGCGGTCATGCGCGATCCGGCGATGCTGGTCTACCTCGACAACCGGGAGAACGTGAAGGACCACCCGAACGAGAACTTCGGCCGCGAGCTGCTCGAACTGTTCACGATGGGCCAAAACAGCGGAGACACGCGCAACTACACCGAGCAGGACGTTAGGGAGGCGTCGCGGGCCTTCACCGGCTGGACGAACGACGTCCTCGACTATCGGTTCGACGCCGAGCTCCACGACGACGGCCCGAAGACCTTCCTGGGCCGCGAGGGCAACCTGGGCGGCGAGGAAGTGCTCGACATCATCCTCGAGCAGCCGGCCACCGGCGAGTTCATCGCCGGCAAGGTCTACCGCTACCTCGTGCGGGAGGATCTGGACCGGCCGCTCCAGGTCGAGCTGGGCCGCCGCCTGCGCGAATCGGGATACGAACTGAAGGCGTTGCTGCGGACGATTCTGTCCTCGAGGGACTTCTACAGCCCACCATCGGTCGCCACCCAGATCAAGAGCCCGGTCGCGCTGTTCGTCTCGACCTACCGCAAGCTCGGCGTGCCGAGGGCGCCCACGGTGCCCGACATGAACAGCCTCGCGGGTCGCCTGGGCCAGCAACTGCTCTACCCGCCGAACGTCGCCGGCTGGGCGGGCGGGCGCACCTGGATCACGCCGGCGACGTTGCTCGAGCGCGGCAACGCGATGCGTTCGGTCCTCTTTCCGCCTGCGCTCGAGGAGTTCGGCCATCCGGATCGCCGGATGCCGGGGATCTACCGCCAGGTGGGTGAGCGTCTGGCGCGGGGTATGACGATCACGGCGGCGACGAAGCAGGGCGACGCCGCGTCGAACACGCTGGCCGACGCGGATGAGGAGTACAACACCCGCTACGGCGGCTACCGTGGCTACGTCGTGGCCTACGAACGGGTCAAGCTGGTGCCGCGCCACGTTCTCGACGTCGACGTGCGGACCATGGTGCTGGCAGCCGGCGCCATCGACGCCGAGGGAGCGGTCGACCACTTCCTGCACCGGTTCCTGCGCGTTCCGCTGACCGGGCACGGGCGCGCGGCCCTGGTGCGGCACCTCGAGCGCGAACTGGAGTCGACCGGTCTGGAGGCACAAGACCCCGGCGCACCCGAGAAAGTCGAGGAGGCGCTACGCTCGACGCTCTACCTCGTCTTCGGTTCGCCCGAGTATCAGTTGGGCTGAGGAGTTCCCTATGGCTGAACGACTTCCTTGCGGCTGTTCGCGGCGCGACTTCCTGCACCGCGGCCTTCTTGGACTCGGCGTCGCCGCCGGTCTGCCGGCGGTTCTCGGCCGTACGTCGGCGGCGCTCGCGCTCGAGGAACTGCGGTCCGGGATCTCCGACGCGTCGGGACGCATCCTGGTCGTGGTGGAGCTCTCCGGCGGCAACGATGGGCTGAACACCGTCATCCCGTTCCGGAACGACGAGTACTACCGGGTGCGCCCGAACCTGGGAATCCGCCCCAAGCGGGCGATCGCACTCACGGAAGAAGCCGGGTTCCACCCGTCGCTGGTCGGCATGGAGGGCCTGTACAAGGACGGGAACCTGGCGGTCGTCGAGGGCTGTGGCTATCCGAACCCGAGCCTGTCCCACTTCTCGTCGATGGGCTTCTGGCACACCGGCGTGCCGAACGGCGGCGAGGCGCTCGGCTGGCTCGGCCGGCTCGCCGACGATCACGGGCCGGACGGTACGCCCAACTACATCGTCAACGTGGCCAGTTCGCAGTCCCTGGCGGTGCGCGCGGCCCGGCACTCGCCGCTGGTCTTCGACGACCCGGGCCGCCTCCGCCGTCGCGGCACCGAGGGCGAGAAGAAGGCGCTCGGCCAGCTCGGCACGGACGAGACGAGCGGCAACGACGCCCTCGACTTCCTGCGCGGTACGGCGGCCAACGCCGCTTCCAGCGCGGCGCTCGTGCGCGACGCCTGGTCCGGTTACCGGACGCCGGTCGACTACGGCATAGGCGGCCTCGGTGCCGACCTGCGCAAGGTCGCCGCCCTGATCGAGGCCGAGTTGCCCACCCGCATCTACTACGTGAGCTTCCGCGGCAACTCGTTCGACACCCACGTCCACCAGGCCGACACCCACGCCCGGCTGCTGATGTACATGTCCGACGCGGTCGCGGGCTTCCTTCGCGACGTGGATCGGATCGGCCGCGCCGACGATGTGGCGGTACTGATGTTCACCGAGTTCGGCCGGCGGGTGGAGGAGAAC
The DNA here is from genome assembly GCA_028875725.1 of Acidobacteriota bacterium. Classification (NCBI taxonomy): domain Bacteria; kingdom Pseudomonadati; phylum Acidobacteriota; species Acidobacteriota bacterium. Next base: position 1,287,796 of record JAPPCR010000006.1, read on the forward strand.
GCGAGCCTCGGCACAGATCACGGCACCGCGGGTCCGATGTTCGTCGCCGGCAAGGGCGTCGCCGGCGGCTTCTACGGCGACACGCCCAGCCTCACCGACCTCGACGACGGCAACCTGAAGATGACGACCGACTTCCGGCGGGTCTACGCGTCGATGATCGAGGGCTGGATGGGGATGGACGACGCTTCCGCCGTCCTCAGGGGCGAGTTCCCGGCGCTGCCGGTGTTCGGCGTGGCGTCGTAGTCAGGGGGCCGCGGCAGCCTGCTCGTCGGCGAGCATGTTTCGCCGGTGGAGCACATACGTCTTGAGCAGGGCGACGTCGTCCCGGTCGAGGACGGGCGCGAAGCTGGGCATGCCGAGGTCGACCAGGGCGCCCTCGAGGAGGGCGGCCTCGTATGAGTCGAACACTCGCTGCGAGGACTGTCGCAGGTCGGGAGTCACGCCGCCGGAGACGGCGCCGTAGCCGTGGCAGACGAGGCAGTACTGGTTGAACAGCCGGCGCCCGGCATCGATGTCCGCGATAGAGGCGCCGTGATCGACGCGGGTGACGCGGATCTCGCGGCGCTCCTGCCGCTCGATCGGCCGGCCGGTGGCGCCGATGGCGTAGACGACGATCCGGCCTTCGGACTCGACCGCCTGCCGGGCGGAGCGGCTGCCGACGATGCCGAAGGCGCCGCCCCAGCCGGACATGACGGCGATGTGCTGGGTACCGCCGGACTCGAAGGTGATCGGCGGCGCGATGACGCCGCTGCCGGTGTAGCTCTCCCAGAGCTTCTCGCCGTCATCGGCTCGATACGCGGTCAACTGGCCGAAAGGCGTGCCCTGAAAGACGAGGTTACCGGCGGTGGCAAGCACGCCGCCCGACCAGGGCATCGTGTACTGCGCCCGCCAGACCTCCCGCTGGGCGACCGGATCCCAGGCCAGCAGGTGGCCCGAGAGCAGGGCCGGCGGCGCGTCCTCGGCCAGCAACTGGCCGGAGAGGCCGGTGGCGTCGACGATCGCCTGGGGGATGTCCTCGGGCGCGGCGGCGCGAATGCCCAGGTTCCACTGCCCCGGGGTGTACTCGTAGCTCGGATCGGGGACGTAGAAGTTCCCCATCTCCATCGCCGGGATGTAGACGAGGCCGGTCTTCGGGCTGAACGCCATCGGATGCCAGTTGTGGCCGCCGAGGGGCCCCGGCGATACGTTGACGGTCTGGTCGGTGTAGCGGGCGCCGGCGAGCTCGACCGGCCGGCCGCTGGCCAGATCGACGTGGCTGGCCCAGGTGACGGTGACGAACTCCTCGGCCGAGATCAGTTCGCCGGTGCGGCGGTCCAGGAGGTAGAAGAAGCCGTTCTTCGGCGCCTGCATCAGGACCTGGCGCACCCGGCCGCCGATCGGCAGCTCGGCGAGCATGATCGGCTGGGTGGCGGTGTAGTCCCAGGTGTCGCCGGGTGTCGTCTGGTAGTGCCAGACGTACTCGCCGGTGTCGGGCTTAAGCGCCACGATCGACGAGAGGAACAGGTTGTCGCCGCCGCCGGGGCTCCTCAGGTTGCGGTCCCAGGGCGCGCCGTTGCCGACGCCGATGTAGAGCAGATCGAGTTCCGGGTCGTAGACGATCGAGTCCCAGACCGTGCCGCCGCCGCCGCCGGTCCACCACTCGCCGGTCCAGGTCTCGGCGGCCATCCGCATCGCCTCGTTCTCGAAGCCGTCGGCCGGGTTCCCCGGCACGGTGTAGAAGCGCCAGGCTCGCTCGCCGGTTTCCGCGTCGTAGGCGTCGACGTAGCCGCGCACGCCGTACTCGGCGCCGCTGTTGCCGATGATCACCTTGCCCTTGGCGATCCGGGGCGCGCCGGTGATCGTGTACATCGAATCCTCGGGGACGGTCATCGTCGACCAGGCGAGTTCTCCGGTCTCGGCGTCGATGGCGATCAGGCGGCCGTCGAGCGTGGCGGAGATCACCTTGCCGCGGTAGAGGGCGGCGCCGCGGTTTACCGCGTCGCAGCAGGTCTTGTTCGCGATGGAGCGCGGCACCTCCGGGTCGTAGGTCCACAGAGGTTCGCCGGTGACCGCGTCCAGCGCGTAGATCACGTTCCAGGCGCCGGTCGCGTACATCACGCCGTCGACGATGAGCGGCGTGGCCTCCAGCCCCCTCTTCGTGTTCGTCTCCTGGACCCAGGCGATGCCGAGCTGGCCCACGTTGCCGTCGTTGATCTGGTCCAGCACGCTATAGCGCTGTTCCTTGTAGGTGCCGCCGTAGGTCAGCCAGTCGGCGGTGCGGCCGGCGGCGCCGACCAGCGCGGCGTCGTCGACTCCGTATGCGGCCTCGGCCCGGCGGGGCGGCGGTTGGGAGGCCGCGGCCGCGGCCAGGAACAAGGCCGTTCCAACGGCAAGAAGGACGGTGCGCTTCAGCTTCATGGTCAGGGTTCCTCTCGGGGCAGCGCGAGCGTGACGAGCTCGGGAGTCGTTCCGCCGCCGCCCATTCCAAACCGGCCGCCGCCGGTGGCGACGGCGAGGTACTGCCGGCCGCCGTGCTCGTAGCTGATCGGGTTCGAATTGGGAGTGCCGGGCAGCTCGATGCCCCCCAGGTATTCGCCCGTCGCCTTGTCGTAGACGCTGATCTCGGGCGGTACGTCGGGTTCGTTCGCTTCCGGGTCGCCGGAGTGCTCTCTCGTCGCGGTGACGAACAGCAGCGTGGGGGTGACCAGGGGCGCCGCGGTGTGAGTGGCGACCCCGAGCCGGCCGAGTTCGAGGTCGGCGATGGCTGGGTGGTTCACCGGACCGACGCCGTGCGGGACCATCCAGAGGTGCTCGCCGGTGTTCAGATCAATCGCCGTGATTCGCCCGTATGGCGGCTTGACCAGGGGCAGTCCACGGGGTCCCTCGACGGTCCGGTACCAACGATCCGGCACGAAGTTCAGGTCGGAGCGGTTCGGATCCGGCCTGGTCAGGGAGACGCTGGCCGAACGTGTATGGGAGACGACGTAGAGGATTCCGGTTCCGGGATCGACCGCGGCGCCGGTCCAGTTCGCGCCGCCGCCGTCGGCCGGCAACTGGATCGTCGGCTTTCCCGCCTCCTCGAAGCGCGGCGGCGTATAGAGCGGCACCAGGTCGTAGTCGGCTGCGATCTCGATCGCCTCGGCGCGGAGTTCGGGAGTCCAGTCGATCAGGTCGTCTTCGGTGATGCCCTGGCGATCGAAGGCGGCCGGCCGGGTGGGGAAGGGCTGGGTTGGCGCGGCACGCTCGCCCGGCACGTCGCTTGGCGGCACCTCGCGTTCCTCGATCTCCCACACCGGCTTGCCGGTCACACGGTCGAAGACGAAGGCGAAGGCCTGCTTGGTGACCTGTACCACGCCGCGCACCCGCTCGCCCTCCACCGTCGCCTCGAACAGGTTGGGGGCGGTCGGCGGGTCGTAATCCCAGAGGCCGTGGTGGACGAACTGGTAGTGCCACTGGCGCTGGCCGGTCTTGCAGTCGACCGCGACAATGCTCTCGGCGTAGAGATTGTCACCGAGCCGGTGGCCGCCGTAGAGATCGTTCGTCGGCGTGCCGACCGGCAGGTAGGCGGTTCCCGCCTCCTCGTCGACTGTAATCATGGACCAGACGTTCGTGTTACCGCTGTAGCGCCACGACTCGTCCTCCCAGGTCTCCACGCCGAGTTCGTCGTTCTGCGGGATGGTGTGGAAGACCCACGCGAGGTCGCCGGTCGGGATGTCATACGCGCGCACGAAGCCGGGCGGCGCTTCCTTGTGAGTTGCGAAGTCCGCCACGATGGAGCCCACGATCACGGTGTTGCCGCAGACTGCCGGCGGCGAACTGTGCGTCGTCAGGCGCTCCATCACCTCGCGACCCAGGTGCGGCGTCATCTCGACCGCGCCGCCGTCGCCGAAGTCGGGGTCCGGGTTGCCGGTTGCTGCATCGAGTGAGACCAGCCGACGGTCGTGGGTGGGAATCAGTACCCGCTCCCGTTCGCCGTCGGTCCACCAGGCGACTCCGCGGTGGTGGAAGCCGAGGTTCGCCGGTCGGCCGGCGCGCCAGCTTTCCGGGTCGTAGGCCCAGAGCGTCTCGCCCGTCCCGGCGTCGATCGCGGCGACCTGGCTGAGCGAGGTTGCGACGAAGATCCGGCCGTCGACCGCGAGTGGAATCGCCTTGAACTGGCCGCGTCGCACGCTGCTCGGGACTTCGGTGTCCGCGGCGATCGAGCGCCAGCGCCAGACGACCTCGACATCCTGGAAGTTGGAGTGGTCGATCTCCTCGAGCGTCGAGTACTTGCTGTTGCCGGGATCTCCGCCGAAGGCCGGCCAGTCGCCGGCGGCTCCGGTCTGGGCTGTGAGCGGCGGACTCGCGAGTGGTGCAGCGAGCGCCGCAACGGCCACAGCAAGCCTGGAGAGGGTGCTCAGGACAGCAGCCCGATCAGGCGGGCGTAGACCGAAACGCTGGTCCAGATGCCGATCGAGAGGAAGCCGACCACCTTTGGCCAGTGTCCGAGTGTTCCTTCTTCCGCGAGGGCGACCCGGCGGCGAATGGTGAAGTTGAAGAGCAGTCCGATGACGATGATCTGCATCTTCCACCAGAAGAAGGGGCTGTAGTACTGCTTGAGCGCCGTGGAGAGGACCTGGGGCGCGCCGGTCACGAACAGGGCGACGAAGCTCCAGATCATCCAGCGATCCAACTCGCGGGCGAGCTGGTTGAGGGGCGTCTTGATCAGGCCGCGGCCGAGCAGCCGCATGTCGACGACCAGGACCGCGCCGGCGAACGCCACCAGCGCGACCAGGTGAGCGCACTGAATGATCGGCGACGCCCAGGTCTCCTCCAGCATCCAGGCACTGAAGGGCAGGCCCTGCATCCACACGAAGAAGGACTGCAACATGGGACGATCCTCCGCGGCCTCTTCAGGCGCCGATGTTCAGGTTGTTCCACCAGCCGGGCATCAGGCCGCTGTAGGCCATCATCCGTCCCGTGACGACGACGGCCGCCCACAGGACGAGGGACACGACGCCGGCCAGCCGCGCGTTCAACGGAATCTCCCGACCCTGGTCCCACGCCTGAACCGACTTGTAGGTCGCGTAGTGGAACCAGAACATGTTGATGCCGGCGACCAGCATCAGCGCCATCTTGGCCCAGAAGTAGAAGTTGCCGTAGTAGCGCATCGGCTGGCTGTAGAGCAGCAATGCCCCGGTGATCAGGTTGATGCCGTAGCCGGTCAGCGCCCACGGGAAGAGGCGGGTCGGGATGTTCGATACCGGCACCTTCTTGAGCGTGAACCCGATCAGGCGCATGTCCCAGTACGCGATCAACCCGGCGAACAGGCACATGCTGACGACGTGGATCGTCAGCATGGTCGGGTAGGCGTTCAGCGACTCCCGCAGCGCGATGCTGCTTGGAAGCGCGTCGACCCACTCGAAGAGGCTACGCATGGAGGGTCAGTGCGTGGCTCGGGAGGCGGAGGTGCGTCGCCGGGGAGCTACTTGCAGCGGGACGATTCCGGGTAGCGGCGATAGATCGCGTGGCAATCCTCGCAGGCCCCGGCGAGATCGTTCGTCAGGTCGCTCACCGTGTCGCGATCCTCTTCGTGCGCTGCGGCGTAGATCTTCTTCGCGACCTCGGTCAACTGCTTCGCGTACTTCTGGTAGTCCTCGTTGCCCACAGGGGCCGGCGTGCCGTTCTGGCACATGCGGTCCGGGTTCATGATCAGCGGTTCGATCTCGGCGAGCGCCAGGGCCGCCTGCTGGGGGACCTGCCAGCCGGTGTAGATGCCGGAGAAGAGGGAGGATACGGAGCCGTCGCCTTCTTCGGCCGGGTCTGGCGGGCTCCCCGGGTCCGTCATCTGGACATCGAACAGGAAGTTGGAGTTCGGGAAGAGGATGGCGCGCATCAGTTCGGCCAGGTTGCCGACCGGTTCCTCGTGCTCGGAGGCGGCAGCGGGCGACACGGCGATCGCTGTGCAGGCCGCGAGGACAACGGCGGCCGTCAGCATCGCCGCCAGGTTCTTCGAACGCATATCCGGGATCTCCTTCACCTCAGGGGAGTCGGTCGTGGTAGCTGCGGTGGTTTGAGCCGCGCGAGTGTAGCTCAGTCGTCCGAGTCCTCGTTCGCCGCGGCCTGGCCGAGTTCGAACGTCGTCGTCGAGGCGATCAGCCACTGCATATCGAGCCCCGCGGTGCGGTGGACCGAGTACTCGGCGACGCGCGGGTCGCCGATGATGCGCAGGAACTCGGCCCGCGAGGGGTACTCCATCAGGGCGATCGCGTGGAAGTACTCGTCCGTGTCGCCGATCACCATCGAGTCGACCCGGCCGGACCAGATCAGACGGGCGCCCTGCGAGGTGACCCACTGGACCATCTGGGCGCCGTACCTGCCGTAGGCCTGTTCGCCCGTGAGGCCCTCGTCGGGGGCGTCGGCCTCCTTCTTGAACCGCAGCAGGTTGACCATGACGACCGGGCCCTCGGCCGGTCCCTCCAGGAGTTCCTCGATCTGTTCGGGTTCGGGTGCGATCTGGGCCATGGCGCCTCCAGCGGCCAGCAAGGCCACGGTGAAGATGATGAAGGTTGCGGCGGAAAGGGGTCGGATCATGGCAGCTCCTTGCACGTGGAACGTCAGGCGGCTCTCAGCGGGCCGCCATGGGTTGAAACTTCATGTAGGTGAGCGAACGCCACAGCCACTCGAGCGGACCGAAACGGAAGCGCGCGAGCCACCAGGGCGACCAGAGCAGTTGCAGGATCCAGATCGCGACGACGATCGCGATCTGGCCCAGACGGTCGACGCGCTCGTAGAGGCCGAGGCCGTGGCCGTAGAAGATGAGCGTGCAGATGACGCTCTGGCTGATGTAGTTCGTGAAGGCCATCCGTCCCGCCGCCGTCAGCCGCCGCTGGAGGCCAGGCAGCCAGCCCCGCTGCACCGCCAGCATGACCAGGCCGACGTAGCCGAGGAAGACGCCGAGCGAGCCGATGTAGTTGAACGTCTGCCCCTGGAACTGCGAGTGCTCGAAGGCGAAGTCGTGGTGCGTGTTGTAGACGACGCCGGCAATGACGATCGGCATTCCGAGCCCGAGTCCTGCGAACGCCATTCGCCGGTAGAACCCGGATGATCGTTTCGCGGACAGCACGCCGAGCTTGTAGAGCCCCATGCCGACCAGCATCAACCCGCCGCTGCGCCAGAGGAACACGATGAGGAAGACGAACGTCTCCAGGCTCAGAGCAGCGCCGATGCGTAGAGGCAGTTGCGTGAGCCAGCCCGATCGGTAAGTCGCGATCTCGGCCTCCGCCTCCGCCGCCGCCGGCGCCCAGCCCGGCCTCATTGCCTCGACTGCTTCGGGAGGCCAGTACTGCATCGACCACGCAGAGAACAGGAAGATGAGCGGCGTGACGGCGGTCATGGCGAAGCCCGCGATCAGTAGCTTCTTCGGCTTCAGGTTGCGCAGGCTGTACAGGATGAAGCCGCACAACGCGTACGGCACCAGGATGTCGCCGTACCAGATGAGGTGGGCGTGGGCCAGGCCGAGCACCAGTAGCCAGAACTGGCGCCGGTAGTGGACGCCGGTAGCCGACGCGTTGCGGGCGGCGGCTCGCTCGGCCATCAGCGCCATGCCGGCGCCGAACAGCGTCGAGAAGATCGACATGAACTTCGTGTCGAAGAACACGTGGGACAGGAGCCAGACGGCGAAACCGACTCCCGCGCCCTTCTCGTTCGCCATGGGATTGAAGTACGCCGCCGTGATCATCGAGTAGCTCTGCACGTTCATCACCAGGATGCCGAGCACGGCGAAACCGCGCAGAACGTCGAGCGCCGCGATGCGTTCGCCGGCGCGGACGGGCGCCGCTTTGGGCGTGGGGGCGGTTTCGGCGAGTGAGTCGGTGGTCGTCACGGGCTTGCTGCTGCGTCAGCCGGCGAGAAAGGCGCGCGCCACGGCGACGAACTCGTCGAGCTGGTCGTGATGGACCCAGTGGCCGGCGCCTTCGAAGTTGCGTAGCTCAGCGTTCTGGAACGCGTCGATGCGGCCGTCCTCGACCGGGTCGCTGGCCCAGCTCTCCGTGCCCCGCACCAGCAGGGTGGGGCAGGTGATCCGGCCCCAGATGCTCCGGAGTTCCTCTTCGTCGTAGCGGTAGGGCGGGAAGGAGCGGACGTAGTTGTCGAACTTCCAGGTGTACGTGCCGTCCTCGTTGCGCGCCATGCCGTTGACGGTGAGGTGGCGGGCCTGCTCGGGGCTGAGGAAGCTGTTCACCTCCTGCATCCGCTCGGCCGCGGCGTCGAGTGAGGGGTAGCGCCGCGGCTGCCGCCCCGCGAGCTTCTGCATGTTGCCGACCCAGCCTCGCATGCGCTCGTCGACCGCTGCGTTGACCCGATCGCTGAGGACGCGGGGAGGCGGCCCCATGCCTTCGATCGCCACCAGCTTGTGAACGTTCCCGGGATAGAAGCCGGTGTAGTGAAGAGCGATGTTCGCGCCCAGCGAGTGGGCGACGATGCGGACCGGGAAGCGGTCGAGCGCTTCCAGCAGTTGGGCGATATCGAGGACGAAGTCCGTGATGGCGTACATGCCGCCGATCGCCCACTCGCTGTCGCCGTGGCCGCGCAGGTCCGGCGCCACGATGTGGTAGTCGCCGCGGAGCGCGTTCGCCACCCAGTCCCAGTTGTGCGCGTGGTCCCGGCCGCCGTGGATCAGCACCAGGGGCGGCTTGTCGTCGTTGCCCCAGCTCAGGTAGTGGAGCCGCAGCCGTTGCGAGATGTAGAACTGGGACGACGGTCCGACGATGTCCCGGAAGGGACTGTCGCTGAAGGCGCTGCTCACCGGTTGGCGTCGGGTCTTGGAGGGTTGATCATGATGTGCGCTCCCGCGGTGCCGGGGGCCATCAGCCAGGGCGCGCCGGGAACCGGGCGGGTCGTCAGACCGGTCGATTCGGGCGTTGCGTAGGGGGTGTAGATCACCCAGCGCAGGTAGGCATCGTTCACCTCGCCGGTCGCGGCGTCGAAGCCGCTGCCGTGGAGTACGTACATGGTGCGCGGCTCCCGCGGCATCGACAGCTTGCCTTCGGCGATCTCCCGTTCACGCATGTCGATTCGTTCCTGGCCTTCGATGCCTTGGGCGAGCAGTTCGCGGCCGCGGGCCATGAAGGGCTCCAGCGACTCGTGGTAGCAGGCCACGCTCCATTGGGGAACACCCGGCCTCGCGGCGAGGCAGACCAGGTCGTTGCTGCCGGCGCGGAGCTCGACGACCTTGCCTTCGTCGGTCCAACCAAGGACGCGCGCTCCGCCCCGCCGGTCGTCGGGGGCGGCCTGAATCGCGGCGGCAAGCTGGGCTGCGGCGTCGGCCGGCTCCGAAGCCGCGGAAGGGACCGCGAATCCGGCAAGTGTCAGAGCACCCATGGTTGCTGCGAGGGTCGTCATCCTGGTCTGCACCGCGTACCTCCTGTTGCGCCTGTCGTGTGCCGGCAGGGCGAACGACAGCGTATCGCGTGGGGTCCGCTATCCTGCGCCGTCTCCAAGGTCCAATCGAGAGAAGAACCGCGCGGCCCGCCGGGCCGGATTCACAGGAGCCATCGCGATGATCGATCTGCACTACTGGCCTACGCCGAACGGCAAGAAGGTCACGATCCTGCTCGAGGAGTGCGGCTTGCCCTACCGCATCGTGCCCTGCCGGATCGGCTTCGGCGACCAGTTCAAGGAGGACTTCCTCGCGATCTCGCCGAACAACCGGATGCCGGCGATGGTTGACCACGAACCGTCAGACGGCGGCGAGCCGGTCGCGCTGTTCGAATCAGGCGCGATCATGATGTACATCGCGGAGAAGGCGGGCCAGTTCTACCCTCAGAGCCTGCGTGCTCGCCACGAGGTGAATCAGTGGCTCATCTGGCAGATGGCGAACCAGGGGCCGAAGTCGGGCGAATGCGGCCACTTCCGCCGCCTGCGCGACACGGAGGGCGACCAGAGCTACGCCGTCCGCCGCTTCACCGACGAGGTGAACCGCCTCTACGGCGTGATGAACAACCGCCTCTACGACCGCCGGTACCTGATCGGCGACGAGTACACGATCGCCGACATGATCTGCTACCCGTGGACGATTCGCTGGAAGGACCAGCAGCAGGACATCGAGGAGTTTCCCTACTTCAAGCGCTGGTTCGAGGAAGTCGGCGCCCGTCCGGCGGTCCAGCGCGGCATGGACGTCTCAAGCGGCGAGGCGATCGACTACGCGAACCTCTCCGACGAAGAACGCGACCGCCTGAAGAAGCTGCTCTACAACCAGCGCGCCCGGCCGGCGCCCGAGGGCGGCCTGCTGTAGCGGGGTGCGTCGGACGCACCCGCTCGCGACGGGGCCGCCCGCGACCGAGACGAAGGAGAGGGTCGCAGGGGACGCTCACCCCGGCTTGGGGGATGTGAGGGTGGGGGTTCGCTTCGGTCGACTGCACTCCGCTATTGCGGTGGTTGATTGCAGGTCATCGGCAGTCGCTTGTCTCCAGCCCCCTGCGACCCTCTCCTTCGTCCCCGTCGCGGGCTGGAAGTTGCGTGTTGAGCGCTGGGCTCCGGACTGGGTGCGCCGGCGTCCTCGCCGGCCTCTTGAAGATCGCGCGAGGCGCTAGCCTCGCTCCTTTGTGAGTGCGACTGTGCTGCGCAACTCCTCGTAGGACCCGTGCCCCGTGGCGGGCGCCACGATGCGTCTCCACTCGCGATCCCACACCTTGAGGACTTCGGGCGGCACTTCACGGGAGCCTTCGCCAGACTTGCCCTTGCGGACCTTGGAGGTGGTGCCGGAGGCGGGGAGGCCGCAGGCGGCGTTGCGGGCGTTGCGGACGAGGTGGTCGTCGAATCTCGATCCGTGTTCACGCATGAAGTCGATGGAGGCCTGACGGGTCGCGATCTCGACGTTGGGATGCTTCGGATCGAGGCCGAGGAAGGCGGCGACGCGGGCGGTGGCGGCGGGCAGGTCCGCGACGATGTCCTCGAAGCAGAGCCAGAGCGTGTTCGGGTCGAGACGCTCCGGCCACCAGGACACGAGATGCTCCCAGTAGCGGCCGCTGCGGGTGCCGTGGAAGACGAAGTCGAGGGCGAAGTCGCGGATCGAGACGGTTCCGGGCTCGAAGACCCAGCCGCTGAAGAAGTGGAAGAAGGAGACGAGTGAATCGACCGGGTCGCGGACGACGAAGATGTTGCGGCCGCCCTTCGGCGCCTGATCCCGGCTCAGGTGGGTCTTGAACGCCCTGGGCTGGGCACGCTGGCGTGCGTCGAGGTCGAGGCCGACGTCGTGGGCGACCTCGAGCCAGGGGACGACTTCCGTGATCTCGTTGAAGTCCATGTCGCCGCCAGTGCGGAGACCGTGGACGATCTGCTGCATGAGCGTCGTGCCGGCCTTGGGGTAGGTGGCGATCAGGATGTCGCTGGGCCGCAGACTGAAGTCGAGACCGCGCCGCACCCCCTCCCGTGTGGCGAAGCCGGCCATGCGCCGCTTGATTCCCTCGACCGTCGTGGCCCGGCGAGGCGTCGCGTCCGTGTCGTTCATCCGAGAACCTCCGCGGACATGTCGACGCCTACGGGACAGTGGTCCGAGCCGGTGACGCTGGTCAGGATGAAGGCTCGTTCGACGAAGCGCATGGCGGCTTCCGAGGCGAGCACGAGGTCGATCCGCCAGCCGACGTTGCGCTCGCGGGCATGGAAGGCCTGCTTCCACCAGCTGTATTGCACCGTGCCGGGGTTCAGCGCCCGGAAGGTGTCGATCCAGCCGGCATCGAGCCAGCGCTGGAACTCGTCGCACTCCTCGGGCAGGAAGCCCGAGTTCTTCCGGTTCTGCTTCGGGCGCGCCAGGTCGATCGGCTGTGGCGCCGTGTTGAAGTCGCCCATGACCAGGACGCGATAGCCGGCCTCGCGCGCCTGGTCGAGCTGGTCGAACAGGGCGCGGTAGAAGTCCAGCTTGTACGGCACGCGGCTGTTGTCGCGCTTGCTGCCGCTGCCCTTCGGGAAGTAGACGTTCGCAACCAGCAGTTGGCCGAAGAGGGCCAGTTGGAGGCGGCCCTCGGCGTCGAAGCGCTGCTCCCCGAGCGAGGTCCGGACCCACGCCGGCTTCAGGCGCGAGTAGAGGCCGACACCGGAGTAGCCGGGACGCTCGGCGCTGGAGAAGGCCGTGTGCCAGCGCGGTGGCAGCCGGAGCTCGGGCGCCAGTTGCTCGGCGCGGGCCTTCGTTTCCTGGAGGCCCACGACCTGGGCACGACTGTTTCCCAGCCAGTTCAGGAAGCCCTTGCGCCCGGCGGCCCGCAGGCCGTTCACGTTCCAGGAGACGACGCGGAGGTGCCGGCGTTTCCGGGGGCTCAGGTGCGGCTCCGCTTCCCGGCGCCCAAGTCGTAGGACATGATCATCATGTCGCGGGTGCGCCCGGAGCGGTCGATGACCCAGTCGGTGAGCAGGGCCTCGGGCGAGAAGCCGAGCCGCTCGAACACCCGGCGCGCGCCGATCTGCTCACGCGTCATCTGCGCGACGAGCTTGAGCAGGCCCAGCTTTCTGGCCGTGTCGAACACTCGCTCGGTCAGCACGTGGCCGAGGCCGCAGCGCCGGTGGGCCTCGGCGATGATCACGCGGATCTCGCCCAGATGGCTCATCCACTGCAGGCCCCGCAGGTTCAGGCTGCCGTAGCCGACGAGTTCGCCTTCATAGTGGGCCAGGGTCGTGAAGCGGCTGCCGGTGTCGGCGTCGTGGATCCACCCCTCCACCACGTCGGGATCGGTCAGGTCCGAGCGCAGGAACTGGAGGTCGATCTCGGGCAATGCGCTGGCGAGTGAGACGATGTCGTCTCGGTCGTCCGGGCGCAGGCGGCGCAGTTCGTACGTGCGTTCGCCGCACTCGACCTTGTCGACGGATTCGGTGTTCACGGGCCGCTCGGTCAAGCCCGGGTAGCGCGAGACGCGCTACCCGTGAACCAGTCCGTGCGCCCTCCATTGGGTGCGCGGATGGCACCCTGCAAAGCTAGCAGGTTCAGCGTCGGGTATCGTCGCGCCCGAACCGAACCTGGGAGGACAGGCGATATGGCTCCGATACCGAAGGGCGGCACGGTCGCGGTTACCGGCAGCGCGGGCTTCGTCGGCGGCTGGACGGTCCGGCTACTGCTGGACAAGGGCTACCGGGTGCGTGCCTGCGTGCGCGACGCGGACGATCCGGAGAAGACGGCTTTCCTGCGGGAGATGCCGGGTTACGCCTCCGGGCGCTTGACGATCCACTCGGCGAACCTGGACGAGCCGGGCTGTTTCGACGACATCTTCGCCCGCTGCCACGGCGTCGCCCACATCGCCCACGTCAGCGACTACAACGACTTCGACTACGTGAAGAACGTCTGCGACCACATGGTCGAGAGCATCGAGAAGTCGGGGTCGGTGACCCGCGTGGTCGTCACCTCGAGCATTGCCGCCGTCATCATGGAGGCCGACATCTACGAGTTCGTCCGGCGGCCGGTCCTTTACGAGGACCGCTATCCGGACGAGTCGAACCCGAAGCGGACGCCCGAGCGCGGCCACGGCTACTCGATGAGCAAGATCTACGCTCAGCAGGCGTTCACAAAGGCCGCGGAGGAGAGCGGGCGCTGGGACGCCATCACCTGCTGTCCGGGAGACAATGTCGGCCCGATCCTGTCCGCGCACCAGAAGGAGAAGGGCCCCTGGCAGCACAATATCGAGCTGATGCTGCGCGGGGAGTGCGAGCAGACGCAGGCGTACCGGCCCTGGATGACGGTCGACGTCCGCGACGACGCCGAGTGCCATATCCGGCTGCTCGAGAGCATCAACGTCCGCAACGGCGAGCGCTACATCGCCTGGTCGGCGGACGCGGTGCCGGTGGAGCAGATCAACGCCGGCATCGACCGGCTGCTGCCGGAACTCCGTCACGACACGGCCCCGGTCACCGAGATACACCCTGAGCACATACAGAAGCGCGAGCAGGAGCTTCGCGGCATCTGGGCCGGCGTGGAGTTGCGCAACGACCGGATGCGGGCGGCCACGGGCATCACGTTCCGCCCCTTCGACGAGTCCCTGCGCGACTGCGTGGAGTCCCTGATCACCGTGGCCAAGGTCGAACCGAAACGGCGGCCCGAGGCGGACGCCTGAGGCAGAGCGGCACTAGCTGCACCCGCCGGTCCGGGGGCCTGAGGGGAGGGTCCCGTCGGCCGTGCGCGCTCTCTGAGAGGATGGAGGGACTGCGCGCACTCCACTACGCTCGCTCCGGTAGGTTCTCGGTTGATGAGTAGACGTAGCGCGTCGCTCGCTTCGAGTCCGCTGGGACCCTCCCCTCAGGCCTCAGGACCGGCTGGACGGCGTTGGGCGCTTGGGTTGCCCCGGGGTTGTGCCTGGCTGCGGGTTGCCACGGCGGCAGGTTTGGTGTCGGGCGGGCGGAACGTGCTGCTGCTATTCGTGGTGTTCGCGACGAGTGCTGCTGCTGAAGAACCGGAGAACCTGTACACGAGTGCGGTCGACGTGCGGATGGGGCAGCGGCAGTTCCAGTCGAAGTGCACGAGCTGTCATGGGGTGGACGCAGCCGGAGGGGAGGAGGCGGACGGGCCGGACCTGACGACAGGCCGCTTCCGGCACGCTTCGACGGATGCCGGGCTCTTTCGGGTCATCCGGGACGGCATCGAGGGCACTTCGATGCGCGGGCTGCGGCGTGCCAGGGATCAGGTGATCTGGCAGTTGGTGACCTATCTCCGCACGCTCTCCGGGGCCGTTGACCTGGCGTCGCTGCCGGGTTCGCCTGAGGCGGGCCTGGCGGTCTTCGAACGGCTGGACTGCGGGCGTTGCCACATGGTGCGTGGCCGGGGAGGACGGCTCGGGCCGGACCTGTCGCGGGTCGGGGAGCGCCGCGATCCGGACGAGCTGGCGGAGGACCTGGCCACGCCGGATGCGGAGGTCTTGCCGCGTTGGTGGACAGTGCGCGTCACCCACGCCGACGGCACGGTGGTCGAAGGGCTGAGGATGGGCGAGGACACGTTCAACCTGCGGATCATGGACGGGGAGGAGAGGTTGCTGGCTTTCGCCAAGGCGACGGTGCGGTCGGCGGAACGGATCCTCGAATCGACGATGCCCGCCGAGACGCTCTCGGACGCGGAGCGAGACGACCTGGTCGCCTATCTCTCTTCGTTGCGGGGGAGCGACTCGTGAGACCGATCGGATGGAGGGGTGCGGCGCTGCTCGTGGTCGCGGCGCAGACGGCACCGGCGCAGGACGCACCGGGCGACGGCATGCCGCTCCTCTCGCCGGTGACCTGGGAACGGCTCCTCAACTCCGACGATGAACCGCACAACTGGCTCATGTACCACGGCGCCTTGCACGGGCAGCGATTCAGCCGGCTGGATCAGATCGACCGCGAGAACGTGGATCGCCTCGAGCTGAAGTGGGCGCACCAGATCCAGCAGCTCGACCGGAACGAGACGACGCCGCTGGTGGTCGACGGCGTCATGTTCATCACCGAGTCGCCGAGCAACGTGACTGCCGTCGACGCCGCGACGGGGCGGGCCTACTGGCGCTACGAGCACCCGCTCCCGGACGGCATCCGGTTGTGCTGCGGGCGCAACAACCGCGGTGTGGCGATCCTCGGCGAGACGCTCTACATGAGCACGAACGACGCTCACCTGGTGGCGATTGACGCCCGCTCGGGTTCCCTGCTCTGGGACACCGAGGTTGCCGACCACACGAAGGGCTACAGCAAGACGGCGGCGCCGCTCGTCGTCGCCGACACCGTTGTCACGGGCATTGCCGGGGGAGAGTTCGGCATCCGGGGCTTCATCGACGGCTACGCCGCGGCGACCGGCGAGCGGAAGTGGCGAACGTACACGGTGCCGGGACCGGGAGAACCCGGCAATGACACCTGGGCCGGCGAGTCCTGGCGCACCGGCGGCGCGCCGACCTGGCTGACCGGCGTCTACGACCCGGATCTCGACCTCATCTACTGGGGTGGGGGCAATCCGGCGCCGGACTGGAACGGCGATCTGCGGTTGGGCGACAACCTGTACTCGTCCTCGGTGCTGGCGCTCGACCGGGAGACTGGGAAGATCGCCTGGCACTTCCAGTTCACGCCCCACGACGTCTGGGACTGGGACGCGATCCAGGTGCCGGTGCTGGCAGACGTCGAGCTGAACGGCGAGCCCCGCAAGACGATGCTGTGGGCGAACCGGAACGCCTTCTACTACCTGCTGGACCGGGAGAGCGGGCAGTTCCTGCTCGGCGAGCCGTTCGCACTCCAGACCTGGGCTCACGGTCTGGACGAGAACGGCCGTCCGATCCTGCGCGAGAACGTGTTTCCAACCGAGGCGGGCACGAAGGTGGCGCCCATCGCCGGCGGGGCGACGAACTGGTGGTCGCCGGCGTATAGCCCGCGCACCGGGCTCCTCTACGTGAATTCCTTTGACGCGGAGGGCGTCTACTATCAGCGCGACGACGAGTATGAGGCGGGCAGGCACTTCCTCGGCGGCGGCCACAGGATGCCGCTTGCGGCCGACCACTACAAGAGCGCGATCCGGGCGATCGAGGCGACGACCGGCAAGATCCGCTGGGAGTTCCCGATCACGCCGCGCACCCGCAGCGGCGTTCTCGCCACCGCCGGCGGCCTCGTCTGGAGCGCCAGCGTCGACGGCTACTTCTTCGCCCTGGACGAGGAGACGGGCGAGCCGCTGTGGCGCATCTCGCTCGGCGGCGCGCCGCACGCGTCGCCGATGAGCTACGCCGTCGGCGGCGAGCAGCGGATCGTCGTCGCGATGGGGAACGTCGTCTTTGTCTTCGGCCTGGCGGAGGAATAGGGTCCTGGCTGGTCGGCACGAACCGGCCGGAGATTCTGGAGATGGGAGTTCCCTGATGGAAGCTTGGAAGCGGCGTTGGAGTCGTCCTTTCGGCAGCGATGGTTTCAGGCTCAGTGGCAACCTCGCCGCTGCGCTCCTGGTGCTGGCGCTTGCGCAACTACTGCCGGCGGCGGTAGCTGGGCGAACCGGCAGTCCCCAGGCGCAGGCGGGAACTCAGGAGCCGGACAACGATGCGGATGGCCTAGTGGAGAACGCCTTCATGGCCGATCGCAACGGCGATGGCGTGCTGACGGAAGACGAAGTGAGGCCAGGCATGTTCTCACTGCTGGATGTCAACCGGGACGGCCGAGCGGACCCAGGCGAAGTGCGCGCGTTCCTCGCGCTCGGGCGCGGACCCTTCAATTGGGTCAACCCGCCCGGAGAGGATCGCGGGTTTCCGGGCGTGACTCACGCGACGTTCACGAGTCCGTCCATGGGCATTCCGGTGGGCTACAACATCTACCTTCCGCCGGGGTACGACGACGCCGCGAATCGTCATACCCGCTATCCGGTCATCTACTACCTCCACGGCGGGCGACCAGGTAACGAATCACGGAGCATCGGGATAGCCGAGTACGTGCATGCGGCCATCGCTTCCGGCACCGTGCGGCCGGTGATCTTCGTCTGGGGGAACGGCGGCCGGGTGAGCTGGTACGACTACGAGGACTCCAGGGGTGAAGAGGTCCTTGTCCGGGAGCTGATTCCACACATCGACGAGACCTACCGCACCCTGGCGCACCGCGGCGGGCGTGCCTTGCAGGGGTTTTCCCAAGGGGGACGAGGGACCACGCGGATCATGTTCAGGTACCCCCACCTGTTCATCTCAGCCGCGCCTGGTGGCCCCGGCTATGCGGTGGAGAAGCTGGTCCTGGAGAACGACGGCGTTGAACGGGATCCAAGGGCTTCAGGAGCGAACGCCAGGTCGTTCGACTTCGGCAAGGGCAACGATGCGTACAGCCGTGCCCGGTCCTACGCGGAAGGTGGAATGCAGCCGGCACTCAACATCATGATCTGGGTGGGAACCAGGGGGTTCAACTACGAGGGCACCCTGGAGTACATGGGCTACCTGTATGGACTGGGTGTTCCGGCCGAACGGCTGATTGCGCCAGGCGTGGATCACAACCCTGTCTGGTTCTACGAAACTCACGGTGTGGATCTGTTGCGGTTCCATGACAGCTACTGGAGCGAATCCGGGCCGGATGGAAGCTGACGGTTCCTCCTTGCGCCGTGGGGTTCGGCTAGCCGCGGTTGCGCTGCTTCTCGCAGGCTTCGCGGGGCCCAGTTCGCTGAGGGCCCAGCAGGTTGAGGACCGGGCGGCGTCGCAGGCGGACGAGCGGGACGCCGCGGCAGAGGGCGGCCACGACGATCACGACGAAGCCGAGTCGGAGGAACCGGCCGCGCATGTCGACGAGGAGATCGTCGTAACGGGCAGTCGGGCGCGGGAGCGTTCGGTGACGAAGTCGATGGTGCCCGTGGACGTGATCTCCGCGGAGCACGTGGCGCATCAGGGAGAGACGAACCTCGACCAGCTTCTGCGCACCGTGGTGCCGTCGCTGAACATCAGTTCGATCAGCGGCGACGCGGCGACCATCGTGCGGCCGACGAACCTGCGCGGCCTGGCGCCCGATCACACGCTGGTGCTGGTGAACGGCAAGCGGCGGCACCGCGGCGCCGTGATCCTGTGGTCGCGGATCGGCGTCTCTCACGGCGCCCAGGGACCGGACCTGTCCGCGATTCCGGCCATCGCGCTTCGCCAGGTCGAGGTCCTTAGGGACGGCGCTTCGGCGCAGTACGGCTCGGATGCGATCGCGGGGATCATGAACTTCCTGCTCAGCGATGCGCGTTCCGGCGGTTCGTTCGAGGTGCTGACCGGCCTGTACGACGCGGGCGACGGCGAGTCCGTCACCGTGGCCGGCAACATCGGCCTGCCCTGGGGCGAGGCCGGCTTCGCGAATGTGAGCCTCGAGTACGGCGGTTCGAATCCGACCAACCGCTCCATGCAGCGAGCCGACGCGACGGCCCTGGTCGCCGCGGGGAACACTCACGTGGCCGATCCTGCTCAGAGGTGGGGCAAGGCCGAGGTCGACGACGACGTGAAGCTCTGGATCAACTTCGGCCGGCCGCTGGGAAGCGGCGGCGCCACGCAGTTCTACGGCTGGGCGAACCACGCGGACCGCAACGTGACGGCGAGGAACTTCTTCTTCCGCAACCCGAACACCCGGGACGCGGTCTACAGCGGCGACGGCGGTGCGACGCTGCTGATCGGCGACGCCCTGGACGCGGCCGACGGGACGCCGGACGGCTCGGCCGGGTGCCCGGTCGTCGCGGTGACGGACGCGCTTCCGGACCGGGACGCGTTGGGACGCGTCTTCGACGATCCGAACTGCTTCAGCTTTCAGGAGCTCTTTCCGGGCGGCTTTCAGCCGGTGTTCGGCGGCGACCGCGTGGATTCGTCACTCGTCCTCGGCGTTCGCGGATTCACCGCCTCCGGGACCGGCTGGGACCTGAGCGTCAGCGCCGGCCGGAACGAGATCGACTTCCTGCTGTTCGACAGCGTGAACGCGTCGCTCGGGCCGCTCAGCCCGACCTCCTTCAAACCCGGCCTCTACGGCCAGCGGGACGTGAGCGCGAACCTCGATCTGCTGCGCCAGCTCGGCGAGCGGCTCCATCTGGCTGGCGGCCTGGAGTGGCGCGAGGAGCGCTTCGAGATCGGCCTCGGCGACCCCGATTCCTGGCGGATCGGTCCCTATGCCCGCCAGGGATTCAGTTCCGGTTCGAACGGCTTCCCCGGGTTCAGCCCGGTGGCGGCGGGTGCCTGGACCCGTTCCAACGCGGCGGTCTACGGCGACCTGGAGTACGGACCGCCGGACGAATCCTGGAATCTGGGGCTCGCGGTGCGCCTGGAGGACTACGAGGACTTCGGCTCGACCCTCAACGGCAAGATCGCGGGACGCCGTCAGGTTTCGGCGGCTCTCGCCCTGCGCGCGAGTGCGTCGACGGGCTTCCGGGCGCCGACGCCCGGCCAGCAGAACGCGTTCAACGTCTCGACGCAGTGGGACGCGGAGCGCTTCGAGCTCGTCAACAACGGCACGATCCCGCCGGCCTCCAGGGTCGCCGAGCTGCGCGGCGGCAAGGCCCTCGACGCGGAGAAGTCGGTCAACCTGGCCGCCGGCGCGATCTTCGAGCGCGGGCCGTTGACGCTCACGGCGGACGTGTTCCGCGTTGACGTGAGCGATCGGCTGGGAGTCACCGGGCTGTTCGCGCTTCAGTCCTTCGAGGTGGAGCAACTGCTGGCGGAAGGCATCACGAGCGCCGCCAACATCACGAACTTCCGCTTCTTCGCCAACGACTTCGAGACCCGCACGGAGGGTGTGGACCTGGTCGTCACCTGGCGGCCGCCGCAGGCCGGCGGACGAACGACGCTAGACCTGGCGCTCAACGTGACCTCGACCGAGGTCGTGGACTTCAACCCGCTGACCCTGGACCGGCAGCGCATCCGCGAACTGGAGGAGGCCTTGCCGGGAGTGCGCTGGAACGCGACGCTCCACCACGAACTGGGCCGGCACACCTCGGCCCGGCGGCCGGTCGAACTGCTCGCCCGGCTCGGTTACTACGACGGCTGGTACGACCCGTTCATCCCCGTCGACTTCAGCGGCGTGTACCTGCTGGACCTGGAGGTCGGCATCCCGTTGCCGGCCGGAGCCCGCCTGGCGATCGGCGCTCGCAACGCCCTGGGCGAGACCGGCGACGGCAATCCGACGCCGACGCTGCTGGGTAACCCGCACAGCACCCGCGCGCCATTCGACGTCAGCGGGGCGTACTACTACTCCAGGCTGCAGTACCGCTGGGGCCGCGGGAACTGAGTGGCTCGAGCCTTCAGGCCTGAACCCGAGAGCTCTGCATCGCCGGAGCGGTCTGCGGAAGGTGCATCCCGGCCTTCCGGGCCGCCTTCCTGCGGCCACGAATCGCTCGTCGCCGTTCCCGGCCGCGCTCGACCAGGAGGTAGAGCGAGGGCACGAAGATCAGCGTGATCAGGGTCGATGCGAGCAGGCCTCCGACGACGACCCGCGCCAGGGGCGCCTGCAGTTCGGATCCCTCGCCGATTCCCAGCGTCAGCGGCAGCAGGCCGAGCGCGGTGGTCAGGGTCGTCATCAGGATCGGCCGCAGGCGGCGGCGCGATCCACGGATCAGCGCTTCGCGGAGCGTGCAGCCGACCTCCCGGCGCATTCGGTTCACGTTGTCGACCAGGACGATCGCGTTGTTGACCACGATCCCGACCAGGACGACCAGGCCGAGGAAGGAGTTCATGTTCAGCGTCGTGCCGGTGACCGCCAGGGTCAGGAGCACGCCGAGCAGCGAGAACGGCACCGCGGTCATGATGACCAGGGGCTGGACCAGGGACTCGAACTGGACCGCCATCACCGTGTAGACGAGGAAGACCGCGAGCAGTACGCCGATCAAGAGCTCCACGAAGACCTGGCGCTGCTCTTCCAACTCGCCGCCCATCTCGACGGTGAAGCCGTAGGGCGTCTCGACTCGCGCCAGGGCGGCTTCGACTTCGCTCGCCACGTCGCTGAACCGCCTGCCGTCGATGCCGGCGAAAACCTGCATGTAGCGCTCCTGGTTCTCGCGGTTGATCGACAGGGGGCCCTCGCCGGGATTGATGCTGGCGACCGAACCCAGAGGCACGATGTCGCCGCGCGGAGTTACGATGGGTAGTTGAGGCAACTGCTCGATGCGCAACCGGTCCTCCGGCTGGAGCTGGACCCGAATGTCGAACTCGTCGCCCTGGTCGCGGAACTTCGTGGCCACGCGTCCCAGGACGTAGTGCTCGACGGCGTCGGCGACCTGGCTGCCGTTGAGGCCGAGTTCGGCCAGACGGGCGCGATCGACCCGCAGGGTTCGTTCGAGCTGGCCGGACTCGCGGTCGATCCGGGGGTGGACGACTCCGGGGACCGCAGCCATCGCGTCGATCACCCGCTGGGCGAGCTCGTCGCCCTGGTCCAGGTCGTGGCCCCGGATCTCGACCACCAGCCGCGCGTCCTGGCCCCCGCGCATCATGCGCATCATCATGTTGCTGGAGGAGGCGTAGAGCTGGATCCGGGCCGCCGGCACATCATCGATGGCGTGGCGGATCGACGCGAGGATCTCCTCCTGGGCGCGACTCCGATCGGTCAGCGGCGTGAGCAGGATCTCCATCGTGCCCTGGTTGGACTGGGCGGGTCGCCACCAGCTCTCCGGACCGGCGGTGGTGATCAGGCTGTCGAGCTCTTCGGGTCTGAGCGCGCCGCGAACCCGCGCTTCGATCTCTCTCATCGTTCCGGTCGTCGTGTCGAGCGGAGCGCCCACGGGCATCTCGACCTGCATGTTGAGCCGGCCCTCGTCGCTCTCGGGCATCAACTCGAGACCGATGATGGGCACCAGGGCGAAGGATCCGAGCAGGAGCACGACGGCCGTGGCCATCACCATTCCCGGCTTGCCGAGCGCCCACTCGATCATCCGGCCGTAGGCCATGTCGACCGGCCCGAGCGCCGCGACGCACTCGTCCGTCACCTGGCGGCTCTTCGGCACCTCACGCAGCCAGCGGGCGGCGGCGGCCGGAATCAACGTCAGGGCGACGAAGAGCGCGCAGAGCAGGGCGAAACTGACCGTGATCGCCAACTGGTTGAAGAAGATGCCGGCGAAACCGGAGATGAAGACGACCGGCAGGAAGACGGCCACCGTGGTCAATGTGCCGGCGGCGATCGCCATCGCTACCTCGTTGCTGCCGGCGACCGCAGCGGCGGTGGGGCGATCGCCTTCGTGGAGCCGGCGGTAGATGCTCTCGAGCACCACGATCGAACCGTCGACCAGCATGCCGACGCCGAGCGCGATGCCGGCCAGTGAGATCACGTTCAGGGTGAAACCGTTGAAGTACATCAGGGCGACCGTGGCCAGCACCGAGATCGGAATCGCGGCGCCGACGATCAACGTCGCCCGCATGTCGCGGAGGAAGAACATCAGCACGAGCACCGCCAGCGCGGCGCCGAACAGTGCGCCCAGCTGGACGTTGTTCACCGCCTGGCGGATGAACTCGGCGCCGTCCATGAGGATCGTGATCTCGGCGCGGCCGGCGTAGTCGCGGTTGATCGCGTCGATCTCCCGCTTCAGGCGGTCCACTACCTCGACCGTGTTCGCGCCGGACTGCTTCATCACGTACATCCGCATGCCTGCGGCGCCGTTGATCCACAGCTCGTTCGTCAGTTCGCGGATGCCGTCGTCGACCCGTCCGACGTCCCGCACCAGGATCGGCCGGCCGTCGCGGATGGCGACGATCGTGTTCTCGACGTCGACCTTGCGTTCGAACTCGCCGATCGCGCGGATCAGGACCTCCCGGCCGGTCTCCAGCATGTCGCCGGCGGAGACGTTGCGGTTCTCACGCGACAGGGCGCTGGTGACCTCGCTCGGCGTGATGCCGAGCGCGGCCATGCGGTCGGCGGCGAGCTGGACCTGGATCTCTCGCACCCGACCGCCCTGGACTTCCACCGAAGCGACGCCTGGCAGACGTTCCAGCCGCCGGCTGATCGTCTGCTCGGCCATGTGGCGGACCTGGCGTGCGTCGCCGCTGCCGGACAGGCCAAGGAAGACGACGGGCATGTCGGAGAGGTTGAACTTGAACAGGGTCGGTTCGGACGCGTCCTCGGGCAGCATGCCGCGCACGAAGTCGAGTTGCTCGCGGATGTCGTTTACCACTTCGTTCAGGTCGACGCCCCAGTCGAACTGGGCCTGGATGCTGCTCATCCCCTCGGCGGACATGGAGTTCAACTGGTCGAGGCCGGTGACGGAGGAAAGGGCCTGCTCGACCGGCCTGGTGATCAGGGTCTCCATCTCTTCGGGCGCCACGCCCTCGTAGGTCGTCGTGATCGAGATCCGGGGCATGTCGACTTCGGGCATCAGGTCGACAGCGAGCTGGCGCACCGCGACCAGGCCGATCACGACGACGCAGACGTAGAGCATGGTCACGCCCACCGGGCGGTTGGCCGAAAGACGGGGGAGGTTCATGTTCGGCCTCAGAATCCCGCGGCGCCGGTGGGGGAGGGTTCAGACTCGTCGTGGACGACTCGCACGGGCGAGCCGTGTCCCAACTGGTTGTGGCCCATCGTCAGGACGAGTTCACCGACCTCGATCGGACCGGCGATCGCACTGTACTCGCCGGAGCGGCCCGCGACGGTCACCGCGCGCCACTGGGCGAGGCCATCGACCGGCACCATGACGCCCGTGGAGCGTCCGCCGTCCATCGCTACCCGTTCCAGCAGGGCGGCGCCGGGGACGATCAGGGCGTTGTCGAGGTCGCGCAGGCTGACGGAGACGTCGGCGTACATGCCCGGCAGAAGCAGTTCGTCCGTTTCGGCAAGCTCGCCCTCGACCAGCACGGTGCGGTCGTTGCGGCGGACCTCGCCGGCGACACGAAGCACGGTGCCGGAGAAGGTCCGCTCGCCCGTGGCCTCGGTGGCCACGTCGACGGCGGCGCCGGTCTGGACCGCCGAAAGATCCCGTTCGGGAACCCGGAACTGGACCAGGAGGGGCGCTTCCTCGACCAGGCGCAGGATCGGCGTGCCCGGCTGGACCAGGGCGCCGCGATCCAGGTAGCGGTCCGAGACGACGGCGTCGAATGGTGCGCGCACGCGGGTGTTGGCGAACTGCTCGGCGAGCAGCGCCTCGCGGGCCGTCGACTGCTGGACCTGGGCCTCGCCGGCGGCCAGGTTCGCCTTCGTCGTTGCGTACTGGGAGGAGACCTGCTGCTGCTCCTGCTCGGAGAGCAGGCCCTGGTCATAGAGCTCCATCGCCCGCTGGTAGTCGGCTTCGACGCCGACGAGCTCGGCGGCGGCGCGATCCCGGTTCGCTTCGGCGACGCCGAGCTGGCCGCGTGCCTCCTGGAGCTGGTTCCTCACTTCGATGTCCGCGATCACGGCGAGCACCGTGCCGGCGGCGACGTGCTGGCCGATACGCGCCGGTACGTCGACCAGGAGCCCCGAAACCTGGGGCGAGATGTCGGAGACCTCGCCGACGAGCTCGCCCGAGTAGGCGGTGCGCACGGAAAGGTGTCCGCGCCGCGCGGCGACGGCGCGCACTGGCACTGCCTGCGCCATCGTTGCGTCGCCTGCCTGGCCGCCGGCGCGGGCCTGCGACCCGAAGCCGAATACGAAGACGGCTGCCGCGACGAGCACGAGAGCCGCGACGGCAAGCCCCGCGATCTGCGGACGACTGATCCGACGGCGGCGCCCGGGGTCCGCGCCTTCCTTCGATTGGTGAAACATGGCCATGGGTTCGTCGTTCTCTTTCGTCTGGTGGGTTCTGCCGTCGCGTGGTCTACGCGCTTCCGGAGCCGGAGTTGCCCTTGTCGTCCGCCACGGCGCCGAGCACGTACTGGAGGCTGTCGGCGAGGATCGCGTAGAAGCGGATGAGCCGCTCCAGGCGCTCGACGACGACTTCGCCTCCCGCGTTCGGAGGTAGTGCCTGCTTCATCTCTTCCGCGCTGGCCTGGCGGTTCCGGTAGCGATCGGCGATTCGCAGCAGGAGACCCGGCTCTTCGTTGATCTGGAAGTAGTCGCGGCGGTCGCCCGGCCGGGTCACACGCTGGATGACGCCCATGTTCTCCAGCAGACGGGTGTTCGTGCTGATGCTGGCGCGGCTGACCCGAAGCCGCTCGGCGAGATGGTCGAAGCGGACCGGGTCGGGCGAGAGGATGAGCAGCCCGACGAGTCGGCCGGCGATCCGGGGCAGGCGATCCTCCTCGTGCGCCAGCCCCATCGCTTCGATGAAGCGCTCTTCCGCGGCGTGCAGGCTGATGTCGGCCGCGGCGGACGGCTCGGCGGGGCGGT
Source organism: Acidobacteriota bacterium (assembly GCA_028875725.1). Taxonomy (NCBI): domain Bacteria; kingdom Pseudomonadati; phylum Acidobacteriota; species Acidobacteriota bacterium. The sequence goes on from JAPPCR010000006.1 coordinate 1,313,428, forward strand.
CCGGCGCGGGAGTCGGTTCGGAGACGGTCATGAGTCAGGGATGTTGAATCATCCGGTTTGTTTTGTCAAGACTGAACAGGATGAAACTGATGAACGAAGTGGCTTTTCTGCGGCGCAAGCCACTAGGCTCGCCTTCATGTCTTCCTCGCGGCGTGGCTCAGGTCCCCGCTTCCTGCCCCTGCTGCTCGGCCTGGCGATGCTGGTCTTCGGCCTGCTGCAGATCAACGACCCGGATCCGCTGATCTGGGTGTCCTACTACGCCGCGATCGCCTGCGCCTGCACGGTCGCCGCCTACCGGCCGCTACCGAGGTTCGTGTTCCTGGCGTTGGCGGCCGTCACCGTCGCGGGGGCCGGCCTGACTCTGCCCGGCTTCGCGGACTGGATACTGAACCGCCCGACCAGTGACCTTTGGGCGCCGATGTCCGCGGACCGGATGTACATCGAGCACAGCCGAGAGCTCCTGGGACTGTTGATTGCCGGCGCCTTCCTCGTGACCGCGGACAGGCTCTCGCGACGCTAGGAGCCAGCGCTACGGTTCGCTCTCCGGTACCCCGGCGCTCATCATGAAGCCCATCATCATCTCGTCGGTGGAGGGCTGGCCGAAGCGCACCGTGCGATTCGAGTCGAAGCCGTAGCGCGCCGCTTTCTCGGCCGAGTTGTCGTACCAGGCGGTGTAGTCGATTCGCGTGCCCTTCGGGATGCGTTTCATCTGGTCGTAGTAGTAGACCGTCTGCCAGGAGAAGTCGAACTCGGGCACTTCAAGCAGTACCTCGGTCGTGCCGTCGGGGTAGAACGCCTCGAAGCGTGCGGCCTTCCCGCGCATGTGCATGTGCGGCATGAGCGCGATGATGTCCGTGTCGCGCCGGGCGACGGTGGAGTAGGGGCCGACCTGGTGGTTGCCGTCATTCGGCGGAATGGCGAACGTGAAGTTCATGATCGGCCGGAGCCCCGAGCCGAGCGAACGCTCGACCGGTTCATCGGCGAAGACGAAGCCGATCGACGACCGGTCCCACTTGCCGGTGCCTTCGCCTGCCTCCTTGTGGTAGTGGATGTCGAAAGTCACCCGTGAGCCCTTCCTGAGCAGGAAACCGTAGCCCTCCGGATACCGGTTCGCGTCGCTGCCGGAGGAGACGCCGCCCATGTAGCTGCCGGCGTTCTCCGGCGACGGGGCGATCTGATCCTGGTTCGGAAACTCGGGCGGCGCCGGCAGCTCGCCGTTCTCGTCCGGCGGCAGCAGGTGGAGGTTGAAGTGGTGGATGATGTCGCTGTCCGGCTTGCACTGGAAGGCGACGACCCAGCGGTCCTCCGGCAGGTCCTCCTCGGTGAGCACGTAGGAGAACGCGGCATAGAGGTCGTCCACGTCGTCCTCGACGAAGTAGGGCTCCGGCATCGTCACGACGAGGTCGGGCTCGCCGACGACCCAGCCTCCGGTGCTCGGAAACTCGCGCGGCGGCGGGGCTTCGGCGGCGTCGCCGGGGGCCGCGCCGCTTCCGGCCCAGTTGACCAGGGTCTCGATCTCCGCCTGGTCAAGCACCCGTTCGTTCGCGAATGTGCCGTCGTGCTGCGGGTGGGCGTCCCACGGCGGCATCTCGCGCGCCGCTACCGTCCGCGCGATCGACCGGGCCCAGGGCCGCACCTCGGCGTAGGTGGTCAGGGCCATCGGCGCCCTCATCCCGCCGTAGTTGGCTCCCGCCGGGCGGTGACAGTCCTGGCAGTGCATCTGCAGAACGGGCAGCACATCGCCGTAGAAGGTCGGCGCGTCGCGGTCGGCGGCGGCGGCCGGAGTGACGACGAGGAGGGCGAGTGCGAACGGGACTGTGCGGTTCATGGCGTCAGGGTACCAGCGGAAGCCCGGAGCCGGAGTGGCCCGGCCGCTGCGCGGCGCGCCGCGATGCCGGCCAGAAGGCCGGCGCACCCAGGCCGGCGCAACCAGTGGGCTCAGGCGGTCGCCAACTGGCGCTCGGGGTGCATCTCGTCGACATCGACGCCGACGATCCTCGATACGCCGCGTTCCTCCATCGTCACTCCGTAGAGCGTGCTCGCCACCTGCATCGTCAGCTTGTTGTGGGTGATGATGAGGAACTGGGTTTCCGCCGACATCCGCTGCAGCATGTCGACGAAGCGCAGGATGTTCGCGTCGTCGAGCGGCGCGTCGACTTCATCGAGGATGCAGAACGGGGATGGCTTCGTCTGGAAGAGGGCGAACAGCAGGGCGATCGCCGCTAGCGCCTTCTCCCCGCCCGAGAGCAGCATGATGTTCTGGGCGCGCTTGCCCGGTGGCCGGGCGGTGATCTCGATGCCGCAGTCCAGCGGGTCCTCCTCGTCCATCAGGCGCATTTCGGCATCGCCGCCACGGAAGAGTTCGGTGAAGGTGCGGCCGAAGTTCTCGTTGACCTCACTGAAGGCGGCGACGAAGCGCTCGGAGGAGGTCCTGTCGATGTCGCGGATCGTGCGCTTCAGGCTCTCGACGGAGGACGCCACGTCAGTACGCTGTCCGGTCAGGAACGTGTGGCGCTCCTGCTGCTCGTCGTACTCGTCGGCGGCCAGCACGTTGACCGGTCCCATCCGCTCCAGCAGGGTACGCCGCTGTTCGAGCTCCTCGGTCATGGCATCGAGGTCGGGGACTTCACCGTCCGGCCGGGCAGGCGCTTCCTGGCTGGCCAACTCGCGCCCGAACTCTTCGCGGTAGTCCCCTTCGAGGTGTTCGGCGTCCTGGCGCAGGCCCGCCTGCCGTACGCGCAGGTCCTCGATCCGGTCGCGCTGTTCGTCGCGCCGGGCGCCGAGGTCGCGCATTCGGGCCTCCAATTCGCGTCCGCGGCCCCGCTCTTCCTCGAGAGCCTCCTGGGCGGCGGTCGCTTCGTCTCTCGCGCTCGTCCGCTCGGCCAGGGCGTTGTCGAGTTCCCGCCGTGCCCGGGTGGATGCCTCCTCGAGTTCGATGAGGCGTCCGCGCAGCCGCTCCTGCTCGGCGAGCCACTCATTGTCGGCCTCGCGCAGACTCGCGATTCGCTGCTCCAGTCTCTCCGTCTCGTTTCGCTCCGTAGCTGAGCGCTCCTCGATCAGTTCGAGCTGGCCCTGCCGGCCGGCCCCCGCCGTGACGCGCTCCTCGCGCTCCTCACGGGCCCGCTCGACGGCGGCGGCCGCTTCCTGGACTGCCCGTTCCAGACTGCGATGAACCGTCTCGCGGGCTTCGATGTCGGTCTGGATCTGTGCCTGGCGACTCTCCGCCTCGGCGATCTTGCGAATCAGTTCGTCGCGCTCGCTCTCGGCCGCCGCGCTTTCGCGAGCCTGTACGGCGCGCCGTTCGGTGATGTCCTCGAGGCGGGCCCTGGCGACTGCGAGCTGTTCCCGGAGATCGGCCGCGGCCTTCTCGATCCGCCGACCTTCCAGGGCGGCGTCGCGGACGCTCCCGGCGGCTCCATCGATCTCGCTGCTGAGCGTTGTGCAGCGTTCCTTGAGTTCGTCCGTACGTCGGACGAGGTCGTCGAGCTCGCGTTGACGGCCCAGAGCGCCCGGCGCCGCGCCTTCGCCGCGCACGGTGACGCGGCCGGCCTCGATCCAGAGCCGGTCCCGGCACAGGAAGGCGACGTCCGGGTTGTCCGCCGCCAGGCGTTCCGCCGCCTCGGGGCTGGAGAGGAGGCAACCGGGGGGGAGCGAGGCGCGCAGTTCTTCGGGCAGGCCGAGCGCCGTCCACACGTCGCCGACGATCTCCGGATCGTCGAGTTCCGCGATTTTCTTGAGCCCTGGCAGGGGCTTCCGTGTCTCGGCCGGCCGAAGGAGCGTGACCTGGTGTTCCAAGCCGGCGAGAGCGCGGGCGATGGCCACGGCATCTTCGTCGCCGGGGGTCAGGACGGCGTTGCGCAGCGGGCCCAGGAAGAGGTCGAGGCTGTCTTCCCAGCCCGCCGGCACGTTCACTTCGTCGCCGAGGAAGCGGGGCTCCGAAAGCCCCAGATCGAGCAGAGCGCCGCGGATTCCGGTTCGCAGCTCCTCGTCGCGCTGACCGAGCTCGCGGAGAACGGCCGTCCGCTTCTGGGCCTCGACGAGCTCCTCGCGGCGCGTTTCCCGTTCGGCCTGGGCCGCCTGCCGCCGGTTCCGGCTCGCTTCAAGGGCCGTGGCGGCACGCTGGGCGGCCTGGGTCTCGGTGGTCAGGGCGATGTCCAGCGTCTCCACCTTGGCGCCTACGCTCTTGACGTCGACGTCGATCGAGCGGAGCGCGTCCCTGCTGCGTTCCAGCGTCGTTTCGGCTCGGTCGCGGCGGTCGACCGCCTTCTCGGTGACGATGCGCTCGGCGACCAGGCGGCTCCTCAGCCCGTCCATCCCCACGCGCGATGCCGCCTGTTCCTCGAGCAGATCACGATGTCGCCTGCGCGCGTCCTCGATAGCGGTATCGGCCTCGTCGATCCGGCGGCGGTCGTCGTGGACCTTCGCCAGCGCCTCTTCGCGCTCCGAAAGGAACATCTGCCGGCGTCCGGCGAGAACGGCGAGGGCCTCCTCGGCCGCCGCCAGTTCGCGGCGCCGCGTCTCCTCGCTTCGGGCGCCGGCTTCCAGCCGCTCGGCGATTTCCGCCCGGGTGGCGCGGCCGCCCTTGATCAGTTCCTGGCGCCCCTCGATCGTCGCCAGCAGGGTGGCCTGACGTTCGTGCGAGCGGACGGCCTCTCCGGTGCGTGCGTCGATGGTGTGACGGCACTCGGCGAGTTCCGCGTTGCCGCGGGCGATCTCCGCCAGGAGTTCCGCCTCCCGGTTGGCCTCCTGTCCCAGAGCCGACCCGAGTTCCCCGAGCTCGCCCTGGAGCTTCGCCCAACGTGCCAGGAGCACGGCGTCGAGCAGCTCGCGGTAGGCCCCCCTGCGTTCGCGGTGGCGCCGCGCGGCGTTCGCCTGCCTCTTGAGCGAGCGAAGACTGCGCTCGACCTCGGAGATGATGTCGTCGAGCCGGAGCAGGTCGGCGGTCGCGTCCTCGAGCTTCAGGCTGGCGAGGCGCTTGCGGTTCTTGTAACGGGTGATCCCGGCCGCTTCCTCGATCAGCTTGCGGCGTTCCTGGGGCTTGCCGGAGAGGATCATCCCGATCCGCCCCTGCTCGATCACGGAGTAGGCGCGGATGCCCAGACCCGTGTCCATCAGGATGTCGCGGATGTCCTTGAGCCGGGCCACCCGGTCGTTCAGCCGGTACTGGCCCTCGCCGCCGCGGAAGATCCGCCGCCCGATCGTGATGCGGCCGTCCTCGGCGTTCTCGACGCTGCCGTCGGTGAGGAAGGTGAGGCTGACCTCGGCCATCCCAAGGGGCTTGCGCTGGCCGCTGCCATTGAATATGACCTCCTCCATGGAGCTGCCGCGCAGCGACTTGGGGCTCTGCTCGCCGAGCACCCAGGTGATGGCCTCTGCCAGGTTGCTCTTGCCGCAGCCGTTCGGTCCGACGATCGCCGTGATGCCGCGGGCGAAGCGGCTCGTTACCGGGTCGACGAAGGTCTTGAAGCCGTTGACTTCAAGGCTTTCCAGTTTGAGCATGGTTGGCGTGGCGGGGAATCGGGCCTTTCCGGCCCTTGGGGAAGATAACAGGATTCATGCATAAGTCACAAGTAGTTGTGCCGGTGGTCGTTCCCGGCCACAACATGTGGCGTCTCGGGCGCGCCGCTGATACGCTGCCACGGCGGTGAGCGCGCTGACGGTCAAGAGAACGCTGTTCGATGCGCCGCAGATGGCGCGGATGATGCGCCGGATGGCGCTGGAGGTGGTCGAGCGCGCGGGGGGGACCGACTCGCTGATGCTGGTCGGCGTGCGCACCCGCGGCGTGCCCCTGGCCGACTTCATCGCCGCCGAGATCAAGCGCACGGAAGACGTGGCCGTGCCGGTCGGCGTACTCGACATCACGCTCTACCGGGACGATCTCTCGACGATCGCGCCACAGCCCGTGGTCAAGGAGAGCGTGATGCCGGTTCCGATCGACGACCGGATCGTCGTGCTCTGCGACGACGTTCTCTACAGCGGCCGCACGATCCGGGCGGCGATGGACGCCCTGATCATGGACTACGGCCGGCCGCGGGCGATTCGCCTCGCGGTGCTGATCGACCGCGGCCACCGGGAACTTCCGATCCACGCCGACTGCGTCGGCGAACACGTGCAGACGACGGACACCGAGGTGATCAAGGTCTCCTACGCGGCTACCGACGGCGGCAAGGAGCTGGTCGAGCTCCTGGAACGCGAAGGGTGAGCGTACCGGTCTGGCAGCGAGGCGACCTGCTCGGGGTCGCCGAGTTGTCTACGGCCGAGATCCTCCACGTTCTCGACACTGCGGAGTCGTTCGTCGAGGTGGCGGCGCGGCCGATCAAGAAGGTGCCGACGCTGCGGGGCAAGACGGTCATCAACCTGTTCTTCGAGCCCTCGACCCGGACCAGCTCGAGCTTCGAGATCGCCGAGAAGCGGCTATCGGCCGACAACATCAACTTCTCGACTTCCTCGTCGTCGTTGTCCAAGGGCGAGACGCTGCTCGACACGGCCCGCAATCTGGAGGCGATGGCGCCGGATCTCGTCGTCATCCGGCATGCCCACCCGCGGGTGCCGCACGCACTGGCGGAGCGTCTCGCTTCGGGCGTGATCAACGCCGGCGACGGTTCCCACGAGCATCCCACCCAGGCGCTGCTCGACGCCTTCACGATTCGCCGCCGGAAGGGTCGGGTGGAGGGCCTGAAGATCGCCATTGTCGGCGATGTGGCGCACAGCCGGGTCGTCCGCTCGAACGTCCTTTGCCTGACCCGGCTGGGTGCCGACGTCACCGTTGCCGGGCCCCGCACGATGATGCCGGAAGAGCCCGAGTCGCTTGGTGCCCGGGTGGTCTATTCGCTGGAGGAGGCGATCGAGGACGCCGACGTGGTGATGATGCTCCGTGTGCAACTCGAGCGTCAGGCGCGGGTCGCGTTTCCCTCAGAACGGGAGTACTTCGAGTTCTTCGGGCTCACCGCGGAGCGCCTGCGCCGGGCGAGCGACGACGCGATCATCATGCACCCGGGGCCGATCAACCGCGGCATCGAGATCGCCAGCGAGGTCGCCGACGGACCCTGGTCGGTGATCCTCGAGCAGGTGGCGAACGGCGTCGCGGTGCGGATGGCCGTGCTCTACCTGCTGGCCGGCACGAAGAGCGGCGAGGGCGGACCGACGCCGTGAGCGGATCGCTGATCGTTCGCGGAGGCCGGGTCGTCGACCCGACCCAGGAACTCGACGGTCCGGCCGACGTCCTGATCGGGGGTGGCAAGGTGACGGCCTGCGGCCCCGGTCTTCCGGCGCCGGAGAACGCGCGCGAGGTCGACGCCGCGGGTCTGGTCGTCACGCCCGGCCTGATCGACATGCACGTCCACCTGCGGGAGCCGGGCCAGGAGTACAAGGAGACGATCGAGACCGGGACGCGGGCCGCCGCGGCCGGAGGGTTCGTGGCCGTCGCCTGCATGCCGAACACCGATCCCGTGAACGACGACCCGTCCGTTACCGAGTTCATGCTCAAGCAGGCGGAGCGGGCGGGCTGGGCCCGGGTCTACCCGATCGCAGCGGTGAGCAGGGGGCTCCTGGGCCGCGAGTTGACGGAGTTCGGCGCTCAGCGACGGGCCGGGGCGGTCGCGATTTCGGACGACGGCCGTCCCGTCTGGAGTGCTGCCCTGATGCGCCAGGCGCTGCGCTACGCCCGGCACTTCGACCTGCCGCTGATCCAGCACGCCGAGGAACTCGAGCTCTCGGGCGACGGCGTCATGCACGAGGGGCGGTTCTCGACCCGGCTCGGCGTCGAGGGGATCCCGGGCGCCGCGGACGACGTCATGGTCTCCCGCGACCTGCTCCTGACGGCGGACACCGGGGGCCGCTACCACCTGGCGCACATGTCGACCGCGCGCAGCCTGGACCTGATCCGGGCAGCCAGGGCGGATGGCCGGCGGGTCACCTGCGAGGTCTCGGCCCATCACTTGCTGCTGACGGACGAGGACGTCTTCGACTCCGGCCTCGACCCGGACTTCAAGATGCACCCGCCGCTCAGGAGCGCCGCCGACCGGGACGCCCTCGCCCTGGGCCTCGCCGACGGTTCGATCGACGCGATCGCGAGCGATCACGCCCCCCATCATCCGGACGAGAAGGAGCTCGACTTCGTCGCCGCGCCGAACGGCATCGTCGGGCTCGAGACGACGCTCAGCCTCTGCCTGGACCGGCTGGTGGCGAAGGGTGTGATCGACCTGGCGCGCCTCGTCGACCTGCTGTCGACGGCGCCGGCGCGGATCCTCGGCGTAGCCGGCGGCAGCCTCGCACCGGGCTCGCCCGGCGACGTGACCCTGATCGACCTCGAGCGCGAGGTCGAGGTCGACCCGGCGATGTTCCGGAGCAGGTCTCGCAACACGCCGTTCGCCGGCTGGAAGCTGCGCGGCGCGGCGGCCGGCACGGTGGTCGGCGGTCGCGTGATCGAGTTGCCGTAGGCGCGGAGTTTCGGCTAGCCGATGCTCCGGCCTCCATCGACGTCGAGGCAGACGCCGGTGAGAAAGGCGGCGTCGTCGGAGGCGAGGTACGCGACGGCGGAGGCGACATCGGCCGGTTCGGCGAGCCGGCCCAATGGAATCGTCTTCTGAAGGACCTCCCGTCCTGCGTCGTCCAGCTTCCGCCCCCCGGAGGGGCCCTTCATGAAATCGGTGTCGGCGGCGACGGGGTTGACGGCGTTCACGCGGATGCCATGAGGCGCGAGTTCGGTCGCCAGCCCCCGAGTCAGGGTGATCACCGCTCCCTTCGTGGCGTTGTAGGCGGTGATCAGTGGCCGGGGGCGGAGAGCGCCGATCGAGGCGGTATTCACGATGACGCCGCCGTCGAGGCAGACGCCGGTGAGAAAGGCGGCGTCGTCGGAGGCGAGGTACGCGACGGCGGAGGCGACATCGGCCGGTTCGGCGAGCCGGCCCAATGGAATCGTCTTCTGAAGGACCTCCCGTCCTGCGTCGTCCAGCTTCCGCCCCCCGGAGGGGCCCTTCATGAAATCGGTGTCGGCGGCGACGGGGTTGACGGCGTTCACGCGGATGCCATGAGGCGCGAGTTCGGTCGCCAGCCCCCGAGTCAGGGTGATCACCGCTCCCTTCGTGGCGTTGTAGGCGGTGATCAGTGGCCGGGGGCGGAGAGCGCCGATCGAGGCGGTATTCACGATGACGCCGCCTCCGCGTTCGAGCAGCCGCGGCACGCCGTGCACCACGCCCAGGTAGACGCTCTTCGTGTTCACCGCGAAGACCCGGTCGTAGTCGATTTCGGCGAGTTTCCAGAGCGGCTTCGCCCGGTGGCAGTAGCCCGCGTTGTTGACGAGGATGTCGATGCCGCCGAACGCGCCGCAGGCCCGTTCCATCAGCCGCCGCAGGTCGTCGCCTTGCGAGACGTCGACCGTCTCGAAGAGAACCTGGGCGCCGCGTCCGGCGAGCTGGGCTGTCGTCCGTTTCCCCTTGCGTGAGTCGATGTCCGCGAGCGCGACGGCCGCGCCCTCTTCGGCGAACCTGCGCGCGACGGCACGGCCGAAGCCGCCGGCGGCGCCGGTCACGACCGCGACCTTGCCGGCGAAGCGGGTACCGCCGCGCGCGATGTCGTTCTTGCTGTCCGAGTCGTTCATGGTGAGTATCCCCTCAGGTTTCGGGCGGCTACGCTACCCGGGTTCGGCGCCGAGAGAGGCGGGTTGATGGAAGAACGAGCAGCACTCAAGCGGCGTGTCGTCGTGGTCGGCGCCGGGAACGCGGCGCTTTGCGCCGCCCTCGCTGCCCGGGATGAAGGCGCGTCGGTGACCGTGCTGGAGCGCGCGCCGCGGGCCGAACGCGGAGGAAACAGCCGCTTCACGATGGCGGCGATGCGCTTTGCCTACGGCGGCCTCGACGATCTGCGCGAGGTAGCCGGCGGTCTGACCGAGGAGGACGTCGAGTCCAGCGATTTCGGAACGTACCCGGCGCGGCGCTTCATCGAGGATCTCGAACGGACCGGCGGCGGTCAGGCGAACCCGGAACTGGTCGAGACTCTGGTGGGGGAGAGCCGACGGACGCTGCGGTGGATGCGCGGCCGGGGGGTCGAGTTCGTTCCCCTATACGCGGGTCAGGCGTTCGAGATCGACGGCAAGCGGCGTTTCTGGGGCGGTCTGACGCTGCAGGCACGGGGAGGCGGCCCGGGGCTGGTGGCGGCCCTCGAGCGGGCGGCGGAGAAGGCGGGAATCGAGACGCGTTACGGATGCCGGGCGGTCAGCCTGCGGCTGGAGGAGGGCGCCGCGTGCGGCGTCGAGGTCTCGGAGGCATCCGGTCTGAGGATCCTGGAAGCCGACGGCGTGGTCCTCGCCAGCGGCGGCTTCGAGGCGAACGGCGACTGGCGGCGCCGCCACCTCGGCGAAGGCTGGGAGGAGGCCAAGGTCCGGGGCAGCCGCTTCAACACGGGGGATGGCATCCGCATGGCCCTCGAAGCGGGCGCCGGACGGGCCGGGCAGTGGTCCGGCTGCCATGCCGTGGCCTGGGATCTGAACGCGCCCGAGGTCGGCAACCTCGAGGTTCGCCACCGCTACCAGAAACACAGCTATCCGCTCGGCATCGTCGTCAACGCGAGGGGAGAGCGGTTTCTCGACGAGGGGGCGGACTTCCGGAACTACACCTACGCCAGGTACGGCCGCGAGGTGCTGGAGCAGCCGGGCCGCTTCGCCTGGCAGGTGTTCGACGCGCAGGTGGCTCACCTGCTGCGGGACGAGTACCGGAAGCCGCACGCGACCCGTGTCGAGGCAGACTCGCTGCCGGAACTCGCCGCGAGACTTGACGGCGTGGATGCCTCGGCGTTCCTGCGGACGGTCGGCGAGTTCAACGCCGCGGTGCGTCGGGAAGTGCGTTTCGACCCCAGCGTCCGCGATGGCCGCGCGACCCGCGGTCTCGCCCTGAACAAGTCGAACTGGGCCAACGCGCTCGAGGCGCCGCCGTTCGAGGCCTTCGCCGTGACCTGCGGCATCACCTTCACCTTCGGGGGCCTGTCGGTCGATCGGCGCGCCAGGGTGCTCGACCGCGATGGACGGCCGATCCCGGGTCTGTTCGCGGCAGGCGAACTCGTCGGCGGCCTGTTCTACGACAACTACCCGGGCGGTTCCGGACTGACCGCGGGCGCCGTGTTCGGCCGTCTGGCAGGCAGCGGGGCGGGTCGTTTCGATGCCTGAGTCCTCAGTCGACGGCAGCGTCCGCCTCGGGGCCCTTCAGATCCACGGCCCGCAAGGGCGCGTGCGCTACCTCGAGGTCACCACCGCGAGGCTCCAGCTTGCGCTGGCGGCCTTGATCCTCGTTTCTTCTCTCGTCGTCAACGCCGCCCTGATCGCGCCGATCGTGGTCCGTTCGCAGTTCTCGAAGGCCGAGCAGGTCGAGGTGTTCGAGGAACACCGGCGACTGGCGGCTCGCTTCGAGGCGCTGGCCGAACGCTATTCGGAGGTTCGCCAGTTGGCGTCGGAGCTGGACAGTCGACTATGCAAGATCGTCCTGGCCTACGGCGTCGGGGCGCCTGCGAACGAAGGGTGCGGCGAGGCCGTCGAGGTCCTGGAGGAACCCGCGCTGACCCTGCGGCAGGGCCAGGTGGTGCTGATCGAGTCAGGTGTCGAGGAGGACGTGGAACGGGTGACCGGACGCATCGAGGGCCGCTTGCAGGCGGCGATAGAGGTTGAGCAGGCCGACCCCGAACTCGTCGAGCTGACGCCGTCCGCGGTTCCGCTGCGGGGCGACGACTTCGTTCTCGTCGCTCCGTTCGGCCAGACGAGGAACCGGGTCACGGGCGCCGAGGAGTTCCACTACGGCATCGATCTCGCGGCTTCCGCCGGCGCTCCGGTCCTGGCCACGGCGGCCGGTCGGGTGACCTATGCGGGGCGGGGCGCAGCTTTGGGTCGTACCTGGATTCGCTACGGGCGCATCGTCGGAATCCGGCATGGCGACCGCTTCATCACCCTGTTCGGACACCTGGATACGACGGAAGTCCGGGCAGGCGAGGCGGTCAGCCGGGGACAGCGCATCGGCACGGTCGGGGCGACGGGATGGAGCGTGGAGCCGAACCTCCACTACCGCGTGCTACGCCGCCGCGGCGACGGGGGCTACGACGCCGTCGATCCCCGCATCCACATCCTGGACTATCGCTGGCACCAGGAGCAGTTCATCGCCTCGAACGTCGCGCCGGCGGGGCCAGTGCCGCTGCCGGCCACATTGCGGAGATAGAGAACGGGAGAAACGGGTTCATGGACTATCGGGCAGTCATCTTCGACCTGGGGGGAGTCGTCTTCGGTTCGCCGTTGCACGCCATCCGGCGCTACGAACAGGCGAACGGGATCGAGGAGAACTTCGTCAACCACCTGGTCGTCGCGGCCGGGCCGGGAGGATCCTGGCAGCGGCTGGAGCGCGGCGAGCTGGTCATGGGGCCGGGGTTCTTCGCCGCCTTGGACGACGATGTAAGGGCGGCCGATCCGTCGGTGGCCGAGCGCTTCTCGGCCGAGGAGATGATGGCGGCGATAGCCGAGGAGTCGAAGCCCAGGCCGCAGATGGTCGACGCCCTGCGGCGTCTGCGCGCCCGCGGCTACACGGTGGCGGCGCTGACGAACAACTGGGTCAGCGAGGAGGAACGGGAACCCGCGAGCGCCGAGGAGGCGGCGATGCGGGCCGAGGTACGCGAACTCTTCGATGACTACGTCGAATCGAGCGTCGTCGGCCTGCGCAAGCCGGATCCGGAGATCTACCGCCTGGCCTGTGGCCGGCTCGGGATCGAACCGCGCGAGGCGGTGTTCCTGGACGACATCGGGTCGAACCTGAAGAGCGCCCGGGCGCTCGGCATGACCACGATCAAGGTCGACGATCCGGACGACGCCCTCGCCGAGCTATGGCGGACGCTGGCCAGGAGGCAGCGCGACAGAAACGACACGAAGTGAGTTCTGTCGTGAAGCCTCCTGGCGAGGTGGGGGCTGGGGCCAAACAGCGAGCCCGCGAGCGGTTTGGCGGCTCTACTCCGGAAGGGTGAACGCGAGATCGACCATGGCGGTCAGGCCGTCGAGGAGGGTGACTCCGGAGCGTTGGCTGCCGAGGCGTTCGTGCCAGGCTTCGATGGTGTAGGTGCCCGCCGGGAGTCCGGGAATCTCGAAGGTGCCGTCCGGTCCGGTGACGGCGAAGTAGGGGTGGTTGAAGACGGCGAGGTAGCTCGACATCCACGGGTGGACGTCGCACTTGATCCGGAATGCGGGTTCCTCGTCCGTGAACGAGAAGGTGGCCTGCCTGATGGCGGCCGGCATGGCCCGGTTGAAGGGGCGGTTGACCTCGGACAGCGAGTGGACGTTGTGGAGCAGCTCGTCGGAGTTCAGCACCTTGAGTTCCTGGCCCACCATGATGCCGGCGACGCGGGGCGTGTAGCGGCAACCCTGCTGATCGATGACGGGCGGCTCCGCCGGCGGGTAGGGCCCTTCCGGAAGGTTGTCGGCGACGTAGACGAGGACGTTGGCCAGGCCGGCCTGTTCGTCGACCGCGAGGATCTCCGGGTAGACGGGCCCGGAGTACTTGGCGGCGCAGGCCGGGTCCGCGTCCATGTTGAGCGGCCGCAGTTCCGGCACGTCGCCGTCGAAGCGGACGGCGCCCGCGATCGTGCTCGTGCCCAGGGGTTCGGCGGGCGGCGCTTCAGCCGCCGGCGGGCCGCCGCCGCCGGTTCCGTCGGACGCGGCGTCGCCGCAGCCGGGGAGTGCGAGGAAGGGCAGGATGAGAACCGCCGCGAGAGCCGGGCGAAGCGATGGAGTCAGTGGACAGGTCATGCGTCCATTCTACGGGTCCTTCGCGACGGTTCGGCGCGTTTCCTTGACCCGGATAGGGGCCGGTGTTAGCTTCCGCGCGATTCGTGGCCCGGCTGAGCCCCTGAGGGCAACCGCCGCCCTACTTCTTCGCCCTCGATGGCACAGAGTCAGGACAATACGCACGAGCCCGTCGCCGGACGTGCGCCGCTGATCGTCGGCGGCTACGACTTCCGTTCCCTGACGGAAGCGGTCGCGGTGCCGGTCGAGCGCAAGACGCCGATCGGCTGGTGGTTCTTCTTCCTGCCGTCGCTGGCGATGCTGGGCCTGTTCGGGGTTTCGATCGGCTGGCTGTTCTGGGAGGGCACCGGCATCTGGGGTCTGAACAACCCGGTCAACTGGGGCTTCGCGATCGTCAACTTCGTCTTCTGGGTCGGCATCGGCCACGCCGGCACGCTGATCTCCGCCATCCTGTTCCTGTTCCGGCAGAAGTGGCGGACGTCGATCAACCGCGCCGCCGAGGCGATGACGATCTTCGCGGTCATGTGCGCCCTGGTGTTTCCCGGCATCCACGTCGGCCGTGTGTGGGTCGCCTACTGGATGTTCCCGCTGCCGAACCAGATGGACATGTGGCCGAACTTCCGCAGTCCGCTGATCTGGGACGTGTTCGCGGTGTCGATCTACGGCACGGTGTCCCTGATGTTCTGGTACGTCGGCCTGATCCCGGACCTGGCGACGATCCGCGACCGCGCCAAGACCAGGATCCGCAAGATCGCCTACGGCATTTTCGCTCTCGGCTGGCGCGGTTCGCACCGCAACTGGCTCCACTACGAGCGGGCCTACCTGATGCTCGCCGGCCTGGCGACTCCGCTGGTCCTCTCGGTCCACTCCGTCGTGTCGATGGACTTTGCCACCGCCCAGTTGCCCGGCTGGCACACGACGATCTTCCCGCCCTACTTCGTCGCCGGCGCCATCTTCTCCGGCTTCGCGATGGTCATGACCCTGATGCTGATCTGCCGGGTCCTGTTCAGGATGGAGGACATCATCACGATGCGCCACCTCGAGAACATGGCCAAGATCATGCTGCTTACGGGCTGCATGGTCGGCTACGCCTACGGCATCGAGATGTTCATCGCCTGGTACAGCGGCAACCCCTACGAGCAGTTCGCCTTCGCCAACCGGGCGCTGGGCCCGTACGCCTGGGCCTACTGGATCATGGTGAGCTGCAACGTGATCACGCCGCAGCTGTTCTGGTTCAAGAAGATGCGCAACCACATCGGCTGGCTGTTCATCTCGTCCATCCTGATCAACATCGGCATGTGGTTCGAGCGCTTCGTGATCGTCACTTCGTCGCTCCACCGCGACTTCCTGCCCGCGAACTGGGACTACTACCAGGCCACGTTCTGGGACTTCGCGTCGCTGATCGGCAGCTTCGGCCTGTTCTTCACGATGTTCTGCCTGTTCGCCCGCTTCCTGCCGATGGTGGCCACGGCGGAGGTCAAGACCGTGCTGCCGGAGGCGGATCCGCACCAGGGCGAGGAACTCGTGCGCGTGGTGCCCGCCGGGTCGGGGGTGGAGCCTTCGCCGCAGGCGGCGCCGGCCGGCGGGGGAGGCGCCTGACATGGGCCTGATGACCCTGGACGTGCCGGAAGCGGCGGCGGGCTACAGCCACTACGGCGTCCTGGCCCGCTTCGAGACCGCCAAGGCGCTCTACCGTGCCTGTGAGGCGGTTCGCGACGCCGGGTACTCGAAGTGGGACGCGCTGACGCCGTTCCCGGTCCATGGACTCGAGAAGGCGATGGGACTGAAGCCGTCCAGGCTGCCGTTCCTCGTGCTGGCCACGGGGCTTTCCGGCGCCGGCCTGGGCTTCGCCCTGCAGAGCTGGGTCCACATCAAGGCCTACCCGCTGATCATCAGCGGCAAGCCGCTGTTCACGTGGCCCGCGTTCGTGCCGGTGACCTTCGAGCTGGGCGTGCTCGGCGCGGCGCTGGGAGCGGTACTCGGCATGTTCGCCTTCAACAAGCTGCCGACGTACCACCATCCGCTGTTCCGGTCGGAGAACTTCGCCCGCGTCACGGACGACGGGCTGTTCATCGCCATCGAGGCCTGGGATCCCAAGTACGACGACCAGGACACCGCGGAGTTCCTGAGCGGGCTCGGGGCGGTCGAGGTCGAGCACGTGCCGATCGACGATCCGGCGGAAGACGGTGACGGGGGAGGCGCCGCCTGATGGCTCACGGGCCTCGCATCGTTCGCCTGGACCAGTTGGTCATCCGGCCGGGAAGCGGCTGGGCTCGCCTGCCCCTGATAGCGGGCGGGGTCGGCCTCGTCTTCACCGCCGTGTCGATCGTGCTGGCGACGGGCTCCAAGGAGAGCACGAAGCAGTTCTTCCACTCCTGGCTCGTGGCCGTCGTCTTCTTCCTCTGCATCGGCCTCGGCTGTCTGTTCTTCGTGCTGATTCACCACGCGACGAAGGCCGGCTGGGGCGTCGTGGTGCGCCGCCTGGCCGAGAACCTGGCCTGTACGGTGCCCGTGCTGGCGGTCCTCTTCGTTCCGGTCGTGGCCCTGGGCATGTACGACCTGTTCCACTGGACCCACGCCGACGCGGTGGCCCATGACCGCTTGCTGCAGGTCAAGGAGCCCTGGCTCAACGAGACCGGCTTCTGGATTCGTACGGTGATCTACTTCGCGGTCTGGAGCGGGTTGGCCTTCTACTTCCGCAACATGTCGCGGCGGCAGGACGAGAGCGCCGACGAGGCGCTCTCCCGCCGAATGGCGCGATTCAGCCCCGTCGCCGTCGCCCTCTTCGCCGTGACGTTGACCTTCGCCGGTTTCGACTGGCTGATGTCGCTCGAGCCGCACTGGTACTCGACGATGTTCGGCGTCTACTTCTTCGCCGGCACGGTTGTCTCGGCGTTCGCGGCGCTGACCGTCTTCACGCTGGCGTTCGAACGGTCCGGCCACTTCCGGGGCGTGGTCACCGGCGAGCACTTCCACGATCTCGGCAAGCTGCTGTTCGCCTTTACCGTGTTCTGGGCCTACATCGCCTTCAGCCAGTTCTTCCTCATCTGGTACGCGAACATCCCGGAGGAAACGAACTGGTTCCTCAGCCGGCTGCACGGCACGGACCTCAATCCGGCGAGCTGGCGGTCCGCGACCATGCTGCTGGCCATCGGCCACTTCGCCGTCCCGTTCTTCTTCCTCATGCCCCGGACGATCAAGCGCAATCGCACCCTGCTGCTGATCGGCGCGGTCTGGATGCTGGCCATGCACCTCTGGGACCTGTTCTGGCTGGTCATGCCGAACCTGCACCGGGAGATGACCTTCAGCCTTCTCGACGTGACCTCCCTTCTCGGCGTTGGCGGCCTGTTCCTGGCAACCGCGGGCTGGCTCCTGGGCCGCGGCTCGCTGGTGCCGTCCGGGGATCCGCGGCTCGTCGAGTCCCTGGCCTTCGAGAACATCTGAGGCCGAGAACATCCGAAGCACTCGGGGGTCGCACGTCCGTCAGCCGTTCGTCTTGTTCCACCCGCCGGTCCTTGCTACGCTGCGCAGCGTTCCAGGACCTCTTGCAACACTCCCCCTGTCAAGGAGCATCGACATGATTCCGAAGCAGACGATCCGCGTCTGTGCCGTTCTTCTCGCCTTCGCCCTGGCTTCCTCCTCGGTTGCCCTCGGCGGCACGATTGTCGGCAAGGTCACGTACGAAGGACGGACACCGCCGCAACGTCCGATGAGGATGGACGCGGACCCGAAGTGCGCCGAGAAGCACAGCGGCACGGTTCTCGACCAGACCTTCATGATCGGGGATGGCGGCGCCTTCGCCAACGTCTTCCTGGTGATCACCGAGGGCCTCGAAGGGAAGTCCTTCGATGCGCCGTCGCAGCCGGTCGTCATGGACCAGAACGGCTGCATCTACACGCCGCGCATCATGGGCATCCAGGTCGGCCAGCAGTTCAAGGTGAAGAACTCGGACGGCCTGCTGCACAACGTCCACTCGCTGTCCAAGGACAACCCTCCGTTCAACCGGGCGATGCCGGCCAGCGTGACCGAGGCCGACTACAGCTTCGACAAGACAGAGCGCTTCAGGATCAAGTGCGACGTCCATCCCTGGATGACTTCCTGGGTGACGGTCGTCGATCATCCGTTCTACGCGGTGTCGGGCGCCGACGGCTCCTTCCGCATAGAGAACGTGCCTGCCGGCACCTACACGATCGAGGCCCGGCATGAGTTCGAGAGGTTCAAGGTCTACTCCGAGACCGTCGAGGTCGGCGACAGCGGCACCGTGACGGCGAACTTCGTGTTCAAGCCGGAGTAGACGAGGAACCTCAGCAAGTAGCTAGAAAGGAGCGGCGTCCATGGCGGAGCCCGTTCACGCTTCATCTGCACACGACGAGCATCATCACGAGCAGAGCTTCTGGCGGAAGTACATCTTCTCGACCGATCACAAGGTGATCGGCGTCCAGTACTCGGTCACGGGTCTGGCGTTTCTCTTCTTCGGGTTCGTCCTGATGATGGTGATGCGCTGGAATCTCGCCTACCCCGGCGAGCCGATCCCCTTGATCGGTTCGCTCCTCGGCGAGAACCGGGCGCCCGGCGGCATCATGCTGCCGGACTTCTACAACGAGCTCGGCGCCATGCACGGCACGATCATGGTGTTCCTCGGCGTCGTGCCGCTCGCCGTCGGCGGCTTCGGGAACTTCGTCATGCCGTTGCAGCTCGGCGCCCCGGACATGGCCTTCCCGCGGATCAACATGATCAGCTACTGGTGCCTGTTCATGGGCGGCGTGACGATGTTCGCCAGCTTCTTCCTGCCGAACGGCGCCGCGGGTAACGGCTGGACCTCCTACTCGCCGCTGGCCGACATCGCGCTGAACGGCCAGACCGCCTGGCTGATCGGGATGATCTTCCTGATCACGTCGTCTCTGCTGGGCGCGGTCAACTTCATCACCACGGCGATCCAGCTCCGTGCGCCGGGGATGACCTGGATGCGCCTGCCGTTCTTCTGCTGGGCGCAGATCGTGACCGCCTTCCTCCTGCTGCTGGCCTTCCCTCCGCTCGAGGCCGCGGGTGTGCTGCAGTTGATGGACCGGGTCGCGAACACGAGCTTCTTCATCCCGGAGGGTCTGGTGGTCGGCGGCGAAGTGGTCGACCGGAGCGGAGGCGGCAGTCCGCTGCTCTGGCAGCACCTGTTCTGGTTCCTGGCCCACCCCGAGGTCTACGTCCTCATCCTGCCGGCGATGGGGATCGTCGCCGAGGTGATCGCGAACAACAGCCGGAAGCCGCTCTGGGGCTACCGCTCGATGGTCTACTCGCTGATCTTCCTCGGTTTCATGAGCTTCATCGTCTGGGCGCACCACATGTTCATCACGGGCATGGGCTCGGTGATGTCCACCTTCTTCCAGACGACGACGATGATCATCTCGATCCCGTCGGTCATCATCCTGAGCGCGCTGTTCATCTCGCTGTGGGGCGGTTCCATCCGCTACAACACGCCGATGCTGTTCGCGCTCGGCTTCCTGCCGATGTTCGGCATTGGAGGGCTGACCGGGCTGCCGCTCGGTCTCTCGGCGGCCGACATCCCGCTCCACGACACCTACTACGTGATTGGCCATTTCCACTACGTCGTGGCGCCCGGAACCCTGTTCGCGCTGTTCGCAGGCGTCTACTACTGGTTCCCCAAGGTGACGGGGCGCAAGATGAACGAGTTCCTGGGCCAACTCCACTTCTGGCCGTCGCTCGTCTTCATGAACGGGGTCTTCTTCCCGATGATGATCCAGGGCCTGAACGGCGTTTCGCGGCGGCTTGCGGACGGCGGCATCACCTACGACTTCGCCGGCGAGGTCGCGGGTCTCAACCGCATGATGTCGGTCTCGGCCTGGTGCCTGGCGCTGGCCCAGATTCCGTTCATCATCAACTTCTTCATGAGCATCCGTAGCGGCGAGAAGGCCGGCCGCAACCCCTGGAACTCGACCACGGTCGAGTGGCTGGCGCCGTCGCCGGCGCCGCACGGGAACTTCGATCAGGAGATCGTGGTCACGCGTGGACCGTACGAGTACAGCGTCCCCGGTAGCGACAAGGACTACGTCCCACAGGCCGAACCGGCCTCCACCTGACCGTTCGAGGACCCCAAAGAGATGGAAATCCCCTACACGGTAGAGGCCCACCCCGAAACCGGCCTCAACAACGGCAAGATCGGCATCTGGCTGTTTCTGACCTCGGAGGTCATGCTGTTCGGGGCGCTGTTCGCCACGTTCATCATGCTGCGCATCGGGTCGGACGGCAACTGGGCCGCGATGCAGGCGGAAGCGGAACTCAACATTCCGCTGGCGACGCTCAATACCGCCGTGCTGATCGCCTCCAGTCTGACGATGGTCATGGCCTGGGCGTCGCTGATGCGCGGGCAGTTGGGGCGGTTCAAGGTGTTCGGCTGGTTGACCGTCGGCTGCGGCGGCATCTTCCTGGTGATCAAGTACTTCGAGTACACGGCGAAGTTCGAGCACCACCACTACCCCGAGTCGAACACCTTCCTCGCCATCTACTTCGCCATGACCGGGCTCCACGCCCTGCACGTGATCGGTGGCATGGCCTGGAACGCCTACTTCACCGGGCCGGGATCGAAGCTGTTCCACACGAACCGGCAGTGGCTGACCGACCGGGTCGAACACTCGGGTCTGTTCTGGCACTTCGTCGACCTGGTCTGGATCTTCCTCTTCCCCGTCTTCTACCTGCTGTAGCGGACGCCAGCAGCCCTGAGTATCTGGTCAACCCTGGAGCTAGTCGCATCCCATGAGTGAACACGTCGATATCGACAAGCAGGTCCGCATCTACTTTCTGGTGTTCGGCGCGCTGATGGTGGGCACTGCCGCCACGGTCGGCGCGTACTACCTGGAGGTCTCGGTGCCGGTGGCCCTGACCATCGGTCTGTTCATCGCCAGCGTCAAGGCGTCCCTGGTCGCCTGCTTCTTCATGCACCTGATCGACGAGAAGAAGGTCATCTACTGGACGCTGGCGCTGACCGTGGCGTTCTTCATCGCCCTGATGGCGCTGCCGCTCCTGACGTCCGTCGCCGATCAGGTCGGAGAGTTCGCGGAAGTCGAGGCGCACGAAGCTCACTGACAGCTTCGCTGATCGAGCCATGAATCTGAAGGTCATCCACATCGTCTTCGTCGGCAGCGCCGTTCTCCTGGCGCTGTTCTTCGGCGGCTGGTGTCTGGCGCAGGGGAGCGCGTACGCGGTCGGCGCCGTCCTGTCCTTCGCGGTCGCGGCGGCGCTCGTCTGGTACGGCATCTGGTTCTGGCGCAAGATCACGACCCCCGAGGAAGAGTGGGCCCGCCGCCGGAAGCTGTTCCGCACGATTCCTGTTGCCGTGGCGGCCTGGCTCTTCGCCTCCGAACCGGCGGCCTGGGCCTGCTCGGTCTGCTACGGGGCTGCCGAAGGGACGATGATCGACGCGGCGCGAGCCGGCGTCTGGTTCCTGCTGGCGGCTGTCTTCGTGATGCAGGGGGCCTTCGTCCTCTTCTTTCTCTATCTCCGGCGCCGCGCCCGGCGTCTGCGAACCGACCCGGTGCCGCCCTGGTGGAGCACCGTTGAGGAGCCTGTCAAGTCATGATGGATGCCATGTTCCCGGTGGCGGCGTCGGAGCACGCCGGCCGGATCGACACCATGATCGACGCGGTGCACTACCTGATGCTCGCGCTCTTCATCGTCTGGGCCGCGTTCTTCGTATACGTGCTGATTCGTTTCCGGGCGCGTCGGAACCCGAAGGCGGACTACGTCGGCGTCAAGAGCAAGATGAGCACCTACGGCGAGGTCGCGGTGGCGATCGCGGAGGGGATTCTCCTGCTCGGCTTCTCGATCCCCATGTGGGCGGAACGGGTGGACGAAGTGCCGCCGGAGTCGGACGCGACGGTGGTACGGGTCGTGGCGCAGCAGTTTGCGTGGAACGTCTGGTACCCGGGGGCTGATGGCGAGTTCGGCACGCAGGACCTGTCACTGATAGACGAAGCGACCAATCCGATCGGTCTCGACCGCGACAGCGAGGCGGGCGCCGACGACATCTGGACCGTGAACCAGTTGCACCTCCCGGTCGACAAGGCGGCGATCATCCACCTGTCGTCCAAGGACGTGATCCACAGCTTCAACCTGCCGAACATGCGGATCAAGCAGGACACCATCCCGGGTATCTCGATTCCGGTCTGGTTCGTTCCCACCAAGACGACGGCCCAGATCCGCGAGGAGACCGGCAATCCGGACTACGTCTACGAGATCGCCTGCGCCCAGCTCTGCGGCAACAGCCACTACTCGATGCGGGGCTTCCTGACCGTGCACACTGAGGAAGAGTTCCAGGCCTGGCTCGACGAGGAAGCGTCCTACCTCACCGGCAGCGACGACGACTTCTTCGACTTCTAGGAGCTTGCACCGAGGGAACGCAGCGAAGCGAGTTCCCTCGGTGCAAGGTGCTAGGGCGGTAGGGGCTGGGGCCAAACACGGGGTCTGCGACGGGTTTGGCGGCGCCAGGAACCGGCCGCAGGGCCGGCTCCGCCTTGTCCGCCCCGGGTGTACGCTCTGAGGCATGACCGCGTGGACACCCCTCTGGGGACGCCGCGAACTACTGAAGGCGGCCTGGGTTGGGCCTGCCGCCGCGGCCGCCGCGGTTAGCGCCCGGGCCGCTGCCGGGCAGGAAGCCGACGAGGCCGAGGCCGCTCGCCAGCCGGACGAAGCGGCGCTCGAGGCATACCGCGCCGGTTTCGCCGCGCCGGCACTCGAGCGCGTGCGGATCGGTTTCGTCGGCGTCGGTCTCCAGGGCGGCAGCCACGTGCGGAACTTCCTTCGCATCGAGGGCGTCGACGTCGTCGCGGTCTGCGACATCGACGAACCGCGGGCCGAGGAGGTCGCCTCGTGGGTCGTCGATGCGGACAACGAGCCGCCGGAGCTCTACACGCGGGGCGATACCGACTTCAAGCGCCTCTGCGAGCGCGACGACATCGACCTCGTCTTCAACGCGACGCCCTGGCGGTGGCACGTGCCGGTCTGCGTCGAGGCGATGGAGACCGAAAAGCACACGGCGGTCGAGGTACCGGCCGCGATCACGCTCGAGGGCTGCTGGCGTCTGGTCGAGACCGCCGAACGCACCGCGCGGCACTGCGTGATGATGGAGAACTGCAACTACGGCCGCAGCGAGATGATGGTCCTGAACATGGTGCGCCAGGGCCTGCTGGGCGACCTTCTCCACGGCGAGGCCGCCTACATCCACGACCTGCGGTCGATCAAGTTCTCGGACGCGAACGAGGGTCTTTGGCGCCTGCAGCACTCGGTCGAGCGCAACGCGAACCTCTATCCGACTCACGGACTCGGGCCGGTGGCCCAGTGCATGGACATCAACCGGGGCGACTGCTTCGACTACCTCGTGTCGCTGTCGAGCCCGGCGAAGGGGCTGGCGCTCTACGCGAAGGAGCGCTTCGGCGCGGACGATCCGCGCGCAAGGGTTCGCTACACCCTGGGCGACATGAACTCGAGCCTGATCCGGACGCGGCGCGGCCGGAGCATCCTGCTTCAGCACGACACGACGACGCCCAGGCCGTACAGCCGGCTCAACCTGGTGCAGGGTACCCGCGGCGTGTTCGCGGGATTCCCGGACCGGATCTTCATCGAGGGGGAAGCGGAGGGTCACGACTGGAGCGATGTCGAGCCCTACCGGGAGCGCTTCGAGCATCCGTTGTGGGCGCAGCGGGCCGACGATGCCGAGGGCGCCGGCCATGGCGGCATGGACTACCTCGAGGACTACCGGCTGATCCGCTGCCTCCTCGAGGGCGCGCCGATGGACATGGACGTCTACGACGCGGCGGCGCTTTCGGCGCCGGTTGAACTGAGCGAACTCTCGGTGGCGCGAGGCAGCGAGCCGGTGGAGTTCCCCGACTTCACACGCGGCGCCTACCGGACGCGGCCTCCGCTGGGGATCGTGGCCTGAGAGTCGCGTATCTTCTGCCCGGCGCCGCCCTCTACGGCGGCGTCAAGGTCGTCTTCCAGCACGCCCGGGCCTTGAGACGGTTGGGGGTCGAGGTCACCGTCCATTCGCCGGATCCCTGCCCGGACTGGTTCGACGGCGCGCGGGCCTTCTACCGGCAGGCTCCGGCGCTCGAACCTCGTTCTTTGCCCCGGGTCGAGGTGGCGGTCGGTACGCTG
The DNA here is from genome assembly GCA_028875725.1 of Acidobacteriota bacterium. Classification (NCBI taxonomy): domain Bacteria; kingdom Pseudomonadati; phylum Acidobacteriota; species Acidobacteriota bacterium. The sequence continues at coordinate 1,337,351 of JAPPCR010000006.1, forward strand.
GCCCCGACGGTCGCTGCGGCGGTCAAGATCGGCGAGCGGATGGCCTGCCACCTCTGCCAGGGGTACGAGCCGGGCCACGACACGCTGGAGCCGGCAGGGCGCGAGGCGATGCGGGCGGCCTACGACCTGCCCGCGTTGAAGCTGGTCGTCTCCCCGCATCTGGTGCGTACCCTGCGCGATCGGCACGGCGTCGAAGCGCGGTGGATACCCCAGCCCTTCGAGCCGCAGCTGTTCCGGCCACCGGAACGGGAGCGCGTTGACGACGGCCGGCTGCGGATCCTCGTCAGCGGGCACTGGGCACTGGAAGTCAAGGGCGTCGCCTGGTGCCTGCGCGCGCTGAGGCCTCTCTTCGAGAGTACGGACGGAGGGATCGAGATCGTGCGCCTGTCGCTCGACGCGGACGAGGAGGAGCTGGCCTTCTGGCCGGAGGCGGATCGCCGTCGGCACGTGCCGCCGGGGGAAGTTCCCGAGCTGATCCAGGGCGTCGATCTCTGCGTCGGACCGTCGTCCCCTCTCGAGGGCTTCGGCCTGCTCGCGCTCGAAGCGATGGGCTGCGCCCGTCCCTGCGTTCTGACGGACATTCCCTCGCACCGGGACCTCGATCCGGAAGGCCGGGCCTCCATCAAGGTCCCGTTCGGCGACGGGGACGCGCTTCGAGCCGCGGTGGAACGCTTGTGGCGAGACCGGAACCTGCGGCGGAGACTCGGCAGGGCGGGGCGCGCGATCGCCGAGACGTACACGGAACGCCGCACCGGTGAAGCGCTCATGCAGGCCTTCGGCGCCGACCCGACGGATCAACAGAAGATCGCTACGTAGAAACCGGCCGTCGCCAGACTCTCGCGGTCGGGCGCCATCGACTCCGGCAGCGCGTCCATCCGGGGCGGCAGGGGAGTCGTCTGCGCGTCGATCCGGTAGCGGTCGAAGCCGGCCGCGTGCAGCCAGTCCTCGAGCGTGCGGCGGGTAAAAAAGCGGACGTGCGTGGCGCATAGCAGACCCATCGGGATGTAGTCCCAGCGTCCGGCAATGAGGTCCTCCACGACCGAGTAGTGTCCGACGTTCGGCACCGAGAACACCATGCGTCCGCCGGGACGGAGCCAGCTGGCGGCGCGTTCGAGGAACGTTTGCCCGTCGGTCAGGTGCTCGAACAGCTCGAAGGCGACGATCGCGTCGAACTTCTCTCCAGGTTCCACGGTCTGGACGTCGCCGTGGATCACCCGGTCGAGCCGGCTCTCGGCCGCCACCGCCGCTTCCGGATTCAGTTCGATTCCGACGGTGCGGCAGCCGAAACGCTCCTTGATGAGGGCCGCGGTCGCACCGCGGCCGCATCCGACCTCCAGGACGGAGGATTCGGGCCCGAGGTCTGGCGGCAGAAGCGGCAGGACATCGGCGCGTTCGCCGCCGTAGTAGTCGATGAACTCGTAACAGAGGCCGGCGTGGGGACCGGGTATCCGTTCGCCCGAGGCGCACCTCGTGGTGGCCGCTGGAGAAAGCAGGGCGGCCGGGAAGGCGCCTTCTCCGGAAGGAGGCGTGGCCGCGTCGGTCCGGTCGGCTGCCAGCCAGGTGGCCTCGGCCTGCTCGAAGTCGGCCAGGGTGAACAGGTCGGTGCCCGCTTCGGGCCCGGTCGTCGTCAGGTCGGTGGCGTAGACGGCTGAGACCCGGTCTTGCGCCTGCGTCAGTTCCTCCCGCATCCGGCGCAGGGAGGCCCGGCCGATCAGGACGCGGCAGGACCTCAGGACGAGGGTCGCTTCCAGCCCGTCAGGTGCCTGGGTCGGCAGTTCCGAAACGACATCGACCTCGTCGAACACGGCGCGCGCCTCAGAGGCGAGCCATCGACGGAGGTACCACCACTCGGCGGACGCGTCGGCCTCGGCGTCCCAGGGAAGGACCAGCAGAAGCATGAGGCGATCGTATGCGGGCTGAGGCCCTACGAACGGGCCATGACCTCGTCGTGGAACTGCTGGATGACCCGTTCCTGGGTGGCGAGGGAAGGCAGCAGCATGAGCTGGTCCAGGCCGGCGTCGGAGAGCGTGCGGACCTGGGCCCGTACGTCCTCGGCCGTACCCACAAGGCAGGAGGCGCGGATCAGGTCCGGCGTGACGAACCTCTCTTCTTCGGGCAGGGAGTAGGTGCAGTGGCCCGCGTGGACGCGCAGGTGGCGTCCTCGCGCCGGCGTCTGTTCGACCAGGGCGCAGTACTCGTCCCACACCGGCCGCACGTGCGGCGGCGGCTCCCGGTCGAACTGATGCTGCTGGTCGTAGAGGTAGTGCAGGCCGGAGAGCACGAAAGGACCGCACTCCTCGATCACTCGCGGCGAGGTCAGGTCCTCGCCGGGCCCGAGAATCACGGCGGTGGTGAGCGAACAGGTGTAGAAGCCGTCGCGGTCGAAGCTCCGGCCGCCCGCCTCGGCGCCGCGGCGGCAGTTCTCGATCGCGCGGTCGAACAGCGAGGCGTTCGGTGGGATCGACATGACGAGGCCGTCACCGACTTCGCCGGCCAGACCCTGGCTCTTCGGGCCGAAACCGGAGACGTACATCGGAATCCGCGGTTCGGTGGCGATGAAGCCCTGTTCCTTCATCAGGAAGCGCAGCGGCTCGCTGCGCCCGCGGAAGGTGAAATCAACCTCCTCGCCGTCGAGTAGCGCCCGCACCACGCGCAGGTACTCGCCGAACTCCCTGACGCCGACCGGGCGGTGCCCCATCAGCCGGAGCGCCGTGTTCCCCGCGCCGATGCCCAGGAAGGTGCGGCCTGGCGCCAGCCGGTTGATCGTCGCGATGCTGTGCGCCGTCACCGGCGCGATCCGCGTGCCGGTGATCGCCACCCCGGTCCCCAGCTTGATCCGGCTGGTCCGTTCCGCTGCCAGCGCCAGCACCGCGTAGCAGTCCGACCAGATCATCTGGCTGTCCGCCACCCAGGCATGGCTGTAGCCGAGGGCTTCCGCCTTCTCGATGTAGCCGATGTCGTCGATCTTGCTGGCGACGCAGACGCCGAAGTCCATTGCCGTGCCTCCCGCGGCGAAGGCGGCAGTGTATCCGCGGCGCCGTTGCTTCACCCGCCCGAGCCGGGCGCGAGGAGGGGGTCCCTGGGGACGCTCACCCTCAAGGAGAGGAGGGAAGGGTTGGGCTCGCTGTTGTCGGCTGCGTTTCGCCTCGGCGGTGGCTCATGGAAGGGCGTTGGAGGTCACTTGCCTCCGACCCCCAGCGACCCCCTCCTCGCGCCCGGCTCGGGCTGGTCGTTAGCGGCGGGCCTTCGCTACTCGACTCGGGGCCGGGACTGGGCTGGGCGGTGTCGGTATGCGGTCGGCCTGGAACTCGTCTCTTCGCGCGCTAACATCCTCCTGGTCCAGAATGTGGAGACTCAGGATTCGGGACGGATGAGACGCATGGTTTCGGTAGTGGCCAGAGTCGTGGCTTTGGTCGTGTGTGCCGCTGGTCTCGCTTCATTTGGAGGGGGATTCGCCCAGGCCGCGACGGCGCCGGACTTCGAGTCTGAGGTGTTACCCGTCCTGAAGAGCCGGTGTTTCGCCTGTCACGGACCGCTGAGACAGCGGGGGAATCTGCGGCTGGACTCGCGGCCGGCGATGTTGATCGGGGGTGGTCGGGGAGCGGCGATCGTGCCTGGAGATGCGGAGGCGAGTCTGCTCGTGGCTGCGATTCGGCGCGAGGATGAACTGGAGATGCCGCCGCCGCGGGCGCTCGAGGAGGCGGAGCGGGCGTTGCTCGAGTCGTGGATCGATGCCGGTGCGGAGTGGCCTCTGGCGCACCAGGAAGAGGATGGGGGAGTTGGCGTCGCGGCGCGTGAAGTTCCGCCCGTGGAGCACGACATCGTGGGTCCGGGCGAGCCTCTCTCCTTCAATCGAGACGTCCGGCCGATCCTGTCGGACCACTGCTACGAGTGTCACGGCCCGGACGCGGCCGTGCGTCAGGTGGGCCTGCGGCTCGACCAGGGCGAGTCGGCGCTGGGTGTTCTTTCCTCGGGGCGTCGTGCCTTGGTGCCCGGCAGCCTGGACGAGAGTCAGTTGTTCCAGCGGATCGCGGCAGTCGATCCTCTCGATCGCATGCCGCCGCCTCACGCGGACTCGACGTTGTCCGACCGTGAGATCGAGACCCTGGGCCGGTTCATTCTGCAAGGAGCGGAGTTCGAGGATCACTGGGCGTACCGGCCGCCGCGGCGTCCCGACCCGCCGCCGGTGGCGGACCCTGATTGGGTCCGCGGCGATCTCGATCGCTTCGTTCTCGCCCGGCTGGAGAGCGAGGGACTTGCGCCCGCGCCTGAGGCGGCCCGCCGCACACTGGTACGACGCCTGTCGCTCGATCTGACCGGGCTGCCGCCGACGCCGGGCGAGGTGGAGGCCTTCCTGGCCGACACCTCGCCGGACGCCTACGAGCGTCTGGTGGACCGGCTGCTCGCCTCCGAGCGCTACGGGGAGCACATGGCGCGCTTCTGGCTGGACGCCGCCCGCTACGCCGACACGAACGGCTACCACCGGGACCTCGAGCGGTCGATGTGGCGCTGGCGCGACTGGGTGATCGACGCGTTCAACCGCAACCAGCCCTTCGACGAATTCACGGTCGATCAGCTCGCTGGCGACCTGCTGGCGGATCCGAGTCCTGAGCAGTTGCTTGCCACCGGCTTCCACCGCAACCACATGATCAACAACGAGGGCGGCGCGATTCCGGAGGAGTACCGCGTCCAGTACGTCTTCGACCGCACGGACACGACGGCCACGGTCTGGATGGGGCTGACCGCCGGCTGCGCCAAGTGCCACGACCACAAGTTCGATCCGATCAGCCAGCGTGAGTACTACCAGCTCGCCGCCTTCTTCAACACGGTCGACGAGGCCGGTCTCGATGGCAACCAGGGCAATGCGGAGCCGAAGATCCAGGCGCCCGACCCGGGCCAGCGTGCGTTGCTTCGGGAGATTCGGGAGGAACTTGCGCCGCTCGATGCGCTCCTCGACGATGCGAACGGAGAAGCCGTCACGACGCAGGCCGCGTGGCAGCAGGAGTGGGACCGCCGGCTGGGCGAGAGGTGGCGGCCGCTGGTGCCGGTTTCGCTCGAGTCCACCGCTGGAGCCCGTATGACCGTTCTCGATGACGGCTCGATCGAAGTGTCCGGCGAGAATCCCGTGACCGACGTCTATGTGATCGAGGCCGAGACCGACCTTGACCACGTCGGCGCGTTGCGGCTGGAGGCGCTTCGGGATCGGTCCGATCCGTCGCTCGGGATTGGCCGGGCCGAGGACGGGAGTTTCGTGCTGACCGAGGTCGAGGTCGAGGTGACGCCGCTCGATGGGGGACCGTCCGGCGCCCTGAACCTGGCTGCTGGCTACGCCGACTACGCGACGCCGTCCATGGGCCTCGAACTGGCGGTGGACAGCGATCCTGAGACCGGCTGGGGCGCCGGCTACATGACCCGGCCCACCGCCCGGACGGCCGTGTTCCGGGCGGCTCGGGCTCGGACGCCCGAGGTGGCCGAGGCGGCGCCGGGCCCGGCCTTTGGCGTCCGGCTGCGGATCGTTCTGCGGCAGGAGTCGACCTATCAGTACAAGACGATGCGCCGTTTCCGGCTGTCGGTATCCGACGCGCCCGAGGTGGCGTTTCAGGTGCTGGAGCCGAAGCAGCTGCCGCCACCGTACGGCGGTCTCGTGACGGCGTACCGGGACGTCGAGTACCTGGTCGGGCTGCCCGAGGATCAACGGACCGGGGAGCAGGCGACGACGATCCGCCATCGCTTCCGACGGGGCTACTGGTCTCCGTGGCTGGTGCATGAGACGCGCTACGCCGCGCTCTCGGAGCGTCTCCGTGAGATCGAGGCCGCCGTGCCGACGACGATGGTCATGCGCGAGATGGACGATCCGCGGCCAACCTTCGTGTTGCGTCGCGGCGAGTACGACCAGCAGTTGGACGAAGTCGACGCGGCCGTTCCGGCGGTGCTGCCGCCGATCCCGGAAGACCTCCCGAAGAACCGGCTCGGCCTGGCGCGCTGGCTGGTCAGCGGAGATCATCCGCTCACCGCGCGTGTGACGGCGAATCGCATCTGGCGGAAGTTCTTCGCTCGCGGCCTGGTGGCGACGGCCGGCGACTTCGGCGCCCAGGGCGCGTGGCCGTCCCACCCGGAGCTGCTCGACTGGCTGGCGACCGAACTGGTCCGGCAGGAGTGGGATCTGAAGGCGCTCCAGAAGATGGTCGTGCTGTCCTCGACTTATCGCCAGAGTTCCAGGGTGAGCGCGGAACTCATCGAACTCGACCCGGAGAACCGGCTGCTGGCGCGCGCGTCCCGCTTCCGCCTCGACGCGGAGGTGATCCGGGACGGGGCGCTGGCCGTTTCCGGCCTTCTGGTCGAGAGGCTCGGCGGCCCGAGCGTCAAGCCCTATCAGCCGCCCGGTCTGTGGCGGGAGATCGGCTACGAGAGCAGCGCCAGCGTCTTCGAGCAGGACCACGGCGAGGCGCTCTACCGGCGCAGCCTGTACACCTTCTGGAAGCGGACCGTGCCGCCGCCGAACATGCTGGTGTTCGACGCGCCGAACCGGGAGACGTGCGTAGTGGAGAGGTCCCGCTCCAACACGCCGCTGCAGGCCCTGGTGCTGATGAACGATCCCCAGTTCGTCGAGGCGGCGCGCGTTCTGGCGGAAGACCTGCTTGCGGAGAACGCCGCCGCGGCGCCGGCCGACGCCGGCGATGCGAGTCTGATCGACGGGCTCTTCCGCCGGGTGCTGGCGCGTCCGGCGACGGCCGTGGAGCAAGAGGCGATGTTCGATCTCGTCGCCGATCTGCGGCCGCGCTACGAACGGGATCCGGCGGCGGCCGAAGCGTTGCTGAACGTCGGCGAGTGGCCCGTCGACGAGAGTTTGCCTGGCGCCGAACTCGCGGCCTGGAGTGTGGCCGCGAGCGCGGTGCTCAACTTGGACGAGGCGGTGACCAGACGATGAACGGAAAGAAGACCGACTCTCTCTGCAGCGAACGCGGCCCGCGCCTGAGCGCGGATCCGCAGGGCGACTACGCCCTCGGCGTCAACCGGCGCCAGTTCTTCGGCCTGGCGAGCACGGGCATCGGCGTCGCGGCGCTCTCTTCGCTGCTCGATCCGGGGCCTTCGTGGGCCGCCCCCGACGAGGCAGCGAAGGCGCTGGGCGCGCTCGGCGGCACTCACTTCCCGGCCAGGGCGAAGCGGGTGATCTACCTGTTTCAGTCCGGTGCGCCGTCCCAGATCGACCTCTTCGACTACAAGCCGCGGCTGGCCGAGTGGCATGGCGAGGAGCTTCCGGCATCGGTTCGGGGAGATCAGCGCGTGACCGGCATGACGGCCAACCAGACGTCGTTCCCGATCACGGCGTCGATGTTCGAGTTCGCGCAGCACGGCGAGAGCGGCGCCTGGGTCAGCGAGCTGATGCCCCGGACGGCGGGAATCGTCGACAGGCTCTGCTTCCTCAAGGCCGTGAACACGGAGGCGATCAACCACGATCCGGGCATCACCTATCTGCAGACGGGACACCAGCAGCCGGGCCGACCGAGCCTGGGCGCCTGGTTGAGCTACGGCATCGGCTCCGAGAACAACGACCTGCCGGCCTTCATCGTGCTGATCTCCCAAGGCAGCGCCAAACGCGAATCCCAGGCCCTGTTTCAGCGACTCTGGGGCGCCGGTTTCCTCCCCTCGGAGCACCAGGGTGTCAACCTGCGGGCTGCGGAGGACCCGGTTCTCTACCTCTCCGATCCGCCGGGGATCGACCGCGGCGTCCGGCGGCGGATGCTGGACGTGGTGGCCGAGCTCAACGAGCAGCACCACGACGAGTTTGGCGACCCGGAGATCACGGCCCGGATCGCCCAGTACGAGATGGCCTACCGGATGCAGGCCTCGGTGCCCGAGCTCGTCGACACGTCGGGCGAGCCGCAGAGCACCTTCGACCTGTACGGCGAGGATGCGCGCACCCCGGGCACCTACGCCGCGAACTGCCTGCTGGCGCGGCGGCTTGCGGAACGCGACGTACGCTTCATCCAGCTCTACCACCGCGGCTGGGACCAGCACGGCGATCTGCCGAGCGACATCCGCCTGCAGTGCGGCGACGTGGACCGGGCGTCGGCGGCGCTGGTCACCGACCTGGAGCAGCGGGGGCTGCTGGAAGACACTCTCGTCGTCTGGGGCGGCGAGTTCGGCCGCACCGTGTACTGCCAGGGAACGCTGGCCGAGGACAACTACGGCCGCGACCACCACGGCCGCTGCTACACGGTGTGGATGGCGGGAGCCGGCATCGAACCGGGCAAGACGCACGGCGAGACGGACGACCACTGCTACAACATCGTCTCGGGCGGCGTGCACATCCACGACCTGAACGCGACGATCCTCCACCAGCTCGGGATCGACCATGAGCGCCTGATCTACCGTTACAGCGGCCGCGACTTCCGGTTGACCGATGTCCACGGTCGGGTGGTGGAGGATGTGCTGGCGTAGCAGGACCGGATACTCGTACTCACATCGCGTCGTGCCGGCGGCGTCCACGCTCAGAGGAGGATCGAATGAACTGGGGTAGAGCAATCGGTGCCGGTCTGGCGGCTGGTTTCGTTCAGAACATCGCCAACTTCGTCATGCACGGCCTGGTGCTCGGGGGCATGTACCTGGATCAGCCCGCGTTCGTGCAGGAACCCGACAACATGGCGATGCAAATCGTGTGGTTCCTGGTCATCGCGCTCGTCTTGGGCGTGGTGGCGAGTCTGCTGTTCGCGTCGAGCCGGCAGTCCTGGCAGCCGGGCGCGAAGGGCGGACTCCACTTCGGCGTACTACTGGGGGCGGTCGTCGGTTTTCAGCAGTTCTACCTGACGCTGGTGGTCAACGACTTCCCGTACCACGTTGCCTGGTTGTGGCTCGCGGTGGACGTCATCTCCTTCGGCATCGGCGGCATCGTGCTGGGTGCCGTCTACAAGCGGGCGGAGTAGCGCCGGCCGTCCAGGGCCCTCTCGGGACTGCCGCTACAATGCTCATGTCCCAAGCGCGGTCCTGGCGTTCTGCCTTGGGTCGGTCAGCGAAGAACCTGGTCACGCGTCGTCGACGCCCTCGCAAGAGGGGGCGGGGCCTCCACCACTAGCCGGAGGAAACGAATGAAGCCCCAGTTCGAGCCGTTCTCGTCACGATCGACCGTCCTCAAGGTACTCCTCGCTGGCGTTGGATTGCTTCTCGTGGCGTCCGCGGCTGGCGCCCAGGTGTCCGAAGAGGTCACCTACGTCTTCAATACGTACGCCTTCCTGGTCTGGGGTGCGTTCATCATGTGGATGTGCGCCGGCTTCACCATGCTCGAGGCGGGTTCCGTGCGGACGAAGAACGCCTCCGTCATCTGCATGAAGAACATCGGCCTGTACTCGATCGCCGGGATCGCGTACTACGTGATCGGCTACAACCTGATGTACGTCGATGTGAGCGGCTGGATCGGTTCGGTTTCGTTCTTCTTCGAAGCGTCGGCGGACGAGATGGCCTTCCTCGCCGGCGACGCCGACAAGGCGGCCGCCGTCGTTGGAAGCGGCTACTCCGAGATGTCGAGCTGGTTCTTCCAGATGACGTTCGTGGCCACGACGGCCTCGATCGTGTCGGGGGCTCTCGCCGAGCGGGTCAAGCTCTGGTCCTTCCTCATCTTCACGGCCGTGCTGACCGCGGTTCTGTACCCGATCGTCGGGGCCTGGACCTGGGGCGGCGGCTGGCTGGCCGAGCGCGGTTTCCAGGACTTTGCCGGCTCGACGATCGTCCACTCGACCGGTGGCTGGGCGGCGCTGGCCGGCATCATCATGGTCGGCGCGCGGCGCGGCAAGTTCCGCGACGACGGCAGCGTCAAGGCGACGCCGCCGTCCAACGTGCCGATCGTCACGCTCGGGGTCTTCATCCTCTGGATGGGCTGGTTCGGGTTCAACGGCGGCTCGCAGCTTGCGCTCGGCGGCGCCAGCGATGCCACGGCGATGGGCAACCTGCTGATCAACACGAACCTCGGGGCCGCGGCCGGCGTCGTCGCGGCCCTCGTCCTGTCACGGCCGCTGCTGGGCCGGATCGACCTCCTGGCTGTGCTCAACGGCGCACTCGGCGGACTGGTCGGCGTGACCGCCGGACCGGACCTTGTCGGCCACCACTGGGCGCTGCTGATCGGCGCCATCGGCGGCGTGGTCACGGTCGCCGGCATGAGGCTGCTCGAACGGATGAAGCTCGACGATGTCGTCGGTGCCGTTCCGGTCCACCTGTTCGCCGGTATCTGGGGCACCCTCGCCGTCTGCATCGCGGCCGGCGGCAGCTTCGTGCCGCAGGTCATCGGCATCGTCGTGATCGGCGTCTTCGTCTTCGGGGTTTCCCTGCTCGTGTGGTGGGTGCTCGAGAAGACGATCGGCGTTCGGGTTTCGCCGGAAGTCGAGGAACTCGGTCAGGACATGACCGAACTGGGCATCGAGTCCTACCCCGAGTTCATCCTGATGCCGGACGAGGACGACATGCAGGCGGCCAAGGCGGCGCAGGACCAGGCAAGGAGCTGAGTCGGCCACCAGAGGCCGATGGTGTAGCTTCGTCAGGTGTTCGCCAGGACGGCCGAGCCGGGAATCGGAGCGCCGCTGCTCGTCGCGGCGTGGCTGGTCACGGGGTCGGTCGGCTGGGCGGAGTCGAACGAACCGAAGTTTCACGACGTCCACTTCCACCTGACGAACTACGTCCAGCGGGGCATCACGCTGAACGAGTTCCTCGAGATCGCGGCGAACGACGCTGGGCGCACGGCGGTTTTCGGCATCCCGCTCCAGCAGAAGTGGGACTACTTCGAGTCGGGCGACCGGGCGCCGGACTACTACCTGCACTCCGATTCGGCGCTGTACTACTACTCCTTCGTCGATGCGATCATCGCCGAGGAGTACCAGCAGTTGCCGCCCGAGGACCAGGCGCGCTTCGACCCGATGATCACGGGCTTCAACCCGACGGACATGTATGCCGCGGATCACATCCGCCGCGTTCTGGAGCACTATCCCAACGTCTTCTCCGGAATCGGGGAGTTCTCGATCCACAAGGAGTTCGTTACCTCGAAGATCCTCGGCCATACGGCCAGTCTGCGGAATCCGGCGCTCGACCGGGTGCTCGACTTCGCTGCCGAGGCGGGCCTCGTCGTGATCCTCCACAACGACATCGACGTCGTGCTGCCGACCGGGGCGTACGAGCCGGTTCACCTGGAGCCCTTGCGGGAGCTCTTCCGGGCCCACCCCGGCGTCCCGATCATCTGGGCCCATACCGGGCTGGGCCGGTTCGTGGCGCCCGCCGTGGACCATGTCGAGCTGCTCGACGCCCTGCTCTCCGACGAGACGTTCTCCCATGTCCACTGCGACCTGTCCTGGGACGAAGTGGCGAAGTACATCGTGCGCGATGAAACATCGCTTGAAGCCTGGGCCGCGCTGCTCGAACGCCATCCGGACCGCTTTCTGTTCGGGACGGATTCCGTTGCGCCGAGCGGTCGGGACCCGTACCTCAAAACGTGGCGCGATTACGCGCCGCTTTGGGACAGGCTCAGCGACACGACGCTGCACGCGATCACGATCGGCAACTACGAGCGCATCTTCGACGAGGCGAACCGCAACGTACGGGCGTGGGAGGAGCGAATGCTGAAGAGGAGACCGGAATGAGTGCGAATCACGTTGCGACGGCTTCGGACGCGGCCACGCCGGCCTACGTGCCGCCCCTGCAACTCACCAAGGGGCAGCCGCCGCCCGTGGCGGCGAACGGAGGCCTGTCCTACATGTCGTTCGACCGGGACGGGGATGCGGGAACCGCCGCGGCGACGGAGGCGACCTTCCGCCAGGTGGCCGAGGGGACCGAGAAGGAGTTCGCCGACATGCTCGACAACGCCCCTCCAGGGCCGATCGAGACGAAATGGGGCCCCGGCTTTCGTCGCTACAGGGAGTGCCTCGAGTACATTCGGGCGAACAACATCGAAGTGCCTGAAGGCGGCCTGGCGCTGCCGCTGCGCTACTCGGTCCGCGAGGAGCCGTCCTACTCGATCGTCTCGTCCAATGCACTCTGGCGGGACCCGGCGCGAAGAGCCGATGCGGAAGCGCTGCGCCGGTACGAACGGGACATCGCGCGGGGCTGCCTGTACTTCCCCCACGTGATGCGCGACGCGCGACGAATCGAGGAGGTCTACCCGGGGCTCAAGCCCGACAGCGCCGAGTGCATGGACAGGCTCGGCCTCTCGCTGGCCCACTGCGAGTCCGAGTGCGAGAACTTCTACGACGCGGCGGAGGTGGAGCGCGTGTTCTACCCGGAGATGGAGAAGCTCCTGCTCGAGTTCTTCCCGGACGCGACGGACGCCTTCGTGTACAACCACGACGTGTTCGACAAGGACTACCAGGGAGACCGCACCGAGGACCAGGACAACAAGAACCCCGGTGTGAACGCCAACTACGCCAACCTCGTGCACAACGACCTGAACGACAACAGCGGCCGCGTACGCTGCCGCGAACTGCTCACCAGGAACCTGCGGAACTTCGGCCGCGAGCAGCACTACACCGAAGAAGAGGCGGACGCGAAGATGTCGAGGCGCTTCATGTCGATCAACCTCGCCAAGCCGATGGAGACCGTGCGCCAGAATCCCTTCGTACTCTGCGCCTGGCCGTCTTTCGCCGACCAGCCGTACATCACGAACTACCGAATCTACGATGACCGCGTCGGCGAGACCACGCGCTTCACCTACCGCCCGCACCACGAGTGGTACTGGTTTCCCCACCAGACGCCCACCGAGGTCTCGATGCTCAAGTGCTACGACTCCGTTACCGACGGCTCCGTCTCGCGCTGGTCCTTCCACACTGCCTGCATCGACCCGACCGCGCCTGAAGATGCGCCCTGCCGGAGGAACGTCGTGGTGCGATCCTTCGTGTTCTTCTAGGTCCAGGAGGCTGCAGGCAGCGGAGGTGTCTACTTCGGCTGCAGCTCCGACAACTGCAGCGTCTGGCGCAACAGGACCCGATTGGCGACGGTCCGCAACTCGATCCGGATCGTCGGGTCGGCCTGGGTCCAGTCGATGTCCATGTAGCCGAAGTTCGGTTCGCGCGCAGCGCTGCCGACGCGGTGGCGGTTCGGCCCGATGGCGTCCCCGCGCCGGTTGAGCGAGCCGGTCGTGATGTCCCAGAGCGGATAGGGGAAGTCCGCGTCGAGGCGGGAAATGTCGGACCAGGGCGTGTTGCCGCTGAGCAGAATGACGCCGTTCGCTCCGGTGTCCCGAACGAGGGCCAGCAGGCGCTGCCGTTCGAGAGGCATGTTGGCCCAGCTCTCCCAGCCGGTGAACTCCATCACGAAGGGGATGCTGGTAACGATCAGCCGCAGGTCGGCAGGCTCGTGGAGTTCTTCGTCGAGCCAGCGCCACTGTTCCTCGCTGAGCATGCGAGCACGTTGGTGGTCGTTCGGCAGGTAGGGTCCCATGCCCCGCGCTTTACGGTTTGTCGCCTCGTCCGGCGATACGCGCCACAGCGGTCCCCGGTCGTAGCGGGTGTCGAGCAGAATGACCTGCAGGCGGCGTCCCGGCGGTCCGAAGCGCTGGGAGGCGTAGATGCCCTGCTGCCGGCGGCGTGGCGACCCGGGAGGCACCTCCCAGAAATCCAGAAAGAGCTCCTTCGACTCGGCCCGCATGGCGAACTCGGCGCCGGCATCCTCGTGGCCGAAGTCCAGGTCGTTCCAGGTGGCCAGGAAACGGCTCTGCCGCCGCAACTCGTCGAAGCCCGGCTTGGCCGCCAGCTTCTCGTACTGGAGACGAAGCTCGAGCATGTCGTCGGTGCCCGCGAGGACGCTGTTGCCGAGCATCAGCATGAGCTGGGGCCTGAGCGCGAGTACCGTGTCCCAGGCCGGCTGCGAGCGGTCCTGATCGGCGCCGGAGGCGAAGGCGATGCGGCTGACGACCTCGCGGGTGCGAGTATCGGCGGCCCGGCGTCGGCGGTGAAGGGACCAGACGTAAGCGGTCAGTGCATCGACATCGCCTTCGTCGAGTTCCATGCCGCCCAGTGGCCACATCTCGTACTTGCCGCGGAACCGGCGGCCCGCACCGTGGCGGAAGCCGCTTTCGATTGCGGTGCGCACGGCGGCGAGCGATCCGTCGCCGTGAAGCCACTCCTCGTCGGTCAGGTCCGGTCCGCGGCGGTTCCCCTGGCCTTCCCAGTGGTGGCACACCGGGCAGGTGCCGCCGCGGTAGATCACCGCGCCCCGTTCGACCGCCGCCGGATCGGCGGCGGCTCCACCGGCGGGTGCCGCCATCGGAGCGAGGACGACGGCGACGACGCCCGGAAGCAGAGCCCGCCGCCAGCGGCGGCGCAAGCTGAACCGGATGCGCGGCATGCGCGGAATGTACCGCACGGCCTTCGCGGCGATCTTCCCGAACAATTACCGGCCGGTGCAGCCGCTGGGCGAGCGCGTTCTCGTGCGGGGATGAGACCTCAGTTCGCGTCCCGCACCAGCCGTAGCATGGCGTCGCTAACGGCGCAGGCGAAGCGCGGGTCGTTGATGTTCACGTCGACTTCGGTGACCGGCACGGCCCGCCGCAGGTTCTCGCGCAGGGCGGTGAAGAGCGCGTCGTCGGCCGCCGGGTCGTGAAACGGTCCGCCGGCCGCGGAGAGCGTGGAGACGCCGCCCAGAGGCAGATAGACCTCGACCGGGCCGGTAGAGGCATTCAGTTTGGCCGCGAGGACCTGGCCGAGCTCGGCGGACTCCTCGCGCGACGTGCGCATCAGGGTCATGTTGTCGCTCTGGCGGTGAAAGGTGCGCCCCGCAAACTCTGCCGGAACGGTGTCCCGGGCGAAGAAGCTGACCATGTCGAGGCAGCCGGGCACGACGACGGCGGGCGTACCGCTCTTGGCCGCGGCCTCCAGACGCGACGGGCCGGCGGTGCGTACGCCGCCGACCAGCTCATCCGCGCACTCCGTGGTCGTCAGGTCGAGTACTCCGCGCACGAAGCCTGCCTCGATCAGACTCTCCATCGTACGGCCGCCGGCGCCCGTGGCCTGGAAGACGAGCACCTCGAGTCCCTCGATCTCCAGTTGGCGCCGGCAGGCGTCCACGCAGGGGGTGGCGCTCCTGAAGGTGGAGGCCGCGATCAGAGGACGGTCGTCACCACCTTCGATCTCGACCCGGGCCATGGCGCAGATCGCCGCGGCGGTGCGGCTCAGGACTTGACGACTGATCCGGTTGATGCCATCGATGTCGACGATCGACGGCACCATGACGATGTCCTTGACGCCGACGTACCCCGAGGCGTCTCCGCCGGCCATCGTGGAGACCATCACCTTGGGCACGCCCAGGGGCAGGACGCGCATCGCGGTTGTCGCCATCGCGGTGCCGGCCCGGCCGCCCAGACCGACGATCGCGTCGAAGCTGCCGTGACCGTAGCTGCGGCGGACGACCTCCTCCGCACCGGCGGACATCGCGGCGATCGCGCGCTTGCGGTCGGCCTCCTGGGCCAGTTGCTCGACCTTCTCGCCACCGGCGCAGGCGACTTCACGACGGCTCACATCGGGGAGCCATGTTCCGTCCAGTGCGGGCTCGCCGAGCACGCCGAGGTCGATGACGAACGCCCGGCAACCCCAGTCGCGGACGATGCGGTCCACGAGATACGACGCTTCGCCGCCCTTCGTGTCGAGGGTTGCCAGAACGGCGATCGTGCAGGGCGCCTGGGGCATAGCAGACTGATCCTACGGAGCAGACGCGTCCCAAGACAAGATCCCGGCGTGTAGGATCGGCGACCGGCCGGGCCACGAGGTTTCATGAAGAACGCCGTCTCTCACACCCTCGGCTTTGCACTGGCTCTCGGGCTGGGTGCCGGGGCGACCGCCCAGGAGTTGATGCCCGATCACGACGCGTCGCGGCGGGAGCGGCTCGACTACGCAGGGGAGCGCTTCCGCACGCCGGACGGATTCACGGTGGAAGCGGCGGCCGAGCCCGGTCTCTTCGGCTCGGTCGTCAACATGACGTTCGACGCAGCGGGCAGGCCGTTGCTGGCGCTGGAAGGCGAAGGCCTGGTCGTCCTCGAGGACGCCGACGGTGACGGCATGTACGACCGGCGGATCGACTTCGCTCCTCAGGTCGCTACGGCGCACGGCTTGTACGTCATGGGGCCGGGCGACTTGCTCGTCCACGCGAACGGCCGCGGCCGGCTGGCCGAAGCGGCGGGAGTCGAGGGCAGGTCTGGCGGCAGCGACTCAGTCGAGGACACCGGGCTCTACCGGCTGCGGGACACGGATGGCGACGACCAGGTCGATGTCGTCGAGCAGATCGTACCCGCGAATGGCCGGATCCAGGAGCACGGACCGCACACGATCGCGCGCGGTCCCGGCGGCGCCCTCTACGTCCTCTACGGCAACTACTCGTCGCCCGAGGTCGGGCTGGCGGCGACCTCGCCGCTGCGCGAACTGCAGGAGGACCAACTCTTGCCGCCGATCCTGGACCCGCGGGGCCATGCGAACAGTCTGCGCGCGCCGGGCGGCACGATCTACCGCCTGGATCTGGAGTCGAACGTCTGGGAGCGGCTCTCGGGAGGCCTGCGCAATCCCTTCGACCTGGCGATCGGCGCGGCGGGAGAGATCTTCGCCTATGAGGCGGACATGGAGTGGGACCGCGGGTTGCCCTGGTTCCGGCCCACCCGAGTCGTCCATCTGATACCCGCGGGCGACTACGGCTGGCGCACCGGGTCAGGGAAGATCGCGTTCCACGAAATCGACACGTTGCCCGGCGTGGTCGACCTCGGCCGCGGTTCGCCGGTGGGCGTCGCCTTCTACTACCACCACGCCTACCCCGGTCGGTACCAGGGCGCCTACTTCATGGGCGACTGGTCGCGGGGCCGGATCCGGGTCCTGTTCCCCGAACGGGCCGGCGCTACCTGGACCGGGGAGGCCCACGACTTCGTCCTCGGCGAACCGCTGAACGTGACGGACCTCGATGTCGGGCCGGACGGCTTCCTTTACTTCGCGACCGGCGGCCGCGGCACGTCGGGAGGCCTCTACCGGGTGACCTACGAGCGAGCGGGCGAGGCGGTCGCGGTCACGGGCGCGGAAGCCGCCGTACGTCAGCCGATGCCCCGCTCCGGGTGGGGCAGGGAGGCCATCGGGCGCGCTCGCGGTGAGGCGGGAGCGAACTGGGAAGCGGATCTGTGGGCAATCGTTCGGGACGCTGGACGAGCACCGATCGACCGCATCCGTGCGTTGGAACTGCTCGAAGTGCATGGCCCACGGCCGACTCTGGAGGAAACGGCGGCGCTCCTCGACTCGGACGCGCCGCTGGTGCGCGCGGCCGCGGCGGCCCTGCTCGGCGCGCAGCCGTTCGCCCAGGCGCAGGACCCCCTGCGCCTCGCTCTCGGCGACGTCGACCCGCTGGTCGCCCGGCGTGCGGCCGAGTCCCTGGTGCGCTCCGGCCTCGATCTGCGCGCCCGGGGCATCGAGGTCGCAACCTCCGATGCCCTCTACGGCCTCCTCGACCACGAGGATCGGTTCCTCCGCTACGCGGCCCGGGAGGCGATCCAGCGCATCCCCCATGGCTACTGGGTCGACCAGGCGTTCATGGCCTCTCCCGGGCAGCGGCCCCGCGGCTACTTCGAGGCCGCGCTGGCGATGATCTACAGCCTGGAACACAAGATCGAGTACAACTTCCTTACGGGCAGCCTGGTCCGGGTCGCCGGCGCCGATCTCGACGTGGCAGCCGAGCTGGACTTCCTGCGCCTGGTCGAGATCGCCTTGATTCGCGACCCGGCGCCGGACGCTCCGGGGCGCGACGAATTCCGGGCCGGCCTCGGTCAGGCGCTGGTCGACCGCTACCCGCACGCCGACGACCGGGTGAACCGCCAGCTCGAGCGATTGCTCGCGTACCTGCAGCCAGACGGGGCCCTGGCCAGGATGGTCGATCGCCTGGAAGATGACCGGCCGCCGGAGGAGCGGATCCACACCGCCTACTGCCTGCGCGTAGTGGACCGGGGCTGGACGCCGGAGCTGCGCGCCCGGGTCGTGGCCTGGTTCGACGACGCCCGGGAGTTCCGGGGCGCGGCCAGCATGGAGGGCTACGTCGACGCCATCTGGAACGACCTTCTGGACCGGTTCCCGGACGGGGAACGCACGGCGGCCGAGGAGCGGCTTGAGGCTCAGCGGACCGAACGGGCGCGGCGCGCCGCCGCGCTGGTCAGCGAAGTCGAGGGCGACCGGCAAGGCAGGAGCGACCTGGCCCAGATGTCCTTCGAGGAGCTCGCGGAGTACCTGGAGTACGACGTGATGGCCTACGAGCGGTACAGCCCCGAGCAGGGCGAGCGGGTGTTCCACCGCGCGCGTTGCTCGGCCTGCCACGTGTTCGGCGACATCGGTCGCGGCGGCGGCCCGGATCTCTCGACGGTGATCAAGCGGTTCCGCCGTGGCGAAGTGCTCGAGTCGATCATGTTCCCGTCACGCGTCATCTCGGATCAGTACCAGGCGGTCGATGTCGAGCTCGAGGACGGCGCCCTGCACAGCGGGATGGTGGTCGAGGACACGGCCGAGCGGCTGACGCTGATCAACGCGAACGGCGACCGCCTCGATCTGGACAAGGCGCGGATCAGGAGCCGCGAACCGTCCGCGCTCTCGATCATGCCGGAGGGCCTGCTCGACACGATGACCCTGAGTGATCTGGCCAGCCTGATCCGCTTCCTGGACGGGGGAGCGGACGAGGCGCCCTAGTCCGGCGGCGCCGGGGGTTCGGAGTCGTCGCCCCGGATCGCCTCGAGTTCCGCGGTCAGCCGCTCGACGATGTCGGGCCGGTCGAGGTAGAGGTCGTTCGTCTCGGCCGGATCGGCGACGAGTTCGTAGAGCTGTCCGGCGGCGCCGCCGGGTTCGGGGGCGAGTTGCCGTGGTTGGGTGAAGCCGCCCGAACCGAGCCCCTCGATCAGCTTCCACTTCCGGGCAGCCTCCGGGCCGTCCAGGTCGTGGGACCGGATGGCGAACATCCCGCGCGAGCTGTGGTGAATCAGCGAGTTGCGGGGCGCCTCCGCGTCCTCTTCGCCGCGGAGCAGAGCTCCGAGATCGACGCTGTCCTCGGCGGCTCCATCGGGAACCTCGGCCTCCAGGATGGAGGTAAGAGTACGGAAGACGTCGACTAGGCCGGCCAGTTCTCCGCGCACCGAGCCGGCCGGAAAACGGCCCGGCCAGCGGGCAAGGAAGGGGACTCGGTGGCCGCCCTCGTGGATGTCGGCCTTCTGGCCGCGCAGCGATCCGTTCGCGCGGTGCCCGGTCTGCTCGATGTCCGCTTCGACCCAGTGGGCGCCGTTGTCGCTCGTGAACACGACCAGGGTGTTCGAGGCGAGATCGAGGGAGTCGAGAGCGTCGAGCAGGCCGCCGACGCCGGCGTCGACCTGAGCGACGAAGTCGCCGTAGACGCCGGCGCGGCTCGCGCCTTCGAACTCCGGTAGCGGCATCCAGGGCGTGTGGGGCGAGGGCAGCGGCAGATAGAGAAAGAAGGGCCGGTCGTCGTCCGTCGCCGCGCGCCGCTGCAGGTAGCCGGCGGCGCGATCGAAGAGGACCGGAGTCACCTGGAGGAAGTCGAAGCCGGGGGCGATGTCGCCTGCGCGCCAGTAGCCGCCGCCCCCGTAGCGCCGCATCGAACTGGCCTCGACCGTTTCTGTCGCTTCCTCGAACACGCCGTCGTCCTCGATGTAGAGGTACGGTTCCATGTCGAGGGAGGCGGGGATCCCGAAGTAGTGCTCGAAGCCGGCGCTGAGCGGCCCCGGGCGAAGCGGTGCGTCGTAGTCGGTCCGGCCGGGCTCATTGTCGCCCGGAGCCGGATCGGCGCCGAGTCCGAGATGCCACTTGCCAATGCCGGCGGTGGCGTAGCCGAGGGACTGGAGGAACCCTGGCAGGGTGACGCGCTCCGGTTCGAGCAGGGCGGTGGATCGCCCGTTCAGCACGCCGCGCTTCAGCCTGGAGCGCCAGGCGTAGCGGCCGGTGAGGAGCGCGTAGCGAGTCGGCGTGCAGACCGAGGAGGGACTGTGGGCGTCCGTCAGCCGTACGCCCTCGTTCGCGAGCCGGTCGAGGTTGGGGGTCGGGATCCGCGACTCCGGGTTGTAGGCGCCGATGTCCCCGTAGCCGAGGTCGTCGGCGAGGACCAGGAGGATGTTCGGCCGCTCCGGCGGGGTCGTAGTGCTCGACCCGGGTGGTGAGCAGGCGGCGAGCAGCGTCGCCGCGGCCACGAAGCAGATGGCGACGCCGCGCGGGTTTGCGTGCCGGCGCGCCGGTAGCTGCCAGCAGAGTCGTTGGTACAGTTCGCCGCTTCCCTTCACGCCGGATCGTACCCGCTGACGTCGCTCCCATGCCTCGCAAGCCGCAGTCCAGTACCTGGCGCCGCAGGCATCTCGTGTGCCGCGGCGTCCGCGGCGCGACGACGGTTCAGGGCTCGAGCCGCGAGCAGATTCTGACTGCCACCGCAGAACTGCTGGAGAGGATGGTTCAGGCGAACGGCATCGAGCAGGAGGATGTCGCCAGCGCCGTCTTCACCACCACGCCCGATCTGACCGCCGAGTATCCGGCGCTGGCGGCGCGCCTGATGGGCTGGCGCGACGTTGCGCTGCTGTGCGGCCACGAGATGGCGGTGCCCGGCGGCCTTGACCGCTGTGTGCGCATCCTGCTGCACTGGAACACCATCCAGGCGGCTTCCGAGATCGAGCACGTCTACATCCATGGTGCCTCGAACCTTCGGCCCGACCGCGAGGAACTCGACGAGCTCCGCCGGCAGATCGAGGCGCAGCAGGAGAGCCCTTCAGACTAGGTCCGGCGGCGGAGAACCAGCAGCCGGAAGTCGACCGCCTGGTTGCCCGGGATCTCCAGCGCCCGCAGGAACAGGGTGCCCCGGCCGGGTTGAAGGTCGATCTCGCCCAGGACCGTCGGCTGGAAGTCCTTTACGTAGGACTCGATGCGCGGAACGCGGTCGTCGTCCATGCCGATCAGCGGCGGATCGTGCGCCCGGTCGATTCGGCCGCTCACTGCCTGCTCGCCGAGCCGCAGTTCGATCAGCGCACCGGCATCGTCTTCGGCGCTGGTGGTGTAGAGGACGACCTCGAAGCGGCCGCCGGCGAGCACTTCGACATCCCAGGTGATCGAGTCGTCGGGGCTGGTCCAGTTCGTGAAGTAGGAGTCGTTCGGGTAGCGGCTCGAACGCTCGATGGCGCCGTGGGCGATGCCGTCGCGTGCGGGAAGGTGCGTGGACTCGTGTTCGGGATGGCCGATCGGAAACGGCCGGTCGTCCTCGTCCGGAAGCTCGGGCAGTACCTCTGCGATCCACCTGTCCCGTACGGCAGCGAGCCGGGCGGCCGCCTCGGGCCGCTCCGCGGCGACATCGTTACGCTGGCCCGGGTCGGCGGCCATTTCGAACAGGCGGCCTTCGTGGTCGAGCCGGTACTGCTGACTACGGACGCTGGTGCTCCCGCGCCAGTGGTTCACGAGATGCCGGTCGGGCCATCTGCCGGCTGCCCCGGTTCCGGGCCCGAGCAGCGGTTTCAGGCTGAGGCCGTCGATGGGGTGGGAGGTCGCGTACGGGATGCCGGCGAGCTCGGCCAGCGTCGGCAGCAGGTCGATCGCGCCCGCGATGCGATCGACGACCGTGCCGGCTTCGATGGCGCGCGGCCAGCGGACGAAGAAGGGAGATCGGACGCCGCCTTCATCCGTCGAACCCTTGCGACCCTTCATGTCGCCGTTCCAGCGCCAGCCGTTCGGGCCGTTGTCCGTCAGGTAGACGACGATCGTGTCCTCGGCGAGACCGAGCTCCGCCAGGCGCCCGGTCAGCCGTCCGACGTTCCAGTCGATGTTCTCGGTCATCGCCAGGGCGGCCCGGGTGTGGTCGAGATGCTCTTCCCCGGGTTCGCGGTGGCGCTGGGGGAGGTCGCCGTCCTCGAATCGGGCCCACCAGCGATCGGGCACCTGCATCGGGCTGTGGGGCGTGTTGTAGGCGACCCAGACGAAGAAGGGCTCGGCTCGATGGTCTTCGATGAACCGGATGGCGCGGTCGGTGAAGTCGTCGGTGACGTAGCCGTTGCCCGTGACGACGCGGCCGTTGTGGTCCAGGGGCGGGTCGAAGTAGTTTCCCCAGTGGCCCGAGGTGAAACCGTAGAACTCGTCGAAGCCCCGGGCGTTGGGATGGTAGGGGGGCTGCGAACCGTTGTGCCACTTGCCGAAGGCGGCGGTAGCGTAGCCCGCGGCATGGAAGGCCTCGGCGATCGTCGTTTCGTCCAGGTCGAGCCGCTCTCCGCCCCGGGAAGTGGCGTAGACGCCGGACCGCGGGTGGTAGCGGCCGGTCAGGAGTTCCGCGCGCGTCGGCGAACAGACGGGGCTGACGAAGAACCGGGTGAAGGACGCGCCGTCTCGCGCCAGCGCGTCGACGTTCGGCGTGTGGACGTTCGTGTTGCCGTGGACGCTCAGGTCGCCCCAGCCCTGGTCGTCGGCGAGGAACAGGACGACGTTGGGTCTGGAGTCCGGGGCCGGCGCCGCGCACGAAACCGCGACGATGGCCGCTGGCAGGATGGCCGCTCGCCGCATCCGCCCGTTCTATCCCAACCAACCCTAAACGTGACTACAATGGTCACCTTTCTCGGCGCTCCACGCTACGCGCTCCGCATAGAACCCGACTGACCGGAGGAACCATGACGCTCAGGATCAACGACGAGGCTCCCAACTTCACCGCGCAGACCACGGAGGGAGAGATCGACTTCCACGAGTGGATCGGCGATGGCTGGTGCGTCCTGTTCTCGCACCCCAAGGACTTCACGCCGGTCTGCACGACCGAATTGGGCACCGTTGCCGGCCTCAAGGACGAGTTCGACCGTCGCAACTGCAAGGTGATCGGCATCAGCGTCGACGGCGTGTCGGACCATCAGGCATGGTCGAAGGACATCGAGGCTTCCCAGGGCCACGCCCTGAACTACCCGCTGATCGGCGACCCGACGCTCGACATCGTCAAGCAGTACGACATGCTGCCAGCCGACGCCGGCGACTCCTCCGAGGGCCGGACGCCGATGGACAACGCGACCGCTCGCTCCGTCTTCGTGATCGGCCCGGACAAGCGGATCAAGGCGACCCTCACCTACCCGATGAGCACGGGCCGGAACTTCGCCGAGATCCTGCGTCTCGTCGACTCCGTGCAGTTGACGGCCAAGGAGCAGGTGGCGACGCCCGCGAACTGGGAGCACGGCGACGACGTGATCATCCTGCCGGCGGTGTCGGACGAGGCGGCGCGGGCGAAGTATCCCCAGGGCTGGCAGCAGCCCCTGCCTTACATCCGGGTGGTGCCGCAGCCGTAGTCAGTCGCCCGGCGAGTCGAACCGCGAGCCGCCGCGGCAGTCGGGAGACAGGCTCCGTTGCTCGTCGCGGGCCTGCCACTCGGCCGGCGTGAGCGCGTCGATGGCCAGGGCGTGGATCGGTCCTGCGAGTTCTTCTTCCAGGGCCCTGTGCACGACCCGGTGTCTTCCCAGGCGCGTCGCGCCCTCGAAACGGCTGCTGACCACGACGACCCGGAAGTGGGTTTCGGCGTCCGAGGGGACGTTGTGCATCCGGCTTTCGTTCAGCACCTCCAGCCGTTCGGCGCCGGTGGCCTGCTCGAGCTTCCTGCGGATCGTCTGTTCGAGAAGCGTTCCGCGGGCGACGGCCTTGGCCGAGGCCTTGTTCGTGGCAAGCGGCTTTCCGAGCGTCGCCATGGGTGAATCATAGCGGCGGCGACCGCCGTGCTACGGTCGCTCGATGAAGGAGTCGACGGGCCGTTCACCCTGGTTCTACGCCCTCCTGGGCTGCCTGGGCTGCCTCGGTCTCGTGGTCCTCGTCGTGGGCGGCCTGGCCTTCTTTGGCGTCCGTACCGCCCAGCAGGTGACCGCCGACAACGAGGATCCCGAGCGGCGCAGAAGCCGGGCGCTGGAAGTGCTGGGGGCGGAGCAGGAACCGGGCGGCTATCACGCCGCGGCCGTCATCTCGATTCCGCTGTTCATGGAGATGGCGGTCTTCTCGGACCGGCCACCGGAAGACGGTTCCCCGGGAGGAGAGTTCCGGGAGGAAGGGTTCTTCTACCTTCGCGTGAGAGCAGGGGGCGACGATCTGCGGGCCTTCTTCGACGGCGAGACAAGTGAGTCGGTGACGTTTCGCGAGATGGGCCTGGAGCTGAACGTCGACGAGAACCTGGGCCGCGGCGACCTGGACCGGGGGGACTTCACCGGACGCTGGGCCACGTTCCGTGGCCATACCTTGTACGAGGCCGGGGAAGAAGTCGGAGACCTCGTGACGTTGATCGAGTTCGAGTGCGCCGAGGACGAGTGGATGCGGATGGGCGTCTGGTTCGGGCCTGCCGCGGAACCTGGTGATCAGGACACGAGTGTCGAGTCGGGATCAGGCGGTCTGGCGGCGGACGGCGACCTGATCGAGGCGTTCCTGGAACCGATTCACCCATGCGGTCGTCCCGTTTGAAGCTGGTGTTGGCGGCTGCCGCCGTCTGGTCCTGCTGGGTCGCGCCGGTGTGGGCGCAATCCGCCGGAGCCGAGTCGGCCAGCTACCGTCTCACGTTCCAGGGCGCCTGGACCCGGGCCGTCACGCCCGGCGGCGTTCCCGGCAGCGCCCACTTCTCACCCCTGATCGGCGCCGTCCACAACGACCAGGTGAGCTTCTGGCAGCCGGGCAGCCGGGCGATCCGGCAGATGGAGCGGGTGGCCGAGTTGGGGATCCAGCGGGACCTCAGAGCCTTGATGGAGCGGAGTTCCGACGTCGTCGCTGTGCTGGAGAGGGAGCCGCCGCGAGGCGGCACTGCGTCGACCACGATCGAGTTCGAGGTCACCAGGCAGTATCCGCTCGTCACCCTGGCGACCATGATCGCTCCCAGTCCGGACTGGTTTGTCGGCGTTTCCGCAAGGTCGCTGCTCGACGACAGTGGACAGTGGGTCGATGACCTGGAGGTCGACCTCTTCCCCTACGACGCCGGCACCGAGGAGGGAACCGAGTTCTCCCTCGACAACCCGGCGACGGTGCCCCAGGGCACGATCACCAGCATCCGCGGCATGGGCAAGTTCGCGGA
This sequence comes from Acidobacteriota bacterium, assembly GCA_028875725.1. Lineage (NCBI taxonomy): Bacteria > Pseudomonadati > Acidobacteriota > Acidobacteriota bacterium. The sequence continues at coordinate 1,362,371 of JAPPCR010000006.1, forward strand.
CGGACCGATGGCGCGGCTGACCTTCGAACGCCTGGAGCATGAAGAGCCCGGGGCGCCGGATCCGGACGATCCGGAACCGCGGTTCATGGGCGAGCTGGCGGCCGAGCCCGTGGAGGACTCGACCGTCATCGTCTTCTGGCGGGGAAGCTGGGCCGACGCTGCGAGAGGGCTCCTTACCGTCGAGGCCCGCAGCCAGACGGTGGGCTGGGCTGGGGTGTCGACGGCGTCCGCACGGGACGGACGCGTCCGCATCGACGGACTTCGTTCGGAGACGCCATACACGTTCCGCCTGCGAGCGGACGGGCGCCAGGGATTCGAGTACTCGGATGAGGCAAGTGCGACGACCGGCGGCTACAACGGCCCATGTCGCGGCGGCGACCGGTTCCTCTGCCTGAGGGAGGGTCGGTTCGAGGCCCGGGTGCACTGGAAGAACCCTGACGTGCCCGATGACTTCGGGAGCGGCGTCGCCATCCCGGTGGCGGTCTCCGACGAGTCGGGCCTGTTCTGGTTCTTCGACCCCGAGAACGTCGAGCTGGTCGTCAAGGTGCTCGACGGCCGTGTGCTGAACGGCAAGTACTGGGTGTTCTACGGCGCCCTGTCCGACGTGGAGTACTGGATCACGGTGAGGGACACGGTCAGCGGTCTGAATCGCACCTACCACAACCCGCCCAAGCAGCTGGGCGGGCAGCGCGACCTCCAGGCGTTCTGACTACGTGGTGGGACCTCCGACGATTCTGCGCAGGTCCGGGTCACGCGCCAGCAGCGACTCGAGCAGGGCCAGTTGCACCCGGCACCGGTCCAGGTTCTGGCCGGGCCGCTCGACCCGAAAGTAGACGTCGCCATCCAGGTGGTCGGTGAGGAAGCGCACGGCCTGCTCGAGCGTCAGCACCAGGGCGCCGTCGACCAGGCTTCTTCTCTCGGTCGCGGTCAGGAATCGGGCTCCGTCCAGGTAGCCCTGAGCCACGGCGGCGAATAGACCCACGTCGACTCGCGCCCCGTCGGTTTCACGGGCATCCTCTTCGGCTCGGTGGCCCATCGACCGGACCATGTCTCCGAAGTCGCAGGCGGCCAGTCCGGGCATGGTCGTGTCCAGATCGACGACGCACAGCGCTTCGCCGGTTTCCCGGTCGAACAGGATGTTGCTGATCTTGCAATCGTTGTGGACGATCCGCCGCGGCAGCTTGTGAGCCGCGCCGACGCTCAACCGGCCAGCCAGCTCGCGGTGGGCGGCGACCGACCGGATCTCGGCGATGGCCTGCCGGCGCCTGGCGTCGCCGGCAGCTGAGGCGCTTGCCGTGAGCAGCGCCCGGTCAAATGTCTCGAAGCGGCTCAGCGTGTCGTGGAAGCCGGGAATCGTCTCGTGTAGCGGCGGTGAAGGGAGATCGACGAGCTGTGTCTCGAATCGGCCGAACGCCTGTGCGGCGAGGAAGACCTGCTCCGGCGTCGACGCCCGGAGTACGCTCGTCGTGTCCTCGATCAGCTCGTACATCCGCCACCAGTCGGCTCGACGGTCCGGTGCCGTCGTCTCGAACCACATCTCCCCGTTCGCCGCGGGAACCAGAGTCAGCCGCCGCCGGCCTCTCCCCGGGCCGAGCTTGCGCTTGAGATGGTGCGTGATCCGGACGATGTTCGCCATGACCTGAGCCGGATTCGGGAACACGTAGCCGTTGATCCGCTGCAGCAGGTAGCGGCTGTCGCTCGCGGTGGAGACGATGTAGGAGTCGTTGATGTGGCCCGCGCGCAGCTCAACCGCCGCGGTTGCCCGTCCCTCGATGCGGAAGCGTTCCGCGATGCGCAGGACCGCCTCGCGATCGGTCTGTCGGTTGGGCTTCAAGACGATGTCGGCCGGCCGACCAGGTGGTCGGGTCGATATAAGTGTGATATCACTTTCATATCGACCAACCAGCGGTCGCCTGGTCGGCCGCGTGATCAAGGGAGTCACCAAGAAATGGAACCACAGATGGTAGAGCATCGGGAGAAGCGTCTCTCGGTCAAACCGGGTGTCGGCATGCTGTGCCTGCTCGTCCTCCTCGTCCTCCTCGCGATTGCCGGCGTTGCCGTCTTCGGGATCTGGCGGGTCATCCCCGTCGTGATCTTCTGCGCGGTGTGCATTCCCGTTCTCGTCTTCCTGATGTTCGGGCTGTTCATGGTCCACCCGAACGAGGCGAAGGTCCTCCAACTCTTCGGTTCGTATCAGGGCAGCGCCTACGACACGGGGCTTCGCTGGGCCAACCCGTTCCTGAGCAAGCGCCGCGTATCGGTACGCACCCGGAACTTCGAGACGGGCAAGTTGAAGGTGAACGACAACGCCGGGAACCCGATCGAGATCGGCGCGGTCGTCGTCTGGCGGGTCACGGATAGCGCGGAGGCGCTCTTCAACGTCGACGACTATGAGGACTACGTGCAGGTTCAGAGCGAGGCCGCGCTGCGCAACATGGCGACGGGCTACCCCTACGACGCACACGAAGAAGGCGAGATCTCCCTGTCGCATCACACCGCCGAGATCTCCGAGCGTCTCCGCGGCGAGGTCCAGGAGCGGTTGGCGACCGCCGGTGTCGAGGTGATCGAGGCCCGGATCAGCCACCTGGCCTACGCGGCGGAGATCGCCGCCGCGATGCTACAGCGCCAGCAGGCCGCGGCAGTGGTCGCAGCGCGAGCCCAGATCGTCGATGGCGCGGTCGGCATGGTGGAGCAGGCGCTGAACATGCTGAGCGAGAAGGACGTCGTGCACCTTGACGACGAGCGGAAGGCCGCGATGGTCAGCAACCTGCTGGCCGTGCTGTGCAGCGATCGCCACACCCAGCCGGTCGTGAACACCGGCACGCTCTATCCGTAGGCGGAAGGACGCTGCACGATGGCGGCCCCTCCCCGCAAGGCGTTCCTTCTGCGCCTCGACTTCGCCGTGTTCGAGGAACTTCAGCGGCTCGCGGCGGCAGAACTGCGGAGCGTCAACGGACAGATCGAGTACCTGCTCCGCGAGGCGTTGCGGCAGCGGGGAAGAACCGCAACGCCTGTAGCGGTTGAGAAGGACGGCGGCGATGCACCATAGGCGCCCCGGAAGGCAAGAGCGGACAAACCCGGAGCGAAACACAACGGGGTGGTTGATCGTCTTCATACTGCTACACTTGTGCGCCTGTCGGCGCTCAATGTTCCCGGTTCGCTGAGGCACTCTCTCGGCGGGCGGGGAAGTGTGCGGGTCGAGGTCGACTTGGACGGCTCTCGCCGCCGCCGGTGAATCCCTTTCTGCTTGGCCCTTACCTGGAGACCGAAGATGGCAGTTGCCCCAGTGAAGGACGTGAACAAGCCCCTCGAGGCGAGGTACTCCTCCATTCGCCAACTCTTCGAGTTGGGGAAGGCGAAGACGTACCTCCTCAACGACGAGATCAACGACATGATGCCGGCCGACATGGTCGGCGTCGAGGCCGAGATCAACGAACTCTACGACCGCCTGCGCGAGTTGCGGGTCGGCGTGATCCGGCGGCCTGGCTGGTACGTGGCGAATCTCGACGAGACGGTCACGCTCGAGATCGAGAAGGCGGACGAGGATCCCGCGACGCCGACCGTCACCGAGCCGCTGAACACCAGTGATCCGGTGCGGATGTACCTGCGGGAGATGAGTACCGTGCCGCTCCTGGACCGTGACGGCGAGGTCGAGATCGCCCGCGCGCTGGAAGACGGCGAATGGCTCATCTTCCAGGCGATGGCCCGGAACGCCGACCTGATGACCCGGCTGCTGGCGATGACCGAGCTCGCGGACCGCAAGAACGCGAAGCCCCTTTCCCAGTTGGTGGAGATCGAACATCCCATCTCCCTGCTGGACCAGAACGGCCACAAGCGGATCGCCAAGCGCGTCGGCGTGTTCGAGAAGATGCAGGAGCTGGAAGAGGAACTCGATCGCACCCGTCGCCGGCAGAAGCGCTACAGCCCCCGCGGCGACCGATTCCAGGAGATCGCGCGGGACATCGACCGCCTGGAGGAGCGCGCCTCCGCCCTGATCGTGGAGCTGGGTTTCACGGGTCCGGACCGCAATCGGGTGGTCGACCTGGTCAAGTTGATCGACAACCGCTTCCGGCGCAGCGAGCGCGACATCAGCCGGGCCCAGGTGGCGCTCGAGCGCGAGAACAACGAGGAACTCAGGGCGCTGCACCGGCGGCGTATCCAGAAGTACCGCGAAGAGGTTCGGAAGCTCGAGCTGCGCCACTTCGTCAAGCAGGGAGAACTGCGGGCGATGGTGGCCAAGGTCAAGCGCGGCGAGGCATTGAGCGAGCGCGCCAAGGAGCAGCTCATCATGTCGAACCTCCGCCTGGTCGTTTCGATCGCCAAGAAGTACACGAACCGGGGCCTCCAGTTCCTGGACCTGATCCAGGAGGGGAACATCGGCCTGATGAAGGCGGTCGAGAAGTTCGAGTATCGCCGCGGCTACAAGTTCTCGACCTACGCTACCTGGTGGATCCGCCAGGCGGTGGCGCGGGCGATCGCCGACCAGTCGCGGACGATCCGCATCCCGGTTCACATGATCGAGAACATCAACAAGCTGACCCGCACGTCGCGGTCGCTGGTCCAGGAACTCGGGCGTGAGCCCACCGCCGAGGAGATCGGCGAGCACATGGACCTTCCCGCTTCCAAGGTGCGCAAGATCATGAAGATCGCGCAGGCGCCGGTGTCGCTCGAGACCCCGGTCGGAGAGGAGGAGGATTCGCATCTCGGTGACTTCATCGAGGACAAGAACTCGCCGTCGCCGATCGACGAGGTCATCTCCTCCAACCTGCGGGAGCAGACTGGCAACGTGCTGCGTTCTCTCTCGCCTCGCGAGGAACTCGTGCTGCGGATGCGCTTCGGCGTCGGCGAGGGCTCGGAGCACACCCTGGAGGAGGTCGGGAAGTCGTTCAACGTGACCCGTGAACGCATTCGCCAGATCGAGTCGAAGGCCTTGCGCAAGCTCCGGCATCCGGACTGGGCGCAGAAACTGCGGCCTTTCCTCGACGACGGCGCGTAGCGGCCCGGCCGCTCGCGGCTTACCCCCGGCAGACTGTCAGCGATGCGGGTCCGCACCGGCACGAGCGGGTTCTCGTATCCCGCCTGGAAGGGCCACTTCTACCCGTCCGGGACGAAGCGCCCGGACATGCTCTCGTTCTACGCGGGAAAGCTCGGAGCGGTGGAGATCAACAACACCTTCTACCGGATGCCGAAGGCCGACCTGCTGGAGCGCTGGCGTGACTCGGTTCCGGAGAGCTTCCGCTTTGTGCTGAAGGCCTCGCGCCGGATCACTCACCACCAGCGGCTCAGGGACGCCGGCGATTCGGTTGAGTATCTCTTCGGCACGGCGAAGGTGCTGGGCGAGCAGCTTGGCCCGTTTCTGTTCCAGTTGCCGCCGTACCTGAGGCGAGACGACGATCGACTCGCGGCATTCCTCGAGCGGCTGCCGGCGGGGCTGCGGGCGGCGTTCGAGTTCCGGCACGCGAGCTGGTTCGACGATGCCGTGTTCGCGTTGCTCGACGAGGCCGGCGCCGCCCTGTGCGTCGCCGACGCGGGAGGCGACCACGACGCGCCACTGGTGGCGACCACGGACTTCGGCTATCTTCGGCTCCGCCGCGAGGACTACGACGAGGCGGCGCTTCGCTCCTGGGCCGACAGGATCCGGCGGCAACCCTGGCGCGAAACCTACGTCTTCTTCAAGCACGAAGACGAAGGGGCGGGGCCGCGCATGGCGGCGCGGTTCGAAACCTTGCTCGCGGAAACCTGAACGATGAACATCGACATCTCCTATCGGCGCATTCTCGCGCTGGCCGGTCCGGTCGTCATCACGCAGATGACCCACACGGCGATGGGCCTGATCGACGCGATGATGGTCGGCCGGCTGGGCGTCGTCGCCCTGGCCGGAGTCGGCCTGGGCGCGATCATCTCGTGGTGGCTGCTCGGCTTCTTCGTCGGCCTGTTGCAGGGCGTGAACACGTTCGTCGCCCAGTTCTTCGGCGCCGGCAAGAAGGACCGGGTCGGCGTCGCATTCTGGCAGGGTCTCTACCTGGCCGCCGGTGCGGGCGTCGCCGTCCTGCTCGCGGCGCCGCTCTCCGGCTGGGCGTTCCGGGTGATGGGGGCGTCGCCGGAGGTCCAGGCGATCGCCACGGACTACACGGAGGTGCGCTTGGGCGCCGCGGTGGGACTGATGATCTTCCTCGTCGCGGAGAACTACTACCGCGGGCTCGGACGCACCGAGGTCCCGATGTTCGCGGGGCTGCTTCAACTGGCCCTGAACTGCGGACTGAACTACCTGCTCATCTTCGGCGTCTGGGGCTTCCCGGAGCTTGGCGCCGCGGGCACCGCGGTCGGTACCGTGATCGCCCAGTTTCTCGTCGCGGTCGGCCTGCTGGCCGGCGTGCTCGCGACGAAGATAGGGCGCGACTACGGCGCGACGCGCCCCCGGCCGCCGGAGGCGGCCCTGCTCGGCCAGATGCTCCGCGTCAGTTTGCCGATCGGTGTCCAGGTGTTCATGGAGATGGGCGGAATCAGCGTCTTCACGGCCCTCGTGGCGAATCTGGGCGACGCGGAGATGGCGGCGACGAACGCCGTAATTCACGCCTGGTCCGTCTCCTTCATGCTCGCCGTCGCGCTGGCCGTCGGCTGCACAACGCTGGTCGGGCAGTGTCTGGGCGCCAGACAGCTTGACGACGTGCGCGTCGTCGTCCGTCGCGTGATGTGGTTGGGCTACGGGGCGATGGCGATCATGGCCGTCATCTACGTCGGCTTCCCCGGGTGGTTGATGCAGCTGTTCGCGCGGGAGGCGGGCGATCTCGCCGCGCTGCTGCCGTACGCGCGGCCGCTATTCCTCATCTGCACCCTGTGCCTGATCTTCGAACTGCCGTTCAACATCTACTCCGGCGCGCTTCGCGGCGCCGGCGACACGACCTACCCGATGGTCGTGAACATCGGCGTGGCCTGGCTCGTTTTCGTCCCGCTCGTGTTCTTCGCCACGCGCAACTGGGGCCTGGTCGGCGCCTGGAGCTGCTTCATCGTCCACGTAGGGCTGCTGGCAGCCCTGCTTGCTGTCCGGGTGCGCGGCCGGACCTGGATCGAACGGGGCGCTTCTCTGCTCGATGCGGAGCGGGCGGCCGGCGGCGCGACGGCGAGGGTGTCGGACGTGGACGACCTCCGCTCCTCGCCGGCTCTCTGAGACCATCCCGCGGTCGGGCGACGCGCGCCGGCCGCGTCTACGGTGGGCGGCAGCCGTCCGGGAAGGCGGTCGCGTCGGTGATCGCCGAGGCCGGCATACTGGGTTCGTTCCGGTACTCCCTCTCGACGCCCGTCACCGTGTCGGTCACGCGAATGCTGTAGCCGACGTCCGTCGTCGAGGCGCCGTAGACCCAGACGTGGCCGTTCAGGGCGCAGCCGTCCAGCACCTTGACGAGGACCTCCCAATTGTCCGCGTCGAAGAACCAGAACAGGCCCGCGTCCCGCGTTGCGGAGCTGGCGGCGCTTGCCGCTCCGGTCCGGCCGTTTTCGTCCAGCCAGGTGACCCTTATGCTGTAGCGGGCGTCATGGAGACAGACGGTGTTCCCGTCCGCCTCACAACTGCCGTTGCCGCCGTTCTCCGGGTCGTCGGCCGCCTGGACGACCAGGAAGACCGCGCTGACCGCGCCCCAGTTGCCGTCGGCATCCTTCGCTCGAACGAAGACCGTGTGCCGGCCGGCCTCCAGGTCGGAGGTGTCGATGGTCGCGGTCGCCGACTCCGAACTGCTGTCGAAGGAGCCGTCGGTTGCGGAGATGCCGCTTGCAACCGCTCCCGTCTTCCAGGGAGGAGTGTCGATGGTGTACTCGCCCGCGGCGATGGCCTGGCTTGATTCCGCGCCGTTGCTGTTCTGGTACCGGGTGTCGTCGAAGGTCGCGGAGAGGCGGACGGACGATCCCGCCGCGACGCCGGTCGTTGACGCGCGGCCGCTCAGACTCAGCTCTCGAACGTCGGGGCCTGCTGGAGTCAGATACGGCGTCCGCGCCACCTTGAAGGCGTAGAGCAGCGACTCGAGGTTGCCATCGAGGATCGAGCGTTCGAAGTCGTCGCAGTCCTGAAAGAAGGTCGTCCCCAGTTCGTAGAGAAAGGAAGCGACTCCCAGTTCGCCGTAGGAGTAATCGAGGGTCGTACCGGTTGCGGGATAGAACCCGATTCCCTGAATCGGAAGGTAGTCGTTGAAGAACGCGAGCTTGCGGCCAAGCGTCTGCAGTGCGGTCGCGTTTGGCGCGCCTTCGTACGTGTGTATCCAAGGCCACAGAACGAGGCGGCCGTGGCTGTGGATGTCGAGATAGAGGCCGCTCGTTCCGGGGTGCGCCGGGTCGCTTTCCGCCGGTCCCTGTGCGCCGGGGAAGAGCCTCCGCATGTAGTTCGCGACGGCTCTCGTCTCGGGTTCCGAAGCGGGGCCGGGCCCGCGGAAGGTCTGCGAACAGTCGTTGTCGCTCGATCCGCCGGGGTGGTGCCACGCGAGGGCGAAGTTGCGGTTCAGGTCGACGCCCGGGTAGTCGGCGGGGCAGTGGTTCGTGTTGTGGTTCTTCCTCCAGAGCAACCCCTCCTCGGCGCGCTTCCGCCCGTCCGGATTCGCCTGCAGCAGGAGGTGGACTTCCTGATGGTCCAGCAGCCACCGCACGTCCGCATCCGTTTCGTAGGAGTCGACCAGGTACTCGGCGAAGCGCAGGGCGAGTTCAGCCGTCGCGTACTCGCGGGCATGAAGAGCGGCCGTGATCAGGAGCGCGGGTTTCTCGCCGGACGTAGCGGAGTTCCTCAGACGCAACACCATGAGGCGGTAGCCCACCGACGCGTCGCGTGTCCTTTTCCAGGACCTGCCGACGGGATACCAGGTCGCAAGAGTCGGGTGCCGGGCAACGATCGCCCGGGCACTTGCGTAGGTTTCCTCGACGGTGCGATAGCAGGGGAAGCCCGCGATCGTTCCCCGGGGCACCACAACCGGCCGTTCGGAACGGCGCGTCACCTCGAGGTAGTCGTCGTCTTCGACCACCCGAAGGCCTGCCTGCCGGGCCGCCTCGATGTCTTCGTCGGTGGCTCGCAGGACGATGTAGCCCTTCTCGTACTCGGACTCCAGAGCTTCGAGCGACATGACGGCTCTGGCCGCGGTGAGCGGGTCTTCGAAGTAGGCGCGTACCACCCGGGCGCTGCCGGGGCGCTCGGGTTCCTGCGCCGGGAGCGCCGCGGTGGTCGCCAGAACGGTCGACAGGACGAGAATGCGGCTCACCTGAACCGCGATTCGATCACAGTGTGTCGTCCCCGCCCATTCGCGGATCCCGGGGTCGATCGGGACTCGGCTTGTGGCTATGATCACCGCCGGGCCGACCGTGGCCCTCACTCGCGCACTTCCATCCAGCGACCCAGAGAGGACAGAATCCGAGATGGCCATCTCCGCCGCGCTGAAGCGGCGATCGTTCGGTGAAACCCAGCGCCAGGACGCCTGGTGGCTGCAGCCGGGCGCCGTTGTCGTGGGCCTGGGGCTCGCGAGCGTCTACGCGACCTGGGCGGCGCTTCAGGCCGATCACTACGTATTCGGCGGCTACCTGTCGCCGCTGTACTCGCCCGAGGTCTTCGGCCTCTCGCACCATGCCTGGTTCGAGGGCTTCCCGAGCTGGTGGCCGAGCTTCGTTCCCCAGTCGCCGGCGCTGTTCATCCTGATCCTGCCGCTGGGGTTCCGCGCCACCTGCTACTACTACCGCGGCGCGTACTACAAGGCGTTCTGGGCCGATCCGCCGGCCTGCGCGGTCGGTGAGCCGCGCAACGCCTACCGGGGCGAGAACTCCTTTCCGCTGATCGTCCAGAACATCCACCGCTACTTCCTGTTCGCGATGATGGCCTGGATCTTCGTCTTCTTCCCGATTGACGTGTACCGGGCGTTCGAGTTCGAGACGGCGTCCGGCGGCCACGCCTTCGGCATCGGCATCGGGTCCTTTGTTCTCCTGATCAACTGGCTCCTGCTGAGCGGCTACGCGTTGGGCTGCCACTCGACGCGCCATGTGATCGGCGGCTTCCGCAACGTGATGGCGGGGAGGCCGTTCCAGAGCGCCTGCTACCGCTGCGTCTCCTGCCTGAACCGCAAGCACATGGCCTGGGCCTGGCTCAGCCTGATCTGGGTCACGTTCTCCGACATCTACGTCCGGTTGTGCTCGATGGGCGTCTGGACCGACTTCAGGATCCTCTGATGGAGCAGACACCCCACGAGTACGACGTGCTGGTGGTCGGCGCGGGCGGCGCCGGCCTGCGCGCCGCGATCGAAGCCTCGGCCGCGGGCGCCTCCTGCGGCGTGATCTGCAAGTCCCTGCTCGGCAAGGCGCACACGGTGATGGCCGAGGGCGGCATGGCGGCTGCTATCGGCAACGTGGACGAGCGTGACGACTGGAAGGTCCACGTCACGGACACGCTGCGGGGCGGCCAGTACCTGAGCAGCCCGAAGATGGCCGAGATCCACGCCAAGGAGGCGCCGGAGCGGGCGCTGGAGCTCGAGGCCTGGGGGGCCCTGTTCGACCGCACGAAGGATGGCCGCATCCTGCAGCGGAACTTCGGGGGCCACCGTTACCCGCGCCTCGCCCACGTCGGCGATCGCACAGGGCTCGAGATGATCCGGACGCTGCAGGATCACGGTATCCATCGGGGCATCGACTTTCACATGGAGTACACGGTGTTCCGGCTGCTGCTCGACGATGGCCGGGTCGCTGGCGCCCTCGCCTACGACCGCGAACGCGGCCGGTTCCGGGTGTACCGGGCGAAGTCGGTCGTGCTGGCCACCGGCGGCATCGGCCGCGCCTTCAAGATCACCAGCAACAGCTGGGAGTACACCGGCGACGGCCACACCCTCGCCTACGACGCCGGTGCCGACCTGATCGACATGGAGTTCGTCCAGTTCCACCCGACCGGGATGGTCTGGCCTCCGAGCGTGCGCGGGATCCTGGTCACCGAAGGCGTGCGCGGCGAGGGCGGGATTCTCCTGAACTCGGACGGCGACCGGTTCCTGTTCGACGAGATCCCGGCTCTCTACAAGGATCAGACCGCGGACAGCGCAGAGGAGGGCTGGCGTTACGTCGTCGGCGACCGCGACGCGCGGCGCCCGCCGGAGCTCCTGACCCGCGACCACGTTGCCCGCTGCATCGTCAACCAGATCAAGTCCGGCAAGGGCTCGCCTCACGGCGGCGTCTACCTGGACATCGCCTGGATCAAGGAGAAGATCAGCAACTCCGAGGAGCACATCAGGAAGAAGCTCCCGTCGATGTACCACCAGTTCAAGGAACTGGCCGGACTCGACATCACGAAGGAGAGGATGGAGGTCGGGCCGACGACGCACTACGTGATGGGCGGTGTGCGGGTGGACGCCGAGAGCCAGATGTCGACCGTGCCAGGTCTGTACGCCGCCGGTGAGTGTGCGGCCGGACTCCACGGCGCGAACCGGCTGGGCGGCAACTCGCTGTCCGACCTGCTCGTGTTCGGCAAGCGGGCCGGCGAGTACGCGGCCGCCTTCGCCCGCGAGCAAGGCGACGTCCGGCTCGACGAGGCCGCGGTCGAAGCAGGGATGAAGGAAGCTCTTGAGCCGCTCGAACGGGAAGGCGGTGAAGGGCCGTACCAGATCCAGCACGAACTCCAGGATCTGATGCAGGAGAAGGTCGGCATCGTCCGCATCGAGTCGGAGCTGGAGGAGGCGATCGAGGAGATCAGCCGGTTGAGCGACAGGGCGAAGGCCGTGTCGGCGCCCGGCAACCGCGAGTACAACCCGGGCTGGCATACCGCACTCGACCTGCACCCGCTGCTCGTCGTGTCCGAGGCGGTTGCCCGTGCCGGCCTGCTGCGCCGCGAGAGCCGCGGCGCCCAGTTCCGCGACGACTATCCGCAGAAGGACGAACACTTCGGCAAGGTGATCATCCGGGCCGCCAGGAGCCCGGACGGCGAAATGGTGGTCGAGGAGATTCCGGTGGAGCCGATGAGCGACGAACTGACCAGACTGGTCGAGGAGATGGGCTGAGATGGCCGCGACACAGTTCAGGATCTGGCGACAGGACGGCGCCGGGGACGAGGGCGGTTACCGGGACTACACGACGGAAGTCACCGAGGGCATGGTCGTCCTCGACGCTGTTCACCAGATCCAGGCCGAATCGGCGAACGACCTCGCCGTGCGCTGGAACTGCAAGGCCGGCAAGTGCGGGTCCTGCTCTGCGGAGGTGAACGGCAATCCCAGGCTCATGTGCATGACGCGGATGAGCGACCTGCCGGCGGACCGTCCGGTGACGGTCGAGCCGATGCGCGCCTTCCCCGTGATCCGCGACCTCGTCTGCGACGTGTCCTGGAACTACGAGGTCAAGAAGAAGATCGAGCCCTTCGAGCCGCGTCCGCCCGACGCCGAGGACGGCACCTGGCGCATCGCCCAGGAGGACGTCGAACGGGTCCAGGAGTTCCGCAAGTGCATCGAGTGCTTTCTGTGCCAGGACGTCTGCCACGTGCTGCGGGACCATCACCTGCACGACGAGTTCGTCGGCCCGCGTTTCTTCGTCTACAACGCGGCGCTCGAGATGCATCCCCTCGACACGAGGGACCGCCTCGCCTCGCTCAAGCAGGAAGAGGGGATCGGCTACTGCAACATCACGAAGTGCTGCACGAAGGTCTGTCCCGAGCACATCACGATCACCGACAACGCGATCATCCCGCTCAAGGAGCGGGTCGTGTCCGAGTTCTACGACCCGCTGAAGAGACTCTTCCGCGTGTTCTCGGGCGGTTCTCGGGCGTAGCCGCCCGCCGCAGCCTACAAGCCTTCGAGGGCCGCTCGCGCCACGTCGGCGAACTCGCCTTCGGGCGCCATCTCAAGGGACGTGCTCAGGTGCTCGCGGGCGGCGTTCGCGTCGCTCGCGTTCACCGCAAGAATCCCGAGTTCGTAGTGGGCCCTGGCCAGGTCCTCCGCGTCCTCGTCGTCCGGCGCTGACTCCAGGTACCTTGTCAGGTGTTCCCTGGCCGGGCCTGAATCCGCGCTGCGGCGGTAGATGACGCCGAGGCGGAAGTGGGCGCGCGGGTGGTTGTCGTCCCAGGCGATGAGCGACTGGTCGTAGAGCTTCGCGTTGCCGAAGGCCTCCTGGTCGAAGAGCTGCTCGGCCTGGAACTGCACCTGCCTGCCGGCGGTGGGGTTGACCGCGATCCAGGCCTTACCCGCCTCGATGGAGTCCTCGAGGTTGCCGAGCGAGGCGAAGGAGAAGTACTTCATGCGCAGCGCTTCCTGGTTCCGCGGGTCGATCTCCAGGGTGCGGTCGAGCTCCACCAGGGCTTCCTCGAACTGGCCGTCGTTGAAGTAGATCGTGCCGATGTTCCGGTAGGCCTGGTGGAGCCTCGGATTGAGCGATGCTGCTTCGCGGAAGAGTTCGATGGCGCGCTCGTCGTCGCCGGCCCGAACCGCCTGAACGCCCTGCGAGAAGATGCCGGGAGCGAGCTCGGCGCCCATGCCGGCCTCGATCGCCAGTTGCTTCGCGTCCTCGGCGCGAGGATCGCCGGCAGCCGCGAAGATGTCGAAGAACATGGAAGCGAAGTCGGGCGGCATCGGCTCCATCTCCACATACCTGGCTGCGGGTTCGAGCGCCTCGTCGAGTCTCCCCAGGTTGTGCAGGATGGCCGCGATCGTCCGATGCGCCGCAGCGATCGTCGGGTCGATTTCGACCGCCTGCTCGAACAGGGGCAGGGCCCCGGCCGCGTCACCCGCCTGAATCTTCCCGATGCCCTCGTTGAAGGCGTCGATCGCCTGCTGCTTGCGCGCCGCTTCCTCGTCCCAGAGCTGAGCCCGAAGCGATCGGTCCCGGCCCCCGTCGAGGATCTCCACCTCCAGCTCACGGTCCGGATAGCCTTCCTTCTGCAGCAGCAGCCTGTAGGGCGCTTCCGCAGGCGCCAGGCGGATCCGCAGGCGGCCATTCTTGCGGGTGGCCTCCTGCACGACGATCTCGCCCGTGGGGGCGAAGACGGTCACGTTCACCGGGCCCAGCTCGGCGTCGTTCATGTCGACGACCTGCAGTTCCAGTTGACTGCGTTGGGCCAACGCCGCCGAGGCGACCAGGAGCATGGCCAGGGGGAGAACGCTACGGCTGAGTTTCTGCATCGTCGGGTTCCTCTGGGTCGGCGCCGCAATCCCAGGCGGGCGCGTCACAGTGGGGAGGAGTGGGAAGATCGGCCGATCCTATCGCTTGACGCGGGCTTCGCGGGTGGGGGATCGTACGCTCCATGAACGCCGACGACTTCTTCGAACTGCTCTCCACCGCGCGTTCCGTGCGGCGCTACAGCCCCGAGCCGATCCCCGACGCGGACCTGGCGAAGATCCTCTACGCGGCGAGCCGGGCGCCGTCCGGTACGAACCGCCAGCCCTTCCGCTTCATCGTGTTGCGAGACGGGCCTCGCGCCCGGCGCGCCCGCCGGTTGCTGGGCGAGTCCTTCCGCCGCGGCTGGGCGCGGAAGACGGAGGAGGAGGGCTGGAATCGCGGATCGGCCGCCGATCCGGACTCGCCCAAGTCGAGAGTCAACCGGGCGATCCAGCACTACGTCGATCACTTCGAGCGGATCCCGGCGGTCATCATCGCCTGCTACGTCCGCTACCGGGCGCTGACCCACTCGGAGGGCGCTTCCGTCTTCCCAGCGTGCCAGAACCTGTTCCTCATGGCGAGGGCGCTGGGCTACGGTGCCTGCTACAGCGGCTGGCACCACGCGGTGGCCGGCGAGTTGCGGGAGATTCTGGAGATTCCGGACAACGTCGAGCTGTCGCTGACGATCACGATCGGCAAGCCCCTGGGGCGCCACGGTCCGCTACGGCGGCGGCCCATCCGGGACACCGTGTTCGACGATGGCTGGGAACAGGGCGCCGAGTGGATCACCGATCCTCCCGGCGCGCGCCTCTCGAAGCGTCGTTGACGCCTAACCTGCCGGCAGCGCGTAGGCGACCAGGGAGTGCTCCCGGCCGCGGTTGCCGACGGGCACGACGATGAACTGGCGACCGCCGACGACGTAGGTCATCGGGCCGCCTCCCGGGGTGTCGGGCAGCTCGGTGCGCCAGACCTCCTCGCCGGTCGCCTTGTCGAAGGCGTAGAGGAAACCGGTCGACGGCCCGCGGCGGCCCAGGCCGGCGTTCTCCTCCTGATACGTGCCGCGCACCCGCTCGCTGGTGACGACGAAGACGAGCGTGGCGGTCGCCATCGGCCAGCCCGGCGTGAGGCCGGCGAGGGGCCAGGCGCCGAGCGGTCCCAGATCGAGGTCCGCGATCGCCGGATGATCGCGGGGACCGTCGCCGACAGGCGCCTGCCAGACGATCTCGCCCCGGTTCAGGTCGATCGCGGTGAGCCGGCTCCAGGGAGGCTTGACGAGCGGCAGACCTTCCGGGCCGGCGGGAAACGTGAACGCCGGCAGGTAGTCGCGGTCGGAGGGCTGGCGCGCCGTCGGCGGGATGAGCGCCATCGTGCCCAGGCGCGTCTGCGACGGGACGAACAGGACGCCGCTGTGCGGATCGACGGCGGCGCCGCCCCAGTTCGCGCCGCCCGCCTGGCCGGGCAACTGAGCCATCACCCTCCGGCCCTCGCCGGCCAGGGTGGGCGGCGTGAACATCGGACCGCCGAGGAGCGTCTCGCGGTAGATCTCGAGCGCCTTTGCGTTGAGTTCCGGTGTGAAGTCGATCAGGTCGCTTTCGCGGACGCCCTGGCGGTCGAAGGGCGGCGGCTTCGTGGGGAAAGGCTGCATGCTCGCGGTCCATTCGCCGGGGACCAGGCTCTCGGGGACCTTGCGTTCCTCGATCGGCCACACCGGCTCGCCGGTCTTCCGGTCGAAGACGTAGGTGAAGGCCTGCTTGCTGACCTGAGCCACCGCCTCGATCAACTCACCGTCGACTTCGATGTCGAGCAGGATCGGCGCGCACGGAAAGTCGTAGTCCCACAGGCCGTGCCGGACCGCCTGGAAGTGCCACTTCTTTTCGCCGGTCGCCGTGTCGATGGCGACCAGGCTCTCGGCGTAGAGGTTGTCGCCGTGGCGGTGGCCTCCGTAGTAGTCGCTGGTCGGCGTGCTGGTGCCGAAGTAGACCCAGCCCGTCTCTTCGTCGCAGCTCATCCACGACCACACGTTGGTGTTGCCCGAGTAGCGCCATGACTCGTCGTGCCAGGTCTCGGCGCCGGGCTCGTCGCCCTGGGGCACGGTATGGAAGACCCACTTCTTCTGGCCGGTGCGGATGTCGTAGCCGCGGATGTGGCCGGCCGGCATCTCCTGGGTCAGGGCGAAGTCCATGATCGTCATGCCCATGAGGACGGTGTCGCCGCAGACGATGCCGGGCGAGTTCGCACCGGTGTCGCGCATCTGGTCGGGCCTTCCGATGTCGCCGCGCATGTCGACCATTCCCGCTTCGCCAAACTCGAGGTCGGGTTTACCCGTCTTCGCGTCCAGGGACACGAGTTGGTGGGTGCCGGTGACCAGCACGATCCGCTGCATGCCCCGGTGCTCCCAGAACTCGATGCCGCGCTGGGTGAAGCCGCCGTGGGTTGGAATCCCGCGCTCGTAGGCCTTCGGATCGTAGGTCCAGAGCTCTTCGCCGGTCGTGGGGTCGACCGCGCTCACGAGGTTCATGGCCGACACGGCGTAGAGCGTGTCGTTCACCATCAACGGCGTGCCCTTGAGGTCGCCGGCCAGGGTCTGCGCCTCGACCCGACTGTCGGGTGTCACCCAGCGCCAGGCGACCTCGAGTGCCGCCACGTTCGAGGCGTCGACCTGAGCCGCCGGCGAGTACTTCGTGCTGGCGCGGTCGGCGGCGTAGTGGCGCCACTCGATCGTCTCCTGCGCCGCCAGCGCCGCAGTCGAGAAGGTGAGGGCGGCAACGAGAAGCGGACGAGCGAGCACCGGGATCAGCGACCCTTGAATTCGGCGGGCCGCTTCTCGAGGAAGGCCATCACGCCTTCACGGGAGTCCTCGGTGGCGCCGGCCTCCGCCTGCAGCCTGGCCTCCAGGTCGAGCTGTTGTTCGTAGACGTTCTGCCAAGTCGCCCAGTACGCCTTGCGAATCAGGGCCAGGGAGCGCGGACCATTGGCCAGGCGGTGAGCCAGTTCCGTGGCGCCCTCCAGCAGGGAGTCCTGGTCGTCGTACAGCCGGTTGACCAGGCCCCACTCGAAGGCCTTGTCGGCCGGCAGACGTTCGGCCAGCATCGAGAGTTCGACCGCGCGGCCCCAGCCGATCAGGCGGGGCAGCATGAACGTGGCGCCGCCGTCGGGGACCAGGCCGATGCGCGCGAAGGCCTGGAGGAAGAACGCCTGCTTCGAGGCGCAGACCATGTCACCGAGCAGCGCGAAGCTCATGCCGACGCCGGCCGCCGCCCCATGGACCGCGGTGACAATGGGCATGTCCAGGTCGCGGAGGGAGAGCAGGAGAGGGTGGTAGTTGTTGCGCAGGTTCTCGCGGGCGGTCGGGTTCACCGCCCCCTCTTCCTGGTCGCCGCGGCCGGAGAGGTTGGCGCCGGAACAGAAGGCGCGGCCCGCGCCGGTGAGGAGAAGGGCGCGCACGCCGCTCTCCGGGTCGCGGATGCGCAGCACGGCGTCGCCGAGTTCGGCGATCATCCGGGCGTCCGTGGCGTTCAGGACTTCCGGGTGGTTGAGGGTGATCGTGGCGAGATTGCCGTCCCGTTCGAGCAGGATCCGTTCGTAGTTCATTCGCCTTCTCGTTAGCTCCGTGTACTTCACTCCGGGTACATCTCGCGCATCGCGTCGAGAGAACTGCGGATGAGCTGCTCCAGGACGTCCATGTCGACATCGGCGAGCTTGTTGACGTAGAGGCAGGACTTGCCCGTGCGATGCTTGCCGAGTCGCGACAGCAGGTCGTCGTAGTTCGAGAACCCGGGCATGACGTAGAGCGTCAGGCTCTGTTTGCGCGGCGAGAAGCCAATGCGCGGCCAGTCACCCTCACGGCCGCTCGCGTACCTGTAGTGGTAGCTGCCGAAGCCGACGATGGAGGAACCCCACATCGTCGGTTCTTCGCCGGTGATTCGCTTCATCATCTCAAGGACGACGAAGCTGTCCTCGCGGCGCCGCTCGTTCTCGACGCCGGTCAGGAATCCCTCGACGCTCGCGTCGTTCTTCTTCGTCTTCAGTTCGGCCATCTCGTTCGGCCCGGCGGCGCGGACGGAAGCGGCTACCGTAGCAGACAGGAACGCGTCGGCCGATACGGCAACACGCTGCTGTCATCCGTGCGCTCGATGACTCGCGCTCGGAGTGTTTCGCGTGTGGCGCGAGACGCGCCACACGGGTTGACTATGCTCCACGGGCGGTGAGTGCGAACGGCCACTTCTGCGTGATGGGGATCGGCGACATGGGTTTCCATATCGCCGAGGCCTTCGGTCGGGAGGGGCGGAGCCTCACCCTGATCGACCTCGACCCGGGCATGAGCGAGCGGATCGAGGAGGAACTCGACGCGGCGTTCGTGGTCGGCAACGGCGCCCACCAGGCCATTCTGGAGCGGGCGAACGTCGATCGGGCGGAGCTCTTCATCGCCGCGTCCTCCTCGGAGGAGGCGAACCTGGTGGCGTCGGTGATCGCCCGCAACCTCGGCGCCAAGCGCTGCGTCGTGCGGCTCGACACGTCCGAGGACTTGACCGTCTACCGCCGCTCCTACGAGCGGCTGTTCGGGGCCGATCTCCTCCTCTCGCCCCAGAGCCTGGCGACGAACGCGATCCTCAACATCGTGCTCGGCCACCATACGCACGAGGTCGACTACCTGGCCCGGGGCCGGTTCGAGTTGCGCACGATCCAGGTCCAGATCGGCAGCACGGTTGCCCGCCTTCCGCTCAGCGAGCTGCCGTTGCCCGAGGACGCGCGCATCGTCGGGTACTTCGATGGAGAGCACGAACTGTCGATCCCGGGGCCGGACCTGCGCGCGTCGCCCGGTGATCTGGCCATGGTGCTCTGTCGCACCCAGTCGACCCACGAGGTGGAGGAGCTCTTCGCCTCACGGATCGAGCATCCCCGCACCGTGGCAATCGCCGGCGGCAGCCCGGCTGCTGTAGCGGTGGTCAAGGCGCTGCGGAACGAGGTCAAGCGCATTCGCTGGATCGAGCGTGACCGGCGCCGCGCCGAGTTCTTCGCGCAGTCCTTTCCCGATGTCGAAGTGTTGCACGGCGATCCGATCGACGCCGCGACGATGGAAAGCGAGGGCCTCGGGCGGGCGGAGGTGCTGATTGCCGCCACCAGTCACGACGACAGCAACGTCGTGGCCGGTCTCATTGCGCAGGAGCTCGGCGTGCGCCGGGTCGTGGCGCTCATTCACCACACGACCAGCCGGCTCTGGAAGCGGGTCGGCGAGGTGGAACTCGTTTCGCCGCACTCGCTGGCGATCGACCACGTTCGCAACTTCGTCGCCAACGGCTACAAGGCAAACCTCGTCACTCTCGCCGACGGCGCCGTGCAGGTCGTTCAACGCGTGATCCACGAGGCGAGTCCGGCGGCCGGCGCCACCCTGGCCGACCTGCAGGCCCCCCGCGGCCTGATCGTCGGCGCGGTCGTACGCGGCGACCGCGTGTTCATGCCCGAGCGCAGCAACATGCTCCGCCCCGACGACCAGGTCATCCTCTTCGTCCACCGCTCCCAGACCCAGATGGCCCGGCTGCTGTTTCCGGGCAGTGAGAGCGAGGTCGCGAGCTGATTCCCGAGCGCTAAGCTAGGGGAAAGAACGACAGAGGGGGCATCGCCATGACAGACGCGCGGTCGAATCGTCCGTTCCTGATGGTTTCGGTGCAGTATGGAGCGACCGCGCTGGTGGCTGTCCTGGTGTCTCTGGCGACGGGGGAGCCCGCGGAGGCTCAGCGGGGTGGCGCACCGTCGGTGGACCTCGGCGGGGAGTGGATCCTGAACGAGGAGCTGAGCGACGACCCGCGGCAGGCGATGCGGCGGATGAGGATTGCGCGTGGAGCCCCTGGTGACGGTGGCTTCAGCGGCCGTGGCGGCAATGTCGGCCGTGGCGGCGGCGGTCGTCGCGGCGGCGGTAGTGCCGTTGGAGGCGGTGCCGGGGGCGCGGGTCGTGGAGGCGCCGGCGGCGCCGGAGCCGGAGGGGCCGGCGGCCAGGGTGGCCTCGGTCCTGGCGGGCCCGGTGGCGGTCAGGGAGGGCCGCCCGGGATCGGTCGTGGCGCCAGCGTTGGTGCGGACGCGCTCAGCATCCGGATGCTGGATGGCGGCGTTCAGATCGCGGACTCCCGGGGAGTGGCCCTCGTTCTGAAAACGGATCGCGAGTGGTACGAGGTCGGTGAGCGGCGGGAGATCCAGGCCTTCTGGAAGAAGGCGAAGCTGGTGACCCGGAACCGGGGACGTGGCGAGGCGCTCTTCATCCAGGAGTACAGCATCAACAAGAAGGGCCAGCTCGTCGTCCTGAACCAGATCCAGTTCGGCGGCGACGGAGGCACCGCCTCCTACAAGCGGTTCTACGACCGCAAGGAGAGCGGCTAGGAGGCTGAGCCGCGACCGTCCCTGAGGGGCGTCAGTTCGAGCCGGTCGGAATGTCGCTGAACGCCCGGTCGCGGTCAACCCGGATCTCGCCGGGCAACGTGAGGACGCGTTCGGCGATGATGTTGCGCAGGATCTCGTCCGTGCCGGCGGCGATCCGCATGCCGGGAGACGCCAGGTAGGCGTAGTGGAACAGGCCGGCCGAGGGGGCGTTCTCGCGTCCGCTGACGGCGCCGGCGGTATCCAGCAGGTCGGCCGCGAAGGACGCGATGTCCTGGCGGGCGCTGGCGGTGATCACCTTGCAGATCGAGTTCTCCGGCCCCGGCTGCTTGCCCCGCGAAATGGCGGTCAAAGTGCGCATGAAGGTCAGCTCGACGCCGCGGCACTGGACGTACCAGTCGGCGATGCGCTCGCGCACGGAACTCTGGGTCGCCGCCGGTGCACCGTCGATCTCGAGTTCCGAGGCGAGGCGGAGGGCGTCACTCCAGTCGGGTGTCATGTTGTAGCGGCCGTGGCGCTCGTTCATCAGCGTCGTGATCGCCACCTGCCAGCCGGCGCCGACTTCGCCGAGCCGGTTGTGGTCGGGGATGCGGACGTTCTGCAGGAAGACCTCGTTGAACTCGGAGGTGCCCGGGATCTGCCGGATCGGCCGTGGGTCGATGCCCGGTGACTTCATATCGACGACGAAGAAGGTCAGGCCCTTGTGCTTGGGCACGCTGGGGTCGTGCCGCGTGACGAGGATCCCCCAGTCGGCGTAGTGGGCGCCCGAGTTCCAGACCTTCTGGCCGTTGACCACCCACTCGTCGCCGTCGCGCTCGGCCCGAGTGCGCAGGCCGGCCAGGTCGGAGCCGGCGCCGGGCTCGGAGAAGAGCTGGCACCAGACCTCTTCGCCGCTGGCCAGCTTGGGCAGGTAGCGGCGCTTCTGCTCGTCCGTGCCGTGGGCCATGATCGCCGGCGCGCACGTGCCGTGGCCAATGCCGAGGAAGCCGTCGGGGACATCGAATCTCGCTTCTTCCTGCGCCCAGATCACGCCCTCCATGAAGGTCGCGCCGCGGCCGCCGTGTTCCTTCGGCCAGGTGATGCAGGCCCAGCCGTCGTCGTACTTCTTCTGCTGCCACTCCTTGGACGCGGCCAGGCCTTCCTGCTCGGGCAGGCCGTCGAACTGCGACGTTGCGCCCGCGGGAAGGGGTTCGGCGTTCGCTTCGAGCCAGGCGCGTGCTTCGGCGCGGAAGGCGGCTTCCTGCGGTGAGTCCTGAAAGTCCATGGATCGTCTCCTGGGCTGAGGGCCGTTTGGTTCGGGAAGGGAGATTGTAGTCGCGTTCTCGGCGGGCGGCGAATCGTTCAGAGCCGGCCCCAGATGACGCCGTCCTCGGCCAGGTTCTCGATCTCCGAGGCGTCGAGTCCGAGTTCGCGCAGGAGGTCGCCGGTGTGCTCGCCGAGTTCCGGCGCCGGTTGGGGCTGTACCTTGTCCTCGCCCTCGATGAGGACCGGACTGTCCACCGTGCGCAGACGCCCGTACTCGGGATGGTCGAGGTCGCGGAACATGCCGATGGCCTCCAATTGCTCGTCGGCGACGATGTCGTCCAGATTCGAGACGAGGCTGTAGGCAATCTCGTAGCGGGTGAAGCGTTCGCTCCACTCGGAGAAGTCCCGCCTTGCGAAGTCCGCATCCAGCAGGGCGATGAACTCGGGCATGTTCTCGATCCGCTCCGGGGTGGTGCAGAAGCGCTCGTCCGAGATGAGGTCACGGCGGTCGAGGGCGAGGCAGAAGTGCTCCCATTCCCGGTCCTGCTCGATGATGCTCAGCTTGATCAGCCGGTCGTCCCGGGTGCGGTAGTAGAGCTGGCCGAAGTTCAGCGTCCGTTCACGCGGACGCTTCTCGTGGAACTCCGCTCCGACCAGCTTGGCCTGGATGGCGCAGGCATTCGCCCAGGCGCCGGCCGCGAGCAGCGAGGTGGTGACGTAGGAACCGATACCGGTGCGTTCCCGCTTGAGCAGGCCGGCGAGCACGGCCGAGAAGAGCGTGACGCCCGTGGGATGGTCGCCGGTGCCGCAGCCGAGCGGCCCCAAATGGCCGTCGACCGGCGTGAACGTCGCGACGAGCCCGGAGCGGGTCCAGTAGCAGACCTGGTCGTAGCCGGGCTTCTCGGCCTCGGGTCCCGTGTGGCCGTAGCCGGTGCCGTGGGCGAAGATGAGCCGCGGGTTGACTTCGCGCAGGCGGTCCCAGGTCATGCTCAGGTCCTCGAGCACGGAGTTGTGGCAGTTGGTCAGGAACACGTCAGCCGTCTCGATGAGCCGGTGGGCCAGCCCCTGGCCGCTCTTCTGCTTGAGGTCGATGACGACGCTCTTCTTGTTCCGGCCGTCGAGCAGGAAGCAGTACGGGATCTCCGAGTCCGGCATGCCGGGCAGATCCTGGAAGTAGCGGTAGAGGTCACCCCGGCCCGGCGCCTCGATCTTGATCACTTCGGCCCCGAAGTCCGAGAGCATGGCGCAGGCCGAGGGCGCCATGACGATTGTTGCGAGTTCGACTACGCGGATTCCGTCCAGCAACGCTGCACCGGTCTCGGAGCCGGAAGGCGCGGTGTCGGCAGCGCCGAGGTCGAGAGGAAGAAACTGGTCAGACAGAGCGGCGGCGATTGTGACATAGCGCATGGAGACGCTGAAGTGCGGGATACGATCCCGCGGATGTTCGCGTCGGAGCCAGCATGACCGGTGTCCGGCTGGCCAAGCCCTGGCTGGACCTGGACGGGGCCGCGATCGCCGCTCTGCCAGGTCAGCTGGGCGTCTACGAGATCGCCGACGCGCAGGGCGGCACTCTCGAACTCGGTTTCGCGGGAGGTCGCTCCCGTTTCGGCCTGCGCAGCGCGATCGCCGACGCGGCGGCGAAACACGAGACGGCGGCCCGGTTTCGCTACGAGGTGACGATGCAGTACTGGAGCCGCTTCGAGGAGTTGCTCGCTGTGTACCTCGCCGATCATGGCGAGTTGCCGCCCGGGAACGCGGACCGGGGTGATCGGCGAGTGGGCCGCATCGCTGCCGCAGGGGGCTGAGTCCATGGATTTCCAACTCAGTCCCGAACAGAAGCTGATCCTGGAGACCGTGCGCCGCTTCGTGCGCGAAGAGATCGTGCCGCTCGAGGCGGATCTCGACCCGGACGCGAGCGAACTGCCGCCGCATCACCGTGAGCGGCTGGTGGCGATGACGAAGCAACTCGGCTTCTACGGCCTGGACATCCCGGAGGAGTACGGCGGGCCCGGCATCGACCTCGTGACCAGGACGTTGATGGCGTTCGAGATGGCCCAGCACCGGGCCGGTCTCTACGCGCCCTGCTACGGCGTCTTCGGCGGCGCTGGGCTGGCGCAGTTGTACGAGGCGGACGACGGCCAGAAGGAGCGCTACCTCTATCCCGTGCTGCGAGGGGAGAAGCGGGGATTCTTCGCCCTGACCGAGCCATCCGGCGGCAGCGATCCGGCCCGCGCCATCCGCACGACTGCGGTCCGCGACGGCGACGACTGGATCCTCGACGGCGAGAAGACGTTCATCAGCGGCGCCGACAAGGCGGACTTCGGCATCGTCTTCGCGCGCACCGACCCGGAACTCGGCCGCAAGGGCATCACCTGCTTCCTCGTCGACACGGACATGCCGGGTTTTCGGGTCCGACGCATCGTTCACACCCTGCGCTCCACCCACTACGCGGCCGAACTCGAGTTCAACCGGGTGCGGGTGCCCGGCCGCAACGTGCTCGGCGAGGTGAACCAGGGCTTCGCGATAGCCAACGACCGTCTGAGCCGCAACCGGATCCCCTACGCGGCCGGCTGCGTCGGCGTCGCGCTCAAGGCGCAGGAGATGGCGATCGCCTACGCCAAGACACGCAAGACCTTCGGCGACTACCTGTCCACGCGCCAGGCGGTGCAGTGGATGATCGTCGACAACGAGATCGACCTGCGCACGGCCCGGGCGCTGACCCTGGAGGCCGCGGCGCGGGCCGATGCCGGCAAGCCGTTCCGGACCGAGGCGGCGATCTGCAAGCTGGTGGCCAGCGAGGGCGCCAGCCGCGTGGTCGACCGGGCGATGCAGATCCACGGTGGTTACGGCATGACGAAGGACCTGCCGCTCGAGCGCTGGTACCGGGAACTCCGGATCCGCCGCGTGGGTGAAGGCCCGAACGAGATCCAGCGGCTGATCGTCGCCCGCGACGTGATCGGCGGGTCGTTTCACTGAGGCCGGCGTGACCGAAGGCGAACTCCCTCCGACCAGGCCGCTGGCCGGGGTCCGCGTCCTCGACCTCGGGCAGGTCTACCAGGGTCCTTACGCCGGCTACCTGCTGGCCCAGGCGGGGGCGGACGTGGTCAAGGTGGAGCCGCCGGGCGGGGAGCCGCTGCGGCGCCGTGAGGCTGATGGCGGGCCGCCGTCCTTTCCGCTCGCCTTTCTGAACACGAACAAGCGGTCCCTGGCCTGCGATCTGAAGGACGAGGAGGGGAGGCAACTGCTGCTTCGGTTGGCCGGGGTCGCGGACGTGCTGATCGAGAACTTCGCGCCGGGTGTGATGGATCGCCTGGGCGTCGGCTGGAAGGTGCTACGGGAGTTGAACCCGCGGCTGATCTACGCATCGGGCACCGCCTACGGCCTGAGCGGCCCGGACTCCGAGCGGCTCGGGATGGATCTCACGGTCCAGGCCTGGTCCGGGGTGATGAGCATTACCGGCGAGGCGGGCGGCGGACCGCTCAAGGCCGGCCCGGCCCTCATCGACTTCCTGGGCGGGACGCACCTGTACGGGGGGATCGTCAGCGCGCTCTACGAACGGGAAGGCACAGGGACCGGACGCCTGGTCGAGGTGGCGATGCAGGAGGCGGCGTATCCGACCCTGCTCACCCAGCTCGCGCTGATGCACCACGAGGGGAAGCTGCCCGGACGGACCGGCAACCGGCACGGCCGTGTGTCGCCCTGCGGCGTGTATCCGTGCCGTGACGGCCATGTCGCGATCATCTGCATCACCGAGCGGCACTGGCGGAACCTGCTGCGGGCGATGGGACGGGAGGACCTGGTCGGTGATTCCCGGTTCCGGAACAACGAGGCTCGTGTCTCTCGTCGGGACGAGACGGAAGCTCTGGTCGCGGCATGGACCACCGGCCTTTCCCGTGCGGAGATCAACGAGGCGGTGCGGTCCCGACGGGTGCCGTGCGCGCCCGTTCGCGACCTGTCCGAGGTCAACGCGGACCCGCACCTCTGGGAACGCGGCTACTTCGAATCGGTCGATCATTCGGCTCTCGGCGAGATTGGCTTGCCGACAAGCGCCATCCGTTTCGACGCACGACCGTCCGGTCCGCTCGAGCCGATTCCTGCCCTTGGCGAGAACACGGACGAAGTAATCGGTGAGTGGCTGGGTGCCGTCCCGGCCTGGGAGGGGAGCGACGCATGAAGGTCAGGAGCATCGAGACGCGGCATTGCGACGCCGGTTGGCGAAACTACCACTTCGTCAAGCTGACGACGGAGGACGGCGTCGTCGGCTGGAGCGAGTACGACGAGCACCAGGGCGCGGTCGGCGTCACCACGGTCATCGAGCAGCTCGCGGATCGCGTTGTCGGTTCCCGGGTTCGGGATGTCGAGCGGATCTATCAGCGGCTCCTGGTCCGCGCCCGGCAGTCGATGTCCGGGGTCATGGCGATGGGCATCGGAGCGATCGAGAACGCGGTGCTTGACGCCTGGGCGAAGGAACTCGGCGTCCCCTGCTGCGACCTCCTGGGTGGCCGCGTGCGGGACCGGGTGCCGGTGTACTGGTCGCACTGCGGAACCTGGCGGATCGGTTTGCCCCAGTACTACGGGAACGCGATCACCGACATCGACGGCGTGACCGCCCTCGGCGCCGAAGTCCGCGAACGGGGATTCAGGGCGCTCAAGACGAACATCTTCGACTACTCGAGCGGCGCGCCGCGCGGTTGGGCGCCCGGCTTCGGGCGGCCGTTCGAACCGGGTCAGAACGTCGAGCGCCGGACGATTCGGGAGCTTCGCCGTCACCTTGAAGCGCTGCGCGAGGGCGCCGGTCCCGACATGGGCATCCTGCTTGACCTGAACTTCAACGCGAAGATCTCGGGCTACCGGCAGATCGTGCGGGCACTCGCGGACCTCGACCTCTTCTGGATCGAGATCGACACGTCGTCGGCGGAGGGGCTGGCGACCGTCCGTCAGGAGAGCGCGCATCCGATCAGCTCCTGCGAGACCCTGATCACGCCTGCTGCCTTCCTGCCGTTCCTGCGCGCCGAGGCGGTCGACGTTGCGATCATCGACGCGGTCTGGAACGGCGTCTGGCAGTCGATGAAGATCGCCGCCCTGGCAGGGGCCCACGAGGTCAACGTGGCGCCGCACAACTACTACGGCCACCTTGCGACGATGATGAACGCCCACATGAGCGCGGCGGTGCCGAACCTCCGGATCATGGAAACGGACATCGACCGCCTGCCCTGGGACGGCGAGGTGTTTACCCACGAGCCCGAGTTCGAGGACGGTTGCCTGATCGTGCCGGACCGGCCGGGCTGGGGCACCGAACCGGACGAGGATGGCCTCGCGGTCCATCCGCCGAAGTAAGGAGACCTCAGCGCTTTGTGCCGTCCCACTGCGCGCGCCGGCGCCTTCGGCGACTACCGCCGTTAACATCCGTGCCGTGGCCACCGACCTTTCCTACAGCGACGCCCTGATCGCCGGCATCCTCCGCCGGGTGAGCACGATCGCGATGGTGGGCGCCTCGCCGAACTGGAAGCGTCCCTCGAACTTCGCGATGAAGTACTTGCAGGAGAAGGGCTTCCGGGTGATCCCGGTGAATCCGCGGGCGGCGGCTGGAGGGGTTTCGATCCTGGGCGAGAAGGCCTGCTCCTCCCTCGCGGACGTGCCTGCCCCGGTCGAGATGGTCGACGTTTTCCGGGCATCCGAGGCCGCGCTCGAGATAACGCGCGAAGCAATCCGGCTGCGGGAGGAGAAACGGATCGAGGTGGTCTGGATGCAGCTCGGCGTGCGCAACGACGAGGCCGCGGCCGAGGCGGAAGCCGCAGGGCTCACCGTGATCATGAACCGCTGCCCGAAGATCGAGTACGGCCGTTTGTGGGGCGAGCTGGGCTGGGGCGGGTTCGACAGCCGCGTGATCAGCAGCCGCTGGCCACGTCCGGCGAACGGCGGCGGACGCGCGGGGTGACGAGCGGGCGCGGGGCGGCGTACACTCCGCCGTCATGAGCGAAGACGAGACCCAGACCCCAGAGCACGGCCCCGGCCCCGACTGGGGATTCGAGACCCGAATGATCCATGCGGGCGCCGGCCCGGATCCAACTTCGGGGGCACGCCAGACCCCGATTCACCAGACCTCGGCCTATGCATTCCACGACGCGGACCATGCGGCGTCGCTGTTCAACCTACAGACCTTCGGCTTCATCTACTCCCGTCTCGGCAATCCGACCGTCGCCACGCTGGAAGAACGCATCGCCAGCCTGGAGGGCGGCCGCGGCGCGACCTGCGCCGCCTCGGGACACGCCGCCCAGGTCCTGGCCTTCTTCCCGCTGATCGAGGCCGGCGAACGGTTCGCGGCATCGACCCGGCTCTACGGCGGTTCGGTCACGCAGTTCAGCCGGACGTTCCCGAAGTTCGACTGGCGCTGCGACTTCGTCGACACGGAGGACCTGTCCGCGGTCGAGGCGGTCCTGGCCAAGGGCGCCAAGGCTCTGTTCGTGGAGAGCCTGGCGAACCCGGGCGGCGTGGTCACCGACCTGGAGGCCCTGGCCGGCCTGACCCGAGCCGCGGGCGCCCTGCTGATCGTCGACAACACGCTCGCAACCCCTTGGCTCTGCAGGCCCTTCGAGTGGGGCGCCGATCTGATCGTCCACTCGGCGACGAAGTTCCTCTCCGGCAACGGCACGGTGATCGGCGGCGCCGTGGTGGACAGCGGTCGGTTCGACTGGTCGGCGTCGGGACGTTTTCCGGGCCTCTCGGAGCCGGAGCCGGCCTATCACGGCCTGAAGTTCAGCGAGACGTTCGGCGACCTCGCCTTCACGGTCCATTCGCACGCGGTCGGCCTCCGAGACCTTGGCGCTTCCATGGCGCCGATGAACGCCTTTCTCACGTTGCTAGGCACGGAGACGCTCGCCCTGCGCATGGAACGCCACTGCCGGAACGCCCAGGCGGTCGCCGAGTGGCTGACGGAGCATCCGAAGGTCGAGTGGGTGTCTCATGCCGGCCTGCCGACCAGTCCGTACCGCGAGCTGGCGGAGAAGTACCTGCCGAACGGAGCGGGCGCCGTGTTCACCTTCGGCGTGCGGGGCGGCTACGAGGCGGGCGTCAATGTCGTCGAGAAATGCGAGCTGTTCTCGCACCTGGCGAACATCGGCGATGCCCGTTCGTTGATCATCCATCCGGCGTCGACGACGCATCGGCAACTCACGGATGAACAGCGCGCGGCCGCCGGCGCCGGTCCGGAGGTCGTGCGGCTCTCGATCGGTCTGGAGACGGTGGACGACCTCGTCCGGGATCTGGACCACGCCCTGGCCGCGGCGTAGGGCCGTCCGGATCGCCTCCCCGTGCTCTCCTGCCAGCGCTACCGCTTCCAGTTACCGCCTCACCTTCACTACCTGAACTGCGCCTATATGGCGCCGCTCGCTCGCGAGGTCGAGGAGGCGGGCCTGCGGGGAATGACGCGCCGGCGGGACCCGTCCAAGATCGCGGCGGAGGATTTCTTCGTCGAGACGGATGCACTGCGGGAGCGGTTCGCACGGTTGATCGGGAGCTCCGATCCGCAGCGGGTGGCGATCATCCCGGCGGTGTCCTACGGCATCGCTACGGCCGCCCGTAATGTGCCGGTCGAGAGTGGCCAGAACATCGTCATCCTCGGCGACCAGTTTCCGAGCAACGTCTACGTCTGGATGCGGAAGGCGCGGGAGAACGGCGCGGAGCTCCGGGTCGTCGAACGATCCGCCAGGGGCAGACCCAGCCCGGGCGCATCGTGGAACCGTCGATTGCTCCGGGCGGTCGACCGGAAGACCGCGGTGGTGGCAACGCCGGTCGTCCACTGGGCGGACGGCACCCGCTTCGACGTCACGGCGATCGGGCGGCGCGCCCGCGCGGTGGGAGCCGCCTTCGTGATCGACGGCACGCAGTCGATCGGGTCGCTGCCGTTCGACGTGGAGAAGGTGGCGCCCGACGCGCTCGTCGTCGCCGCCTACAAGACCCTGTTCGGCCCGTATCAGAGCGGCCTGGCCTGGTTCGGCGAGCGCTTCGACGAGGGAGTGCCACTGGAGGAGCCGTGGGCGGCGCGTGAGGGCAGCGACCGCTTCGTCGCGGGCCGGATCGAGTACGTCGAGTCCTACCGGCCGGGCGCCCTGCGCTACGACGTCGGTGAGCGGAGCAACCAGATTCAGGTGCCGATGCTGAACGCCGCGCTCGACATGGTGCTCGAGTGGGAGCCGCAACGTGTTCAGGAGTACTGCGAGAGCCTGCTCGAACCGTACGAGGATGTCTTCCGCGAGGCGGGTTTCGAACTGGAGGACCGAGCCTGGCGCGCCGCCCACCTTTTTGGTCTCCGCAGCGTTCGGGGCCTCGACGCCGAGAAGACGGCGGCGACGCTGCGGCGTGCCGGCATCTTCGTCTCCGTTCGGGGCGAGGCGATCCGCGTGGCGCCGCAGGTCTACAACGACCGCGCGGACCTGGACGCGTTGGCGACGACGCTGCGGTCCCTCTGACCTCAGGTCTCATTGCAACCCTGAGACATTTGTGATCGTATTTGTCACAAATGAGCGTGCAGACGAGCCAGGACGGCGTGATCCGGGATGGTCAGGCCGGCGCCGTTCTGGAGTTCCCGGGCCCCGCTGCCGACGGCGATCTTTGCGTCCTCGGCTGGGCGATGGAGTTGGAGCTCGCGACACCCGAGCAGGTGCTGCGCTGGGCCCACGGCCGCTGGGGAAGGGAACTGACCCTGGCGACCTCCTTCCAGGCGGAAGGCATGGTGCTCCTCCACATGTGTCACCAGCTCGGTCTGCCGGTCCGGATCGTGACGCTCGACACGGGCCGCCTCCCGGAGGAGACCTTCCGGCACATCGAACACGTCCGGCTGCACTACGGCATGGACGTGGAGATCCTGGCGCCGCGAGCGTCGGAGGTCGCGCGTCTCGTCAAGCGAGACGGGCCGAATCTCTTCTACGCCTCGGTGGACGGACGGCAGCGCTGTTGCAAGGTGCGCAAGGTCGAGCCGATGCGGCGGGCGCTGGCTCGCACGCCGGCCTGGTTGAGCGGACTGCGCCGCGACCAGACCCCGACTCGTGATGTTCTGAACAAGGTGGAGGTCGATCGGGTGACCCGGACCAGGGGGCGGCTGGTGAAGGTCTGTCCGTTGCTCGACTGGACCGAGGACCAGGTCTGGACCTACATCCACGAGGAGGGGGTGCCGTACCACCCGCTCTACGACCGGGGCTACCGGACGATCGGCTGCGCGCCATGTACCCGTCCATCGCGACCCGGTGAAGGCGCCCGCGGCGGCCGCTGGTGGTGGGAGTCCCACACCGGCAAGGAATGCGGTCTCCACGTCCTGCAGCCGCGTTGAGCGGCGACCCTCGACCGCCCGCCTACTACCCGGTCTACCTCTCGCTCGTCGAGCGCCTGGTCGTCGTCAAGGGCGGCGGTTCGGTGGCGGAACGGAAGGTCGCCGGCCTGCTGCGCTGCGGAGCGCGGGTGCGTGTCGTCGCCTCCGAGCTCACGCGGGAGCTTGAGGAGCGGGCTCTTGGGGGAGAGATCGAGCACGTGGCCCGGCCGTACCGGCCAGGAGATCTCGAAGGTGCGGCACTGGCCCTGGCCGAGCCCGGCGAGCCGGCGTCGGACAGGGCGTTTTTCGCGGAGGCGGATCGGCGCGCCATCTTCGCCAACGTCGAGGACGACCTCGAGCATTGCAGCTTCATCATGCCGGCTCTCGTGCGACGCGGCGATCTGGTCGTCGCGATCTCGACCTCCGGACGCGCCCCGGCGCTGGCGGTGCGCCTTCGGGAGCGGCTGGAGCGGGAGCTGGGTCCCGAGTACGGGGCGCTGCTTGAGCTTGCCGGACGGCTGCGCGCGCCGGTCGCGAGCACGGTGCCGGAGTTCGAGGAGCGGCGCCGGCGCTGGTACGAACTGGTCGACTCGGAGGTCCTGCACCTGCTCCGCGAGGGCAGGGCCGCCGAAGCCCGCGAGCGGGCGGAGCAGATCATGGGCGTGTCCGCCGAGGAGCCGGGCGGATGAGCGGCTCGGGACGGGTCACGCTGATCGGCGCCGGGCCCGGCGACCCGGACCTGATCACGGTCCTGGGCTTGAAGCGGCTGCGTGCTGCCGATGTCGTGCTGCACGACCGGCTTGCGGCCCCGGAGCTCCTCTCCGAGGCGAAGGCGGACGCCGAGATCGTCGACGTCGGCAAGCGCCCCGGCGACGACGTCCGGGCCCGGCAGCGCCGGATCGAGAAGCTGATGATCGAACGGGCGCTCGCCGGCGCTCACGTGGTCCGGCTCAAGGGAGGCGATCCGATTGTCTTCGGCCGCGGCGGCGAGGAGATGGAAGCGTGCGCCGCCGCCGGCGTGCCGTGCGAGGTCGTCCCCGGCGTGAGCAGCGTCGTGGCCGCACCGGCTGTTGCCGGCATCCCGTTGACGCACCGCGGTGTTTCCCTGGGCTTCGCGGTCGTCTCGGCCCGGAACGCCGAAGGCGGCGAACCGGACTGGGCCGGTCTGTCGGGCGCGGACACCGTCGTCGTCCTGATGCCGGCGCGCCGCCTGGAGCGCATCGGCCGCGGCCTGATCGCCGCCGGACGCCGTCCTGCCACGCCGGTGGCGATCGTCGAGCAGGCTACGACGACCGGACAGAGAACGGTGCGCTGCACCCTTGAGACGTTGGCGGCTGGAGACTTCGTAGGCCGGATCAAGCCTCCCTGCGTGGTCATCGTCGGCGAGGTGGCGGCTCCCGGGTCTCGGTTCCACCGAACAGACGGATGACCTCGCCAACCGTCATGTCGCCCACCTGGCGGGCGAGGCCTGCTTCACGCGCGGAGGCGATGGCCCGCTCGAACCGGCGCTTCTCGCTTTCCGGCAGATCGATGATCTCGACGCCGGCCTCCTCAGCCAGGCGCATCCCCTCGGCACCGGCGCGCTCGTACGCGACGGCTCCGGCCATGGACAGGGAGACATCCGCGGCTTCGTCGACCCAACCCTGTGCCTCGGGAGAAAGGCCGTCGTACACCCCCTGGTTCATCAGCAGAACGAACGGCAGCCCGGACGCGGGGAGCCAGGTGGTCAGGTAGCCAGCCGGCTCGTGAAGCTGGAAGGTGACGATCCCCGAGGGGGAAATGGCGACGCCGTCGATGACTCCGGTCGCCAGGCTCTGGTGGACGACCGTACCGGGCTGCATGACGGCGCTGGCGCCAAGCGCTTCGATGAACGGGATGGCGCTCCGCGTCGAAACCCGGATCTTGAGCCCGCGCATGTCTTCGAGCCTCCGTACCGGGGCATTGCGGGTGAGCAGGACCGGGGCGGCGTTGGACCAGAGCCCCAGAACCCGGGCCTGGTACTCCGGCTCCAGAACCGACCGGGCGCGTAGCATGGCCTCGGTGCAGTCCCTCGTCGTCTTGCAGATGCCTGGATAGGCGATCAGGTCGGTCTTCGGAAAGACGTCGGCAGTGTAGGCGGGGATGGCGAGGGCGATATCGGCCACGCCGCCAAGCAGAATCGAGTACTGCGCCGGCGCCGACGAGTTGAGAGCGCCGGCGGGGAACTGCCTGACGGTCAGCTTGTTCCCCGAGAGTTCTTCGAGTTCTTGCGAGAACGGCGTGAACACGGCTTCGTTTAATGGGTGATCCGCTGCCAGAAAGTGCGCCAGCGACAGTTCCCGGGTGTCGGAGGCCGGCCGGCAGGCGCAGGCGAGCACCAGTCCGAGGGCGAGGATCCGGCCGAGCTTCGACATCTCAGGATCCACGCCGGGCGGTGGCGGCAACGCGGAGAGTCAGGATGTCCGTGTCGTGGAACTGCTGGTGTCGAACCGAGGACGCGAGGTGTCTGAGCAGTCGAAGGGAGACCTCCTGCTCGACCCGGGCCGCCCTGGTCTGTTCGTCCAGGGACGTCAGGCGGTCCTGGAGATTGAGTTCGTCGGCGCTTGCCGCGCCGACCTTGAACTCCAGCACGGCCTCTCCGTCCTCTTCGCGGGCCAGGAGAAGCAGTTCGGGTCTTCCGCCGTCGGGGCCGTCCTCCGCCCCTTCGTTCTCCACGCGCGACTGCAGAAGCGTGAGCAGCGTCTCTTCGGTCGCGGCTTCGAGTCTCTCGACGACGGCCTCCAGGCCGTTGCGGGCGGCGAACGCCTGAATGAACTCCCTGATCCGCGGCAGTTCAGCGGTGTCGAGCTTGCCCCTGAGCTGGCTCTTCCGCCGTATCGTCAGCGCCGCGAGTAGGAGCGCCAGCAGGCCTCCCGTCGTCAGCCCGCTGCTCAAGAGGCCACCCGCGAACTCGGCGAAGTAGTCGGGGAAGATCATGTCGAACTCGAACGCGACACCCGTCCAGAACGAGACGGCCGCGATCAGGCCGTTGCGAGGGTTCGACCCCATGCTGGTGGCGACTTCACGCACGCCGACCGTGAACAGCGTCGCCATGACCACGGCAACGGAAGCGGCGACGACCGCGGCGGGGATCGCAAGAATGAGAGCGAGCGCCTTCGGGAGGAAGGCCAGGACGACGAAGACCAACCCGGCCGCGACCGCAACCCTCCGCGCCGCGACGCCGGTGATCTCCACCGCGGACACGGTGCCCGCGTTCAGGGTATTGGGGATCGTGCCCGCCAGCCCCGCCAGCAGGCTCCCGGCGCCTTCCGCGGCCACAGCCCGCTGCACGGCCCGAAAGTCGACCGCGCGGGCCCGGCGCCACGCCACGCGCTGGGCGGCGACCGCGACGGCGACCGATTTGGTCGAGCCGACCAGCGTCACGAACAGGAACGCGGGAAGGAGGGCCCAAAAGGCGGCGCCGAAATCGAGGTCCAGTCCGTGCGGCCGGCCGCGGGGAATGCCGATCCAGGCGGCATCGGCCACGCGTCCGGCGTCGTAGATTCCGAGAAACGCGCCGGTCAGGGCGCCGGTGACGATACCGGCCGCGGGGGCCCAGAGGCGCGCGGCCCCCTTCCCCTTGAGAGCGATCCCCAGGAAGGTGCAGATCATGACGCCGGCGCTCAGCGGCCCGGCGTACGCGGGGGCTCCGGGCGGCAGCTCGTTCAGCATGCGAAAGAGAATCGGCATCACGCTGACGGGAAGGAGCATGACGACCGTCCCCGTGACGACCGGCGTAAGAACCCGGTGCAGCAGGGCGAGCCGCGCCGAAAGGACGATCTGAGCGAGGGCCGAGACAACGACCAGGGTTGCCAGCAGCCCCGGTCCGCCCTGGATCAGGGCCTCCGCGCAGACGGCGACGAAGATCGCCGAGCTGACGTGCGGCAGGGCGTAGCCTGCCCCAAACCGTCTCACCCTCAGAG
Source organism: Acidobacteriota bacterium (assembly GCA_028875725.1). NCBI lineage: Bacteria > Pseudomonadati > Acidobacteriota > Acidobacteriota bacterium. Next base: position 1,397,309 of record JAPPCR010000006.1, read on the forward strand.
CCTGGATGATCGTGGCGGCGCCGCATGCCAGGACGGAGGCGAATACCGCCCAGAGCACCAGATCCTCGGCGCCGCCGGCACGAAAAGCGATCGTCGGCAGGAGCACCATCCCGTTCAGGCCGAGGGCGGCGAGCTGCAGGCCGAGCCCCAGTGCGAGCGGCCGGGGAATCCGGTCGTCGACTTCGTAGAGCAGTGCCTCGTCGGAGCTAGACCGCGAGCCTTTCGCCTGGTTTGCGTTCATCCGTACATGGCGTCGGGCAGCAACGTGGCGATGCGAGGAAGGAGCGCGATCAGAACCATCGCTGCGAGGAGGGCGAGCCAGAACGGAACGATGCCGCGAAACATGGTACGCATCGGCACGTCGGGCGCCACGCCCTTCACGACGAAGATGTTCAGCCCGACCGGAGGCGAGATCAGGCCCATCTCGAGTGCGATGACGATCATCACACCGAACCAGATCATGTCGACACCCAGCGACTCGAGAATCGGCTGCACGAGAGGAACGGTCAGCACCAGCATCGCGAATCCGTCGAGAAAGGTGCCGAGAACGATGAACATGATCAGTACCAGCATGACGACCTGAGCGCCCGAGAACCCCTGTTCGCCGACCCACTCGGATGCAACGAAGGCGATGCCGGTGAAGCCCAGGAAGATCTTGAACACGAAGGCGCCGAACAGCACCAGGAAGGCGGTGCCGCTCGCCTTCAGGGTGGCGTTCGCCACCTCGATCACCGTCTTCCGGTTCAACGTACGCCGCACGCAGGCCGCGACCAGCGCCAGCAATGCTCCCACTCCGGCCGCTTCGATCGCGGAGAAGATGCCGGCGTAGATGCCGCCGATGGTCACTACGACGATGCCCAGGATCCACGACGCGTTCGCCGTGGCCCTTAGCCGTTCCCGCCACGGAACGGCTGCCGCAGCGTGTGGTGCCTTGTCCGGGTCTCGCTTGACGACGATCCAGATGGCAAGAACGAAGAGAAGTGTGAGCAGCATCCCGGGTATCACTCCGGCCATGAACAGGCGCCCGATGCTCTCCTCGGTGATGATCCCGTAGATCACCAGTCCTGCCGACGGCGGGATCAGAATGCCCAGCGTTCCGCCCGCGGCGATGGCGCCGGTAGCCAGGGAGTCGTCGTACCTGAACCGCCGCATCTCGGGAAGCGACACGCGGCCCATCGTCAGCGCGGCGGCCAGCGACGAGCCCGAGAGGGCTGAGAATCCGGCGCATGCGACGATCGAGGCGGAAGCGAGGCTGCCCCGGAAACGGCCTAGCCAGCTGTGGGCGGCTCGATACAGGTCCTGACTCATCCTGGAGACCAGGGCCAGATTGCCCATCAGCATGAACAGGGGCAGGATCGTGAGCGAATAGCGTGAAGAGACCGCGAATATCTCCCCAGCCACCACCGGTACGACGGCGCCGGGCCGAATCATGGCGATCCCGGCCGCGCCCACGATCAGCATCGCCAGCCCCACGGGCACGCGGATCAGGAGCAGAGCGAGAAGCGCGAGAAAGCCCAGCAGGGCGATGCCGGTTCCGGCAGTCATTCGACCGGCTCGTTCGGGTCTTCAGCGTTCCAGACCGCTAATCCCAGGAGCAATTGGGACGCGAGCAGGAAGCCGTAGGCGGCCAGCGACGCGCCGAGCGCGTAGTAGAACGGCGTATGCGAGATCGAGAGGCTGCCGGTCACGTCGCCGCAAGGCAGGCCGCAACTGCCGTGAACGAACAGGGCGTAGGCGGCCATCGCCGTCACGGCGAGGCCCAGAAGCCGTGCGACCGCGTCCGTGACCCTGGTGACCCGCCGGGCCGCGAAGCGCGCGATCAGGTTCACGCAGACGTGCGCGCCCTCGCCCGCGCCGTAGGCGATCGCGGCCGCCACCACGACGGCGAGCGACATGGTCGAGACATCTTCGATCCAGGGCAGCGAGTCGTTCAGGAGATAGCGCCAGAGGACTTCGGCCACCGTGATTCCCAGCAGCGTTGCGAGGGCGATGCCGCCCACGATGGCGAACGCGGCGGGCGGACGGCGGCAGTGGGACTCGAACCGCGCGAGGCGCGCCCGGTGCTGCTCGAAGAGGGGCAAGGCTCCCTATTGAAGCACACGCGCCGGGCGGTTCCAGCTACGTGGGATACACCGGCGCCAACGGATCCGCCGCGAGGTCGGACACCTCCCCGCCTTCCGAGCGCGCCACCTCGCGCAGTAGCCAGTCCAGACGGTCGTTGCCCCAGAAGCGCTCGCCGCGGTAGATGAAGAGCGGAACGCCGAAAGCGCCGTCGTCCCGGGTGTGGGCGAAGCCGGCCATGATCCTGTCCTTCCAGTCGGGATCGTGGGCGACGGCCAGGGCCTCGTCGCCGTCAAGGCCCGCGGCGGCCGCGGCGGCCCGCATGACCTCGTCGCTGGCCAGGTCGAGGCCGCGTCCGAACCGGGCCATGAAGGCCTCGCGTGCGTAGTCGATCGCCTTGCCCTGCTCCCGTGCCCAGACGTAGATCTGGTGCGGCGGGAACCAGTCCGGATCGTCACCGCCTTCGGGCCAGTTCATCGGCAGTCCGTAGGCCTTCGCGATCCGCTCCGCGTCCTGGCGGACGTAGGAAGACTTGGCGCGCCCGGCCGAGAGATTGGCCCCCTTCCCGAAAGGGAAGATCGGCACGGCATCGATCCCGTTCCAGTCGAGCACGCCGGTCGCCGTGATGCGGTGGAAGGCGAACCACGAGAAAGGGGAGCGGAAGGAGAAGTAGACGCGCAGATCGTTCGGGTTCATTGGGGCTCAGCTCCTTTACACAGCGGCGGAAGGGCTCAACGGAAGACGTCGACCAGCCGGCTGTACTTCACGATCACGGTGCGGTCCGGCCGCTCGTAGAGAATCCGCGCGCCGAGTTCGTCGATCTCGTTGTAGACCACGAACAGCCCGGTGTTCGCGTCCTGCAGCCAGGAGAAGCGGAGGTTGGCGGAAACGTTGTCCGACTGGTCGTTGTACTGCGCGAGCGCCTGGACCAGCATTCTCGGCGTGATCGAGTAGGAGAGTCGGAGACGGCCCAGATTGACCTGGAAGCTGCCCGAGTCGATGTCCACGTCGTTGTGGTCCCAGCTCAGTTCCGAGGTCAACCGTTCGCCGCGCCGGGCGAGCAGGGTGAGCTGGGTGGAACTCCGGTCGCCGCCGAAGAAGCCGCCGGCGATGTTGCGGATGTAGACCGAGAACGGCTTCGCCTGGTTCGTCGAGAACACGGTCTGCGTCTCGTGGTGGCTGTATCTGCCCGCCTGGACCGGGAAGCCGTCGACGATCTCGAAGGTCTCCTTGACGCCTTCCACGGTGAAGTTCACGCCGGTGTGGACCTGGATGCCGTTGCGCCATTCCCAGTGGTTGTCGACGTGGAGGTACTCGCTCTCCTGGTAGTCGTCGAAGTCCCAGATGCCGCTGTACGAGACATGGGGCCGAAGTTCGTGAAAGCCGGCCAGGTCCTTCGGGCGAATGGTGCGCATGCCGAACGCGGAGATGTTCCGGAACTCCCGTCGCGACAGGAAGCCGACTTCGGGGTTGAAGTTGGCATGGGCTTCGGCGAAGCTGAGGCTGCCGCGCCACTGAGGCTTGCCGAGGTTGTAGCTCAGGAGCATCGAGCTGTCGTCGCCATCGAGTCCCGGTGTGTCGGTCTGGGCGACGTAGGTCTCGATCGTGTGGTGCTCGCCGATGCCCCACTTGCCGTCGATGGCGTAGGCGCGGTTCGTGTCGTCCTCCGGCGCGAGGCTGCCCACACCCTCGCGGCTGACGAAGATGCCGCCGATGCTGGAGCGTTCGCCCAGTTCCCGGTTGACCCGGGCGACGGCGTAGTCGTTGCCGTGCAGCCCGCCGACCGCGGCGGTCTGCATGTGGAGCAGTCCCACGTTGAAGCGGCCCGCCTTGCCGGAGAGCCGGCCGCCGTAGTCGATCGGGATCAGCTCGCCGCCGGGTCCGATGCCGATGCGCCGGCTGAAGAACAGGTCGACCCGAGCCGATGCGCGGCTCCCGCCCCGTGCTCCGACCGTGAACAGGCCCGCGTTCTCCAGGAAAAACGGCCGCTTCTCGGGGAAGAACAGGTTGAACCGGTCGAGGTTCACCTGCTGCTCGTCGACCTCGACCTGGGCGAAGTCCGTGTTGTAGGTCAGGTCGAGGGTCAGGCTCGGGGTCACGCTGTACTTCAGGTCGACGCCGAGGTCGGAGTCCGACTCGTTGTCGCTGCCGGCGCTGGGCGGCTCGCGGCTCGATCCGATCGCGTAGGGGATCAGCTTCAGGTTGCGCTGCGGCGGGGGCTCGACGCCCCGGAGCGACCCCGCGTCGGTCAGCCGGTCCAGGTCGTGGTTCCGGTCGAGTTCGGACCAAAAGGCGACTTCCCGGTGGCGCGCTATGTTGCGCTGGAAGTTGAGGCCCCAGGTCTGCACTTCCTCCGGCGGATAGCGGAGGGTGCGGAAGGGAATCGCGAACTCGGCGCTCCAGCCGAACTCGCCGACCTCGGTGGCGACGGTCCAGGCGCCGTCCCAGTTCAGGTTGAAGCCGGTGGACAGGGCGCCGCCCCGGAAGCGGCTGTTGCCGCCCATGCCGCTGAACACGCCGGAGCCGCCTTCCACGACCTGGCCGTCGTACTCGATGCCGGCGGGATTCGTGCCGAAGACGAAGCCGTTGCGCCCATCCTGGAACGTGTCGAAGATGACCTGGAAGCTGTCCGTTTCGTCCAGGGACGCATCGCGCCGGCTGTCCGAGATGACGATGTCGTCCGGCGCCCGGTCGTGGCAGACGACGGCGACGAAGAGGGTGTCCTCGGTGAACGCGAAGCGGACCTCCGTTCGCTCGGTGCCCGGTTCGCCGGCGAAAGGCCGCGTCTGCGTCGTGCCGGAGGCGGGCGCGATGCTCTGCCAGACCGGATCGTCGAGGACCCGGCCGTCGAGCTGGGGCGCCTCTCCGATCGCCAGGGCAGTCGCCGCGGGGCGGTCGGTCTGGCCTTCGGACACACCGGCCCCCAGCGACGGGATAGCGACGAGCCACGCCGCGGCAACTCTCTTCACGGAGGCCGACTCTACTCTGAATGGCGACTCAGTTTCTGCTCGCTCCTCGTCAGGCCGGCGAGTGCATGGGCTCCTGTAGCATCGACTTGAGCGAACAGGATCAGACGAACAGGAATCGAGCCGGAGGAGGAATCAGCAGTGAGAAGGAACTTGACGGAGAGAACCGTGTTCAGGCTGGCTCTGGCCGCGGTCGTCGCCGCTCTGGCCGCGGCGCCGGCGCTTGGCGCCGGCGAGCTGATGGACGTCGAGGGCTATCCGACCCTCGTGCGCAAGCCGGTGGAGATCTGGAGCGACGGTACCCGTCTCGCCGGCGATGTCTTCTACCCGAAGGCGACCGCCGAGGGCGAGAAGCTGCCGGCGATCGTGCTTTGCCACGGCTGGGGCGGAACGAAGGCCCACCTGAATCGCGGCATCGCGCCGCGCTTCGCCGCCGCCGGCTACCTGGTGCTGGCCTTCGACTACCGCGGCTGGGGCGAAAGCGATGCCCGCCTCGTCGTCCGCGGCGAGATGCCGAAGCCGGACCAGGACGGCTACGTCACGGTCAGGGCGCAGGCGATCCGGCAGCTCGTCGATCCGCTCGACCAGCAGGAGGACATCGACGCCGCGATCACGTTCGTCGAAGGCGAGCCCCACGCCGATGCGTCCCGGATCGGCATCTGGGGTTCCAGCTTCGGCGGCGGCCACGTCATCTGGCGAGCGGCACACGACCGGCGGGTGAAAGCGGTCGCCGCCCAGGTCGGCGCGATGGACCAGCGCGCTGGACTGGTCACGGCACCGGGCGGTCTCAAGGGGTTCCACCGGACGGCGATCCAGCGCGCTCGCGGCGAGGTCGAGCCGGTGCCGGTCGGCGCCGACCAGCCGGAGGGCCTGACCGGCAGCCCGTACTACGAGCGCTTCGCGAAGTTCTCACCCGTCGAGGACGCGCACCTCATCACCGCGCCCACGATCATCATCGACGCCAAGCAGGAGCACTACTTCGACATCCGCGAGCACGGCCAGCGGGTCTTCAGGATCCTCTCCGGCCGCGTCCCCGTCGAGTACCACGCCTGGGAGATGAGCCACTACGACATCTACAGCGGCGACTGGCTCGACAAGGCGATGGCCGCCGAGATCGACTTCTTCGACCGCCACCTGAAGTAGCGGCGCGGCCGCGGGGCCGCTAGGCGATATCGGCCAGGAACGCGTCGACTTCGGCGTGGAATTCGTCGGGCTGCTCGGTGGGGATGCCGTGGCCGCAGTTCTCGAGCATTCGCAGGCGCGAGCCCTCGATCCGGCGGGACATGATGACGCTGCCGCCGGGTGGGGTCAGCGCATCCTCGAGGCCCTGGAGGATCAGGGTCGGGCAGGTGATCGTCGGGAGATCGGCGGTGTAGTCGATGTTCGAGACGGCGCGGCAGGCGGCGGCGTAGGAGGCGGCGTCGTTCCGTTCGATGGTGAGGCGCGCCGATTCGAGGATCTCTTCGGCGTGGCGTTCCCGGTACTCCTTGCCGTAGGAGAGGGCGGGGCCGGTCGGCGTCAGGGCCTTGGCCAGGCCGTCCCGCTCGATCAGGTCGGCGCGGGCCCTCCAGCCGGCTTCGGCGCGTTCGTTCAATTCGCTCGAGGTGCTGACCAGGATCAACGCGCGGGTGCGATCGGGGAAGTCGAGGGCGAACCGTTGGGAGACGACGCCGCCCATCGAGATCCCTCCGATCACCGCGTCATCGGCGCCGACCGCGTCGAGCACGGCGGCGAGATCGGAGGCCCAGGTCTCCGGCGACATCGTGTCGGGACGCCGTTCCGAGCCGCCAAAGCCCCGGACGTCCCAGGTCAGGACGGTGTAGCGGTCCCGGAGCGTTTCCACCGTGGCTTCCCAGTAGTCCAGGTGACCGCCCAGGCCGTGCGTCAGTACGACGACCGGACCGCTTCCCGCGAGCCGATAGCGCAGCGTTGCGCCGTCGGTTGCGGTTGTGCGCCTGTCAGGCAGCACGCCGGTTGAACAGCCCGACCGTCAGCACCAGCGGAATCAGGAACAGTGTTGTGCGCAGCCAGCCCGGCATGTCCGTGATGAGGAGGATCAGCGTGAGCGGGATCCAGAAGACCAGCCACATCCAGATCGGGATCATCCTGCGCGGGACAGGTTCGGTGCTCGCGCCCTCCGCGATGATGATGACGACCAGGATGCCGAAACCGGCTCCGACGACACCGGCGATCAGGCCGCCGGCCGGGTAGGCGTACGTGGCGAGGATCAGTTCAGTCATGAGACGGACGAATGCTCCTACTGTTGTTGGTGAAGGCGAATCCTATACATTGCCGCCGGAGAAGGAACCATGCGAGTCAGCATCTCGGTCCAGAGCGCCTACAACGTCGCCGATCCACGGGAAGGAGCGCGCCGCATGGTGGATCGGGCGCGGGCCGCCCGGGAGGCCGGACTCGACGCGCTGTTCGTCGGCGACCACCACGCGACGGCCACGCCGTACTACCAGAACACGGCGATCCTGGGGCGGATGCTGGCCGAATGGGGCGACCGGCCCGCCGGGGCCCTCTACCTGCTGCCGCTCTGGCATCCGCTGATCGTCGCCGAGCAGGTCGGCACCCTGGCCAGCGTGATGACGGGCCGGTTCATCCTGCAGTGCGCGATCGGTCCCGCCGACAACCAGTTCGAGGCGATGGGCGTCCCGGTGCGCCAGCGGCCGTCGCGGTTCGAGCAGTCGCTCTCCCTCCTGCGGCGCCTGTGGTCCGGGGAGACGGTGACGACCGGAGGCGAGAACGATCGTTTCGGGCTTCGGGAGGCCCGCGTCTCACCCTGCCCGCCGGAGCCGGTCGAAGTCTGGATCGGCGCCTCGGCGCCGCCGGCGATCGACCGCGCGGCGCGGCTTGGCGACGGCTGGCTGGCGGCGCCAGGGTTGACGGCGGCGGAGGCGGCCGGGCAGCTCGGCTTCTACCGGGAAGCCTGCGAACGCCATGGCCGCCCGGTCGGCGTGAGCGCGATCCGGCGGGACCTCTACGTCGGCGAGACGGCGGCGGAAGCGGAGGCCGCGGCGGCCGGGGTCATCTCACGCGGCTACCGGGGATTCCCGCCCGAGGCTCTGGTCGTCGGCGAGGCGGCGGGCGTCGCCGCCTCGTTCGCTGAACTGAGTGAGATGGGATACGACGAGGTCGTCGTCCGGCACCTGGTCCAAGACCCAGCGAGGGTCCTGCAGTCGATCGGCCGGCTCGCCGAAGTCCGCGAAAGGCTGCGTTAGCGCCGCGGCACGTCCTCCGGGAAGGGCTCGAGACCCTCGTCGAGTTCGACGCGGATGCTCCGCAGAGCCATCGAGACCATGCGGTACTGGCCGACCGTGAAGATCAGGTCGATCATCTGCTGATCGCTGTAGCGCGCCTTCAGGAAAGCCCAGGTCCGCTCGGAGATTGCCGAGTTCCGGTGCAGTTCGGTCGCAGCACGCAGCAGGTAGCGCTCGAAGCTGGTCCACGGTCCGGCGTTCTCGCCCACGGCGACATTGCGAATCTCTTCGTCCGTCATGCCGGCGGCCCTGGCCGCACGCGCGTGGTACCCCCATTCGTACTCGGCTTCGTTGAGCCAGGAGGTGCGCAGAATGACCATCTCGCGGTCCCGGTCGGGAAGAGTGCTGCCGCGCAGGATGTAGCCCCCGAACGGTCCCCAGGCCTCCATCAGCGGCGGATGATGAGAGAGGGTGCGGATCAGGTTGATGCTCTCGACACCCTCGGCCGGCGGAATCCTGGGTCCGGTTTCGCGGCGTTGCCGCTGAGCCGAAAGGGAACCGGCGATGAGAGCCAGGGCGAGCGTCACCGCTGCCGTCCTGCGGAACCCGGTTGGAGCGTCCGCGCGCCAACCGCCTACGGATTCCGACGACCGGCCGCCGGCGGCGGAATGGAAGGTCTGCGTGTTCATGGGCGATCCTCCTTGGTCGGGGTCACTATAGCCCCGGGCTCAACTCCGGCGGGCGGCGGCGGTCCTGAAACCCGAGTACTTCGGCTGGTCGATGGCGATCTGGTTGACGACGGTGGCTCGCAGGTGTTCGTGCAGCTTCCGGTCGTCGATGGCGACCCGGTCGTCCCGGATGGCGTGAACGAGCTTCCAGCGCAGGTCCAGCAGCGGCCCGTCGGTTCCGAGCACGCGGCGGAGCCGCTCGTGCTCCCGGCGGCGGTGCTCGGCTCCGAAGTGCAGATCGCGATAGACGATGTCGAGCGCGTTGCCGGCGACCAGGGCGTGAAAGCGGGTTCGTCCGGTCGTCTCCTCCCGCACCTGACCGTGCAGAAAGTCGCGGGTCGCGCCGACGAGTTCCTCGAGCCGCGGCATGTCCGGGTCCGGGAGGTCGTCGGGCGCGGCGACCAACTCGACGGGACCGGGGATCAGCAGATTCACGCAGTCGACCTGACACTCCGTGGTGCGGCGTCCGATCGTCACGCGTTCGACCGAGCGGTCCAGCCCCTGACGGTAGTGCTGCGTCATGCCGAGGGTCGAAACGGCCCACCAGAAGGAGCCGAACACCTCCCAGTACTGCACCCGCGCGAGCTCGACCGACTTGCCGCTGGTCGCCTCGTAGCCGGCGAACAGGTCTTCGTAGGTGCCGAAGCCGCCGACCGGCAGCTCGGGTCCGGCGCCGTAACGCCAGGAGTTCGTGCAGATCCAGCCGAGATCCCGCATCGGGTCGCCGATGTGGGCGATCTCCCAGTCGAGCACCGCGCTGACGCCGGTCTGGTCGACCATCAGGTTGCCGTTGCGGAAGTCGTTGTGGACCAGGGTCCGGTCGGGTGAATCCGGCAGGTTCTCCATCAGCCAGCGCGCCGTGAAGTCGATCATCGGCTGCGGTGTGTCGAGGGCCTCGTAGCGGCCGCGGGTCTGCTCGATGAAGTCCGCCGCGCTCAGGCTCGCCAGGTCGCGGTCGAGGCCGTGGGCTTCCAAGTCGATCGTGTGCAGCCGGCCCAGGATCTCGCCGCATTGTCTGGCCAGCTTCGGGCGCACCTCGGCGAGGTCGGGGGAGCGCACGATCCGCGCGCCCAGGGCGACGCCGTCGAGCCACTCCATGACGAAGCCAGCGCCGAGTTCGTCGCCGGGCCCGAGGACGTAGAAGACCTCGGGCTCCGGGATGCCGTTCCGGCGGGCGACCTGCATCAGCTTTGCCTCCATCCGCAGGCCCGGCGCGCTCCGCTCGACGGCACGAGCTTCTTCCTGCTTGCCGCCCTGGGACCGCCGGAGGGCGAGCTGGCGCTCGCCGGCCTCCGTTTCGATCCGCAGCCTGTACGTTTCCTGGCTGGCGCCGCCCGAGAGCCGCTCGATGCTCCCCAGGCGCTCGCAGCCGTCGATCTCGCGCCGGAGCACCCGGTCCAGCCGGGCCTCGAAGCTGTCCCGCGTCCAGGCGGCGCCGCTGCCGCCGGCGACTGGAGCGAGCAGGTAGATCTCGTCGCCCTCGTGAAGCTCGCGATCGCGGTTGTCTTCCAGTGGGCAGCGCTCGCCGTTGATCATCAGGGTGTCCCGGAGATGCGGTGAGTGCGAGATGGCCTCGGAAAGCGGCACGCCGGCGCGGTCGGCGGCCGGAAGCAGCTCGGCCAGCGTCACGCCGGGCGCGAGCCGGAACGTACGGTCGACGTCGTGCCAGCCGGCGCCGATCCGTCCCTTGATCAGAACGCGGACGCGGATCTTCGTTCCGGACCGTGGGTGAACGAGGCTGCGCAGAAGGCCCATCGAGGCAGGGGACCGGCCTCGGTCAGGCCAGTTGCGCTTCCAGGAGGTCGTCCATGCCGAGCTGCTCGGCACGGCTCCGGCTGAGCCGGCCGGTGTCCGGATCCCAGTCCATCGCCTGGTAGTAGTCCCGCTTCAGTTGCTCGAGGGGCGCCTGGACGCCGGCCAGCGGTCCGGTCTCGAGCCGGCCGTCGCCTTCGCCCATCATGCGGGCGTGGGGCCTGAAGTCCGACGGCGAAACTCCCTCGCGGACGTTGAAGGCGTTCCGCAGGTTCTGGATCCGCTCGCCGCAGAGCAGCAGTTCCTTCTGGTCGACGTTCCAGCCGGTCAGGGCGTTCACCATGTCGACCCAGGGCAGGCCGCCGGTCAGGCCGGTGAACATGCACAGGCCGAGGCCGTTCAGCGTCTGGTGGGCGTTGCTGTAGTGGGCTTGGGCTTTGCCCTTGTTCTTCGTGCCCTTCCAGGCGATCGTCACTTCGTCCTTGTCGACGGCCTCGGGCAGCGGGAAGCCGGCGCCGAAGGTCTCGTTCCAGGACGCGGAACCGGCGGTGTGGCGGCCCGGCGTCGGATCGGCGATGTAGGTCACGCCCATCAGCGAAGTGAAGCGCGGGTCGTGGTACGCGGGTTCCTGGCCGCCGACGTGGACCGCATAGGCGCCGGTGCCACGGCCGACGTGGCGGGACGCCGAGGCGAGGCCGTGGCGGAGCCACTCGCCGCAGCCTTCGCCCTCGCCCATCTTGACGGTGAGGGCGAGCGCGCCCTCGCCGTTGCCCCAGCGCATGTCCACGCCGTCGAGATCGTCGGCGGTCATGTCGCCGCGCTCGATCGCCTCGCACACCCAGGCAATCGTGGCGCTCGAACTCACGGCGTCCATTCCGTAGCGGTTGCAGGCGTCGTGGCATGCGGTCACGAGTTCCAGGTCGTCGTTCAGGATGTTCGCGCCGAAGCCGACGATCGTCTCGTAGTCCGGGCGGCGCACGTCCGAAAGACCGCGGCTCCTGACGCCGACGATCCCCTTGCAGGGCGCCGGGCAGTCGCCGCAGCTCAGCTTCTTCGTGATCATCTTGTCGACCTCGGCCCCATCCAGCTTCCAGCCCTTCTTCGCCAGCGGGAAGTCGCGGGCGCCGACGCCCGTCCAGTTCTTGAGCGGCGCGTCGCCGTTCTCGACTGAGAGCGCGACCGCCGCCGTCGTGCCGCGGTCGGCCCACATCTGGCGCATCGCCGGCTGCGGCGATTCGATCTTGATCCCGAACTTCGCGAACATCCGGTACACGAAGCCGAAGTGCTTCTTCGGTGCCGCCATCTTCACGACGAGGCGCATCGGCAGGCTGATGTCGCTGCGATACTCGCGGTTTACCTCGTCGCAGAGGGCGCGGAAACGCTTCTCGTCGCGAACGGGTACGGTCTTTCCAGTGTTTTCGCCGCCGTCGACGACGACCGCCTTCAGGTTCTTCGAGCCGAAGACGGCGCCGAAGCCCTGGCGGCCGAAGGCGTGGTAGCGATCGTTCATCACCGAGGCGATCCGAGCGCCGCGTTCGCCCGCCGGTCCGATCGCCGACACGCCGACCCGGAACTTCGTGCCGTAGCGCTCCTGGAGCGCGTCGAAGGCTTCCGGAATCTGCATGCCCCAGAGATCGCCGGCAGGTTCTACCCTGATGCCGTCCTCCCGTACGACCAGAACCGAGGGGCCGGCGGCGCGGCCGCGGACCACCAGCGCGTCGTAGCCGGCGTGGCGCAGGTGGATCGCCGTGCTGCCGCCGGAGTTCGAGTCGGCCCAGGTGCCGGTGAGCGGCGATTTGCCGACGATCTGGATGCGTCCCGAGAACGGCGTACGCAGGCCCGTGAGCAGACCCGAGACGAGCGCGAAGCAGGCCTCCGGCGCCGTCGCCTCCGTGCCGGTGGGGAAGTGCTTCCACATCAGCCAGGCGCCGAGACCGTAGCCCCCCAGGTACTGGCGGAAGACGTCCGCGGGGATCGGCTCCGCATGGTGCTCGCCGGTAGACAGGTCGACCACGAGGGCGCGGCCGTGGGCGCCGTAGAGGCCGTTGGTGCCGTTGCCGTTCCGGGGTTCTGTCATCCAGGGAATCTCCGAACTGTGATTGCCACGGTGGAGGGAGTGTACTCGGGCGCCGCCGCGCAGCCTGGCTTGGCGTATCCTCGCGCACCATGCCGGAACACCCCCCTTCGCCCCAGAGTCTGCGCCTGCCGGGAGCAGGCGGCATCGAACTCCAGGTCTACGACTACGGCAACGAGGGTGCGCCGCCTCTCGTTCTGCTGCACGGGATGCAGGACCTGGCGATGGCGTTCGAACCGGTGGCGAACCGCTTCCGCGATCGCTACCGGGTCGTCTCCTTCGACCTGCGCGGCCATGGCGACAGCGGCAAGCCCGGCGTCTACGCCCTGCCGCACTTCATTGCCGATCTCCACGCCGTCATCTTCCAGCTCCAGCTGGAGCGGCCGGTGCTGGTCGGTCACAGCCTGGGCGGCCAGATCGTCAGCCACTACGCCGCCGTGTTCAGCGACGTACCCAGCGTGATCGTGAACATCGACGGCGTCGGCGCGCCGTTCCGCGAGAGCGACATGCCGGTGGAGAACCGCCAGCTTCGCCTGCAGAACGGCCACACCAGCCTGCTGCGGCCGGGCGGGCACAAGCGGCCGATGATGGACCTGGACGACGCCTGGCGACTGTACTGCCGCTTCCATCCCGGGCTCGACCACGACCTGGCGCGGCACCTGGTGGAGATCGGCACGACCGAGCACCCCTACGGCGGCCTGCAGTGGAAGTGGGACCCGCAGGTCGAGACGACGGGCCTGACGATGTCGAGCCGGCTGTCCGAGGAGCGCTGGCCCTGGGTTTCCTGCCCGGTGCTCGTCGTCACCGGCGGCCGTTCCGCCGAGTTCTACCGGGGCCGCGGCGGCATCGACCACGACACGCCGGAGGCGCCCGACGAGATCGAGCGCCGGGTGCGCCTGTTCCGCAACGTGCACCACGTCGAGATCCCGGAGGCGGGCCACATGGTCCACTTCGACGCGCCGGAGCGGCTCGGCGAGATCATCGACGCCTACCTGGAAGCCGGGTAACGGGAGAGACATGGACTTCGAGATCCCCCAGAACATTCGCGACAAGCTGGACGAGCTCGACGACTTCATCGAGCGCGAGATCAGGCCGCTGGAGCAGCAGGACGACAACGTCCGTTTCTTCGACCAGCGCCGGGAATGGGCGCGGACGGACTTCGAGAACGACGGCAAGCCGCGGCCGGAGTGGGAGGCGCTGCTGCGCGAGATGAAACGCCGCGCCGACGCCGCGGGCCACCTCCGGTTCGGCCTGCCGAAGGAGCTCGGCGGTCAGGACGGCTCGAACCTGGCGATGGCGGTGATCCGGGAGCACCTGGCTGCCAAGGGGCTGGGCCTGCACAACGACCTGCAGAACGAATCCTCGATCGTCGGCAACTTCCCGACCGTGATCATGATGCACCGTTTCGGGACGCCGGCCCAGAAGGCGCGGTTCATGGAAGGAATGATGACCGGAGCGGTGCGAATGGGCTTTGGCCTGACCGAGCCGGACCACGGCTCGGACGCGACCTGGCTCGAAACGTCCGGGGTCCGCGACGGCGACGACTGGGTGATCAACGGCGCCAAGCGCTTCAACTCGGGCCTGCACGCGGCCACCCATGACCTGATCTTCGCGCGGACTTCCGGCGATCAGGGGAAGGCCGACGGCGTCACCTGCTTCATCGTGCCGACGGACTCGCCCGGCTTCGAGGTCCCCTTCATGTGGTGGACCTTCAACATGCCGACGGACCACGCCGAGGTGTCGCTGACGGACGTGCGCGTGCCGAACGACGCCATCTTCGGCGAGGAGGGCCGCGGCCTCGCCCTGGCCCAGACCTTCGTCCACGAGAACCGCATTCGCCAGGCGGCGTCAGGCGTCGGCGCGGCGCAGTTCTGCATCAACGAGAGCGTCAGGTACGCCCGCGAGCGGATCGTCTTCGGCAAGCCGCTATGGCTCAACCAGGCGATCCAGTTCCCGCTCGCCGAACTCCAGACGGAGTGCGAGATGGTCCGCAACCTCGTCTACAAGACCGCCTGGGAACTCGACCAGCAGCACCACATGGAGGTCACCGACAAGGTCTCGATGTGCAACTACCGGGCGAACCGCCTCGTCTGCAACGCCGCCGACCGGGCCATCCAGACCCACGGCGGCATCGGCTACACCCGGCACATGCCGTTCGAGCACATCTACCGCCACCACCGGCGGTACCGGATCACGGAAGGGTCTGAGGAGATTCAGATCCGCCGCGTGGCGGGGATCATGTTCGGCAAGCGGGCGAAGCGCTAGCTCGGCAGAAGGTCCGGAA
Organism: Acidobacteriota bacterium; assembly: GCA_028875725.1. Classification (NCBI taxonomy): domain Bacteria; kingdom Pseudomonadati; phylum Acidobacteriota; species Acidobacteriota bacterium. The sequence continues at coordinate 1,412,377 of JAPPCR010000006.1, forward strand.
GCCGGCGGGGACGCCGGCGCACCCGGTTTCTGCCGCGCAAGGCTTGGCCGGCCTAATCGAGAATCGCCTGGTAGGTGAGGCGCCGGCTCAGCGAGCGGACGTCGGGCCTCCGAGGTGAGAAGCTCTGGATCATGCCGACGAAGACGAGGTCTTCCTTCGGGTCGATCCAGAACCAGGTGCCGGCGGCGCCGCCCCACCAGTACTCGCCCTTCGAGATGCCGTCGTGGGCCACTGGGTCGAGGACGACGCCGAAGTCGAGGCCGAAGCCGGCGCCCGGTGACATCTCCTTGACATCGCGGGGCAGGTGGTTCAGGTGCATCAGCCTGACGGTCGAGGGCGCCAGGATGCGCACGCCATCCAGTTCGCCGCCGTTGAGCAGCATCTGGGAGAACCGCATGTAGTCCATCGTGGTCGACACCAGGCCGCCTCCTCCGGAGAGGTGAGCGGGCGGATCGAAGTAGCTGCGGCGTCCGCCGAAGCCCTCCTGGGCCAGCAGCTTGCCGTCCTCGTCGTGAGTGTAGACCTGGGCGAAGCGGTCCGCCTTGTCCGCGGCTACGTGGAAGGCGGTGTCGTTCATGCCCAGCGGGACGAACAGGCGTTCGTTCAGGAACTCGTCGAAGGGTTGGCCCGACAGGACCTCGACCAGGTATCCCTGGACGTCGACAGCGACGCTGTAGTGCCACCTCGAACCCGGCTGGTAGAGCAGCGGGATCTTCGAGAGTTCGTCGACCATCTCCTTGAGCGTCTGGTCCGGGTCGACGATGACGCCCGCCTCCCTGTACATCGCGTCAACCTGGGTGTCCGAGAAGATGCCGTAGCTGAGCCCCGCCGTGTGGCTCATCAGCTCGCGGATGGTCATCGGGTGGTCGGCCGGCTCAGTGATCGGCTGGCCGTTCGGCCCGTCCTCCTTGGCGACGACGAGTCCCTCAAACTCGGGGATGTAACGGTGGACCGGGTCGGAGAGCCGGAACTTGCCTTCCTCGTAGAGGATCATCAGCGCCACGCCGGTGATCGGCTTGGTCATCGAGTAGATGCGGAAGATCACGTCCTCGCTCATTTCGGACCCCGCCTCGAGGTCGCGGTGGCCGAAGGTGCCGAAGTGGGCGATCTTGCCCTGGCGGGAGATCATCGTCGTGATGCCGGCGAGGAGACCGTCGTCGACCAGGCCCTGCATCGCGTCGTCGAGCCGTGCGAGCCGGTCGCTCGACATGCCGACTTCTTCGGGCGCTACGCGCGCCAGATCGCGGGGTCCCTGGGTCGGGACGTCGGCCCGCGTCTGGTCGCAGGCGACGAGACCGAGGCTCAGGAAGGCGACGGCGAGGAGCGCGGTCACCAGGCGGGAAACTTGGGCGGAACGAGTCATGGAACTCTCCCTTGACGGAGGGTGAACTGGGAGTTTGAGAAACGGCAAGACTAGCAGTCTCGAGGGGTTCCGGGGCCTTGCTCCTCAGCGTCAAGGAGGCCGCGCGTTGACGGTTGGTCGCTGCTACGATCGGTGACTTCCCGATGGAGAAAACGATCGACAGGCCGAAGCTCGCGCGGGACATCATGGTGACCAGGCTGGTCACGGTGCATCCACGCACTCATGTGTTCGACGGCATCGCGGCGTTGCTCCGCCACCGGATCACCGGCGCGCCGGTGATCGGCGAACGCCATCGCTATCTCGGCATGCTGTCGGAGAAGAGCTGCCTGACGGTTCTGACCGTGACGGCGCGCGCGGCGGACGAGCGCGGGCTGGCAGCGAGCCGACGTTCGCAGTCTCAGGACTTCATGGCGAAGCGCCTGGTCACGCTCCGGGCCGGCATACCGGCGCTCGACGCGATCGCCCTCCTGCTGAAGAACCGGATCTCGGGCGCGCCGGTGGTGGACCCGTCCTCCGGCCGTTTCCTGGGCGTCTTCTCCGAGAAGTTCTCGATGGACGTGCTGCTCGGCCTCGCCTACGACCAGTTGCCCGCGGCGCCCGTGGATGCGTTCATGAACACGGACTTCGGACGGGTGATCGACGGCAGCGAGCCGTTACTCGAGATCGCGCAGCGTTTTCTCGATACGCCTTACCGGCGCCTGCCGGTGGTCCGGGACGAGACGCTCGTCGGGCAGGTGAGCCGCCGGGACGTTCTGAACGCCTCGCACCATCTGACCGCGGCGATCGACGGCCGACGGTCCATCCTGCGCGAGCGCAGCAGTGAACTCGGCCTGGAGGATCTGGCGGCGCCGGAGGAAGAAGCGGACCCGGCCGAGTTCGAACTCGACTCCACGGATGCGTCGGCCTTCATGGACCGCAAGGCGCGCACGATCTCCGAGGACACCGACCTCCTGAGCATCGCGCGCATCTTCAAGAGCACGCCGTACCGCCGCCTGCCGGTGCTGCGGGGCCGCCGGCTCGTTGGCCAGATCAGTCGCCGTGACGTGCTTGCCGCCACCCACGGCCTGCTGGTGCGCGCGCCGCAGCCCGGCCAGGCGTTGCTCTACCTGAGCGCTGTCGTCGACTCCGGTGAGCGGCCGTCCCTGTCCTGAACACGAGCCCCTGAGCAGGCACCACCCGTGAAGCGAGCCGACCGCCGTACCCTGCCCGAAGGAGGAGACATGTCCCATCCGCCCATCGAACCGTCGGGGCAGGCGCGCCGGGGTCTGTTCGCACTGCTTGGCCTTGCGGCCCTTGTGCTGCTGGCCGCGGGGCCGGCCGTAGCCGCGGCGGACGACGACGAGCCGAAGCTGGTGGAGCCGGCGCCATCGCGACCGGACGGCGAGGGCGAAGGGCCATTCGACCGTCTGATCCTGCGCGGCGTGATGGTAGTCGACGGCACCGGCGCACCGCCCATGGGACCGGTGGACATCGTCATCGAGGGGAACCGGATCGAACAGATCCAGAGTCTCGGCATGGCCAACACCGAGATCGACGAGAGCAGGCGCCCCAAGGACGCCGACTACGAGCTCGATCTCTCCGGTTCCTGGGTGCTGCCGGGACTCATCGACCTCCACGTCCACACCGGCGGCGTGCCGAAGGCGCCGCGTGCCGAGTACGTGTACAAGCTGTGGCTGGCGCACGGCATCACGACGGCGCGCGGCGTGCCTACCGGGCCGCTGGAGTGGGACCTGAGCGAGAAGGAGCGGAGCCGCAGGAACGAGATCACCGCGCCGCGGTTCGTCTCGTATCAGCGTCCGGGTAGCGGCAAGGAGTGGAAGGACCGGGACATTCGCACTCCCACGGACGCCCGCGAGTGGGTGCGATACGCCCACGAGAAGGGCGTTGACGGTCTGAAGCTCGGTGCCTTCCCGCCGAAGATCATGGCGGCGCTGCTCGACGAGGCCGGCAGCCTGGGAATGGGGTCGACCGCTCATCTCGACCAGATGGGGGTCGGCAACATGAACGCGATCGACTCCGCGCGGCTGGGACTGGTCGGGATGACCCACTTCTACGGCCTGTTCGAGTCGATGTACGAGGGTGCCGACGTGCAGCCCTGGCCGGCCGAGATGAACTACATGGACGAGCAGTTCCGCTTCGGCCAGGTGGCGCGGCAGTGGAGGCTGGTCGAGCCCGGAGGCGAGCGCTGGAACGCCCTGCTGGAGGAGTTCCTGGATCTCGACTTCTTCATCAACCCGACGATGACGATCTACTCCGCCAGTCGCGACGTGATGCGGGCGCGAAACGCCGACTGGCACGCGGACTACACGCTGCCCAGCCTGGCCGAGTTCTACGCTCCCAGCCGCCTGGACCACGGCTCCTACTGGTTCTACTGGACGACGGCGGACGAGGTGGCCTGGAAGAACTTCTACCGCGTCTGGATGCGGTTCCTGAACGAGTACAAGAACCGCGGCGGCCGGGTCACCGTCGGTTCGGATTCGGGGTTCATCTACCAGACCTACGGTTTCGGCACGATCCTCGAACTCGAGATGCTGCAGGAGGCAGGCTTCCATCCGCTCGAGGTGATCCGCTCGGCGACGATGCACGGCGCCGAGGAACTGGTGAAGGCGAGCGGCGAAGACATCGAGTTCGGGATCGTGCGGGAGGGGATGCTCGCCGATCTCCTCGTCGTGGACGAGAACCCGATCGCCAACCTGAAGGTGCTCTACGGTACCGGTGCCGTCCGGCTGAACGACGACACCGGCCGCCCCGAGCGGGTCGGCGGCGTGCGCTACACGATCAAGGACGGCATCGTCTATGACGCGAAGAAGCTGCTCGCGGACGTGGCGGATATGGTTGCCGCCGCCAGGATGCAGTCCGGGAGCCCGCTGCAGGAGACGACGGGAGGAGCCCGGCCCTAGCGACCGAGCGCAGACGCCGCCGCCCGAACAGACAGAGAACAGGGAGAACCCAGTGAAACAGACACTCGTCAAGCAAGCAGTCGTCGTCCTGATCGTCGCCGCCCTTCTCGCCTCGCCGCTGTCGGCGGGTTCCGAGACGAAGGTCCACGCCGACGTCGTATACGGCCACAAGATGGGCATGGCGCTCACGTTCGATGTGCTCGTGCCGGCCGAGCAGAACGGCGCGGCCGTCCTCTTCATGGTCAGCGGCGGCTGGTTCTCCCGCTGGTCCGACCCGCACCGGATTGCGTCCGGCGAAGGCCGGCAGTTCGGCGCGGTCGGCGATCTCCTGGACCACGGTTACGCGGTGTTCATGGTCCGCCACGGCTCGGCGCCGCTGTTCAAGGTGCCCGAGGCCGTCGCGGACGTGCGCCGCGCGGTGCGCTACATCCGCCTGAACGCGGGTGACTACGGCGTGGACGCGGACCGGATGGGCGTCTTCGGCGGCAGCGCCGGCGGTCACCTGTCGCTCATGCTCGGCAACGCCTCGGACGAAGGAAACTCCGAGAGCAACGACCCGATCGAGCAGACCGGCAACCGGGTGGCGGCCGTCGTCGCCTACTTCCCGCCGGTCGACCTGCAGGGGATCGCCGGGCCGAACGAGCGCTTCCCGGCCCTCGACTTCGATCCCGCGAAGGCCGCCGACATCTCGCCGGTCCTGTTCGTCAGCGAGGACGATCCGCCGACCCTGCTGATCCACGGCGACCGGGACGAACTCGTGCCGCTCTCCAACAGCGCACGGATCAAGGCCGCCTTCGATGAGGCGAACGTCACCTCGAAGCTGATCGTGATCGAGGGCGCCGCCCACGGTTTCCGCGGCGAAGACGGCGAGCGCGCGTCGAGCGCGCTCGTCGCCTGGTTCAACGAGCACCTGGGGGTTTCGGCCGACTGACCTAGGTCAGGACGTCCAGTTCCCCTTCGCCGTACCGGGCGCGCAGGACCTTCTTGTCGAACTTGCCGACGCTGGTCTTGGGGACCTCGTCGATGAAGGTCCAGCGCTCGGGCAACCACCAGCGGGCGACGCGGTCGGCCAGGTAGTTCCGGAGTTCGCCGGGGTCGGCGTCGGCGCCGTCGTTGAGCACGACGCAGGCGAGGGGCCGCTCGTCCCAGCGGTCGTCCGGCACGCCGACCACGGCGGCCTCGGCGACGGCCGGGTGTCCCATCAGCTCGTTCTCGAGATCGACCGAGGAGATCCACTCGCCGCCCGACTTGATGACGTCCTTGGCGCGGTCGGTGATCTGCAGGAAGCCCTTCGGGTCGATCGAGGCGACGTCGCCGGTCCTGAGCCAGCCGTCGTGGAACTTCTCGGGGTCGTCGTCGAGGTAGTACGAGCCGGTAATCCACGGCCCGCGGATCTCGATCTCGCCGACCGCTTCGCCGTCCCAGGGCATCTCTTCGCCGTCGTCGTTGCAGATACGGATCTCCACGCCGGAGATGATGCGGCCGGTCTTGACCCGCCAGTCGACCTCTTCCTCGCGCGGGGTGCCGCGTGGAGGAATGGCCATGGCCGCGAGCGGTGAGGTCTCGGTCATGCCCCAGCCCTGGATGATGTCGACGCCGAAGCGGTCGCGGAAGCCCTCGATGAGCGAGCGGGGCACGGCCGAGCCGCCGCAGAGGACGGCGCGGAAGGAGGAGAAGTCGACCTCGTGTTGCTCCGAGTAGCGGAGGACTTCGTTCCAGATCGTCGGCACCGCGCCGGAAAGGGTCGGCCGGTGCTCGGCGATGATCCGGCACAGGGGCTCCGCTTGCAGGAAACGGTCGGGCATGACGAAGTCGGCGCCGGTGAACCAGCCGACGTGGGGCAGGCCCCAGGCGTTGGCGTGGAACATCGGCACGATGGCCAGGATGCTGTCCGCCTGGCTGATGCCGAGCGCGCCGCCGGAGGCGACGCCGAGTGCGTGAAGGAAGGACGAACGGTGGCTGTAGGCGACTCCCTTTGGGTTGCCGGTCGTGCCGCTCGTGTAGCACATGGCGCAGGCGGCCCGCTCGTCGATCTCCGGCCAGTCGAACTCCGTGGGCTGGCCCTCGATCAGTTCGTGGTAGCGGTGGATCGAGGCGCCGCCTGCCCTGAGCGGCGAGGCGTCGCCGTCGCCGACGACGATGAAGTGCTCGACCGTTTCGAGGTCGGCCGCGACCTGGCCGATGAGCGGCACCAGCGAGTCGTCGACGATCACCACGCGGTCCTCGGCGTGGTTCGTGACGTAGGTCAACTGTTCCGGGAACAGGCGGATGTTCAGGGTGTGAAGCACGGCGCCCATGCAGGGGATCGCGAAGTAGGCCTCCAGGTGTTCCTGGTTGTTCCAGGCGAAGGTGCCGACCCGGTCTCCCGGCTCGATGCCGAGGCCCTTGAGCGCGTGGGCGAGTTGGGCGCTGCGCTCCGCGACTTCGGCGTAGGTGCCGATGCGTGCGCCGTCCGCCTGGCAGGTGATGATTCGGCTGTTTCGGTGCACGCGGCGTCCGTGATCGAAGATCATCCGGATCGTCAGCGGGAAGTCCATCATCGTGCTGAGTGTCATCGCGTCGCTCCAGGGTCTGGGGAAGGGTGCGGTGTCGACGGAGCGGTACCTTAGCGAGTTCTGGCGGGCGTACCGGGTCTTTCTGCGTAGACTCCGCCGGTGGATCCCGTTCGGCTGGAACTGTTCTCGAACCGGTTCGCCGCCATCGCGTCCGAGATGGGCGTGATGCTGCAGCGGACGGCGATGTCGGTAAACGTCAAGGAGCGTCTCGACTTCTCGTGCGGGATGCTCGACGCGGAAGGGCGGGTGCTGGTCAACGCGCCCCACATTCCGGTCCACCTCGGCGCGCTCGGCGAATGCGTGCGACGGGTAGCAGCGGAACTCGAGCTCGGCGCCGGCGACGTCGCGGTGACGAACCACCCGGGCTACGGTGGATCCCACCTGCCCGACATCACGGTCATTTCTCCCGTCTTCGTGGACGGCAGGTTGCTCGGCTACGTTGCCAACCGGGCACACCACGCCGAGCTGGGCGGCATCCGGCCGGGCTCGATGCCGCCCGAGGCCCGCAGCCTGGCGGAAGAGGGCGTGGTCATCGCGCCTCAGTACCTTGTACGGGCGGGGGAGCCGCAGTGGGAGCGGATCGAGGCCTTGCTGGCCGGCGGCCCGGCCCCCTCCCGCTCGGTGGCGGAGAACCTGGCCGACCTGGGCGCGGCGGTGGCCGCCAACCGTCGCGGCGTGGCGGCCTTGCGCGAACTCGCCGCGGGCGCCGGCGAGGAGGAGGTGCGCCGCTACATGTCGGCGCTCTTCTCGCGCGCCGCCGACCGGATGCGGTCGGCGCTGGAGGACCACGTTCGGAGCACGGGCCGCCAGTCGTTTCACGCCCGGGAACGGCTTGACGACGGTTCGCCGATCGAAGTCGCGGTGACAGTGGATCGCGGTTCGGCGCGGATCGACTTCACGGAGAGTGCACCTGTCCACGTCGGCAACCTGAACGCGACGCCGGCGATCGTGCGGAGCGCGACGATCTACGTGCTGCGGTTGCTGATCGGGGTGCCGCTCCAACTCAACGAGGGGCTGCTCGAACCGGTCGAGATCGAGATCCCGCGCGGCATGCTGAACCCGGAGTTCCCGGCTGACCCGAGGCGCTGCCCGGCGGTCGTCGGCGGCAACGTGGAGACGAGCCAGCGGGTCGTCGACACGCTGATCAAGGCGCTTGGACTCTGCGCCTGCGGGCAGGGCACGATGAACAACACCCTGTTCGGCGACGCCACCTTCGGCTACTACGAAACGGTCGGCGGCGGGGCCGGGGCCGGGCCGGGGTTCCGGGGGGCGAGCGGCGTCCACACTCACATGACGAACACCCGCATCACCGACCCCGAAGTGCTTGAGCATCGGTATCCGGTCCGCCTCGAGAGGTTCGGCCTGCGTCACGGCTCAGGTGGAGCGGGCCGGTTTCAGGGCGGCGACGGCCTGCGCCGTGAGTTGCGGTTCCTCACCCCCCAGAAGGTATCCGTGCTCGGCCAGCACCGGGTGGAGCGTCCCTACGGCGTCGACGGCGGGGAGAGCGGCAGTACCGGCCGCGCTCGTATCCTGCGTTCCGCGGGGGGCGTCCAGGAACTCGCCTCGGTCGACCAGGCCGACGTGATGCCCGGGGATCTCCTGGTGCTGGAGACGCCGGGCGGCGGCGGTTGGGGCGCCAGGCGCCCCTGATTCGACGTGGCCGGACGCGACGTGGACGGATAGAATGCGCGCCCGCCCGGGAAGTCGGGGCGAACCTTGCCAGCCAGCACCCAACAGGAGCCGAGTCGATGAGCCAGCAACAGGTTCAGGTCAGTGAAGAGAAGGCGCGCGCGGTCGCCGAGGAATCCCGCCAGAAGGAGTGGAAGAACCCTTCCTTCATGAAGGAGCTCTTCCTGGGCAACTTCCGCTTCGACCTGATCAGCCCGTATCCCTCCCGCGACGAGTGGCGGCCGGAGTTCGAGTCGTTCTACTCGGCCCTCACGGACTTTCTGCGTGACGAGGTCGATCCGGTCGAGATCGACGTGTCTGAGGACTACCCCGACCACGTGATCGACGGTCTCGCCCGGCTCGGCGCCTTCGGCATGAAGATTCCGACGGAGTACGGCGGTCTCGGCTTCGACCAGGTCGAGTACGCCCAGGTGATGGAGCTGATCGGTTCGTTCGACGGCAACCTGACCGCGTTGCTCTCGGCTCACCAGTCGATCGGCGTGCCGCAGCCGGTCAACCTGTTCGGTACCGAGGAGCTGAAACGGAAGTACCTGCCGCGCTGCGCTTCGGGCGAGATCTCCGCTTTCGCCCTGACCGAGCCGGAGGTCGGCTCCGATCCGGCCAGGCTGTCGACATCGGCCGTCCTCGACGGCGATTTCTACGTGCTCAACGGCACGAAGCTCTGGTGCACGAACGGCACCAAGGCGAAGCTGCTGGTCGTCATGGCGATGGACCCGGTGACCGAGAAGATCAGTTCGTTCGTCGTCGAGACGGAGTGGGAGGGCGTCGAGGTCGAGCGCCGTTGCCACTTCATGGGGCTCAACGCCCTGGCCAACGGCGTCATCACCTTCGACAACGTGAAGGTGCCGAAGGAGAACCTGATCGGCAAGGAAGGCAGAGGGCTCAAGATCGCTCTCACGACGCTGAACGACGGCCGGCTGTCGATTCCGAACAGTTCGGTCGGTGCCGCCAAGTACTGCCTCAAGGCGGTGCGCGAGTTCGGCAGCAGCCGGATCCAGTGGGGCGTGCCGATCGGCAAGCACGAGGCGATCGCCCAGAAGATTTCGGACATCGCGGCCTACGGCTTCGCGATGGAGGCGATCGTCAAGCTGGCCAGCCACATGTCGAACGACAAGCGGCTCGACCTGCGCCTGGAGAGTGCCGCCTGCAAGGAGTGGAACACCTGGCGCGGCTGGCAGATCATCGACGAGACGATGCAGGTCCGGGGCGGCCGCGGCTACGAGACGGAATCGTCCCTGCGCGACCGCGGCGAAGACCCGGTCGGCATCGAGCGGATGATGCGGGACTTCCGGATCAACCGCATCTTCGAGGGTTCCAGCGAGATCATGCACCTGATTATGGCCCGCGAAGCGGTGGACAAGCACCTGCAGGTGGCGGGCACGCTGATCGACCGGCGAGCCGGCACGGGCGCCAAGCTCCTGGCCTTGCCGAAGATTGGCCTGTTCTACGCCTGGTGGTATCCGACCCGCTGGCTGGCCTGGAGCCGCTGGCCCCGCTACGCTGGCTACGGAAAGTACGGCAAGCACCTCCGCTTCATCGACCGGGCGGCGCGCAAGCTCGCGCGTGAGAGCTTCCACGGGATGCTGGTCTACCGGGAGAAGATGGAGCGTCGGCAAATGTTCCTGTTCCGGCTCGTCGATGTCGTCAACGAACTGTTCGCGATGGCCGCCTCGGTCTCGCGTGCCCATTCCGAGGAGCATGCCGGCACCGTCGATGCCGCTCACTCCGCGGCGCTCTGCGACCTCTTCTGCCGCATGTCGCGGCGACGGGTCAATCAGCTCTTCCGCGAGCTGTGGCACAACGAGGACGACCTGAAGTACCGCACCGCGCAGGACGTGATGGGAGGCCGGCACATCGGCCGCGAGAAGCTCCTGGACGACCTCGATCGTTCGGGCCGGGCACCGCGCCAGGCAGCGGCTGCCGCTTCCTAGGGAACCGTGGCGACCCCCGCGAGGAGGGTGGAGGCCGGCCCGCCGGCCGACGCGGCCGGACACCGTGTCGGTCTGGTGAGTCTCGGCTGCGCGAAGAACCACGTCGACAGCGAGGTGATGCTCGGCGTGCTCGACGGCCAGGGTTTCGAACTGGTCGCGGATCTGGACCGCGCCGACACGGTCATCGTGAATACCTGCGGCTTCATCGACGAGGCTCGGGAAGAGTCGATCGACGCCATCCTCGACGCCACCGCCCGCAAGGCGGATGCCGGCGAATCGGTGCGGCAGGTGCTGGTCGCGGGCTGCATGGCCAACCGCTATGGCCGGGAACTTGCGACGGAGATCCCGGAGATCGATGGTTTCGTCGATCTCGATTCGCTGCGGCAGGTCGGCGCGCTGGTGCAGCTCGGCGGCAGCCCGGCGGCCGAGCCGGCGGCATCCCACCTGGTGTTCGACCACCGCGACTCCCGGCTGTTGACCACCGGCGGCTATGCGTACCTGAAAGTCGCCGAGGGCTGCAACAACCCGTGCACCTTCTGCGCGATTCCCGTCTGGCGAGGCCGCCTGCGCAGCCGACCGGTCGAGAGTCTGATCCTCGAGGCGCGGGACCTGGTCGAGCGGGGCGCTCGCGAGCTCGTCCTGGTGGCTCAGGACACGACACGCTACGGCGAGGACCTGGGCTACGGCCGGAACGGTCTCCTGCGCCTGGTGGAGGCTCTGCTCGCGGAGACGGAAGCGGACTGGATCCGGTTCCTCTACGCCTATCCGACCACCCTGGACGAGTCCCTGCTGCAGCTCATGGCGAGCGAGCCACGGCTGGCGTCCTACCTCGACATGCCGCTGCAGCACAGCGACCGGGAGGTACTGCGGGCAATGCGCCGGGGTGGATCGGCCGACCGCTACCGGCGAATCTTCGAGCGAGCGCGTGAACTCGACCCGGAGATGAGCCTGCGGACGACCTTCATTGTCGGTTTTCCCGGCGAGGACGAAGCCGCTTTCGAACGCCTGCTCGAGTTCGTCTCCGAGGTTCGCTTCGACCACCTGGGCGCGTTTGTCTACAGTCCCGAAAGCGACACGCCGTCGGCGTCACTGCCGGGGCAGGTGCCGCGCCGGATCGCGGAGGAACGCAGGGGGCGCCTCCTCGAGTTACAGCGGCAGATCGCGCTGGAACGGCGCGGGCGTCTGGTCGGCAGGACGCTGCCGATGCTGATCGAGGGGCCGTGCGAAGAAACCGAGCACCTGCTCCAGGCGCGGCACCAGGGTTTGGCGCCGGAGGTCGACGGTCGCGTCCTGGTCAACGACGCGGCTGGAGAGGGTCCGCTGCCTCTCGCGCTCCTGGCCGGCCGGATCGTCGATGTGGAGATCACTGACGCCTTCGCCGACGACTCCGTCGGTCGCATCGTGGGCTTCGACGCGGCCGCTTCAACGGCCGGGTCAGCGACTGCCGAGGCAGGCTCCTGATGCAGGCCATCCGCGACGCCATCGCTTCGACCGAACTGCCGCGCGGGGTCATCGCGACGATCGGCAACTACGACGGCATCCACATCGGGCAGCAGAGCGTGCTCGAGATGGTCACGGGCCGGGCGCGCGAACTCGGGGCGCCCTCGGCGGTCATCACGTTCGATCCCCATCCGCTGAGCGTCGTCCGTCCGGACGACGCGCCGCCCCGGCTCGTGACGCAGGCACAGAAAGAGGAACTGCTGCGGGAAGCTGGCCTGGACTACGTGCTGACGATCAGCTTCACTCACGAGTTCTCGAACACCCGGGCACGGACGTTCGTCCGGGATTTCCTGCACGGAAGGCTGTCGGTCGCCGAGCTCTACGTCGGCTCCCACTTCACGTTCGGACGCAGGCGGGAAGGCGATACCACGCTGCTCAAGGAGATGGGCGCGTCCCTGGGCTTCGCGGCGGTGGAGATCGACGAGGTTCGAACCGACGGTGAGCGGGTTTCCAGCAGCCGCATTCGGAGTCTCGTCCTGGACGGCCGGATCGAGGAGGCGAACATCCTGCTCGGCCGCCCGTACGCGATGATGGGCACGATCGCCCAGGGCGACCGCATGGGTCAGCGGCTCGGCTGGCCGACGATCAACCTGGCGCCGAAGAACGAGCTCTACCCCAACAACGGCGTCTATGTGACCAAGGTCTACTTTCCCAGCTTCGAGGCGACCTTCCGGTCGGTCACGAACATCGGCACGCGGCCCACCGTTTACGAGAACTACAGGCGGGTGATCGAGAGCCACATTCTTGACTTCTCGAGCGACGTGTACGGCGAGCGGGTGCACCTTTCGTTTTGCCGCCACCTTCGGGAGGAGAAGCTCTTTTCGTCGATGATGGACCTTTCCGCCCAGATCGGACGGGATGTGGACGCGGCAAGGGAGTACTTTCGACGTACGGAGAGTTGACGAGAGTTGAACTGATACGAGGAGCCCAACCGATGGCAAGTGAACAGATCTTCAACGTGGACAGCCAGAGTTTCGATGATCAGGTACTCGGGTCGGACACCCCGGTGCTGGTGGACTTCTGGGCGACCTGGTGCGGCCCGTGCCGGATGGTGGCGCCGATCCTGGACGAGCTGGCCGGGGAGTACGACGGGCGCCTCCGCATCGCCAAGCTGGACGTCGACCACGCCCAGGACGTGGCCGTTCGCTACGGCGTCCAGGGCATCCCGCACTTCATCCTGTTCAAGGATGGCGAGATCCTGGGCCGCATGACCGGCGCCGCGCCGAAGATGCGGTTCGAGGCCTTCCTGAACGATCACGTCTAGGCGTAGGCGCGGAGTGTCGCTCCTTCTGCGTTCGGACCCACCCCCACGCGGCCCTGGACGGCTGGACGCCGTCGGACGATGGGCCCGTAGCGGCGCTTCGGCGTGATGGTCTGGGCGCGCGGCGAGCTTCTGGGGGCTCTTCTTTCGGAGGAGAAGGCCGAGGCACTCGTCGTCCTGGCGGGTTCGAGTCGTGACCCGGATCTTCAGCCGTTCGTCGGAGGTGCTCGACTGGGAGACGCATGCGTGGTGGCGCATGGCGGCGGGGCCTGGCTCGCGTACTTCACCTCGATGGAGCGGGAAGAGGCGGCCCGGGCGGGGGCGGGGGGTGTCGAGCTGGTTCATCCCGCTGACTTCGGGATGGAAACGCTACGTCGGGAAGGGAAGAGCAGCGAAGAGATCTTCGCGGCGGCTGTGAAGGCCGCGTGCGATTGGGCCGGCGTGGCTCCGGGTCGAGTAGCGCTTGCCGGTCGGCCGGCGGCGGGCCTTGCCGTGGCAATGGCGAGGATGCTCGAGGAGGCTGGGTGGAAGCCTGTTTCGGGACGCGGGCTGATGCTGGCGCTACGCCGCACCAAGACCGAAAGCGAAGTCGAAGGAATCGCCTCCGCCTCGCGAGCAACGGTCGAGGCCTTCGAATCAGTGGCGCGGATGCTTGCGCGTAGTTCGCTGCGAGAGGACGGCGAACTCTGGTTGGAGGAGGAGCGTTTGACGGTTGCCCGGGTCAAGGCTCTCGCCGCCCGGGTGTTCGCCGGACACGGTTTGGAACAGCCCGAGAGTTCCATTGTCGCTCCGGGGGAAGAGGGGGCCACCGGGCACAGCACCGGCACGCCGGAACGGGTGCTGAGGGCAGGGGAGTCCATCGTCGTCGACCTGTTCCCGCGCGGCCGGCTGTTCGCCGACTGCACGAGGACCTTCTGTGTGGGAGAGGCTCCCGCGGCCCTGGCGGAGGCCCATGCCCTGGTCCTCGAGGCCCTCGAGGTCAGCCTCGACGCTGTTCGACCGGGAGTGCGCGGCTGGACGTTGCACGAACAAGTCTGCCGCCTGTTCGAGAACGAGGGCTTCGCGGTGCCGGACAAGAATCCCGGCACGCAGATGGGCTACTTCCACCTGCTAGGCCATGGCGTCGGCTACGAGTTGCACGAGCTACCCAGCTTCCGGAAGTCCGGACCCGGCACCGACGAGTTCGTCGCCGGCGATGTGGTGACGATCGAGCCCGGTCTCTACGATCCAGACGCCGGATGGGGAGTGCGACTCGAGGATCTCGTGGTCGTCACGGAGGACGGCATGACGAACCTCACGCCGCTGCCCCGCGATCTCGATCCCCGTTCCTGGTAGGCGGCCTCGAAGTCACGGTCCACTGATGCCGTCCAGCCAGTCCGGTGGGCCAGGGGGGCGGTCCCAGCGGACTCGAAGCGAGCGACTTCCTGCGCCAACCCGGAAACCAACGACCTGCCGAAGCGAGCGGAGTGGAGCGAGCGCCGCCCTCCCATTCTCTTCTTGAGCGGGAGCGGCCGCTGGGACTGCCCCCCTGGCCCACCGGACTGGCGGGGCGCCACCGCTCAGTTCCGGTCGACCCAGTAGTTGGGCGCTTCCTTCGTGATCAGGACGTCGTGGGCGTGGCCTTCTTTCTGGCCGGCGGCCGTGACGCGGATCATGCGCGCTCGCGTCCTGAGCTCGCCGACGCTGGCGCAGCCTGAGAGGCCCATTCCCGAGCGGAGACCGCCGGTGAGCTGGCCGATCACCTGGTGGACGCTTCCCTTGTGCGGCACCATGCCCTCGATGCCTTCCGGCACGAGCTTCGACAGCGGCTGGTCGTCGGACTGAAAGTAGCGGTCAGCGCTACCGTCGGCCATCGCAGACAGCGAACCCATCCCGCGGTAGGCCTTGTAGCTGCGCCCCTGGTAGAGGATCGTCTCGCCGGGGCTCTCCTCGGTTCCCGCGAGCAGGGAGCCGACCATCACGCTGTGGGCGCCACAGGCGAGCGCCTTCGTCAGGTCCCCGGAGAACCGGATTCCGCCGTCCGCGACGACCGGCAGATCGGCGGCGGCCGAGGCGGCGTCGCGAATCGCCGTCACCTGGGGCATGCCGGCGCCCGTGACGACCCGGGTCGTGCAGATGCTGCCCGGACCGATGCCGACCTTGATCCCGTCCGCGCCGCGTTCGGCGAGTTCGCGTGCGCCGTCAGCGGTGGCCACGTTGCCGACCAGGAGCTGAGCGTCGGGAAGGGTCTCCCGGATACGCTCCACTGCGTCGAGCACACCGCGACTGTGGGCGTGAGAAGAGTCGACGACGAGCACGTCGGCCTGGGCCGAGGCCAGCGCCTGCGCCCGTTCCAGGTAGTCGCCGGCCGTGCCGACCGCAGCCGCCACTCGCAGGCGACCGAGGTCGTCCTTGCAGGCGATCGGGTACTCCATCATCTTCTGGATGTCCTTGACGGTGATCAGGCCCTTCAGGTTGCCGTCGTCGTCCACGACCAGCAGCTTCTCGATCCGATGCTGGTGAAGCTGCGCCTTGGCCTGTTCCAGCGTCGTTCCCTGGGGAACCGTGACCAGGTTTTCGTGCGTCATCAGCTCGGATACGGGACGGCTCGTGTTCGTCTCGAACCGGAGGTCGCGGTTGGTCAGGATGCCCACCAGGTGCCCCTCGCGGTCGGTGACCGGTACGCCGGAGATTTTGAAGCGCGCCATCAGATCGAGCGCCTCGTGGATGCGCTGCTCGGGCCGGATCGTGATCGGGTTGACGATCATCCCCGCCTCGGAGCGCTTGACCCGGTCGACTTCGGTGGCCTGGGCTTCGATGGAGAGGTTCTTGTGGATCACCCCGATGCCGCCTTCCTGGGCCAGAGCGATCGCCAGCTCGGCCTCGGTCACGGTGTCCATCGCGGCCGAGATCAGAGGGATGTTCAGTTCGATGCCGCGCGTGACGCGGGTGCCGAGGCGGACTGCATTCGGATGCACCTCCGACAGGCCCGGGGCCAGGAGGACATCGTCGAAGGTGAGGGCAAGTGCGGGGGTGCCACCCCCTGAATCCGACGTTTCCATGCCGAACGCTATCAACTGGCAAGCTGTGACGCACCCGGCTGGCCGGCGGTTCCCCGGTAGTCAGCCCTGTGCGGACGCAGTGTTGACCTCTACACGGCGACGGGGGCGCCGCAGCACTTCTTGTACTTCTTGCCGGAGCCGCAGGGGCAGGGGGCGTTGCGGCCGACCTTGGCCTGGGAGCGGACGATGGTGCGGGGCTTCTGCGGACGCATGGGTGGGCCGCCGGACGCCTGGGGCGGCGGGAAGCCGCCCGGGGCGGCACCCGGAGGGCCACCTGCGGGTATCCCCGGCATACCCGGGCCTGGGCCCGGCTGCGATCCGGCTGGGGGAGCGGGAAGGCCGAGGGTGCTCGGGTGGCGGAAGCTCATGTCCGCGGGACGCAGCGCCCGACGCCGGCGTTCCAGCTCGGCGATCTCCTCGGCGGAGATGGGACGCAGACGGAACAGATCCTTGATGATCGTGTCTTCGATTCGCTCCTTCATCTCCGTGAAGAGCTCGTAGCTCTCGCGCTTGTACTCGTTCTTCGGATCGCGCTGGCCGTAGCCACGGAGGCCGATCCCCTCCTTCAGGTGGTCGAGGGCGAGCAGGTGGTCCTTCCAGGAGGAGTCGACGACGCGGAGCATGTGGTGGCGTTCGGCGGCACGTAGAGCCTCGGCGCCGTGCGCTTCCTCCTTCTCGCCGTAGCTCCGCTCGGCCGCACCCAGGATCGCCTCGCGCAACTCCTCGGTACCGAGTTCCTCCAGCGGATCCCCGAGGTCCTGTTCTTCGAGGTCGAAGAAGACGCGGATCTCGGAGCGCAGTTCGTCGATCTGCCAGTCTCGGGGGTCCGCCTTGGCTGGACAGTGCCGGTCGATCAGGTAGTCGACGACGTCGCCGGCGATCCGCGTCACGTAGTCCCGTCCCTCGCGGCCGAGGAGGATGTCGCGGCGCAGCTCGTAGATCGCCTCGCGCTGCTTGTTCATCACGTCGTCGTACTCGAGCAGGTTCTTGCGGATCTCGAAGTTCCGGCCCTCGACCTGGGTTTGGGCCCGCTCGATCGCGCGGTTCACCATGCCTGCTTCGATCGGCATGCCCTCCTCCATGCCGAGGCGCTTCATCAGCGCCTGGACCCGATCCGAGGCGAAGATCCGCATCAGGTCGTCCTGCAGGGAGAGGTAGAAGCGTGAGGAGCCCGGATCGCCCTGGCGGCCGGACCGGCCGCGAAGCTGGTTGTCGATGCGCCGCGACTCGTGCCTTTCGGTGCCGAGAATGTGCACGCCGCCGGCCGCGACGACCTCCTCCCGTTCCGCCGCGCAGAGCTCCTCGTACCGGGCGAGAGCCTCGGCAAAGCTCTCCGGGTCCTTCGCTTCGTCGACCTCGGCCCGGGCCAGTTGCTCGGGGCTGCCGCCGAGGACGATGTCCGTGCCGCGACCCGCCATGTTCGTGGCGATCGTCACCGCGCCGCGGCGGCCGGCCTGGGCCACGATCGCCGCCTCGCGTTCGTGGTACTTCGCGTTCAGCACGACGTGCTGGACCCGGTTCTTCTTCAGCAGCCGCGACAACATCTCGCTGTTCTCGATGGAGACGGTGCCGACCAGCACAGGTTGGCCTTGCTTCTGGCAGTCCTGGATCTCCTCGACGACGGCATTCCATTTCTCGGGCGCCGTGCGGTAGACGAGATCGGAGCGATCGTCGCGAATCATCGGCTCGTTCGTCGGCACGACGACGACATCGAGGCTGTAGATCTGGCTGAACTCGCCCGCCTCCGTGTCGGCCGTGCCGGTCATGCCGGCCAGCTTCTCGTACATGCGGAAGTAGTTCTGGAACGTGATCGTCGCCAGGGTCTGGTTTTCGCGCTCGATCCGCACGCCTTCCTTCGCCTCGACCGCCTGGTGCAGGCCGTCGGACCAGCGCCGGCCGGGCATCTTGCGGCCGGTGAACTCGTCGACGATCACGACCTGGCCGTTCTCGATCAGGTACTCGACATCGCGGCGGTAGAGGTGATGCGCCCGCAGTCCCTGGTTGACCGCGTGCAGCACGTCCATGTTCTCCATCTCGAACAGGTTGCCGACCCCGAGGAGCTTCTCGACCTTGGCGGCGCCCTCGTCGGTGAGGGTCGCCGTGTGCGCCTTCTCGTCGCATACGAAATCGCCGGTCGTGTACTTGCGGTCGCCTTCGCGGACCTCCTCGCCGCGTTCGAGTTTGGGGATGATCCGGTTGACGAGCGTGTACTTCTCGGTTGACTGCTCGGACGGCCCCGAGATGATCAGGGGCGTTCGTGCCTCGTCGATGAGGATCGAGTCGACTTCGTCGACGATCGCGAAGTGGTGGCCCCGCTGGACCATCGACTCCAGCGTGAACTTCATGTTGTCGCGCAGGTAGTCGAAGCCGAGCTCGTTGTTCGTGCCGTACGTGATGTCCGCGCCGTAGGCCTGCTGCCGCTCCTGGTCGGTCAGGCCGTGCTGGATCACACCGACGTCGAGACCGAGGAAGCGGTAGATCTCTCCCATCCACTCGGCGTCGCGTCGCGCCAGATAGTCGTTCACGGTGACGACGTGGACGCCGTTGCCCGCGAGGGCGTTGAGGTAGACGGGCAGGGTAGCGACCAGGGTCTTGCCCTCGCCGGTCTTCATCTCGGCGATCTTCCCTTGATGAAGAACGACCCCGCCGAGCAACTGGACGTCGTAGTGCCGCATGCCCAGGGTGCGGCGCGAGGCCTCGCGAACGGTGGCGAAGGCGGGAACCAGCAGGTCGTCGAGACCGGCGCCCTGGTCGAGGCGGGTTCGAGCCTCGCCGGTGCGCGCGCGCAACTGATCGTCGGACAGCGCTTCGAGTTCCGGCTCGAGGGCGTTGATCCCGTCCACGAGCGGCTGAAGCCGCTTCAGGTCACGGTCGTGCTTGCTGCCGAAGACCTTGGTGATCGTCTTTGAGATCATGGGAGTGTTCCCTTCGGTCCGCGCGACGGTGGCGGCGACCGCATGCCGGGAAGAAGGCTGGGAATCCTAGCGCGGCGTTTCGTGACGCAGCGGGCCCTCAGCCCTGGTCCCGCAGATACTCGAACGGGTTGCGGGGGTCACCTTCGAGCCGAACCTCGTAGTGCAGGTGGTAACCCGTCGCCCGTCCGGAGTTGCCGACCCTGCCCAGGACATCGCCGCGATGGACCTCCTGGCCCTCCTCGACGAGGATCTCGGCCAGGTGCCCGTACCGCGTCTCGTAGCCGAAGCGGTGGAGCACATAGACGGCCCGGCCCAGGTTGCCCATCCGCTCCGCGCGGACGATGATCCCGTCCGCTGTCGCGCGCACCGGAAAACCGCGATCCGCGGAGATGTCGAGACCGGAGTGGTGGGCTCGCTGGCCGGTGATCGGATCGCGTCGGAATCCGAAGCCACTGTTGATCACACCGCGCACCGGCCAGGTCATCGGGGTCGAGTCGAGGACGAGCTGACGTTCCTGGAACGCGCCGTCGACGGCGTCGAGCTGACCTCCGAGCAGCGACGCTCGTGCCTCCAGCAGGGAAAGATCGGAACTGTCCGGCGTCTTCAGGCTCGTGAAGGTGCCCCCGGCGCCGGCTTCCGACAGTCGACTCTCCGGCTCGCCGCCGACGATCTGCTCGAGTCCGGCGACGATCGCGAGATCGCGAGTGCGGTCCTCCGCCTCGGTCAAGGCCTGCTGCAGGCGGGAGACGCTTGACTCGAAGGAGGCGTTGGAGCGGCGCAGATCCACGTTCTCGCGCTGTATCCGTTCCAGGTCGCGGAGCTGGACCGCCGATCGGACCTGATAGACGGTAACCCAGCCCGTAACGCCGAGCACGAGCCCGGCGGCCACCGCGATGGCGGCCAACCAGCGGCTGCTGATCCGGAACTGCCGCGTTCGCCTCATTGAGTGAGGGACGAAAACGATCGTGTGAGTCCTGTGCGGCATATCGACCGGGATCGATTTTAGCAGCAAACACCTGAGTCGTCAGAGCGGCGGCCGGGCGAGGCGGAGGGTAGCCCCGCCCGGCCGCCGTGCGCGTCGGCGTCATGGGTTGCGGCGGTCCAGCGGCCGGTACTGAATCGCCTCCGCAACGTGGGTGACGTCGATCCGCGGGGAGGAGTCCAGATCGGCAATCGTGCGAGCCACCTTGAGTGCTCTGGCCAGTGCCCTGGCCGACATGGCCAGACGCTCGAAGGCCGCGTCGAGCAGGCTCTGGGCTGCTTCGGTCGGTTGGCAGTGCTCTTCCAGATCCCGGCGCGACATCGCGCTGTTCAGGGGCTCCGGATGGCCGGTGGGGAAGCGGAAGGCCTGGGTGCGGCGGGCCGCCGCCACCCTCTCCGCGATCTCGGCGGAACTCTCGCAGGCCGGTCCCTTCAGGTCTTCCAGGCTGGGAACCGGCATCTCGACGTGGAGATCGATCCGGTCGAGCAAGGGACCGGAGAGCTGGCGTCGATAGCGGTCGATGTCTCCCGCCGCGCAGACGCACTCCGCCCGCGGATCACCGAGGTGGCCGCAGCGGCAGGGGTTGCAGGCGGCGACCAGGGTAAAGCGGGCGGGGAAGGTGAGCCGGGCTTTCGCCCGGACGACCGTGACGGCGCCGTCCTCGAGCGGCTGGCGAAGCGCCTCGAGCGCATCCCGCCGGAACTCGGGCAGTTCGTCCAGGAACAGCACGCCGGCGTGCGCCAGGCTGATCTCCCCGGGTCGGGGAACCGATCCGCCGCCGATCAGGCCCGACGAGGAGACGCCGGCGTGCGGGCTGCGGAAGGGGCGAGTCCAGACCAGTCCCCCGGCGCCGTGCGCGAGGCCGGACAGGGAGTGGATCTTCGTCACCGTGATCGCCTCCGCGCCGGTGAGCGGCGGCAGGATGCCGGGCAGACGCCGGGCAAGCATCGTCTTGCCGGTTCCCGGCGGCCCGACGAAGAGGACGTTGTGCCCGCCGGCCGCGGCGATCTCCAGGGCCCGCTTGGCCGTTTCCTGGCCGCGGACGTCCGAGAAGTCGGGCTCCGTGCCGTCTGTGCTCCTCTGTGGCGGCATGGCCGTCGCCGGCGTGAGCACCCGGTCGCCGGTCAGGTGTTCGATCGCCTCACGGAGGTGGGCGACGGGGATCACCTTCGTTCCGATGATTGAAGCGGCCTGCCGGCTGTTCGCCGCCGGCAGAAGGACTTCACGGATGCCGAGTCTCCCCGCCAGCTCCGTGATGGACAGAGCACCCCGAACCGGGCGCACCTCGCCGTCGAGGCCCAGTTCGCCACAGGCCATCCGGCCCTCGAGAGACTCGGCGGTGAGTTCGCGATTGGCGGTCAGCAGCCCGAGAGCGATCGGCAGGTCGAGCTGGTTGCCCTCCTTGCGCAGATCCGCGGGTGCCAGGTTGATGACGACGTTGCGGCTCTGAAGGTCGTAGCCGCTGCTCCGGATCGCCGCCCGTACGCGGTCACGGCTCTCCCGTACCGCGGTGTCGGGCAAGCCGATCAACTGCATCGCCGGTAGGCCGAAGTAGGCCGCGACTTCCACCTGGACCTCCCGCGCTTCGACGCCCCAGGGCGTCGCGGAGTTCATGTACGCGATCACATGGACTAAGACGCAAGGCAGCTCCAGAAACCGGCTCGACCACCCAAACGCAATGAGAGCGCAGGCGAACGGCCTGCGCTCTCAGAGTGTCCCGGGCCTGGAGGGATGCGTTTTCGCGGTGGGCGGTCTATGCCCAGTGGGCCCCGACTCGTTCTGGCTTGCCTCGGCGCCGTCCGTTCGGACGGCTCGGGCGGTTCAGGCGACGGTCGAGCGGCCGGAAGTCATGGGTCCATTCAAGCCCTGGACTCGGCGGCCCCCGGCTTGGCTCCCGCGCCGGTCAGCGTCGGGGCAACCGGGGGCTGAAGATGGCCCGGTGGTGTCATGGAACCTCCTTCCGTCTCATCGGTGAAACCACCGTAGGGGGGCGGCCGGAAGTTGTCAAGCAACCGACCGGTCGGACGGTTCAGGCGTAGTCTGTGGCGTAGACTGCCGGCGATCGGACGGAGCGTGGTCGGGAGGTGGTTGCGGCGGTCGAGCGCGGGCTCAGGATGCGAGGCCTCAGGTGGTTTCTGCGGCTGCTGGCGAGGCTGTTCTTTCGCAGTGTCGAGGTGGTCGGCAGCGAGAACGTGCCGCGGGACGGAGGCGGTCTGCTCGTTGCCTGGCACCCGAACGGTCTGGCCGACGGCATTCTTCTTCTCGGCTTCGGTCCTCGCCCGGTCACGTTCGGCGCGCGCCACGGCCTGTTTCGACTTCCGATCGTCGGCTGGTTGTTGCGCGGAGCCGGCGCGGTGCCGCTGTATCGTCGCCGGGATCGGGGCGAACCGGGCGCCCGCATGAGCGACGAGGAGCGGCGGGCGGCGAACCATCGGAGCCTCGGCGCGCTGGCCGCCGCCGCGCGGCAGTCCTTCGTCGCCATCTTTCCGGAAGGCGCAACGCACGACGAGCCCCAGCTGCTCGAACTGCGGGCCGGTGCGGCGCGGCTGTTCCAGCTCGCCCAGGAGGGCGGCGGCGATCCCCTGCTGGTGCCGGTGGGACTTCACTACGAACGCAAGCACGCTTTCCGTTCCCGGGCTCTGCTCGCGTTCTATCCGCCGGTCGAACTGCCGGAAGATCTGCGGCCGGAGACCTTCGTCGACCGCCTGACCGTGCTGATCCAGCAGCACCTGATCGAGGTCACCCATCCAACCGAGAGCTGGGAGCTTCACCGGGCAATGGAACAGGTGCGGTCCCTGGTGCGCGCGGAGCAGGCGGCGCGTGAAGGCGTTCCGCGGCTTCGGCGGGCGCCGATGCAGGAGCGGGATGAGGGCTTCGCGCGGGTCTGGGCGGGGTATCGAAAGCAGCGCGCGATCGACCCCTGCGTCGTGGACCGGCTCGTCGCCCGCGTAACGCGCTACGGGGAGGCGCTGCGGTTGCTGGGCCTGAGCGACCGGGACCTGGATGGCGCTCCGCTCGGGCGCACGGTCTGGCGCGTGATTCTCCTTGGCGCCGAAGCGCTGCTCATGCTCCTGCTGTTGCCGACGGTCGTTCTGATCGGCAACCTCGTCAACCTCCCGGCCGCGCTGCTCGTCGCACTCGGTGCGAGAAAGCTGTCCGTGACCCGCAAGGAACAGGCGGGCCTGAAGATGTTCCTGGGACTGATCATCCTGCCGATGGCCTGGATGGCGGCTAGCCTGGCCGTGGGTCTGGCCTGGACCGAGCCTCTGCCCGGCTTCGACTGGAGGCCCGAGGCTCTGTGGGCACGAGTCACGGGGATGCTGGCCCTGTGCGTGCTGTCCGCCCTGCTGGGCCTCCGCTACCACCGGTTCATCGCTGAGCTCGGTCACGGTCTGCGAGCGCTCTGGGTCGGCGGTTTTCGCAGGGATACGGTGAAGCGGCTGCGCCGGCAGCGTTCGGCTCTGTACGACGAGGTCATCGGCCTGGTGGCGGTTCTCGACGTGTAGTCCCTCCGGTTGTTGTACCCTCCCCGTGCCATGGGGCGGGTCATCGTTGCCTTCTTGGGACGCCTTGCCCGTTCCGGCCCTGCGCGGCCGTTGCGGTTGGCGCTGCGCCGCGTCATCGGCGCGGGCGCCTATGATCGGTTTCGCATCGCGGTGTGGGCACGGGCGAAGGAGGTCGCGAGGGTGGATCCGCTTCACGCCGACATCCTGCCGTTGATCGAGCAACTCGAGAGCGCCGGACACCTGAGGGCCGGCGCCGCGAGGAAGCTGCGATCGGTGGCCAGGGGGATTCGCGCCGAGGTGAGGCGGGAAGCACGGAGTACCTGAGGTCGCATGCGCGTCGGTTTCGACGTGAGCAAGCTGTTCGGGCCTCGGGACGGCGTAGCCAGGTACTCAGCCAGCCTGCTGGAGGCGCTGGCGGAGCTGTCGGAGGAGCGGGGCGGCAGGCCGGGCCTCGTTCTGTATGCGCTCGACGCGGAAGTCGACGCAGGCGACTGGAAGCGGCTTCTGGAGGGACTGCCGGGCAACGTCCGGCGTGGACCGGGCCGCTGGCCGCGGCGCCGGGATCTCGATCTGTTCCACATTCCGACCTTCGCCGACCCCGCTTGTTTCGAGGGACCGGTCGTGTTCACCATCCACGATCTGACCTTTCTCACTCACCCTCGGTTTCACGTGCCGGCGAACCGGAACCAGTGCCTGCTGGCGACCCTGCGAGCGGTCTCACAGGGCGCGACGATCCTCGCCGTCTCGGAGGCCACGGCCGAGGAGGTGCGGAAGTGGTTCGTGTTGCCGGATGATCGGCTGCGGGTCGTCTACGAGGCGGCCTCGGCCGCCTTCGCGAGATTCGATGGCGCCGGCCTGGAGGCGGCGAGGCGGCGGCTCGCCGAGCGCTTCGGTCTCGACGGGCCGTTCGTCCTCTCGGTGGGAACGCTGGAACCGCGCAAGAACATCGCCCGGCTGATCGAGGCCTACGGCGGTCTCGGTGCCGATCTGCGCACTCGCGTTCCGCTGGCGTTGGTCGGCGGCGGCGGCTGGAAGCGGGAGGCCGTGTTCGCGGGCGATTGGCCGGACTTCGTGCGCCGCCTCGGCGCCGTGTCGGAGGAGGACCTGATCGCTCTCTACAATGCGGCCTCGGTGGTGGCCTATCCGTCGCTGGTCGAGGGTTTCGGGTTGCCGGTAGTGGAAGCGATGGCCTGCGGGACGCCGGTCCTTACTTCGAACCGGTCGTCGCTGGTCGAGGTGGCCGGAGATGCTGCCCTGTGCGTCGACCCGTACGATGCGGCGGCGATCCGGCACGGCCTCGACGCCCTGCTGCGGGAGACCTCGCTGCGCGATCGCTACCGCCAGGCCGGTCTGGAGCGCGCGGCCACCTTCTCCTGGCGGCGGGCAGCCGAGGAGGTGATCGGCATCTACGACGACATGACAGGCGGGGGCGGCGCACGGACCGTCGGATCCCTATGACGCAGGGGGCTGCGGGGCCGGCGTCGATCGGCGTCGTAGCCTACGAGATGGAGGGCGAGCCGACCGGCGTGGGGAGGTACCTCGAGGAACTCTTGACGGCTCTCCGCGGGACGTCCCGGACGCGTGACTGGCGACTGAGACTGTTCTTTAAGGGCGACTCCTTCGAGCATCCGTTGTGGACCGGAGAGAAGGCGGGGGGTTGTACCTGCGAGGCCGTCTTCGATCGCCGCGCCGATGCGCATCCGATCCTCTGGGAGCAGGTCCGACTGCCCCGCATCCTTCGGCGTCGGCCCGTGGACCTGCTCTTCTCGCCGGGCTACAGCCTGCCTGGCGGGGCTTCCCGTCCTTCGCTCGTCACGATTCACGACGTGTCGTTCGAGGTCCTGCCGGGCGACTTCAGCTTCAGGGAGAGGTGGCGGCGGCGCTTCCTCGCACGCCGCGCGGCCCGCTCGGCGACCAGGGTGCTGACCGACACGGACCGTACCGCCGCCGAACTTCAGCGGCGCTACGGTGTACCGGAGGAACGGATCGCGGTCGCGCCCCTGGGCGTGGCGCCCCGGTTCGCGCAGGCCGGGCAATCCCCTTCTCGCGGCACGGGAGCGAGAGAGAACCTCGCGGGGCTGGGTGTCCGACAGCCCTATCTGCTGGTTCCGGGCTCCATCCTGCCTCGGCGTCGACTGGACCTGGTGCTGGCCGGCCTCACCCGGCTGTTGGATGAGGCGGTGCCGGCCGGGGTGGCGGCGGGTGCTGGCGATCGGTCCATCGAAGAGCTCCAGCTCGTCATCGCCGGCGCGAACCAGTTGCCGAGGCCGGATGACCTGGATCGCATGATTCGCTCGGGCGGCTGCGCCGACCGCGTGATCCGGATCGGCTACGTGGACGACCAGGCTCTCCCCGAGCTGTATGCGGGCGCGGTCGGGACCATCTATGTGTCGGAGTACGAGGGTTACGGGCTACCTCCGCTCGAATCGCTGGCGGCCGGCGTGCCGGCGCTCGTTTCGGACGCGCCGGCACTACTCGACCTCTGGCCGGACTATCCGCTCAGGTGCGACCGGCTCGACGTCGATGGCGTGACCGACGGCCTGCGTAAGCTGCTGTTCGACCGCGAGGCGCGGCGCGTCACGGAGGTTCAGGGCCCCGAGCGCGTTCGGTCGCTGACATGGGCCCGGGCGGCGGAAACGTTCGCGATCGAGGTCGAGACGGCCTGGCGGGCGGCGCAGGGGAGACGGCCGTGAGCGCGCGTGACGTCCCGGCGGTCAGCGTTCTGATCGTGAACCACAATGCCGGCCTTCATCTTGCCCATTGCCTGGAGCGCCTGCGCTCGGTGGCCGACGAGTGGCGGACGGGAAGCGGCGGGCTGGAGATCGTCGTCGTGGACAATGCCTCGACTGACGGTTCTCTGGAGGCGGTGCGGGAACTTGAGGGGGAGCCGGCTGTGCGGCTGATCGCGTCTGCGCGCAACCTGGGCTTCGGCGCGGCGTGCAACCTGGCGGCTCGGGAGACTACGGGTCGTTGCCTGCTGCTGCTCAATCCGGACGCCTGGATCGATGCGACGTCACTGCGGCGCCTGGTGGAAGCCCTGGAGGCGGATTCCAGGCTCGGTGCCGCCGCTCCCGGCCTTCACTACCCGGACGGCTCGCTGCAGTTGGGCTGGGCGCCCCCGGTGGGAGTGGTGGGGGAGGCGATCCAGAAGTCTCGCAACCGGTTCGCGGGGAGGGCCTGGAACCACGTGTTGCTGCCACGGCTGCTCCGGCCGCTGCTCGGGCAAGGTTGGTTCTCGGCCGCCTGCGTGCTCGTTCGCCGAAGCGCGTTCGAGGAAGTCGGGGGCTTCGATGAGGGTTTCTTCCTCTACTTCGAGGACGCGGATCTGGGGCTTCGCTTCGCTCGCGCCGGTTGGCGGCAGCGGCAGGTGGAAGGGGCCCGGGCCTGGCACTCGCGCGGCGTCACGACGGGGCGGCGAGGGAAGCGGCTCCTTTCACCCGATGTGGAACGCTACTACCGTGCTTCCCAGTTGCGCTACTACGGCCTTCACCGGCCACGCTGGGAGTGTTCGTACCTGCGGCGGCGGTTGCGCCGCAGATTCGTCGGCGTTGCCGACGAAGAGCAGAGGACGGCGCTGTTACGGCTGCTAGTGTGAGGCCTGCGGAGGAAGACCGTTGTCTGTTTGTCGTCTCGGAATAGCTCTCGTTCTCATCTCGATTCCGGCCGCGTTTCCGGTCCTGAGCCAGGACGTCGGATTCCACCGGGACGTGCCTTCGGCCAGCGACTTCCGGCTCCTCAACGTCGAAGTCCGCCCTGAAGCTCTCGACGGCCGTTCCGCGCTGCGCGTTGCCGGCGATCCGGAGGTGCTCGGGGCGATCGCGGCGGAGCGCCAGGAGGTGATGGCGGAACTGCGGGCCCGTGGCGAGAGACCGGGTCCGGCAGCGTTCGAAGAGTCGCGGAGGGACTTCCTCGCGATCGTCGAGGACGTGCCGTTCGGCAATGGCACGATCGAGGTCGAACTGGCCGGCCAGCCGGCGCCGGGCGCCCAGGGTGGCGCGCGCGGCTTCGTCGGCGTTGCTTTCCGGCTCCAGGAGGACGGCGAGACCTACGATTGCTTCTACGTGCGGCCGACCAACGGCCGGGCGGAGGACCAGCTCCGCCGCAATCACAGCGCGCAGTACATCTCGCACCCGCACTGGACCTGGTTCCGGTTGCGCGCGGAGACACCGGGGCAGTACGAGACCTACGTGGACATCGGTCCGGCGGAATGGATCGCCGTGAAGATCGAGGTGACGGGCGAGAAGGCCCGGCTGTACGTGAACGGCGCCGCCCAGCCGACCCTGATCGTCAACGATCTGAAGTCCGGAGCGGACGGCCGGGGCAAGGTCGCACTGTGGATGGAAGGTTCCACCGTGGCCCACTTCCGCAACCTGCGGATCTCACCGGCGGAGTAGGGGAGTGCTGAGCCGTTCGGGCGATCGCCGGTTGCCGCGGACCGGAACCTGAGACGACCGCGATGCGCCAGTACCTGGACCTGCTGCAGGAGGTGCTCGACCAGGGCGTGGTCCGCGACGACCGCACGGGCACGGGGACCCGCAGTGTGTTCGGTCGGCAGTTGCGCTACGACCTCGCGGACGGGTTTCCCGTGCTGACGACGAAGCGCCTGCACCTGCGGTCGATCATCGTCGAGCTGCTGTGGTTCCTTCGCGGCGACACGAACGTCGACTATCTGCACCGCCACGGCGTGTCGATCTGGGACGAATGGGCGGACGAGCACGGCGACCTCGGCCCCGTCTACGGTTCTCAATGGCGTTCATGGCCGACCCCGGACGGCCGGTCGATCGACCAGATCGCCGCGGTGATCGAGCGCATCCGGACCGAGCCGACGTCACGACGCCTGATCGTCAGCGCCTGGAACGTCGCCGAGGTCGACTCGATGGCCTTGCCGCCCTGTCACGCGCTGTTCCAGTTCTACGTCGCCGCCGGGCGTCTGTCATGCCAGCTCTACCAGCGGAGCGGCGATCTCTTTCTGGGAGTGCCCTTCAACATTGCGTCCTACGCGCTGCTCCTGATGATGGTCGCGCGGATCTGCGGGCTGGAGGCCGGGGAGTTCGTCCATACGTTCGGCGACGCCCACCTGTACAGAAACCACGAGGACCAGGCGCGCGAACAACTGACCCGGAAACCCCGTCTGCTGCCCAGGATGCTGATCAACCCGGACGTCGACTCCGTGTTCGACTTCACGCTCGACGATTTCGAACTCGTGGGCTACGAGCCCCATCCGCCGATCCGGGCCGCGGTCGCGGTCTGAGGCGACGGGAGGGGGAAGGGCAGTGAGAGTTTCGGCCATTCTCGCCGCGGCGACCAACGGCGTCATCGGTCTCGAGGGTCAACTGCCCTGGCAGCTCAAGACCGACGTCCGGCGTTTCAAGCGGCTGACCACGGGCCACCACGTGGTGATGGGGCGGCGCACCTGGGAGGAGATCGGCTGCCGGCCACTGCCGCGCAGGACGTGTGTCGTGCTGAGCAGGCAGGCTGGGTTCGGGGCTCCCGGAGCCGAGGTGCGGCACTCGCTCGAAGCGGCGGTCGAGGCGGCCCGCCAGGCGGGCGAGGAGGAACTCTTCGTCATCGGCGGCGCCGCGTTGTTCAGCGCGGCGTTCCGGTTCGCGGACCGCGTGTACCTGACGCGTGTACTGGCTGAGGTCGAAGGAGACACGGCGGTCGATCTGTCTCCGCTCGACGACTGGCGGCAGGAGACGACGGAGGATGTGCCGGCCGGTCCGGAAGACGACCATCCTACCCGCTTCGAGGTCCTCGCGCCGCCGGCGGACCGCCGGTGAGCGAGGGTCCCGCCAACCCGGGCAGCCGAGCCGACTTGCTGGTCGGCTGGGCGCTCGAAGCGGGGTTCGACCGCGCGGGCATCACCACGCTGGAGCCGCAGGCCGGAACCGGTTCCGCCTTCCTGCGCAGGCTGGAACGGGGCCTCTTCGCCTCGATGGCCTGGCTCGGCCGCCGCCCGAACCGTCGGGTGGTCCCGGCAACGCTTCTCGACGGCGCCAGGTCGGCGCTCTGTGTCGCGCTGCACTACCACCCCCTGGAAGGGGAGCCGGAACCGGCGGGCGACCTGTGGCCACGGGTGGCGCGCTATGCCCGTGGCGACGACTACCACGACGTGATGGAGCGCAGGCTGCGGCGGCTCTCCACGCGTATCCGGGAGGCGTTCCCGGGTGCCGGCACTCGCCTCTACGTCGACACGGGGCCCGTGCTGGAACGGACCCTGGCGGCGCGGGCCGGCCTCGGCGCCGTGGCCAAGAACACCCAGTTGCTCGACCGGAGCGGCTCCTGGTTCCTGCTTGGTGAACTGTTCCTGACCCTGGAGCTCGAACCGAGCGAGCCGCTGGCGGAGGACCTCTGCGGAGACTGCCGGCGGTGCCTCGAGGCCTGTCCGACCGGAGCACTGCCGGAACCCTACGTGCTGGACGCGGAGCGATGCATCAGTTACTGGACGATCGAGCACCGCGGGGAGTTGCCGGAGAGGGCGCGGGCGATGGTCGGCGACTGGGTGTTCGGCTGCGACATCTGCCAGGAGGTCTGCCCCTGGAACCAGCACCGGGCGGCCCCCGTCGAACGGCAGCGGGTCGGACTCTTCGGGCTTCCGCCAGACCGCGCCGAACTGGACCTGGCCGCCCTCCTGTCGATCTCCGAGGACGGCTACCGCAACCGCTTCCGGCATAGCCCGATGAAGCGCGCGGGCAGGTCGGGCCTGCGACGCAACGCGGCCGTGGCGATGGGCAATCGGGCGGATCCGGCCTATGCCGCGGCCCTCGAACGGGCTCGGGAGAGCGACGATCCGGTCGTCGGCAGCCATGCGGACTGGTCGCTGCGTCGCTTGGCCGGGAACGGCGACGAGGGCCGTAAGTTGCTTGAAATCAGGGACTAAGGGCGGTCGAATCGAGCCGCTTCGAGAACCTCCAAGCGGTTGACCACGTAGTGCCGCGTCCCTATACTTGTTCGTCTGACCCCGGCGCCGGTTCGTCCTCAGGCGACTGCCAGTGGTGGTTCGTCCAGGGGTCGACTGTCGCCGCCCGAAGCACCTTGAAACGCCTACCGCTGCCGTCGAGACACTGCGGCGAGAACACAGGAACCCATGGAACCCACTGAAGAACACACGACCAAGGCGCCTCCGCCGGAGGCGTCCTCCGCAAAGGCGCTTCCCCTGGAAGCGTCCCCAGCGGACGCGCTTCCCCCGGAAGCGCAGGCACAGGACGGGGACAATCTGTCCTACGAACAGCTCGTCGAGATGTACGACGACAGCATGCGGCATCTCAACGAAGGCGAGATCGTTGCGGGAACGGTGATCGCGATCACAGCCAACGACGTCGTCGTCGATGTCGGCTACAAGTCCGAGGGACTGGTACCGATTCACGAGTTCACCTCTCGGGACGGCAAGCTCCAGATCAGCGTCGGCGACGAAGTCGAGGTCCTGCTCGAGCAGACGGAAGGTGCTGACGGGCATGTGATGCTCTCGAAGGTCAAGGCCGAACGCATGCGCATCTGGGCCCAGGTCGAGACGAGCTTCAAGGAAGGCAAGGTCATCAAGGGCCGTGTGATCGACCGGATCAAGGGAGGGCTGACGGTCGATGTCGGTCTGCGTGCCTTCCTGCCGGGTTCCCTGGTCGACATCAAGCCGGTCAAGTACCTCGAGTCGTTCAAGGGTGAGGAACTCGAGTTCAAGGTGATCAGCCTGGACCGTCGCCGCAACAACATCGTTCTGTCGCGCCGCGCGGTGCTCGAGAAGGAGTACGCCAAGAGGAAGGCCGAGACCCTGACGAAGTTGAAGGAGGGTGTGCGGCTACCGGGCGTGGTCAAGAACATCACCGACTATGGCGTGTTCGTGGACCTGGGCGGTATCGACGGCCTGCTCCACATCACGGACATTTCCTGGGGCCGTGTGAACCATCCTTCGG
This sequence comes from Acidobacteriota bacterium, assembly GCA_028875725.1. Taxonomy (NCBI): domain Bacteria; kingdom Pseudomonadati; phylum Acidobacteriota; species Acidobacteriota bacterium. The sequence goes on from JAPPCR010000006.1 coordinate 1,443,927, forward strand.
AACACTTCGCCGTGGGCGACGAGGTCGAAGTCGTCGTTCTGCGCTTCGATCCCGAGACGGAGCGCGTCTCGCTCGGATTCAAGCAGACGACCGAGGATCCCTGGACTCTGGTCGACAAGAAGTACCCCCTGGGTTCACGGGTGCGGGGCCGGGTCGTCAGCCTGGTCGACTACGGCGCCTTCGTCGAACTCGAGGAGGGTGTCGAAGGCCTGGTCCATGTGAGCGAGATGTCGTGGACGAAGAAGGTCGTGCCGCCGTCGAAGATCGTCAGCGTCGGTCAGGAAGTCGACGCGATCGTGTCGGAACTCGACATGAGTCAGCGCCGGATCAGTCTTTCCTTGCGACAGGTCGAGTCGAATCCCTGGGAGGATCTGGCGGCCCGCTTCCCGGTCGGCACGATCGTGGAGGGCCGCGTCAGGAACCTGACCGAGTTCGGGGCCTTCGTGGAGATCACGGAGGAGATCGACGGGCTGGTCCATGTCTCGGACATGAGTTGGACCAAGCGGGTCAAGCATCCGAGCGAAGTTCTCGCCAAGGGCGACGCCGTTCGGGCCCGGATCACCAACATCGACGTCACGGGCCAACGGGTGTCCCTCTCGATCAAGGACTTCCTGCCGAACGAGTGGCAGGACTTCGTGGATGGCCACAGCGTCGGCGACGACATCGTCGGCAGAGTGGTCAACGTGACGGACTTCGGGCTCTTCATCGACGTCTACGACGGGCTGGAAGGGCTGGCCCATGTCAGCGAAGTGGATGTTCCGGGGGGCAAGCTCGAGGACCACTACCGGATCGGTGAGTTCGTCCGTGCGCGGATCCTGCGCATCGAGGACGAGGACAAGAAGGTCGGGCTGACGTTGCGTGGCGTGACCGAGCTGAGCGACGAAGAGGCTGAGGAGCTGTCCGCGGAACGGGAGCGGAAGCTGGCCGAGGCCCGTGCCGCGGCGGCCGCGGCGGAGGAAGAAGCCGAGGAGGACGCCGAGGAAGAGGACGTCGCCAGCGAGGTCGAGGCGTCCGAGGCGGAAGAGCCGGCGGAAGCGGCCACGGAGGACGGTGCCGAGGACATCGCGGAGATGAGCGCGGCCCCTGCGGAGAGTGATGAAGTTGAAGAGGCCGACGAGGCGGCCGACGAGGCCGGGCCGGAAGCCGCCGCCAGCGAGAGTCCGTCGGACGAGGAACCGGAGGGGACCGGCTAGGACCTGTTGGATCTGTGGGAGGAGCCGAGAATGAAAGACGCGATCCAGTTCCCTTCCGACATCCGCCACGGCGTGACGAAGGCCCAGTTGGTCGAGGAGGTCGCCCGTAGCGCCAACCTCACCAAGAAGGACGCCGAGGTCATCGTCAGCACGGTCTTCGAGAGCATCGTCGACTCCCTGAAGGACGGGGACAAGATCGAGCTCCGCGGATTCGGGAGCTTCCGCATTCGGGAACGGGGGTCCCGGATCGGCCGGAATCCGAAGACAGGCGCCCGCGTCGACGTCCCGTCCAAGAAGATCCCCTACTTCAAGCCAGGCAAGGAACTCAGGGAACGTCTCAACTCGGACGAGTAGGGCCGTCCGGGGCTGAGAGAAGCAGCCAGGTCCCGTGGCCGAGCCCGCCGCCGCGCAACGCATGACGACGACTCCGCCTCCTGCCGGCTCCCCTCCGCAACCTCTGGGACTCGTCCGGCAGATTGTGGTCGCGGTCGCGGCCTGGGCCGTGCCCGGGTCCGGTCACCTGTTGCTGAGGAAACCCCGCCGGGCCGTCGTTGTCTGCGGCGTGGTCCTGTTCTCCTTCCTGTTCGGGTGCTGGTTGCGTGGCCATCTCTACGTCGTCATTCCCGAGCAGCCGCTCAGTCGCCTTGCAACGCTGAGTTCGATGGGCGCCGGGGCTCCCTACTTTCTCGCCCGCTACGTGGTGGAGTACGAAGGCGACATCCTCACTTCGACCTTCGAGTACGGCAAGGCATTCCTGCTCACCGCCGGTCTTCTGAATCTGCTCGCCGTACTCGACGCCTGGGACATCGCCAGCGGCTCGAAGGACTGAACCAGTGCTGACCAGTCACTTTACCCTGATGGTGATCTACGCGCTGCAGGTCAGCCTGTTCTTTGCCGTGCTCTGGCGGCGGCGATTCAGGGACAGGGCGCGGCTCTTCCTGCAGATGATGATCGGCATGGTCGGCGGGGGCCTGGTGCTCGCCTGGTTGATGTTCCCGTTTCCATGGTCGCCGCCAACGCCGATTCCCTGAGCGTTCTGATCTCCGCCGGCGAGGCATCGGGCGACCGTCATGCCGCGGGCCTCATGGAGGCGGCGGCCCGTCTGACCGGGGACCGAGGGCGAATCCGCTTCTTCGGGCTCGGTGGCGACGCGATGGCAGCGGCCGGCCTGGAGCCGGTCGCCCACAGCGACGAGGTCGCGGTCGTCGGCATAGCCGAGGTTGCCCGCGAACTGCCGCGCATCCGGCGCGTGTTCCGCAAGCTGTTGCTGGCTTCCGAGACGCGCCGGCCGAGCCTGGCCGTCCTGGTTGATTTCCCCGACTTCAACCTGAGGTTGGCCCGTCGCCTGCGCCGCCGTGGCATACCGGTTCTGTACTACGTGTCGCCCCAGGTGTGGGCATGGCGGCGGCGGCGCGTACGGACGATCTCGCGCCTCGTCGACCGGATGCTCGTGCTCTTTCCGTTCGAGGTCGAGGTGTACCGGGGACATGAACTCCACGTGGATCACGTGGGGCACCCCCTGGTCGACGACGTACCGGAGCTCGAATCGGCATGGGACCGGCAGGAAGGCGTTCCGGAGCGGCCGATGCTGGCGCTTCTTCCGGGCTCCCGCAACAGCGAGGTTCTGCGGATCCTGCCGCCCATGCTGCGAGCGGCCGCGGAGCTGGTCGGGACGGCGGAACGCGCCGGCCGCGTTCGTCTGATTCTGGCGCCCACGGTTGACGAGGCACTCGTGCGGCGCCTGATCGCCAGCGGGCCTCTGGACGGCGACGAACTGGACGTTGTGCGTGCCGACCGGTTCGCCGCGGTCGCCGGTTCCCACTTCGCGTTCTGCGCCTCCGGAACGGCCACTCTCGAGGTCGGGCTTCTCGGAACGCCGATGATCGTGGTCTACCGGGTATCCCCGCTGACCTACGCGGTTGGACGTCTCCTGGTCGACCTGCCGTTCGTCAGCCTCGTCAACCTGGTGCTCGGCCGCCAGGTCGTGCCCGAGTTGCTGCAGGCGGAGGCGGATCACGAACGGATGGCTGCTGCCGCGTCCAGGCTGCTGAGCCGTCGAAACCGCATCGATGCCATGCGCGCGGCGCTGGCCGAACTGAGGCCGGCCCTGGGCGAGTCCGGAGCGAGCGAGCGAGCGGCCGGCTGCCTGCTCGAGGAACTGGGACTCCTGGAAGAGCCGGGCGAGCGCCGGGGGCGTGAAGGGGCAACTCGCCGGTGAGAAGCATGACCGGCTACGGCGAGGCGACGGCAACCGTCCGCGGCCATCGGGTGACGGTCACGGCGCGGTCCGTGAACCACCGCAACCTGGATGTCGTCGTACGGGTGCGGAGCCCGTTCAGGACCCTCGAACACGAACTGCGGACCGCAGTCGCCGCCGAGGTCCGGCGTGGTCGGGTGGAGATCGGGGTCGAGATCGAGTCGACACGGGACACGGCCGGGTTCGACGAGACGGACGCGGCCGTGGAACGGCTGCAGCAGACCGTGCGGCGCTGGCGCCGACGGGGAATCGTCACTTCGGGGTTGAGCGCCGGGGAGCTCGTCTCCGCGGTCCGGGCACTCCGGGCGGAATCCGGAGTCGGTGCGGCCGGTCCGGAAGAGCGAGCGTTGGTGATGGAAACGTGCCGGCGCGCGATCGCGGCTCTGGTGGTCGAACGGGAACGGGAAGGGCAGGTTCTGGCCGGCTCGCTGAACGGGAATCTGGTTTCCCTGCGCGCCTGTGTCGGTGCTCTGGCGGCGCGCCGGAGCGAGGTCATCGGACAGGCGACCGGAGAACTCGAGCGTCGGATCGGGGAACTGCTGGGAGTGGGCGACCCGCTCGACCCGGCTCGCCTGGTGCAGGAGGTCGCTCTGCTAGTGGAGCGTAGTGACACCGCCGAGGAGCTGGAGCGCCTCGATGGCCATCTCGAGGGTTTCGAGACGGCGATGAAGGAGGGGAGCCCGGTCGGGAGGCGGCTCGTGTTCCTGAGCCAGGAGATCCTGCGGGAACTGAACACGGTCGGCTCGAAGTGCCGCGATCTCGAGATGCAGCGAGGCGTGGTCGAAGGTAAGGTGCTGTGCGAGCAGTTGCGCGAACAGGCGCAGAATGTCGAATGACTGCGGGCAGATGAAGGGCGTGGACAGAGAACCGGACGCCGGGGAGGAGCCGGTCGTGCCCAGGGGTGAGTTGTTCATTCTCTCGGCGCCGTCAGGCGCCGGCAAGACCACCCTGGTCCACCACGCCATGACGCTCGTCGACGGTGTCGAGTTCTCGATCAGCCACACGACCCGTCGGCCCCGCGAGAACGAGCGGGACGGGGACGACTACCACTTCATTGATCGGGCGACGTTCGACCGGATGGTGGCCGATGGCCGGTTCCTGGAGTGGGCGGAGGTTCACGGCAATCGCTACGGCACGGCGGTGGACGAGGTGCTGCCGCGCGTCGAGCGAGGAGTCGACGTCCTACTCGACATCGACGTGCAGGGCGCTAAGCAGGTGATGTCACGGCCGGGCGGCGCCGCTGGCGCGCTCCGAACGGCAGTCTGGGGGATCTTCGTCATGCCGCCCAGCTACGAGGCGCTCGTCTCGCGGCTACGGGGGCGGGACCTGGACGACGCGCCCGAGATCGCGCAGCGTCTGGCCGGTTCGCTGGCCGAGGTGGACCGGGTCCGGGACTACGACTATGTTATTGTCAATGATCGCGCTGAGGCGGCCAGCAGGATCTTGGCAGCCATCATTCTCGAGAAACGACAGCGAAGGGGGCGGATGCAAGAACGCGTCGACCGCGTTCTCGCGGACTTTCATGCACATGGAACGTATTCCTGAGAAGATCGACAGCAAGTTCCGGTACGTGCTCCTGGCCGCGCGGCGAGCCGAGCAACTGATCCGGGGGGCTCCGGAACGGATGCAGCGGGAAAGCCCGAAGTTCGCCCGGCATGCGATGAAGGAGATCGCGAACGAGCTCGTCGACTGGGACTACGGCGAAGCGCCCGAATCCGCGGACGCGGACGGCGCTGACGAGGATGGAGCGGACGCGGAGAACGGCGGTCTGAGTCCTCCCAGCACCGTCAACTAGGGACCGTCCCGCGTGCCTGAACGGGCGGCCAGGGTCCTCCTGGGGATCACCGGCGGCATCGCCGCCTACAAGGGCGCTTATCTGGTCCGTCGCCTGCGGGAGCACGGCCTCGAAGTACGCTGTGCGCCAACCTTGGCTGCCGAGAGTTTCGTCTCGCCCTTGACCCTGGAGGTGCTGAGCGGTGGTCGCGTCTACGGTCAGGAGTACCTGGCACGCGACGGCGGCGCCGACGGCGCGGAGTTGCACGTCGAGGCCGCGCAGTGGGCCGACCTGCTCTGCGTCGCGCCGGCGACCGCGAATACGCTGGCCCGCTTGGCGCTGGGCCTGGCGGACGACTTCCTGAGTACGACCGCGCTGATGTTCGAAGGGCCGGTGGTTGTCGCTCCGGCCATGCATGACGCCATGTGGCGGAAGGCGGCGGTCGAGGCCCGCGTCGCCACTCTGCTCGGCCGTGGCGTGGAGGTGGTCGGTCCGGTCGAGGGCGTACTGGCTTCAGGTGAGCGGGGCTGGGGCCGCATGGCCGAGCCGGAGGCGATCGTCGATGTCGTTTGCCGGGTCCTTGACCTGCCCGAGGCGGGCGACGACGCGTTCACGAGCCCGCTCGCCGGCAGGAAAGTCGTCATCACTGCCGGGCCGACCTACGAGGCGATCGACCCGGTGCGCTTCCTGGGCAATCGATCGAGCGGCCGCATGGGGTTCGCGCTGGCGCGCCAGGCGGCGATCCGTGGCGCCCGGGTCAGGCTGATTGCCGGTCCCGTGAAGCTCGAGACGCCCGCAGGCGTGGAACGCGTCGACGTCGTCTCGGCCGCCGAGATGGAGACGGCGCTCCACGAGGCGGCGCACGACGCGGACCTTGTGGTCATGGCGGCCGCTGTCGCCGACTACCGGCCCCGGGAGCGTGCCGAGCAGAAGCTGAAGAAGTCGGGCGGAGACGGCCTGGTGCTGGAGCTCGCACAGAATCCGGACCTGCTGGCCGGTCTGGCGGCCGTGGCGTCGCGGGCGCTGCGCGTCGGTTTCGCCGCGGAGACCGAACACCTGGAGCGCTCGGCTCAGGACAAGCTGAAGGCCAAGGGGGCGCACTGGATCGTCGCCAACGACGTGTCCCGCCCGGACATCGGTTTCGAGTCCGCCGACAACGAAGTCGTGGCCTTTGGTGCGAAAGGGGAAGTCGAGCGGTTCCCGAAGCAGTCCAAGGATGAACTGGCAGGACGGCTGCTGGAGCTGTTTGCAGCAGAGGCGACGTGAACCGGAACCGCCTGCCGATTCCGCAGGAGATCGGTCTGCTGCGGGATCTGGGCTTCACGGACGCCTATCCGCCGGCGCCGTCGTCGGAGCCAGCGGGGACCGGGGGACGTCTGGAGCGCCTGCTGGCGGTCGCCGAGGAGGCCCGTGGCTGCACGGCCTGTGGCCTGTGCAGGACGCGGAATACGGTCGTTTTCGGCGATGGTGACGGTGAGGCAGATCTGATGTTCGTGGGCGAGGGCCCGGGCGCGCAGGAGGACCGGCAGGGCCTGCCGTTCGTGGGGCCGGCGGGCCAGCTCTTGACGAAGATCATCCAGGCCATCGACCTGCGGCGCGAGGACGTCTACATCACGAACGTCGTGAAGTGCAGACCCCCGAACAACCGGGATCCGCAGCCTGACGAAACGGCGGCCTGCCGTTCCTTTCTCGATCGCCAGATCGAACTCATCGCCCCCCGCGTGATCGTCGCCCTGGGGCGGGTAGCGGCGCAGCTTCTGCTGGGGACGAAGACCTCGTTGGGGCGCCTGCGGGGGACCTGGCACGAAGCTGGAGGCGTGCCGGTCCGGGTCACCTATCACCCGGCTTTCCTGCTTCGGGATCCTTCGTACAAACGGGCCACCTGGGAGGACATGCAGATCGTTCGCGATCGGCTGCTCGGCGCCGACGGGGAGGAGTAGTCTTCGCTACCTTGAAGGCGGCGGTCAACGAATCAGAAGCGGCTCCCCGGGGCGTCTGCGAGGATGTCTGCCAGGCCATCGGCGGTACGCCGATGGTGCGTCTCCGGCGTTCCCTGAGCGATGCCGGGGCCGGCGTCGAGGTGTTCGCGAAGCTCGAGTTCCTCAACCCGATGGGCAGTGTCAAGGACCGGGTCGCGCGCTATCTCGTCGATCGTGCACTCGCGTCCGGCGTGCTCAAACCCGGTGGGCTGGTGATCGAGGCGTCGTCCGGCAACACGGCGATGGGCCTGGCCATGATGGCCACGACCCGTGGACTGCGCTGCCGCGCGGTCGTCCGTCGCCAGACCAGCCGCGAGAAGCTCGATTGCCTGCGTGCTCTGGGGGTCGAACTCGTCCTGGTCGACGGCGATCTGGACCCCGGGCACCCGGAGTCGTACAACCGGAAGGCCCGAAGCCTGATGGCGGCCGAGCCGGGAGCCTTCTTTCCGGACCAGCACAACAACCGGGACAACAACGAGTGCCACTACGAGACGACGGCTCCGGAGATCTGGGATCAGATGGAAGGCCGGATCGACGTCTTCGTCGGCGGCATCGGCACCGGCGGCACGGTTTCAGGGGTGGGCCGATTCCTGAAAGAGAGGGATCCGACCATCCAGGTCGTGGCGGTCGATGTCGAAGGGTCCGTGTTCAGCCGCCACTTCGCGGCTCTCTCCGGAGCCCCCGACGCGTCCGCGCCCGAGGGCCGCTACCTGCTCGAAGGACTGGGCGACGAAGAGATCATCGACTGTCCGGAGTTCGAGGTCTTCGACCGGATGCTCCAGGTCAGCGACGCCGAGGCGTTCCTTGCGGCCCGCGAACTGGCCCGGCACGAGGCGATGCTCGTGGGTGGTTCAAGTGGCGCGGCGCTTTGGGGCGTGCGGCAGATGCTGCCGGAACTGCGGCCGGGCGCCCGGGTCGTGACGCTGTTTCCCGATTCGGGGACCCGCTATCTGAGCACGATCTACAACGACGACTGGCTGCGCGAACAGGGGCTGCCCGTCGGGCGCGAAGAACTCGGGCTTCAACCGGCGAAGATCAACTCATAGCCCACGGCCATGATCGCGAGGTCGAGGCAGACGTGGCTGAGCCAGGGGGCCAGCAGGCGGTTGCCCGTGGCGCGGTAGAGCAGCGACCAGAGGACGCCTCCTAGGACGACCGGAAGCGACATGAGGGTCAGGACCAGGATCGAGGTGTCGCCAAGGTAGACGCCGATGACGACCACGTGGTGAGCGGCGAAGCCGATGGCTGCCACCACGTGCGACCACCTGGAGGAAGTCAGGCGGCGGAGCCTCCCGTAGACGAAGGCTCGCCAGTAGACCTCCTCGAGCCAGGAGTGGACGAAGCTGATCAGGAGCGCCGCGACGATGTAGCGCTCCAGCGTGTCGAGATGGAAGTCGGCCAGCTTGACCGTGATCGCTTCGGCGGCCGTCGCGGCCATCTCCCCGCCGCGAAACAGAAAGGCATAGGCCAGCCAGGTGAAGCCGGCCCCCGCGATGCCGGTGCCCAGCCCGAGGGCGACCGATCGGCCCGGCCTCGAGGGACCGAAGGCGGCGGCCAGCAGCACACCCAGGACGGCCAGGGGTCCGGCGAACTGGAGCGCCTTGGCGCCGAGGTAGACGGGGGCGACCCAGGCGGTGCCCTCGAGCCAGACGAAGTAGGCGAGCGAGGCGATTGTGGGCAGCGTCATCGCGGCGGTCAGGATCGTCCACCAGAGACCTCGACGTCGCGGCTCGATCGGTTCGTGCTCGCCGGGCCGGTTCATCGCCGGGCGCCATCCTCCAGAGCGTCGACGTAGGCCTGCCGGTACTTTCCCGCCACGATGTCCCAGGTCAGTTGGGCGACGGCGCGGGCGCGGGCCCTGGCAGCCATCAGGCGCCGCTGTTCCGGGTTGGCCAGGAGACCTGAGAGCGCCTCCCTCAGAGCGGGGCGATCCTGCTCCGGAACGAGGATTCCCTGCGCTCCCGACTCCACCGCGAGAGGGATGCCGGAAACCGTCGTCGCGACCACCGGCAGCCCGCTTGCCAGGGCTTCCAGGATCACGTTGGGCAGGCCGTCGACGTTGCCCTGCGGATCGTGAACGGCGGGGAGGACGAACAGGTCCGCGCAGCGGTAGAGGCCGGGCAGATCGTCGTGGGCGACAGCGCCGGGAAGATGGACCCGATCCGCGTGATCGGGCCTCCAGCCGTTGACTGCGCCTCGGAAATCCGCCATCTGATCGCCGTCGCCGGCGATGATCGCGTGCAGGTCGCTGAAGTCGGAGAGCAGCCGGGGCAGAACGTCGATCAGCACCTGGAAGCCCTTCTTCGTCGCCAGGCGGCCGACGCCGAGCAGGACGGTGGCGTCTCCTGGAATCACCAGGCGTTTGCGCCAGGGTGCTTCGTCGAACTCGCCCGGCAACTCCGCAGCAGGGCAGAACGTGTCGGTGTCGACGCCGTAGGGGATGACGCGGGACGGTTTGCCCTGGTAGCCGATCCGCTGGACTCTCTCGACGAGTTCGGGCGAGCATCCGGTGAGAAGGCCGCAACGCGACAGGGCCCGACGGATGGCCGGGCGAGCGACCGCCTTCTCGGCCAGAAAGACGTCGCTGCCGTGAAGCCCGGCGGCGATCAGCGTCGCTCGTCTGTGTACGCCCGGCCAGAGGGCTACCAGCCCGTTCGGCGCGACCCAGTGAGCGTGGAGCAGGTCGTAGCGGTCGCGCCGGAGGTGCCGGGCGACGGCCTTTGCCGCCGCTAGCAGGTACAGCGGAGCGGCGAGCGCGGCGCCCGGCCGCACATGCTCGTCCGCGGCCAGACTGCGGCCGTAGCCAAGGACCTCCAATGGGCGGGGGGCGTAGGCGAAGGAGCGGACATCGACGCCGTCGTCGTTCCAGGCGCGGCGCACCTGTGCCGCGCGCGGAACGAGAACCGTGACCTCGTCGCCGGTGCGGACCAACCCGCGGGCCAGCTCGCGGATGAACGGTCCGGCCGTGTCGCCGGGCCAACGAGGGTAGGTCTGGGTGAGGAAGAGGATGCGCAGGTCCGCGCTCCTGCAGCCGGGCAACCGGGTTCAGCCGACCCGCTCTCGCACCGAGTAGCTGTCGGGACGGCGAAAGTTCTTGAAGGTGATCAGTTCGCCGATCAGGCCCGTCGTGACAATCTGGATGCCCAGGACCATCAGCAGGACGCCGAGCAGCAGCAGCGGCCGGTTGGAAAGGGAGGCGCCGGCGAACCAGAGCGCCGCCAGATAGGCGCAGATGCCCAGGCCGGCGGCGAAGCTGATCAGGCCGATCGGGCCGAAGAGGTGCAACGGGCGGCGGGTGAAGCGGCTGATGAACAGGACCGTGATCAGGTCCACGGGTCCCTTGTAGGAGCGATCCCATCCGTACCGGCTGCGGCCGACGCGGCGCGGATGGTGCGCCACCGGAATCTCTCCGACGAGAAAGCCGCGCCGGCTGGCGAGCACGGGAATGTAGCGGTGGAGTTCGCCGTACACGGCGACCTGCTCCAGGACTTCCCGGCGGTAGGCCTTGAAGCCGGAGTTGAAGTCGTGCAGCCGGACGTTCGAAAGCGTGCGCGTCACCCAGTTGAAGACCCTGGATGCCAGTCGACGGCGCCACGGGTCGCGCCGGGTGCGCTTCCAGCCCGAGACGAGGTCCAGAGGGCCGTCTTCGAGCGCCTGCAACAGGCGCGGAATCTCGTCGGGATCGTCCTGCAGGTCGCCATCCATCGTGACGAGAATCCGGCCCCGCGAGTGATCCACGCCGGCCGAAAGGGCGGCCGCCTTGCCAAAGTTCCGGCGCAACCGGATGAGCCGCACCCGGGGATCGCGCTGGTGTTCGCGGCGAACGACATCGGAAGTGCCGTCGGTCGAGCCGTCGTCGATGAACACGAGTTCCGCCCGGACATGAATGGCGTCCAGGTTGGCAAGCACGCGCTCGGCGAGGGCGGAGACCGTCGCACTCTCGTCGAGGACCGGCACGAGGACGCTGACGTCGAGGGGCGTTTCCTCGTCCCTGGTGATGGACGGCTCCTCAGCCCAGGAATGGGCTTTCCTCGGCGGCGCCGCCAACTCGATCGTCTCGGCCATCGTCTCTCGCCGTCCTCGTGGTCAGCCTACAGCAACCGGCCGCTACCGACCTGGACCGCGGAGGGGCCTTGCGGACTCAGTCCGTCGGCGCCGTGGCGCGCGCGGTCGGCGCGGACGTCTCCGAGAGCCGGGCTGGTTCCGGTGCCGCTTCCGGTTGCGGTGGAACGTACTCGATTCTCCGGCCGTTGACGATCAGGACGACCGGCTCGGATTCGAGGTCGAACTGGACCGTCGTCTCCTGCCTGGCGTTCACCTGGATCTTCTGGTCGATCCGGTCGTCCGGCTGCCACCTGGGGTTTCGGAGGAGGCTGAGCATGTGGGTGCCCGCGGGGACGGGCAGGTCGCGGATGGGCGTCCAGCCGATCGCTTCATCACCGATGCGGACGAAGACGGGACGTTCCGATCCGGTCGCCGCCGCGATGCTGACCGCGCCAGGCCGAACCAGTGGCACCGGCGTCTCCAGCAGCCGGCCGACGCCGACCTGGGTCACGACCTGTTCCCGGATCTGGAAGTCGCGAGTGGCGAGTTCGAAGGTCAGCAGGTGGTCGACCTCGGCTTCCACCTCGAAGACCCTTCTACGGTCGAGGAGCACGGGCGCCTCGCCGTCGATGGAGACGGTGATGTGCGGATCCCAGGCGGGCGCGAGGGCGAGACGGCCGATGCCCCGGCTGACGGCTGGTGAGGCGTCCGGGAGTCGTGCTTCGGGTTCCTCGAGCGTACCCGGACTGACGGGCTGCGTGGCGGGCTCCTCGCTTCCGGTCTCGGCGGCCACAGCCTGCCGTTCGACCGGCGCTTCGTTCTGCGGCGCAGGCGCTTCCGAGCCGGCGAGCGGGCTGCCCTTCGACCACCAAAGCGTGCCGCCGAGCCAGAGCGCCGTTCCGGCGACCGTGGCGAAAGTCAGCCAGCGGCGACGAAGGCGGGAACGGCGCGGCCGGCGGATCGCGTCGGCGACCCGGTCGAGAGTCGGCGGGGAGGTCGGCTCCGGAGATGCGGCGCCTCCGTTGATCTCGACTTCGATCAGTGAGGAGTCGGAGGTTTGCGGTGTCTGTACCGAGGTTGCCGTCCAGTCCTTCGGCACGTCCTGCGACGGCGTTTCGTGGCTTTTGGTCTCGGCGAGGAGATCCCGGTGGGCCTCCTCGATGGCGCTGACGATGGGGGTGAAGTTCGCCGCACGCTTGCCGGGATCCTCCCTGAGGCAGGCGTCGAGAACGGAAACAAGCGATCTCGCGACGTGCGACGGGATCTGAGCCCTGATCGCCTTTTGCAGGAGACGCCGATCTTTCGACTTCAACCGGCCCGAGGTTGTCGCGGCGCCGGTCGGTTGAAAGGTCAGCACTCGATGCGTGAGCGCACCGAACGCGTAGATGTCTGTCGGCACATCGGCGTTCTCGCCGCGCAGCAACTCCGGTGCGCTGTACCTGGCGTGCGCGCGCGGTCGCGGATTCGCGAAACCCCGGACCGCGGCGTCGTCGTCGGAGCTAATCGTGATGGCACCGGGGTGGATATCTCCGTGGACGACGCCCAGGCCATGTGCGTACTCCAGTGCGCGCGCGACCTGCGCCAGCCAGCCCAGAGCCGTCCGGATCGGGAGTCTGTCGCAGCGTTCGAGTCGTGCCGCCAGGGTTTCGGCGCCCAGGCACTGCTCGATTCGACAGGACGTCGCGCCGTCGATTCCGAAGTCGAGAATCCGGGCGATCGAGGCGTGTTCCAGCCTTCCCACGGCTGCGGCCCGCTTCAGGAACAGGGCCTGAGCTTCGGCGTTCTCCGTGACCCAGGTGTCGACGACGACGGAGCTTTCGTCCCGCGTGTCGCGACCGAGATAGGAGGCTGCTCCAGCCTTCGCTTCGAGGCGGCGGAGAATCTCAAAGTGACCAATTCGTTGACTCATGCACGAATGCCAAGAAGTTGATGCGAGGGCGCGATGATAGCACACTTTCTGCGTAAGTTGTTGCTATTCAGTGGCTTGTGTCTGTCGAACGACAGCCTTGAGCGGCGCTGCTAGGGTCGGCAGGGCGGGATCGAGATGGAGCCGGACAGTGAGAGCATGGAGCGCTGGGCCCAGGGCCTGGTTTGCTCCGCTACCGGAGTCAGGGCGTCTCTGGACGAGCCGGCCTTCCTTTCGCCCGCCGGCAAGCCGTGGCTCGTAAGCTACGAACTGGATCGCCAGCGGGGCGAGACCCTCGCGCGCGATCTCCATCACCGACCGTGGACCTTGTGGCGGTACCGCGAGTTGCTGCCGGTGTCCGACTTCCACGGTCGGGTCGATCTGGGGGAAGGCGGCACTCCCGTCGTGCGGCTTCGCCGCGCGTATCCCGACGGCGCGAGAGTCTTCGTCAAGAACGAGGCGGGAAATCCGACGGGTTCGTTCAAGGACCGGGGCCTTTCCCTGGCCGTGAACCGCGCCCGGGAACTCGGCGCCCCCGGCGTCCAGCTTCCGAGCGCCGGCAACGCGGGCGTTTCGGCCGCGGCCTACGCCGCGGCGGCCGGGTTGCCCTGCCGTGTGGGGCTGCCGGAAGACACTCCGGCGACCGTTGTTGAACGTTGCCGTCGATTCGGCGCGGAGGTGATCGAGTCGGGCGGCACGCTGGTCGATGCCGGCGCCGCGCTGCAGGAACTTGGCGGCGGTTTCTGGGATCTGTCGACCCTGCGCGAGCCGTACCGTGCCGAGGGCAAGAAGACGATGGGTTTCGAGGTCGCCGAACAGTTTGGCTGGCGGCTGCCGGACTGGATCGTCTATCCGACCGGCGGTGGCACGGGCATCGTCGGCATGGCGAAGGCCTTCGCCGAACTCCGCGGGCTGGGCCTTCTGAGCGGACCGTCCGCGAAGTTCGCGGTCGTCCAGATGGCGGGCTGCGCACCGATCGTGCGGGCCTACGAGGAGGGTGACCAGCATGCCGATCCCTGGGAAGCGCCGGATACCCGCGTCTGGGGCCTGCGGGTGCCGCGAGCGATCGGCGACTTCCTGGTTCTACGGGCGGTGCGCGAGAGCGGTGGAACGGCGGTCGCTGTCGAGGAGGACGTGGTGGCGGAGATGACGCGGAGAATGGCGGCGCGGGAGGGGCTCCTGATCGGCCCCGAAACCGCGGCGTCGATGGCTGCGGTCGCCCGGCTCAGGGACTCCGGTACCATCCGTCGCGGCGAGTCCGTGCTGGTCTTCGCTACCGGCCATCCGGCCAACTACGTCTAGGGGAGGCTCTGCGCGATGCCCGAGCAGGTGTTCGGTTCGATTGCGGATGGTGTGAACGGACTGCTCGGACCGGTGGCCGGCTGGCTGGAGGGTCTGGTCTGGAACACGCCGCCGCAGGCGCCCATTCTGGCCCTCGTGTTACTGGGCACCGGCCTGTTCGTGACCGTTCGGCTCGGCCTGATCCAGTTGCGGGGCTTCCGGCACGCCTGGGCCATTCTCGGCGGCAAGTACAACGATCCGGACGACGAAGGCGACCTGGTTCATTTTCAGGCGTTGACCACGGCTCTTTCCGCGACGGTGGGCATCGGCAACATCGCCGGCGTCGCGATCGCGATTCGCATGGGAGGTCCCGGGGCCCTGTTCTGGATGTGGGTGACGGCGTTCTTCGGCATGGCGCTCAAGTTCGCGGAGTGCACGCTGGCCGTGGAGTACCGGCGGGTGCATGGGGACGGTTCCGTGTCCGGTGGTCCCATGTACTACATCGAGAAGGGCCTGGGGGCGAACTGGAAATGGATGGCGATGCTGTTCGCCGGCCTGGCCGTCATCTGCTCGTTCGGAACCGGCAACATGAACCAGGCGAACACGATGGCCGATCAGCTCGAGTCCCAGTTCGGCCTGGCGCCGGTCTGGAGCGGCCTCGTCTTCGCCTCTCTCGTCGCCCTCGTGATCATCGGCGGCATTCGCCGCATCGGGAGGGTGACCTCGATTCTCGCTCCCGGAATGGCCGTGATCTACGTTGGCGGGGCTCTCTTCATCCTGCTGGCGAACATAGACCAGGTGCCGGCGAGCTTCGCCCTGATCGTGGAGCAGGCGTTCCGGCCGACCTCTATGGTCGGCGGCGCCGCCGGTTCCTTCCTGATGACGATGATGTGGGGCATCCGGCGCGGTCTGTTCAGCAACGAGGCGGGGCAGGGCAGCGCGCCAATCGCACACGCCACGGCCAAGACGGACGAACCGGTTCGCGAGGGTCTCGTGGCCTCGCTGGAGCCCTTCATCGACACCCTGGTCATCTGCACGATGACCGGTCTGGTGATCGTGACGACGGACGCCTGGCGCGACGCCGCACCCCAGAGCTTCGGTCTTGACGAGGTCGAGGGCATTCACCGGGTGCTCGAAGACGACTCCGAGCTTCTGACTGCGCGGGACGAGCGCGCCGGCGTGGGCGGCGGCGCGCTCGAGGTCGTGGACGGAGCCGCCAGTGGCTCGTTCGTGTTTCTCAACGCGACGATCGTCGACGCGCGCCTCGTGGACGGCGAGGGTACCGCCTGGAGCGGCAGGCTGGAGTTGGGCGCCGACGGCTCCCTTCGCGCCGAGGGGTCCGAGCCGCGAATCGAGGGCGGAGCCCTGCTGAACGGCGCGCCCCTGACGGCCCGCGCCTTCAGCCTCGGTCTTCCGGGCAGCCGCGGCGACCTGATCGTCACCCTCTCGGTGCTGCTGTTCGCCGTGTCGACGGCTATCTCGTGGTCGTACTACGGCGACCGCTCGACCGAGTACCTCTTCGGAGAGAGGGCGATTCCGGTCTACCGCTGGATCTACGTCGGCTTCTTCTTCATGGGTTGCCTGCTGCCGCTGACCACCGTGTGGACCTTCGGCGACGTCGCGCTCGGCCTGATGTCCTTCCCCAACCTCATCTCGCTGCTCCTGCTCTCGGGGGTGGTCACCGGCTTGACCAGGTCCTACTTCCGCCGCCACCTCGGGAAGGGAAGCGGCGGCGGCAATGACTGAGAAGGACCGCGGCGTCGGCCCGATCGCCGTCGCCGGGCTGATCGGAGCACCGATCCTCGCGGCGCTGGTCTACTTCGCCATCCCCGAAGCCGTGGTGAGCGCGGACGGCGAGGTCGTCTCCGGTCTGTCCTCCGCCGGCAGGGCGGTGGCCGCCGTCGGCGTCCTGATGGCAGCGTTGTGGCTCACCGAGGCGCTGCCGGTGCCGGCCACGGCGCTCATCCCGCTGGCAGCGATGCCGCTGCTGACGGGCGGCGAACTCGGCGTCCGCGAGGTTGCGGCTCCCTACGCCCACCCGAACATCTATCTCTTCATGGGCGGCTTCATGATCGCCCTGGCGATGCAGACCTGGGGTCTGCATCGGAGACTCGCGCTTCGCATCATCCTGCTCGTGGGCACCCGTCCGCGCCGCGTCGTGCTCGGCTTCATGACCGCGAGCGCCGCCCTCAGCATGTGGATCTCGAACACGGCCACGACGGTCATGATGCTGCCCATCGCCCTCTCGGTCATCGCCCTCGTGCGCCGCCGCCTGGGCGCCGCGGCGGCGCCGCCGGGACGAACCTTTCCCTTCGCTCTCTGCCTGCTGCTGGGCACGGCCTACGGCGCCTCGATCGGTGGCGTCGCAACGAAGATCGGCACGCCTCCGAACCTGGAGATGATGGCCTTCGTGAGCGACAACTACGGTCGCGAGATCACGTTCGCCCAGTGGCTGCCATTCGGCTTCGGCCTGAGCGTACTGTTCCTGCCCCTGGCCTGGATCGTACTGACGCGGGTCGCCTTCCCGCTGCGTATGCGCGAAGTGCCGGGAGGCGCGGAACTCATCCGCAACGAGCTGCGGAAGATGGGGCCGATGTCGGGACCCGAGAAGGGCGTGCTCGCCATCTTCGCCGCCACCGCAGCGCTGTGGACGACGGGCACCTGGCTGGCGCGGATCGAGATCGGAAGTGTCGCGCCGTTAGCGGGGCTGACGGATTCGGGGATCGCGATCGGCGCAGCGCTGTGCCTGTTCGCCGCGCCGGTCGATCTGCGTCGCGGCGTGTTCCTGCTGAGCTGGAAGAAGGCGCTCGAAGCGCCCTGGGGCATCCTGGTGCTGTTCGGCGGCGGGCTGAGCCTCGCCGCCTCCATTCGCGCCACGGGAGTCGACCGGTTCATCGGCGGTCTGCTCCAGGTGCTCGAAGGGACGCCCGTGCTGATCCTCGTGCTGGGCGCGGCCGGGCTCCTCATCCTGCTGACCGAAGTGACGAGCAATACGGCAACGACGGTCACGTTCCTGCCGATCCTGGCGGCGACCGCGGCCGTCATCGACGTGGATCCGCTGCTCCTGATCGTTCCGGCCACGCTGGCGGCGAGCTGCGCCTTCATGATGCCCGTGGCGACGCCGCCGAACGCGATCGTCTTCGGTTCCGGGGAGATCACGATTCCGCAGATGGTCCGGGCCGGAGTGTGGCTGAATCTGATCGGCCTGGTGCTGATCGTCTTCTGGGTGTACGTCGCCGGCGGCCTGATCGGCGTCTGACCGGATGGCTCAGGTGCCGGCCATGCCGGCCAGCTCTCGCCGGAAGCGGTAGCCGATGCACTTGTAGAGCAGCTTGGCGGCGGTGAAGTCGCTGGCGGCGTTGCCCGGGATCGGAGCCAGTTCGACCACGTCCATCGCGATCACCTGCTTGCGCTCGAACAGCCGTCGCAGCAGCATCAACGCTTGATACCAGGTGCCGCCGCCTGGCTCAGGCGTTCCGGTCGCGGGCAGCACGGACGGATCGAAGAAGTCGAGGTCGAAGGTCAGATAGACCGTGTCGGGCAAGGAGGCGAGGAGCCCGTCGAACAGGGCCTCGAGTTCCGGCCGGGGAAGGGCGTCGAGTTGTTCCGCCCAGATGATCGGCAGGCGCTCGTTCGCGATCCGCTCCGCCTCCGGCCGGGTCAGCGAACGGATACCGACGGCCAGCGTCGGCAGACCGAGATCCAGCACGCGGCTCATCGCGCAGGCATGGTTCCAGGCGGTGCCGCCATAGGTCTGACGGAGGTCCGCGTGGGCGTCGAACTGGACCACGCCCAGATTCGCCGCGCCGGTGTTCAGCGTGCCGCGGACCAGCGCCGGCGTTACCGTGTGCTCGCCGCCGACGGCGGCCAGGAACCGCCCTTTCCGGAGGGTGGTTTCAGCGGCGGCGCTCATTCGTTGCAGGACCGACTCGTCGCTTCCGTCGACATCCACCGGCGGCAGTGTCTCGATGCCGATGCGGCAGGGCTCCACGTCGAGTTCTTCGTCGTAGAGCTCGACGTAGTGCGACGCGAGGAGCAGGGCCTCCGGGCCGTTCTCGGCGCCGCGTCCCCACGAGGTGGTCCGCTCGTAGGGAACGGGAAGGACGGCGACGACGGGTTCCGTGGCGGGAACGTCGAGTCTCAGAAACGTCGAGAGGTCGGTGCCGCGCATGGCCGCGGCAGGGTAGCAGCCGGTCGAGCGTAACGACCGCCGCGCGCGCCAACTCCCGGGCGGCGCTTCCGTCAGTGTCGGCAGGAGGTTCGATGCGCGGGAACGACAGGCCGACCACGATGCTCCGGGAAATCCCATCAGAAGAACGTCCCCGGGAGCGATTGCTCGCCCACGGCGCCGGAGTTCTGAGCGACTGCGAGCTGATCGCCATCCTGCTGCGCACCGGTCACCGTGGCTGTTCCGTTGTCGATCTTGCCCGCGATCTGCTCTACGACGAGGGCCGGGGCCTGGGCGGCCTGCCGGCGCTCGCCCTCCTGGTGGAGCACGATCTGCCGTCGCTGCGGCGGAAGGGGTTGGGGGACGCCAAGGCGGCCACCGTGCTGGCCGCGGTGGAGCTGGCCCGCAGGCTGGCGCGGGCCCAACTGCCCGAACGGCGGCCTCTGGGCAGCGTCGCCGCGCTCGCCCGATACCTCAATCTTCGCTACGCGCGCCGCGACCAGGAAGCCATGGGGGCGATCTACGTGGACGTCCGAGGCCGCATCATCTCCGAGCGCGAGCACTTCGTCGGCGGCCTCGACCGCACGTCCGTGGAACCGCGGGCGGTGCTCAAGGAAGCGCTCCGTCTGGGCGCGACGGCGGTGGCAATCTTCCACAACCATCCCAGCGGCGATCCCGAGCCCAGCCCCGAGGACATCGCCTTCACCCGCCGCCTGAGCCGTGCCGCCGCCGCCGTCGGCATCGACCTCGTCGACCACCTCGTCCTCGCCGGCGGCCGGCGCTGGGTCTCCCTGCGCGAGCGCCGGTTGCTGTAGAGGTACCACCCGCCAGCCGGGAGCCGAAGGAGGGGGTTCCCAGGGGACGCTTGCGCTCTCTGGGTTGATGGAAAGCAAGCGCTCGCTTCGGTCGGCTGCCCTCCGCTTCGGTGTTGGTTCATGGAAGGGCATGGGGAGTCGGTTGCCTCCAGCCCCCTGAGAAACCCCTCCTTCGGCTCCCGGCTGGCTGCACGTACTCAGCTTTGCGGTACGTCACGGACTGTTGGCAGGGCGTGAGGGAGTACGTCGGGCCGCGTTACGGAGTGAGGGTCGTCGGATCGACCTGGGATTGTTGATGTCAGGTGGCGTGCATGGCGCTTCGAAGGCAACGCGATCTCGTCTTGGATTGTTAGGGTGCCTCTCATGGCGGATGGGCCTGTTCACCTGCATCTGGATTGCGCGAGCGGGATCTCGGGGGACATGTTTCTGGGGGCGTGTCTGGACCTGGGGCTGCCGGTGTCGTTGCTCGAGGAGATGGTCGAACGGTTGGGTCTGGATGGGGTCGAGTTGCGGGTGGAGCGCGCGAAGCGGGGAGGTCTGGCGGGGGTTCGGTTCTCCGTGCTGCGGGACGGGCAACCGGTCGAGGGGGCAGGTAGCGAGGGTGCTTCGCATCGGCGGCTATCGACGATCCTGCGCATGATCGAGGAGAGCGGTTTGAGCGCCGGTGTCGTCGCGCGCGCCTCGGCCCTGTTCCGGCGACTGGGGGAGGCGGAGGCTCAGGTTCACGGCGTTGGCCTGGAGGAGGTCCACTTTCACGAGGTCGGCGCCGACGACTCGATCGTCGACCTGGTCGGCGCGGCGGTCGCGCTCGAGCACTTCGGGCCGGCCCGGGTTTCCTCGTCGACTGTCGTCGTGGGGAGCGGCACTGTCTCGACGCGTCACGGCGTGATGCCGGTGCCCGCGCCCGCGACGGCGCTCTTGCTGGAGGGCGTTCCGATCACTTCCGGCGGGACCTCCGGCGAACTCACGACACCCACCGGCGCCGTCATCGTGAGGGAGTTCGTCGAGGAGTTCGAACCGTCCGCGACAGCTGCTCCGCGGCGAATCGAGAGCCACGGGATCGGACTCGGCAGCCGCGAGCTGGCAGACCGTCCGAATGCACTTCGACTCCAACGCGTGACGCCCATCACCTCCGCGGGTGGACCGTGGCGCCAGGTCGCGGTCCTTGAGTGCCAGCTAGACGACGCAACGGGGGAGGCGATCGGCTATGCCGCGGAGTCCCTTCTGGAAGCCGGCGCCCTCGACGTCTTCACGACCGCCGTACAGATGAAGAAGTCCCGGCCTGGCGTGGCCGTCACCGTCATCTGCCGCCCGGAGCAGTCCTCGGAACTAGCCGAGCGCCTCCTTCTCGAGACCGGCTCCCTCGGCTGCCGTCGCACCGTCGTCGACCGCCTGGAAGCCGAACGCTCCTTCTCCACGGTGACGACCCCCTTCGGTGAAGTGAGGCTCAAACAAGCGGCCATTTCCGGCCGGCCCCTCGGGTCTGCACCCGAGTACGAAGACGTCCGCCGAATCGCCCGTGAACAGGGAGTCCCCTTGCGGGACATCTACCGCGCGGCTCTCCGCGCCTCCGACTGACACCAGGCGCCCTTCGTCGGCCGGCCGACAAGACCATCGGCCCGTCCGCAGTCGACGACGACCAGTCCGCGCGGCGGCCCCAAAACACCAGGCGCCACGTCGTTGGCCAAGCCGTCCCGCCGTCCAGGGACCGGGGGAGGGGTACCAGCGGGCTGGAGGCAAGCGATGCCCACCGCCGCTACCTCGACCAACGCCGACGTGAAGCGCAGCCGACCGAAGCGAGCGCCGTCGTACCCCTGCCCAAGCGAACGCGAGCGGCCGATGGAACCCCTCCCCCGGTCCCCGGACGGCGGGTCCAACCGCCCAAAGCAACCAAGCGGCCGCGACGCCCGAAGCCGCCGCCGCGGACGGCCTATCGCCTAGTCGCGACGCGGTCCGCGACCGCCGCCGCCACCACCGGAACGAGGACGCCGTCCCCGGCCGCCGCGGCCCCCCGGGCCGCCTCCGCGGCCGCCACGTCCGCCCGGACCGCCGCGTCCGCCTCGACCACCGGGGCCTCTGCGGTCGCGACCACGGTCGCCGCCGACGGGAGCCGGAACGCCCATGCCCTCGTAGTCCTTCGGGTCGAAGTCGGGGTCGTCCATGATGACGGCCTTGCGGGAGAGGCGGACCTTGCCGGAGGGGTCGATGTCGATCACCTTGACCGTCATCTCGTCGCCTTCGGTGACCAGGTCGCCGATCTCGCCAACCCGGTAGGGCGCGAGTTCGCTGATGTGAACCAGGCCGTCCGTGCCGGGGAGAATCTCGACGAAGGCGCCGAACGGCTCCACCCGACGGACCTGGCCGGTGTAGACCTTGTCGACCTCGGGCACCTCCGTGAGGCGCTCGATCATCGCGATCGCTCTGTCCGCAGCCGTGGAGTTGGGAGAGGCCACGACGACGCGACCGTCGTCCTCGATGTCGATCTGGCAGCCGGTCTCTTCCGTGATGCCACGGATCGTCTTGCCGCCCGGTCCGATCACGTCGCGGATCCGGTCGCGGGCGACCATCATCACGTGCAGACGCGGAGCGTAGTCGGACATCTCCTCGCGTGGCTCCTCGATCTCGGAAGCCATGTGGTCCAGGATGTGCAGCCGCCCCGCCCGTGCCTGGGTCAGGGCCTGGCCCATGATCTCCCGGGTGACGCCGGTGATCTTGATGTCCATCTGCAGCGCCGTGATCCCGCCGCGGGTGCCGGCGACCTTGAAGTCCATGTCGCCGTGGTGGTCTTCCTGGCCCGCGATGTCGGTGAGGACGGCGAAGTCGTCGCCGTCCTTGACCAGACCCATCGCCACGCCGGCGACCGGTGCGAGCATCGGCACGCCGGCGTCGAACAGGGCCAGCGAACCGGAACAGACGGTGGCCATCGACGAGGAGCCGTTGGACTCGAGGATCTCGGACACGACGCGTACCGTGTAGGGGAAGTCGTCCTCGTGGGGAAGCACGGGTATCAGCGCCCGGCGCGCCAGCACGCCGTGTCCGATCTCGCGGCGGCTCGAGCCGCGGAGGAAGCGGACTTCACCCACCGAGAACGGCGGGAAGTTGTAGTGGAGGAGAAACTTCTGGTGGGTTTCTCCTTCGTACTCCTCGATGATCTGGGCATCGCGCCGGGTGCCGAGGGTGACGGAGGCCAGCGCCTGGGTTTCGCCGCGGGTGAACAGCGCCGAGCCATGGACACGCGGCAGTAGACCGGTCTCGGTGTTGAGCGCCCGGACCTCATCCGTCGCCCGGTTGTCGAAGCGCTTGCCCTGCTTCATCACGATCTCGCGGAGCGCCTTGTCCTCGAGTTCGCTGACGATCTTGCCGACCTGGCCCCGGCGCTCGTCGTCTTCGGGAAGGCGGTCGGTGAAGCCGTTGACGACGGCCTTGACCGCGTCGCGCCGCTCGAACTTGGCGGGAGTGTTCAGGGCGGCCGTGAAGTCGTCCCAGATGGCGTTCTCGACTTCGGCCCGGAACTCGGGAGTGTAGGCCTCGGGGGCCTCCCAGTGGGGCTTCTCCAGGTCCATCTCGCGGAACAGCTCCTGCTGGGCGCGCACGATCTTCTGGAGTTCCTGGTGGCCAGCGAAGATGCAGTCGAGGATCACGCTCTCGTCGAGCTGGTTCGCACCGGCCTCGACCATCGTCACGGCGTCCTCGGTACCGACGACGATGAGGTCCAGGTCGGACACGTCACGCTCGGCGCCGGTCGGGTTGAAGACGATCTCATCGTCGATCAGGCCCACGCGAACGGCTCCTACCGGGTGGTAGAAGGGAATGTCGGAGAGGACGAGAGCGGTCGACGCGCCGTTGATCGCGAGGATGTCGGGGTCGTTCTCTTGGTCGGCCGACAGCACGAGGCTGATGATCTGGGTCTCGTAGAAGTAACCCGACGGGAACAGCGGCCGCAGGGGCCGGTCGGTCAGGCGGCAGGTGATGATCTCCTTCTCGGAGGGCCGCCCCTCGCGCTTGAAGAAGCCGCCCGGAATCCGCCCGGCCGCCGAGGTGTACTCGCGGTAGTCGACGGTGAGGGGCAGGAAGCCGCGGGGTGTGCTGTCGGGCGCCATGCAGGCGGTGGTCAGCACGATCGTCTCGCCGAGCTGCACGGTGCAGGAGCCGTTCGCCTGTCTGGCCAGACGGCCGGATTCGAGAGTGATGGTGCCGTTCCCGATCGGGATGTCCTTGGTGAACTTCATGTTGGTTTCTTTACTTCCTTCTCTTTGTTTGCTCCGCCCGGCTTTCAGCGGGCGGGAAAATGCCTTCCTTGCGAAGGCAGGCTTTCGCGTGAATCGCGTGGAGTCCGGTCCGCCGGATCGGCGGTCAAGCCGGTCGTCTTTCGGGTCGCGGAGCCCGTCAGGGCGCCGCTTCCGTCGCAGGGACTACCTGCGGAGGCCGAGACGCTCGATCGTCGTCCGGTAGCGGTCGAAGCTCTGGTCGCGCAGGTAGCCGAGCAGCCGCCGGCGGCGCCCGACCAGCTTCAACAGGCCGCGCCGGCCGTGGTGGTCTTGCTTGTGGACCTTGAAGTGCTCGGTGAGCTCGTTGATGCGGTTCGTCAGCAGCGCGACCTGGACCTCGGGCGAACCCGTGTCCGTCTCGTGGAGACGGAAGTCACGGATGATCTGGTCCTTCATTTCGGTTGTCTGTGGCACGCTCTGATTCCTCGCTGACTCTGCTTGTTCCGTTCTGCTGGTTCTTTCTCGTGTGGCCTTCTTGCGGTTTCCTTCGTCGTTCCCGGGTTCTTTCGCGGCGCGGAGTGTAGCACGGCGGCCTCAGCCGAAGACGATCTTCGGTTGAACCACCGCCAGGCCCCGGTCGCCGATCCGTTCGGCCACCGTCGCCACGGCGAGGAACCGTCCACGACCGTCCGTGAGCTGGACCCAGTCTCCCTCGCCGGCATCGATGCCGGGCGCCAGCACCGTCTGGCCGTGCGTGATGCGCCGTTCCTGGGTGGCGTCCATCGCGACGGTTGGGAACGGCAGCGGGATCTCGTCGAACGGCACCCAGGCGGAACCCAGTTCGTCCACGTCCAGCGGCTCGGCGCCGCGGGCAACGCCCTCGAGGCGCTCCGAGTCCACCGCCGCCTCGACCTCGAACGAGCCGACCCGAAGCCGCCGGAGCGTCGCCAGGTGGCCGCCGCAGCCGAGGCGCTCGCCGAGGTCGTGGGCGAGCGACCGGGCGTAGGCGCCGGTTGAGCAGCCCAACCGGAATGCGATCCGGTCCGGACCGGGGTCGCCGAACGCGCCGGCTGGCGCGAACTCGTAGATCTCGACGTCTTTGCCCTGGCGCTCGAAGTCCTGGCCCTGGCGCGCGAGTTCGTAGTACTTCCGACCGCCGATCTTCTTGGCGGAGTAGGGAGGCGGCAACTGGTGCAGCGACCCTTCGAACTCCTTCATCGCGCTGGCGACATCGTCCGCCGTCAGGTCGGCGGTCGAGCCCTCGAACGTGACTTTGCCGGCGGCGTCGTAGGTGTCGGTGGCCGTGCCGAGCTGGATCTCGCCCTCATAGACCTTCGGTGCCTGGATCAGAAAGCGGGTAAGCCGCGTGCCCCGACCGGCGGTCAGGAGGAGCAGGCCGGTGGCGTTGGGGTCGAGGGTGCCGCAGTGCCCGATCTTGCGCTGACCGAGCGCCCGCCGCGCGATGCGGACGACGTCATGGGACGTGCCGCCGGGCTGCTTGTCGACGAGGAGCAGACCGTGGCGTTCGCTACTGGAGGTCACGCCGCCGTCTCGTTCCCGGACTGGCTCCGGTCGTCCGCGGTCGCCGCTTCCACGGCGGTGGCGAGTTCGGCGATCACGGCCTGCTCGTCTTCGCGGCTCTCGACCAGGCAGCCGGCGGCGTTGCGGTGGCCCCCGCCGTTCCGCCGCGACGCGATCGCGCCTACGTCGATCCGGCCGCGGCTTCTGAGCGACACCTTGACGTCCCCATCCGGTCGTTCGCGGAAGAGTGCGACGGCCTCGATGCCGCGAATCGACCGCGGATGGTCGATCAGGCCTTCGGAGTCCGTCTGGCCGGCGCCGGCTCGTTCGAACATCGACAGTTCCAGGCGCACACTGGCGACTCGCTCGTCGCAGTGGAGCTCCAGCGTGCCGAGCATCTCCGCCAGCAGCCGCACGGCGCCGGGCGACTGGGACTCGTAGACCCAGCCCGCGACGCGCTCTGGCCGTGCGCCGTGACGCACGAGTTCGGCCGCGGCCTCGAAGGCGCGAGGCGTCGCGTTCGAGAAGCGGAAACTGCCGGTGTCGGTCGACAGGCCGAGATACAGCGCCGTGGCCGTCCTTTCGTCGATCTCGAGATCGAGCTCCTGCGCCAGGCGCAGAACCATTTCGGCCACGGCCGGCGCGTCGGTGTCGACCCAGTTGGCCCGACCGTAGAGCTCGTTACCCAGGTGGTGGTCGATGTTCAGGATCGGCAGGAGTCTCAGGGCGTCCTCCAGGTCGGTACGGTCGAGTCGCGGACACTCGAGCGGCACGGCGAAGTCGAACTCGTTCGGGAAACCGGCCGGCGGTGTCCGGCCGACATGGATCGGCACGTCCGCCGTGACTTCGGAGTAGGTGTCTGGGGCCGGATCCGCGTTCCAGATCGTGGCGGAACGACCCGAGCCGCGCAGGAGGCGGGCGAGCGCCACCTCGGAGCCGATCGCGTCGCCGTCCGGGTGGGCGTGGCTTGAGAGCAGGAAGCGCCCGCCGGAGCGGAAAGCCTCGAGCAGGTCGGAGGGGACGGTGCCGCCGGTGCCGCCCGCCGAGTTCACAGTTCGCTCAGGAGTTGGTCGATGCGCTCGGCGTGCTCAGCACCGCGGTAGAGTTCGAAATGGAGTTCCGGGGTCCGCCGGAGGCGCAGCCGGCGACCCAGGCGGCCGCGGATGAAGCCGGCCGCCCGCCGGACCGCCCGGATCGCGGCCTGGCGTTCCTGGTCGTCGCCGAGCACGGAAAGCCGGACCTGCGCGTGGGAGCGGTCGGCGCTGAGCGTGAGATCGGCGACGCTCGCGAGCGCCGCCCGGGGATCATGCACCTCCCGGCGCAGTATGTCCGTCAACTCCCGGCGCAGCAGGTCGCGTGCGCGGGCCTGGGATACGGATGCCACCGGGTTCTAGAGCGTCGGCTCGACGGCTTCGTGGTCGAAGGCCTCGATAAGGTCGCCGGGCTTGACGTCCTGGTAGCGGTCGATGCCGATGCCGCAGTCGAAGCCGCTTCGCACTTCCGCCGTGTCGTCCTTGAAGCGGCGCAGCGAGCCGATCCGACCCTCGTGAACGACGACGCTGTCCCGGACCAGACGGATCTGGGAGTTGCGTGCAATGACGCCGTTGATCACGTGGCAGCCGGCGATCATGCCGACCTTCGGCACCTTGAAGATCTCGCGCACCTCGGCGCGTCCGCGGGACACTTCCCGGTAGGTGGGTTCGAGCAGTCCGGTCATCGCTGCGATCAACTCGTCCGTCAGTTCGTAGATGACCGTGTGCAGCCGCACGTCGACCTCTTCCTTGGCGGCGAGCTCCGTCGCGCTGCGTTCGGGTCGAACGTTGAAGCCATAGATGATCGCGCCGGAGGCGGAAGCCAGAAGGACATCGTGGGTGGTCACGGCGCCGACGGCGGAGCGGATCACCCGAACCTTGACCTTGTCGGTGGAGAGTTTCTGCAGGGTCTCACGCAGCACCTCGACCGAGCCCTGCACGTCCGCCTTCAGGATGACGGGCAGTTCCTTGACCTCGCCCTCCTTCAGGCTCGCGAACAGGCTCTCGAGGGAGACGCCGCCGGTGGCCGGCGCCAGGTCCATGCGCCGCTTCTCCTCACTGCGGAACTCGGCGATGGACCGCGCCCGCGCCTCCTGAGCCGTCGCCTGGAAGGGGTCGCCGGCTTCCGGCAGCTCGTTGAACCCCGAGACCTCCACCGGCGTGGAGGGAGGCGCGTCGGTCACGCGCTTGCCCAGATCGTTCATCAGCGACCGTACGCGACCCCACGTCGAACCACAGACGAAGACGTCGCCGACGTGCAGCGTGCCGTCCTGGACGAGCACCGTGGCGACCGAGCCGCGACCGGTCTCCTTGCTCGCTTCGATCACCACTCCCTGACCCTGCAGTTCCGGGCTGGAACGGAGCTCGGCGACCTCGGCCGTGAGATTGATCATCTCGAGCAGGTCGTCGATCCCGTCCCCCTTGATCGCGGAGACGGGGACGGCGATCACGTCGCCGCCCCAGTCCTCCACCACGAGGTCGCGATCCGCCAGTTGCTGCTTGACCCGGTCCACGTTGGCGTTCGGCCGGTCGATCTTGTTGATGGCGACCAGGATCGGCGCGGCCGCGGCCCGGGCGTGGTCGAGCGCTTCGAGAGTCTGCGGCATCACGCCGTCGTCCGCGGCGACGACGAGAATGACGATGTCAGTGACCTTCGCGCCGCGGGCCCGGAGTTGGGTGAACGCCTCGTGACCGGGCGTATCCAGGAACGTGATCCGGCCGCCGTTGTGCGCAACCTGGTAGGCCGCGATGTGCTGGGTGATGCCGCCGAACTCGCCCTCGGTGAGCCGGGACTTGCGGATCGCGTCAAGCAGTGAGGTCTTTCCGTGATCGACGTGGCCCATGATCGTGACGATCGGTGGACGTTCGACCCGGGTCGGTCCATCCGCCTCGGCACGGCTGGCTTCCAGTTCTTCTTCCTGCTCGAGCTGGATCTCCTCCTCGAACGAGACGATCAGGGCTTCGAAGCCCATCTGTTCCGCCAGTTCTACCGCGAGTTCCGGCTCCAGGAGATGGTTCACGGTCGCCATCAGGCCCCGGTCGAACAGCATCTTCAGCAGGTCCTTCGCCTTGACGCCCATCTTCTCGGCCAGGTCGCGGACCTGCAGCCCCTCCGAGATCGTGATCGTGCCCCGCTGGCCGGGGTCCTCGATTGCGACTTCGGCGGCCTTTTGCCGGTCTTCCTGGCGCTCGCGGCGGGTGCGCAGGTCGACCTGGGGTGGCGTGGGCTCCGGTCGGGCGCGGGCCTCGATCGCGGGTGGCGTCGCCGCGGCAGGCGGCGGCTGTACCGTCTCCACTGCCGCAGTGGAGGCGGGATCGGACTTCGGGGTTCCGGGCGGAGCCGCTGTTGCGGGGGGCGCTTCCGCGGGCTGGGCGGGCGCCCGCGCCGCCGCGGCTGCTTCCTCCGCGGCGATCTCCTTCGCAGCGATTTCCTCCGGAGTAGGCGGTTTCGGCTTTGATTCGGTGGGCGTCAGGGTGCGGATCGTCTGCTTGTGGACGATCGAACGGCGGCGGTTCGGACGCATTGGACCGGCCGGTGGCCGGAGGCTCGAGATGGGACGCCGCCGGGGCGCCGCCGGCGGAGCCGCGCGGTCGCGGAGGATGACCTCGCGCTGCGGACCGGCGATCTTCTTGCCCTCGAGCAGGGCCTTGATGATGTCCGTGTCGATCATCGCGTCTTCACCCTCGACGCGCACACCGATCGAACGGAACTTGAACAGCAAGTCCTGTTCGGCCACGTTCATCCGCTTGGCCAGATCCTGCAGCCGGATTTTGCCCATGAAGTCCTCGGTTCCCCCCAAGTCTCTATCGACTCGTCTCTATTGACTCGCTCGTCTTGACCCGGCGCGCCCCTAGGTTCCGCCGTTCCCCGTCTTGTCGCTGTCGGCCTGCACCTCTGGCGCGGTTTCGTCCCCGGCGGCGCCGGACTCTTCCTCGAACACGCGGGTGAGCGCCGCCATGAAGTCCTCTTCGTCCATCGCGGGGCCTTCGCTCTCCGATGCCGCGACGGCGTCCTCGGGCGAGGCCTGTGCCGTAGCCCACTCGACGATCGAAGCGGCCACCGTTTCATCGACCCCGGGCACCATCCCGAGAGCCTCCGCGCCGGCACCCTGCAGGGCTTCGAGATCGCCGAAGCCGGCTCCTTCAAGCGCCGCGGCCACGTTCTCGTCGACCCCGTCGATCTCGGTGAGGTCGAGCCTGTCTCCGCCGATGTCGACGTTCAGCATCTTGGCCAGCGCGTCCGCGACCTCGTCCTTGACGTCCGACTCGCTCTTGATGTCGATGCGCGCTCCGATCAACTCGCTGGCGAGGCGCACGTTCTGACCCCGTTTGCCGATCGCCAGGGAGAGTTGTTCGTCCTCGACGATCACGTCGAGGTGCGGCGTTGCGCCCTCGTGGGTAACCGAGACGCGAGTGATTCGGGCGGGCGCCAGAGCGCTCTGCGCGAACGTCACCTGGTCCTCCGAGAACTCGATGATGTCGATCTTCTCGCCTCGGAGTTCGCGAATGATCGACTGCACGCGAGAGCCCTTCATGCCGACGCAGGCGCCGACCGGATCGACGTCCCGCTCGCGGCTGAGTACAGCCACCTTCGCGCGTTCGCCCGGGGCGCGGACAGCGGTCTTGATGACCACGGTGCCGTCGTAGATCTCCGGCACCTCCATCTCGAACAGCTTGACCAGGAGACGGGGATCGGTTCGGGACATGACGACCTGCGGTCCCTTGGGTTGCTTGTGGACCTCGACGATCACGCCGCGGATGCGCTCGCCCTGGCTGTAGCGCTCGTGACGCGACTGCTCGCTCCGGGGAACGATCGCCTCGGTCCGGCCCAGGTCGACGATGATGTCGCCTCGCTCGAACCGCCGGACGGTGCCGTTGACGACCTCGCCGACACGGTGCTCGAACTCGTTGAAGATCTTCTCGCGCTCCGCTTCGCGGATGCGCTGGTAGAGCACCTGCTTGGCCGACTGGGCCGCGATCCGGCCCAGGCCCTCGGTCGAAATGGGGAACTCGATCTCCTCGCCCAGCTCGGCGTCCTCCTTGTGCTCGCGAGCTTCGTCCAGGGTCCACTCGGCGAAGGGGTCCTCGACCTCGTCGACCACTGTTCGATAGCTGAAGGCGCTGAACTGGCCGGTCTCCCGGTCCATGTAGGAGCGGACGGGTTCCTTGATGTGGTGCTGCTTCTTGGCCGCCGATGCGACCGCGTCCTCCAGGGCAACGATCCACTTGTCCAGGTCGATGTCCTTCTCGTGCGCGACCTGCCGTAGAACCTCGTTGATGTTCACTTCGGGAGTGTGTGTCTGAGCCATTTGCGGATCCCCGGCGTCAGAGTTCGACCAGAAGTCTGGCCTTGTGGATGCTGTCGATGGTGAGGCGCAGCGTGTCGCCGCTGTCGTCCTCGCGGATGAGTGCGATGCCCGGGTCGTCCGGACTCAGACCCAGAAGCGCTCCCCGCACCGTGCGCCGGCGGGTGGTTCCGGCGTCGGTGAACGTCACCCGGACGCGGCTCCCGCTGAACCGCTCGTAGTCGCGGACACCGTAGAACTCCCGATCGAGACCGGGGGAACTGACCTCGAGCACGTAGCCCGCGGCCGGCCCGAAGTCCTCTGCGTCGAGGAGCACGGAGGCCTCCCTGGACACGTTGGCACAAAGTTCGTGCGTGACGCCTTCACGATGGTCGACCACCAGGCGCAGGCGGTCGCCCCGAAACGCCGCCTCCAGCAGCTCGCAGCCGTGGCTCGCGGCCAGGCGTTCGAGCCGGCGGAGAAGGTCGGTGTGGATTGGGTTGCCCACGTCGCGTCGCGCCCCGTGCGATGACCCGGCAGTCGCCTGCCGGGCCGGCGCCCGGAACTCGCGAACAGGCTCGAGAGAGGTCATGTGGCGGCAGAGTCGGTTCTTTGCTGGAATTCGTGATCTCTTAGAACAAAAAAGAGCGGGCCGAACACCCACTCTCAGCAGCCGACAGCCGGTATTCGGCGTTTCGCTCTCCGGAGGAGAAGCGCCGGCGGTCGGACGGGAACTATACAACGGCCGGATCGGCCCGGCAAGCCGTTCTCGGGGTCCTCGCGCCAGAATGGCGCGCCTTTGATGGCCGGCGTGACTCCGCCGGCGGAGTGCCGCGAAACGGAACGGACCTTGTGCCGGGAAGTCGGCAGCATGGTGGCGGCCGCACGCGTTGGCAGGCGACTTGCACGCTCTGGTGGCGAGGCGTCGGAGAGCCCGGCGCTCTACGGTTGTATGCTTCAGGCGCCGCCGCGTCGCGGCACCTGCGTCCCTACCTGAACTGGAACTTGCGAACGATGAACACGAAGAAGCAGATCCTCTTTACGGCCCTGATGGTCGCCGGCGCCCTGGTGTTCGGCATGATCATCGCCGGCGGGCTGAATCTCACCGAACCGACGCGCGCCGAGGAAACGGCCCTGCCAGCCGTGGCAGCGGAGAAGGATGCGCGGGACGAGCAGGCGAGACGGGTCGAGCGCCACGCGAGGACCGCGATCGACAGCTTCGCCGATCTGGCGGAGGCGGTTTTGCCGGCGGTCGTGACGGTCAAGGTCGTGCGGATCGAGGAGGCGCCGGAGCTCCGGGGCTTCCAGGACTTCTTCC
Organism: Acidobacteriota bacterium; assembly: GCA_028875725.1. Lineage (NCBI taxonomy): Bacteria > Pseudomonadati > Acidobacteriota > Acidobacteriota bacterium. The sequence goes on from JAPPCR010000006.1 coordinate 1,475,708, forward strand.
GGCGCGTTCCGGGACAGCCGCAACCGGAGCAGGAGGAGCAGCGCTTCCCCGGTGCCGGGAGCGGCTTCCTGATCTCCGCCGACGGCTGGATCGTGACGAACAACCACGTGGTCGAGCGGGCGGAGAGGATCCAGGTCGGCATGGACGGCCGCGACTACGCCGCCGAAGTCAAGGGCCGGGACCGCGAGACGGATCTGGCGCTGCTCAAGATCGACGCCGGGGAGGACCTCCCGCACCTGCCGCTCGGTGACTCGGACGCACTCCGGGTAGGCGACTGGGTCATGGCGGTCGGCAACCCGCTGAACTTCGAGGCGTCGGTGACCGTGGGCGTCGTGAGTGCCATGGGACGTTCGATCGCGATCGAGAACAACCGGCGTGACTTCGCCAACTACATCCAGACCGACGCCGCGATCAACCTGGGGAACTCCGGCGGTCCCCTGGTCAACACCGCCGGGGAGGTGGTCGGGATCGCGACCGGCAAGGCGTTCGCCGAGAACATCGGCTTCGCGGTGCCCGTGGACGTGCTCGAAGGCGTGCTTCCCCAGCTACGGGACACAGGCCGGGTCCGGCGAGGTTATCTGGGCGTCAACATTCGCGACCTGGAGCACATCGAGGCCCGCTACTACGGGCTGGAGGGGCCGGATGGTGCGTTCGTCTCGAACGTTCAATCGGACACTCCGGCGGCGAAGGCGGGAGTCGAGGCCGGCGACGTCATCCTCGGTGTTGACGAGCATGAAGTGGAAGGGACGCGCGACCTGATCGACTACGTGGCCGCGCTGCCGCCGGGTCGCGACGTTCGATTGCAGGTGCTGCGCGACTCCGAACGCATCCGACTCGACGTCAAGCTCGAGGAGCGGCCGTCCCTCATCGCGGAGCAGGAGGAACCGACGCCGGCCGCGCCGCCTCGCGAGGAGAGCATGGACTGGCTCGGCCTGGAACTCCGGCCGCTGACGCGGACCCTGCGCGAGCGCGCCCAGTTGGACCGCGGCCAGCGCGGCGTCTTCGTATCCGGCGTCTCCGCTCGCAGCGTGTTCGCGGAAAAGGGCTTCCAGGAAGGGCTGGTGATCGTCGGTATCAACGACGCCGCGATCGAGAGTCTCGGCGATCTGGAGGAGGCGGCGGCCGACCTCGAGTCCGGCGATCTCGTCCGCGTCGAAGCGCTTCTTCCGGGCGGCCAGCGCTTCTTCTCGGTGATCGAAGTACCCTGACGTTTCCGCGGAGGTTCTTCCCTTGACGCGGCCCACAGGCCCGCGGGTGCTCGTGGTCGACGACGAGGAGTCGATTCGGGCGTCACTCCGGATGATCCTCGAGTTCGAGCGCTACCGCGTCGACGAGGCGGCGAACGGCCGGGAAGCGCTGAGGCGAGTGATGACGAGGCCCCCGGCCGCCGTCCTGCTCGACATCAAGATGCCCGAGATGGACGGTCTGTCGACGCTGTCGGGCTTGCGGGAGCGGGGCCACGACATGCCGGTGGTCATGATCAGCGGCCACGGCGACATCGCCGCGGCCGTCGAGGCGACACGCCTGGGCGCGTACGACTTCCTGGAAAAGCCGCTGGAGCGCGACCGGGTTCTACTGGCGCTTCGCAACGCCGTTGAACGGCAACGGCTCCGGGACGAGAACCGGGAACTCAGGCGGGCTCCCTCCGAGCTGGTCGGAGAGTCCCCGGCGATGCAGGAACTCCGGGCCACGATCGAGCGCGCCGCACCGACTCCGGCCACCGTGCTGATCACGGGCGAGAGCGGAGTTGGCAAGGAACTCGTCGCCCGCGCGCTTCACGCCGGCAGCCAGCGCAGCGAAATGCCCCTGGTCCAGGTCAACTGCGCTGCCATTCCGGACGAGTTGATCGAGTCCGAGCTCTTCGGTCACGAGAAGGGCGCCTTTACCGGCGCCGTGCGCCGCCAGGTGGGGAAGTTCACGGCCGCCGACGGCGGTACGATCTTTCTGGACGAAATCGGCGACATGTCCGCGCGGACCCAGGCGAAGGTGCTGCGCGCCCTCCAGAGCGGCGAGATCGAACCGGTGGGCGCCAGGATGGCGACGACGGTCGATGTCCGGGTCGTGGCCGCGACACACCGCGATCTTCCGGCGGAGATCGAGGCCGGACGCTTTCGCGAGGATCTCTTCTACCGTCTGAACGTCGTGCCCGTACACGCGCCGCCGCTTCGCGAGCGGCTTGAGGATCTTCCGTTGCTGGTGGAGCACTTCATCGAGCTCTTTGCGATCGAGAACAACTACCGTCAGAAGAGCCTGACCACGGGTGCTATACGGCAGTTACAGGCGATGCCGTGGCGCGGCAACGTCCGGGAACTGAAGAACCTGCTCGAGCGCGTGCTGATCCTGAGCCCGGGCGACAGGATCGACCGGGCAGCCGTCCTCAGTCTTGCGGGTTCCGTGCGTGGTGGCCTCTCGGAGGCTATTCTCGCGCTTCCCACCCTGCGCGAATTCAGGGAAAGTTCGGAACGAATGTACCTGGCGAAGAAGCTCGAGGAGCACGGCTGGAACGTGACCCGTACCGCGAAGGCCATCGGGACGCCGAGGAGCAACCTGTACAAGAAGATGGAGCAGTACGGGCTCCGCCGGGAGGCGGCGCCTTGATCGCCGAGCGGCCTGGAGCCCTGGCTCCGCACCGGATCCTCGTCGCCAAGCCCGGGCTGGACGGCCACGACCGTGGCGCCAAGGTGGTCGCGCGCGCGCTGCGCGACGCGGGATTCGAGGTGATCTACACCGGTCTTCGGAAGACGCCGGAGCAGATCGTCGCCGCGGCCGTGCAGGAAGACGTGCGGGCCGTCGGTCTGTCGATCCTCTCCGGAGCCCACAACACCCTGCTGCCGGAGGTGGTGGAGGGTCTGCACGTCGCCGGGGCCGACGACGTGCTCGTCTTTGCCGGGGGCATCGTTCCCGACGCGGACATCGCGGAGCTCAAGGCCGCCGGCGTGGACGAGGTCTTTCCGCCTGGCTCCAGCACGGCCACGATCGTCGAGTACCTGAACCGCCGGCTGGCGGCCGCGGGGCCGGCCGGCGGGGCCGGTAGCTGATGGCGGGCGGCGGGCCCTCCGCCAACGCGCAAGCGCAGACCCCCTGAGATGGAGAAGCGCTTCGAACCTGCCTCCTACGAAGGCAAATGGCAGGCGTGGTGGGACGAACAGGACCTGTACCGCTGTCCTGCCGACCCGGAAGGCGAGGGGCCGAAGCCCTACTGCATCCTGATACCGCCGCCGAACGTCACCGGCAAGCTGCACATGGGGCATGCCCTGCAGAGCACCCTGCAGGATCTGGTCACGCGCTGGCGGCGGATGCGAGGCGACAACGCGCTGTGGCTGCCCGGAACGGATCACGCCGGCATCGCCACCCAGCTCATGGTCGAGCGGCACCTGGAAGAGCGGGGCTCCGGCCGGACCGAACTCGGAAGGGAGAAGTTCGTCGAGCGGGTCTGGCAGTGGAAGCACGAGTACCACGCGAACATCCGCGGCCAGTTGCAGCGTCTGGGTGCTTCCTGCGACTGGTCCCGTGAGCGGTTTACGCTTGACGACGGCCTGGCGCGCGCGGTGCGCACAGCCTTCGTGCGCCTCCACGAAGAGGGCCTGATCTACCGCGGCGAGCACATGGTCAACTGGTCGCCGGTGCTGAGGACGGCGGTTTCCGACCTCGAGGTGGAGAACCGCGAGGTTGAGGGTCGCCTCTACCACCTCGCCTACCCCCTGGAGCCGCTCGCGGAAAGCTCCGCGGCCGAGGAGGCGCTGGTCGTGGCCACCACGCGGCCCGAGACGATGCTCGGGGATACCGCCGTCGCCTTTCACCCGGACGACGAGCGCTACCGCCACCTCACCGGTCGCACGGCCAGGCTGCCCCTTCTCGGCCGCCGCCTCCGGTTGGTCGCCGACGAGCACGTCGATCCCGAGTTCGGCACGGGACTGGTCAAGGTGACGCCGTTCCACGATCCGAACGACTACGAGATCGGCCGCCGCCACGAGCTGCCCGGCGTGCGCGTGATCGACTTCGACGGTCGGATGACCGCGGAGGCGGGATCCGATTTCGAAGGCCTGGATCGCTTCGAGGCGCGGCGCCGCGTCGTCGAACGGCTGGAGGCGGAAGGGCGGCTGGTCAAGGTCGAGCCCCACGTCCACAGCGTCGGCCATTCCCAACGGAGCGGCGAGCCGGTCGAGCCGATGCTGTCGCCGCAGTGGTTCGCGGACGTCTCCGGCATGGCGAAGGAGGCCCTGGCGGCGGTCGAGAGCGGCGACATCCGTCTGGTTCCCTCCTCGTGGGACCGGACCTGGGAGCACTGGCTCAGGAACATCCGACCGTGGGTTATCTCGCGCCAGCTCTGGTGGGGACACCGCATTCCGGCCTGGTACGACGCGGATGGCGCCTGCTACGTGGCGATGGACAGAGCCGCCGCCGAGGAACAGGCGGGCACCGCCGAGCTGACCCGGGACCCGGACGTGCTGGACACCTGGTTCTCGTCCGGCCTGTGGCCAATCTCCACGCTGGGCTGGCCGGACGAGGAGGCTCCCGACCTCCGCACCTGGTACCCGACCGAGGTCCTGATCACGGGCTTCGACATCCTGTTCTTCTGGGTGGCGCGCATGGTCATGCTGTCGCAGCACCTCTACGGCGACGTGCCCTTCCGGGCGGTTCACCTGACCGGGCTGGTTCGGGACGCCGACGGCGAGAAGATGTCGAAGACCAAGGGCAACACGGTCGACCCGATGGACCTGATCGAGGAGTACGGGGCCGACGCGATGCGCTTCACCCTGGCGGTTCTCGACGTGCCTGGGCGCGACATTCCGCTCGACCTCGAGCGCATGGCCGGCTATCGCGCCTTCGGCAACAAGATCTGGAACGCAGTCCGGTTCGCGCTGGCGCGCACCGAAGGAGCGACCACGCCGGAGTCGGCCGCCGAACTGCGCGGCGACGAGCTGGCGGCCGCCGAACAGTGGATCCTCTCCCGTCTGTCGGCCACGGCGGCCGCGGTCAACGGGGCCCTGGAGGAGTTTCGCTTCGACCGTGCCTGCAACGCGCTCTACCACTTCTTCTGGCATGAGCTCTGCGACTGGTACATCGAGTTTGCGAAGCCGGCCCTGTCGGGAAGGTCGCCGCGGCCGCGGGCCGCCGAGACCGTTCTGTTCACGCTCGAAGCGAGCCTGCGGCTGCTGCATCCGGTGATGCCGCACCTGACCGAGGAGCTCTGGCAGCGCCTGCCGCGCGCCTCGGCTGCCGGCTCCGGGGCACCGGAGAGCATCGCGCTTCAGGCCTACCCGCTGAGCGACGACGAGTTGGTCTCGGACGAGGTCGAGCGGGGCATGGACGCCGTGATCGCCGTGGTCCAGGCGGCCCGGAGTCTGCGGCGCGAGCGGAACCTCGCCGGGGCCGCGAAGATGACGGTCTTCGTGGAGGACGGCGACCGGGAGCTGATCGCCTTCGTCGTGGAGCAGGCGTCCCTGCTGGGCGCCGTGGCCGGTGTCGCCCAGGTGACCGCGGGCCGGGGGCCGGCCGGGTCGGTCCGGGACCGCGTCGGAGGCGTGAACCTCGCGTTCGAGGTCGAGGCGCCCGAGATGAGCGAGTCCGAGCGCGCGAAGCTCGCCAGGGACCTGCAGAAGATCGACGCCGAGATCGCCGGCGCCCGGGGCCGTCTCTCGAACGCCGGGTTTCTCGAGAAGGCACCGGCCCACGTGGTCGAGGGCAACCGCGCCCGGCTCGCCGAACTGGAGGAACGTCGCCAACGGATGGCGGAGGCGCTCGGCGGCTAGGAGTCGGAGCCGCGTCTGCGCTAGCCTTCGCGCCCCTATGGCGGACCGCTCCGAGGCATTCGACCAGTTCACCGGGGAGCTGCTGGCCTGGAGGCCGCGCCTGCCGGGCAACCTCGTGCTGATCGACAGGGTCGACTCAACGAACCGCTTCGTCAAGGCACTGGCCGAGCGGTTCTTCGAAGAGGAGTCGACGCCGCCGGCCGCCCTGATCGTGGCGTTCGAACAGACGGCGGGCCGGGGTCGACAGGGCCGCTCCTGGGTCAGCACCGCGGGACGCGGTCTCTACTGCACCTGGCTGCAGCCGCTGCCGATCGCGGGGGCGGGCTCTCTGGAGAGTCAGCTCGGGGCGTTGCCGCTTCTGGCCGGCATCGGCGTGTGCCGTGCGTTGACCGGCTTCGTCGACGGCCGGGCGGGCCTCAAGTGGCCGAACGACGTGCTCGTCGACGGCCGCAAGATCGCCGGCATCCTGATCGAGACGGTGGTCGGCAACGGCGGCGAGACGGTGGCCCTGATCGGTTTCGGCGTGAACTACGACTTCGGTGATGCAGGGGAACTGCCGACGCCAGTCGCGACGTCGATCGCGCTCGAAACCGGGAATCGGCCTTCACGGGCGGCCGTCGCCGCGCGGCTCGCCGCGTCGCTGGAAGCCGAGCTGGGTCGCGCGGGAGACGTGGAGTACACGCTGGATGCCTACCGTCGCTGCACCGTCCATCGCGAGGGCGACGAAGTGAGCTGCCGGATCGGCGGCGAGACGGTCTCGGGCCGGTTCGCGGGCTTCGATGACGGTGGACGCTTTCGGTTGCGGACCTCCGCCGGCCTGCGCACGATCGCCTCCGGCGAGGTCATCGAGGCGTGACGTCCGGAGCGGATCCCGACAGCGGGGACCGCGACTACTTCGAGACGATCGAGGAGGAGTTCATCCGGCTGCGGGGAGCGCCCCTGCTCCTGAGTCCGGCCGACTGGCGCCTGGCGGACGGCTGGCGGCAGCAGGGCGTCCCGCTTCATCTCGTGCTCGAGAGCATCCGGCGAGTCTTCGAGCGGCGCGCTGAACGGCAGGCGGCCTCGCCGGAGTCGAAGCAGAGGAACGTGAGCAGCCTGCGCTACTGCCGACCGGCGGTGGAGAAGGCGTGGACCGAGTATCGGGAACTGGGAGCCGCGCCGCCGGTGCGGCGGCAACCATCGGCGATCGACGTGCCGGTGCGGCTTGGAGCGCTTGCGTCCGCTCTGCCGCCGATCCTGGCCGATGTCGAACACTGGCGGAGCAGGTTGATGAAGGTCGGCGGTACGGCCCCCGAGGTCGAAGCCCGGTTGGCCGAACTCGATCTCGAGCTGGTCGCGGGGGCGTTCGACGGCCTCGCGCCGGCGGACCGCGAGGCCGTCCTCGCGGGGGCCGAGGAAGCCCTGCGACGAACGGCGGGACGGGTGGACGAGGCGAGACTGCCGGAGCTTCGTCAGCGCCTGGTGCGCCGCCTGGTGCGCGAGCGGCTCGGGCTTCCCCTGCTGTCGCTCTTTGCCGAGCCGGCGAGGTCGCCGGGGGAGAGTTGACTCAGTCGCTCTGCTCCCGGCGGTTCCGGCGCCAGCGGTCGGCGCAGCGGTCGTAGAGCACGACGCCGACCGTCATGCCGAGGTTCAGCGAGACCGCGGTGGGAACGCGAAGGCGGTGGTCGCTCCGCTTCAGGATGCGCTCGGAAACCGAACCGCTCTCGGGTCCGAACACGTAGCAGGCCCGCTCCGGGTGAACGAAGTCGGGAAGCGCGATCGCGTCCGGGACGATCTCGACCGCGACCACGGCCGTATCCCGCGGAGCCGCTTCGAGCAGATCGTCCACCTCAATCACCGGGACGTGCCGGTACGCGCGCGTAGGATCGGTCGGCAGCCGCCGGATGTCGATGTCCTCGGACGGCTGGCCCAGGAGGATCATGCGGGCTTCGAAGCAGAGTGCCGCCCGCAGGACGTGGCCGACGTTGACGGGATCGGCTGGCCGGTCGAGCGCCACGCAGGCGAAACCGCGGCCGCCCGCCAGATCCGCGCGGCGCTGGACCGGGCGCTCGATCTTCTTCGCCACTCAGGCCGCTTCCGGACCGTACTGCTCGAAGATGCGCTCGATCAGGAGCTGGAGCGGGAACCGGTTCAACCTGCCGGTTCCGGCGGCGCGCTCGCCGTAGCTGGTCACGTCGTCCGGCGCGATTCCGTCGCCCCAGATCAGCACGGGCACCGGATCGGCGCCGTGGGCGCCCAGTTCGGAGAGAGTGGCGTGATCGGCCGTCACCGCGACCCGGACGGGTTGCTTCAGGCGGTCGAGCAGGGTCGCGAGTTCGCGGTCGAGGCGTTCCAGGAAGGCGACCTTCAAGTCGGGACGCCGATCGTGGGCGGCGATGTCGGCGCCCTTGACGTGGACCATCACCAGGTCGTGCTCCTCAAGCGCCTTCAGGGCGCAGTCGAACTTGAGCGAGAGGTCCGTGTCCACGTTCGCCGTCATGCCCCGGCGGCGGATCACCGAAGCGCCGAGCGCCGAGGCGATGCCCATCACGGTCCGATCGCCGCCGATGCAGGCCGCGTTGAGCGGCAGGCCGCCCGGCTCGAGCGGCAGCAACCGGTGGACCCGGCCCACTCCCCGGGTCAGGACGGCGTTGGCGGGGAGGTCGCCGCCTTGCCGCCGCTCCTCGTTCACCGGGTGGCGCTCCAGCACGCGCCGCGCTTCCTGCTCGAACAGGGCCAGGACGCGGGCCGTGTGCTCGGCGCTGTCGTCGTTCGGATCGAGCGGCCTCGGGACCAGCGGACGTCCCGACGGCGCGCCGTCGCCGGGGTCGGACCCCTCGATGGCCGACGTCAGCCCCTCTCCGCGCAGGGTGATCGCGAGCCGATGCTCGGTCGTCGCCCGTACGCGGACCTTGACCCGTTCCGAGGCGGGCAGATCCAGGCGGTCGATCGCCTTGGCCAGTTTCTTGGCGCCCTCGCGGATGCGGCCGGCGCGGCGGTCGACGACGAAGCCACGCTCGTCCAGGGTGGCGAAGTTGCCGCGGACGGCGATCGTCCCCGTCTTGAGCTTGAGGCCGGCGCCGAGCGCTTCGATCGGCCCCCGCGTCATCACCCGCGGCGATTGCGCGAAGAGGGCGAGGTTTCCCGACGCGGTATCTGGAACCACGTCGGGCGCGATCGGGTCGGCCAGACCACAGGCGCCTTCCCGGGCCAACCGGTCGAGCGTGGGCGTCCGCGCCGCCTCGAGTGGGGTCCGCGCGCCGAGCGAGCGCAGGGGCCGGTCGGGGAGCCCGTCGATCACCAGCAGGAGAGCGGGAGTGCGTCTCTCGCTGAGAGACTCCGCCGATGCCTGGGTGAGCCACGGCAGGCGCTGGGAGAGGCTTTGGCCGAGCAGGGCGATGGCGGTCGGAAGCAATTCCTCGCGATCCGTCGTGTCGAGGACGGGAACGCCTGCCTCCTTCGCCAGGCGCAGCAGGTGCCGCTGTTGTCCGCGGATGACCCGGAAGTGATCGAGCTGCCGGTGCGGCCTCCGGCCGGCGAACGACTCGCGCGCCAGAAAGTGGCTGCGGTGGATCTCCTCATCCGGCGTCGAGAGCATCGTGAAGAACTGGTAGGCCTCCCCTTCGAGGTCGCTGAATGGCACCATGCCAGGCAGCAGGTGGACGCCTTCGACGACCAGGCTCAGGTTCTCGGCGATCGCCCGTTCGACCACGGCCCGGACGCCAACGCATACCCTCGCGGCCTGTTCTCCCAGGGTCGCTACCTGGGGGTTGGCGGTGCCCGCTCCGTACTCGCCCGAGGGGTCCGCCGGCGTTTCGTAGCTCGAGACATGGAGCGCCGGCAGGATCGCCGGCGCGAAGACCATCCGCATCACCTGACGCACGGTGTCGGTGGCGTTGATCCGGTAGATACGGAGTTGTGGCGCCAGGTCGAGCGCCAGCGTCGACTTGCCGGTGCCTCCGGCGCCGCCGATGTAGAGGATCAGCGGCTTCGGGAGCCTCCGCAAGCGCCGGATCAGCCGGTAGCGACCGGCGGTATCGGCACCCTCTTCCGACTCGAGGAGCTCGGCGATCCGCCGGGCGAGACGACGCTTCTCGAGGCTGGTCGTGCCCTCGTGCTGCAACTGTCTCTGCAGTTGCTCCACCCGACGGTAGGCCCGGTCGAAGTCGAGCCCGGCCGCGTACAGGCTGCGGGCGAGCAACCCGCGGGAAAACGGCTGCGATTCGCCGTGGTGAGTGATCTGGATCGGGCGCTCGGCCACGCCCTCGGTGACGATCAGGTTTCCTCCCGCGCACGGCGTAGCGGGCAGTTGGAGCAACTCAGCGGCTCACCGTCGGGCCCGAGCACATCCGGCCCTCCACAGGAACCCCGCAGGCAGCGGCCACTGATCAACACGCCGACCGACATGAGGACCACCGAAACGGCGATGACGGTGATCGTGAGAAACAGGATCGCCATGGCTCGATGAGTCTAACGGTCTCCCGGCGTACCAACCGCCGGTCCGAACCGGTCGCGGAAAGCCAGGCTCGGAAGTACCGCGAGAGAATCCCCGCGGTAGATCAGGAGCAGGGCCGCAATGTCGTTCTCGTCCGCCCACGCCAGGCCGTCCTCGGGGCCCAGGACCATCAAGGCAGTGGCATAGGCGTCGGCGAGGGCGCAGCTCGTGTGGAACACGCTGGCCGAAGCGAGGGCGTGTTCAACTGGTCGGCCGGTGCGCGGATCTATCGTGTGGGAGTACCGGACGCCGTCGCGTTCCCAGTAGTTGCGGTAGTCGCCGGAGGTTGCGAGGGATCCGTCGGTGAAGGGCAGGACCTTCTGCAGGCCGGGCCCGGCGGCGTCCTCCGGTGAGGCTATTGCTGCGCTCGGCGAATCGGTCGCGCGAACAGGCGGCCGTTCGATCGCGATGCGCCACGCGTCGCCGGCAGGGCTGTGTCCGGCCGTGCGGATCTCGCCACCGACCTCGACGAGGTGATCTGTGTAGCCGGCCCTGAGCAGGGCCTGCGACACGCGATCGACGGCCCAGCCCTTGGCGACGGCGGACAGGTCGACGGCCGCTCCGTCTTCGAGCTTCAACGCTCTTCGGCCCTCGGAGATCAACTCGATCGCGCCGACGGCCTGACGCAACTCAGCCAGACGCCTGTCCGGTGGCGGCGTCGGCTCCGCGCCGCGTCCGGGCGCACCGAAGCCCCAGGCGTCGACCAGTGGCCCAACGGTCGGATCGAACGCTCCGCCGCTGTCTTCCCGCACCCGCCAGGCGAGTTCCAGCACCGCCCAGGTTTCCTCCGAGAACACCAGAGACTCGCCGGCCGCAAGCTGGTTGAAGCGAGAGATCTCGGAGTCGTCGCGGTACGTCGACATCGTCCGGTCCACCGCATCCAGCCGCTCCTCGACGAGGCCCCGGATCGCCTCGCGAGCGCCAGCCCCCGCGACAAGGCGAACCCGGTAGTAGGTCCCCATCGTGGGTCCCTGGAGCAGGACTTCTTCAGGTACCGGTGCACAGCCGGGGACCAGGCCGACAAACGCCAGCACCTGCATCCACATCCGTCCCCGACAGGACCACCGAACCAGCCCTGCTGCCGACGCCCTCAGCCCGGCCGCGCGCACTTGCGCGTTCCTAACCGAAGTCGTCGAAGGCGATGTTCTCGGGCTCGACTCCGAGGTCGTCGAGCATCTTCATGCAGGCCTGGAGCATCAGGGGCGGGCCGCAGAGGTAGTACTCGCAGTCCTCCGGGGCGGGGTGGTCCTTCAGGTAGTTGTCGTAGAGGACCTGGTGGATGAAGCCGGTGTAGCCGTCCCAGTGGTCTTCCTCGAGCGGGTCGGAGAGGGCGAGGTGCCAGGTGAAGTTCGGGTTCTCCTCCGCGATCCTGTCGAAGTGGTCGGTGTAGAAGGCCTCGCGGTAGGAGCGGGCGCCGTACCAGAAGGAGACCTTGCGGTCCGTGTGGATGCGTCGGAACTGGTCGAAGATGTGGGAGCGCATCGGCGCCATGCCGGCGCCGCCGCCGACGAACACCATCTCGGCGTCCGTGTCCTTGGCGAAGAACTCGCCGAAGGGGCCTGCGATCGTCACGTCGTCGCCGGGCTTCAGGTTGAAGATGTAGGAGGACATCTGGCCGGGGGGCAGGTCCATCTCGCGCGGCGGCGGCGTCGCCACGCGGACGTTCAGCATGATGACGCCCTTCTCCTCGGGATAGTTCGCCATCGAGTAGGCGCGGATCACCGTCTCGTCCACCTTGGACACGAGGTTCCAGAGCTTGAAGCGGTCCCAGTCCTCGTGGTACTCGTCCTCCACCGTGAAGTCGCTGTAGTTCACGACGTGCGGCGGGCACTCGATCTGGATGTAGCCGCCGGCGCGAAAGGGGACCTCCTCGCCCTCGGGAAGTTCAAGCACGAGCTCCTTGATGAAGGTGGCGACGTTCTCGTTCGAGCGGACCTTGCACTGCCACTTCTTGACCCCGAAGACCTCGGCCGGGATACCGATCTTCATGTCCTCCTTGATCTTGACCTGACAGCTCAGCCGGCAGCCGTCGCGGGCCTCCCGGCGGCTGATGTGCGTCTTCTCGGTCGGCAGCATGGCGCCGCCGCCCTCGAAGACGTCGACGGTGCAGACGCCGCACGTGCCCTGGCCGCCGCAGGCCGAGGGAATGAAGATCTGGTGCTCGGCCAGGGTGCCGAGCAGGGTGCCGCCGGTGGAGGCTGCGAGGGTCTTCTCGTCGTTGATCAGGATCGAGACCTCGCCGCCGGCGACGAGCCGGGCCTTGGCCTGCATCAGGACCGTGACCAGGGCGAGGATGACGACGGTGAACATCGTCACTCCGAGGACGACGGTGATCACAGCTCGATGCCTCCGAAGGGCATCGAGCCGAAGGCCATCAGCCCGGTGCCGCGCGTCATAGCTGGATGCCTCCGAAGGGTGTCAAGCCGAAGGCCATCAGTCCGGTGCCGCGCGTCATAGCTGGATGCCCCCGAAGGCCATGAAGCCGAAGGCCATCAGCCCGGTGATGACGAAGGTCATGCCGAGGCCGCGCAGGCCGTGGGGCACGTTGCTGTAGCGCAGGCGTTCACGGATCGACGCCAGCGCGACGATCGCCAGGAACCAGCCGATGCCGGAACCGAGGCCGAAGACGACGCTTTCGCCGAAGTCGTAGTCCCGCTCGACCATGAACAGGGAGCCGCCCAGGATGGCGCAGTTCACCGCGATCAGGGGCAGGAAGATTCCCAGCGTGGCGTGCAGCGCCGGGAAGAAGCGGTCGGTCGTCATCTCCACGAGCTGGACCATCGCCGCGATCGTGCCGATGAAGCAGAGCAGGTTCAGGAAGGTCAGGTCGACGCCGGCGAACTCGGGGCTGATCCAGGTCAGCGCCCCTTCGTTCAGCAGGTGGGTCTGGATCAGGTTGTTGGCCGGCACGGTGACGGTCAGCACGAAGATCACCGCGAAGCCCAGGCCAACGGCTGTCTCCACCTTCTTCGACACCGCCAGGAAGGAGCACATGCCCAGGAAGAAGGTCAGGGCCATGTTCTCGACGAAGATGGCCTTCACGGCCAGGTTCAGGTACTCCTCGAACATCGTCCCGGACCCCCTAGCCGTCCATCTCGACCTGGGCTGGTTTGTACACGCGCAACGCCCAAATCAATCCGCCGATGATGAAGAAGGCGGCGGGAGACAGCAGCATCAGGCCGTTCGGCAGGTACCAGCCGCCCTCCGAGACCGTGGGCAGAACGGAGTAGCCGTAGAGCTTCCCGGAGCCGAAGAGCTCCCTCAGCACCGCGGTGATCATCAGGATCGCGCTGTAGCCGATGCCGTTGCCGATGCCGTCGAGGATGGCCAGGGACGGCGGGTTCTGCATCGCGAACGCCTCGGCCCGGCCCATGATGATGCAGTTCGTGATGATCAGCCCGACGAACACCGAGAGCTGCTTGCTGATCTCGAACACGTAGGCCTTGAGGATCTGGTCGGTGACGATGACCAGGGAGGCAATGACGGTCAACTGGACGATGATCCGGATGCTGTTCGGGATCTGATGCCGGAGCAGGCTGATCGTCAGGTTGGAGAGCGTGAGCACGCAGATGACGGCCGCGCACATGACGACCGACGTCTCCATCTTCGTGGTCACCGCCAGCGCCGAGCAGATGCCGAGCACCTGGAGCGCGATCGGATTGTTGTTGAAGAGGGGGTCGAGCGCCGCTTCGCTCTTCTTCACAGCCATCAGTTGGCCTCCGCGCGGATCCGGTTGAGGTAGGGCTCGAAGCCGTTCTCGCCGAGCCAGAAGTCGAGCATGTTCGTTACCCCGTTGCTGGTGATCGTCGCGCCGGCCAGGCCGTCCACGCGGTGCGGATCCTCCGCAACGCTCTTGGCCGGTCCCTTCATCACCGCCAGACGGACCTCACCTTCGTCATCGAAGGCCTTGCGTCCGGGCCACTTGTCCTTCCAGGTCGGATTGTCGACCTCGCCGCCGAGGCCCGGCGTCTCCTTGTGCTGGTAGTAGGTGATGCCGCGCACGGTCGTCGTGTCCGCGTCGAGCGCCAGGAAGCCGTAGAGCGTGCCCCAGAGTCCGAGACCCTCGATCGGCAGCACGACCATCTCGAGCTCGCCGCCGTCGCCGCGCACCTCGTAGAGCAGCGCCCGATCGGGAACACGCTTGACCTTCGCCAGGTTGTCGGGGGCTTCCATGCTGGTCGCGGGATCCCGGGCGCGTCGCTGCTGGTCGAAGATCGCCGTGTCGCCGTCCACCGCCTCGCCCGTTGCGAGCACGATGAGCACCGGTTCGATCGGCGCGAAGCGCTCGGCGACCTGCGCCTCCTCGATCGCCTCGCCGGGCTGGAGCTTGCCCACGGCCTCCAGCACCCGCTTCTGTTTGTCGAGGGCGATGTTCTCGTCCTGGAGATCCTCCAGGCTGACGGCGAAGGAGGACACGAGGATCCCGCACACGATGCAGATCGCGGTCGCGAACAGGAGGGTGTAGCCGGTGGCCTGTCGGTCTGCCATGGGAGGTTCTCCGGTCGGGAGAGAGTCTATTGCGCTATTGCGCGTAACGCGCCTGGCGGCGCTTGATGTTCGCCTTCAGCACGTAGTGGTCGATCAGGGGCGCGAACAGGTTCATGAACAGGATGCCGAGCATCACGCCTTCCGGAAACGCGGGGTTCACGGTGCGGATCAGGATGGCCAGGACGCCGACGAGGAAACCGTAGATGTAGCGTCCCCGGTTCGTCTGCGCGGCGCTCACCGGATCGGTGGCCATGAAGACGATGCCGAACGCCCAGCCTCCGAGCACGACGTGCCAGTGGAAGGGCACCGAGAGCATCGCGTTGGTCGGCGACGCTATGAGGTTGAGCAACAGGGAGATCGCCGCCGTGCCGGCCGTCGCCGCGGCCATGATCCGCCAGGAGCCGATGCCGGTGGCGATCAGGATGGCGGCGCCGATCAGGCAGGCCAGCGCGGACGTTTCGCCCATCGACCCCGGAATGTCGCCGAGGAAGGCCTGCATCCAGGAGACCTTGCCCTCGATGGCGGACAGCCCGTCCAGTGGGGCGTTGGAGCCCTCGGCGGCCTCGAGCACCGCGATCTCGCCGAGCGCGGTGGCGCCGCTGTAGCCGTCGGGCGGGGCCGAGGTGCCCGCCGCGATCCACACGGCGTCCCCGGAGATCTGGGCCGGATAGGCAAAGAACAGGAAGACGCGCGCCGTGAGCGCCGGGTTCAGGACGTTGTAGCCCGTGCCCCCGAAGATCTCCTTGCCGACGACGACGCCGAAGGTGATGCCGATCGCGACCTGCCAGAGCGGAATCGTCGGCGGCAACACGAGCGGGAAGAGCATCCCGGTGACCAGGAAGCCCTCGTTCACGTCGTGCCGCCGGACGACCGCGAACAACCCCTCCCAGAGGCCGCCCACCGCGAAGGTCACGACCAGGACCGGCAGGTAGTAGAGCGCGCCGTGGGCCGTGTTCGCGAGCAGGCTGGTTGCATCGAACGGCAGCCCGAGCGTCTCCATCGTGTCCGTGCGCCAGTTCGGCAGGGCGGTGGCGCCACCCGCGATCGCGAGGTGAATCTGCCGGCCGGTGTTCCACATCGCCATCAGGACGCAGGGCACGAGCGCCACGACGACCGTCATCATCAGGCGCTTCAGGTCGAGTGCGTCGCGCACGTGCGCGGCGCCGGCGGTCGTCTTGCCCGGCGTGTACAGGAACGTGTCGGGCGCCTCGTACAGCGGGTAGAAGCGCTCGAACCGGCCCCCGGGCTCGAAGTGGCGGGCCTGCCGATCGAGAATGCGGCGCAGGAATCTCATCGGAGTAGCGGCGCTAGCCTTCCTTCTCGATCAGCTCGAGCGCGTCGCGCAGGTACGGCCCGTACTCCGTCTTGCCCGGGCAAACAAAGGTGCAGAGCGCCAGATCCTCCTCCAGCAGCTCCAGGCAGCCGAGTTCCTCGGCGCGTTCGATATCCCCGGCCACCAGGGACTTGAGCAGGAAGGTCGGCTGCAGGTCCCACGGGAAGACGCTCTCGTAGAGGCCGATGGGCACGATGGCGCGGGGCGATCCGTGCGTGGTCGTCGTCATCGCGAAGGACTTGCGCGGCAGCAGCGAGGAGGCGAAGGCGCGGGCGCGGGAAAAGGCGCCGAATCCGGGCGTGAGCCAGCCCAGGAAGCGACGGCCGTGGTCGTCCTCGAGCACCGAGACCACCTCGTGGAAGCGACCCAGGTAGCCGTGAAGATCGGCCGGGGCGTTCTCGCCGATCGCGGTCCGGCCGGCGAGCGGCGAGCCGGTCACGACACGCACGGCGCCGTCGCGGACGGCTTCCGTCCCCGTGCCGATCTCGCCCCTCGTCACGTCGCCGAGCGCGGCGCCGAGCCGCGTACGCAGGAGCCTGGGTCTCCCGACCGGGGGCCCCGCCAGGGCCACGACGCGCTGAACGTCGGGTTCGCCGGTCGCGAAGAGGCGACCGATGGCGAGGGTGTCCTGGAGTCCGATCTGCCACACCAGCTTGTTGCGGTTCACTGGGTCGAGCGTGTGGATGTGCATCCCCGCGGCGCCGGCGGGGTGGGGTCCCGTGAACTCCTCGACGCGGATCGGTTCGCTCGTTTCGACACCGGCGAGCGTGCCGGGCGCCCGGCAGAGAAACACGGGTCCGTCCGTCAGCCGGGCCAGCGCGGCAAGCCCTCGCTCGAGATCGCCAGCGCGCCCCTCGACGATCCGGTCGGCGGCGGGCGCGAACGGTTCCGTGTTCATCGCGGTGACGAAGATCGACTTCGGCACCGAGTCGACGGCCGCAGTGCGTCCGAACGGTCGCGCGCGCAGGGCGACCCAGTCTCCCGACTCCACCAGCAAACCCTGCACTTCCTCGCGGGAGAGAGCGCTCGGGTGTCTACCGGTATAGCTGGCGAAGCCGACGCCGGCGCCGCTGGAGGCCGCCTGGTCGGAGGGATCCACTCGCACCACGACCGAGATCAGCGCCCGCTTGGCGCCGCGATTCACGGCGGCTACCGTGCCCGCGGCGGGGGAGGTGAAACGAACGCCCGGCTGCTTGCGGTCCTCGAACAGGAGCCGACCACGCTGCACGGCATCGCCCGGCCCGACGTGCATCGCCGGCTTCATGCCCGGGTAGTCGGCCGCGCTGACGGCGACGGTACCTGGAGCCGCGGCGTCATCGAGCGTCTGCTCGGGAGCCCCCACGATCGGCAGGCTGAGTCCCCGTCTGAAACGGTGCGTGCCCATCGATCCTGACGTGTCGTTTCTAGCGATCGAGGGCGAATCGGAACGCGTCGCTCGACCAGCCGGGACTATTCCACAACCGCCGGGCTGGGGCAACAGGAAGCGGCCTTTCCGGCGGTCGTGCTCACCGGCAGGCCGTACGTCGCTACGGCGCGTAGTACGGGTTCGTTCCGGCGGCGTGATCCGTCGTGTCGAGGACGCGCTGGACGGTCGGCACGGCTTCCACGATGGCCTGCTCGACGCCCTGCTTGAGCGTGTAGTCGGCCATGCCGCAGCCCTGGCAACCGCCGCCCATGGTGATGTAAGCGGTCTCGTCCTTGACCTCGAGGAGGGTGACGAAGCCACCGTGGGCGGCGATCTGCGGGTTGATCTGTTCATCGAGGACGCGCTGAACGTCGGCGGCCACGCCCTCGCCCCAGGGGGAGTTGGGATTGTCGAACTTGAAGCCGCTCTCGGAGAGCCGGGTCACGAAGTCGACGGTGGCGCCGGCGAGGTCCGGCGCGCTCTCGGAGTCCACGTACACGTTGAAGGCGTCGAGTTCGACGACCTCGTCGTCGGGCCTCGTTTCGTCCAGGCCGACCAGGTCCATCTGGTAGCGGAAGCCGCCGCCGTTGCGGCCGGTGATCGCGATCCGGAGCGCCAGGTCGTCGCGCTCTTCGGACTTGATCGCTTCCGCCACCTGTTTCTGCGCCAGTTCGGTGATCGTTAGCATGCGCCGCATTCTAGCTTGAAGGAGAACCCGTTTCATGAATTTCGAACACCTCCTCCTGTCCCACGAAGGTCCGGTCACCCGGCTCACCCTGAACGTCCCGGACCAGTTGAACGCGATGACACCGGCGATGGGCGCCGAGATCAGGGACGCCGTTCCGCTGATCAACGGCCGTGCCGAGACGCGCGTGGTCATCGTCCGGGGGGCCGGCCGGGCCTTCAGCGCCGGCGGCAGCCTGAAGAGCATCCAGGAGGAGGTGAGCGACGACGCGGACGCCGGGCCCGGCCTCGGCGGCGGCGCGAACTTCTATCGCCTGTACCTCTCGGTGCGGGATCTCGAGGCACCGTCGATTGCCGCAATCAACGGCCACGCCATCGGCGCCGGCCTTTGCTTCGCGCTCGGTTGCGACATGCGCGTGATCCGTACCGGCGCCCGGGTCGGCATGACCTTCGTCAAGCTGGGCATTCACCCCGGGATGGCCGCGACCTGGACCCTGCCGCGCCTGATCGGCCCCGCCCGCGCCGCGGAACTCCTCTACAGCGGGCGGCTCATCGACGCCGCGACGGCGGTCGAATGGGGGATCGCCAGTCGCGAGGCGGACGAGGACTTCGACCGTGTGGTCGAGGACCTCGCCCTGGAGATCGCGGCCGCCGGCCCGATCGCGGTCAAGGCGACCAAGCGCACGGTGCGCGGCACCTTCGAACGGTCGATTGACGAGGCGCTCGACCTGGAGAGCGCCGAGCAGGAGGTGACCTTCCGCACCGCCGACGCCCGCGAGGGGGTCATGGCCCTGACGCAGCGGCGTTCGCCACGTTTCGCAGGCCGGTAGTTGCGCCGGCCGGTAAGCTACGCCGATGCCCACCGCAGGCGCCCTGATCATCGGGAACGAGATCCTCAGCGGCAAGGTCGAGGAAGCGAATCTGAGCCTCCTGGCCAGAGAGCTGTTCGACCTTGGGATCGAGCTCCAGAGAGTGATCGTCTGCCCGGACGACGTCGGCGATATCGCGGCCGATATCCGGCGCCTGCGCGCTCGCTTCGACTACCTGATCACGAGCGGCGGCGTCGGGCCGACCCACGACGACGTGACGCTCAAGGCAGTCGCCGAGGCGTTCGAGCGGCGGCTGGTCCGTTCCCCCGAGCTGGTCGCGAAGATCCGCGAGATGGTGGGGGATCGCTGCACCGAGGGCCACCTGCGCATGGCCGACGTGCCGGAAGGCGCGGAACTCGTCAGCACGCCGGATGTGCCCTGGCCGTCCGTTGTCATGGAGAACGTGTACGTGTTGCCGGGCGTGCCCCGGATCTTCCGCATGAAACTGCCGATGCTGCGCGACCGCCTGGCGGCGGGCCGCCGGTTCTACTGCCGCGCGGTGTATACGTCCTGCCGCGAGACGGACATCGCGGAACTGCTCGACCGCGTGGTCGACGCCCACGAGGAGGTCGACATCGGCAGCTATCCAGTGATGGACGGCGACTACCGGGTCAAGCTCACCGTCGACAGCCGCAGCCGTGGCGCCGCGGACCGTGCCCTGGAGGCGCTGGTCGAGGCCCTGCCGGCCGGGGCGGTCGTGCGAGTGGACGGCGGCGCCCGCGTCGCCGGCAGCCGCTGAACGCCCCACCAAACGAAGGAGAAACGTCGATGATCGAGCGAAAGCGCGGCCGGTCGCACTCGTGTTCTGCTGGTCTGCTCGCCGCGGCGGCGGCTCTGGTCGCCGGTTTGATGGCGCCGGGCGTTCACGCCCAGGAGCCCGACGCCGGCGTCGAGTTGCTGCCCGAATGGACTTACGAGCTGGACGAGGTCCTGCCCGAGGATCCGGCGGTGCTCACGGGACAACTCGACAACGGCCTCCGCTACTACGTGAGGAAGAACGGCCGGCCCGAGAACCGCGCCTTCCTGCGGCTCGTCGTGCGCGCCGGTTCGGTGCTCGAGGACGACGACCAGCTTGGTCTGGCCCACTTCGTCGAGCACATGGCGTTCAACGGCACGGAGCACTTCGAGAAGGCGGAGCTGCTGGACTACCTGCAGAGCATCGGCATGCGCTTCGGTGCGGACGTCAACGCGTACACGAGCTTCGACGAGACGGTCTACATGCTGGAGGTGCCGACGGACGACCCGGACATCCTGGACAAGGCGCTTCTGGTGCTCGAGGACTGGGCCGGCGCCGTCACCCTGGACGACGAGGAGGTCGAACTCGAGCGCGGCGTCGTGATCGAGGAGTGGAGGGGCGGCCGGGGTGCCGGAGCGAGGCTTCTGGACGCCGAGATCCCCTATCGCTTCCACGGCTCGCGCTACGCGGAACGGCTGCCGATCGGTGATCCGGAGATGCTGCGCGAGGTTCCGCCGCAGCGGCTGCGGGACTTCTACAGGGACTGGTACCGGCCGGACCTGATGGCCGTCGTCGCGGTCGGCGACTTCGACGCGGAAGCGATGGGGGCGAGCATCAGGAGCCGCTTCGCCGCGCTCGAGGGACCCGACGAGCCGCGCGAACGCTTCGAGGCGGAGATTCCGCCTCACGAGGAGACTCTGGTTTCCATCTTCACCGATCCCGAGTTGACGCGTTCCTCGATCTCGGTTGCCTTCAAGGGCGAAGCGGACGAGTTCGTCACCGTCGCCGACTACCGGAAGCGGCTGGTCCGCGGCCTCTACAACGGCCTGCTGAACAACCGTCTGGCCGAGCGCGCCGAAGAGGCCGATCCGCCCTTCATCGGCGCCACGAGCAGTCGCGGCACGCTGGCCCGGACCCGCAGCCTCTACCTGCTCCGGGCCGGGGCCCGGGAGGGCGCCGAAGTCCGGGCCCTCGAGGCGCTGCTCACCGAATCGGAGCGTGCCCGTCGCCACGGCTTCGAGGAGAGCGAACTGGAACGGGCCCGGGTGAACACGCTGCGCTCGATGGACCGCGCCTACGACGAACGGGACAAGACCCACTCCGCCGCCTATGCCGGCGAGTACGTGCGGAACTTTCTCAGCGACGAACCGTTCCCGGGGATCGCTTACGAGCGCGAGCTGGCCCGCCGCTACGTCCCCGGGATCACGCTCGCCGAGGTGAACCGCGTCGCCGACGGGTGGATCCGCGACGAGGATCGCGTCATCCTCGCCAGCGGACCGCGGAAGGAGGGTCTGGAGCCGCCGGTCGAGGAGGAGCTGCTGGCCGTGTTCGACCGGGTAGGCGAACTGGAGGTCGCGGCCTACGAGGACGATGTCGGCGAGGGCGCCCTGGTGCCTGTTCCGCCGACTCCGGGCCGGATCGTCGAACGATCGGCGATCGAGGAACTCGGCGTGACCGAGTGGCGGCTGTCGAACGGTGTCCGGGTGGTCTTGCGGCCAAGCGACTTCAAGAACGATGAGGTCCTGGTCGGCGCCTTCAGTCCGGGGGGCGCCTCCCTTGTTTCGGACGAAGACTGGCTGGAGGTGAACCTGGCGACCTCGGTGGTGCAGCTCTCCGGCCTGGGAAGTTTCAGCCTCACCCAGTTGAACAAGGCGCTGGCCGGCAAGGTGGCGCGCGTCGGGCCGGTCATCGGGCCCCTGTTCGAGGGCTTCAGCGGCCGGGGCTCGCCCAAGGACCTGCAGACGCTCTTCGAGTTGATCTATCTGAGCGGGACGTCGCCCCGCCGCGATGCCGAGGCCTACGAGTCCTTCCTTACCCGTCAGGGTGCGTTGCTGCGCAACCAGAGCGCGATGCCGCAGTACACCTTCCTCAAGACGTTCGTGGAGATCCTGAGCCAGGACCACCCGCGGCGCCGGATGATCACCGAGGAGATGCTGGAAGACCTGGATCAGGACCGCATCTTCGCCGTCTACGAAGACCGTTTCCGGGACTTCTCCGACTTCACCTTCTTCCTCGCCGGCAGTTTCGAACTCGAGGCGATCGAACCGCTCGTCGAGACCTGGCTGGGCGGCCTGCCGTCGACCGGTCGCGAGGAGGCCTGGCGAGACGTCGGAGTTCGGACTCCCAAGGGCCTCATCGAACGGACGGTGTACAAGGGGCTCGAGGACCAGAGCCAGGTCGCCCTGGTGTTCAGCGGACCCTTCGAGCAGAGCCAGTTGAACCGTTACCGTCTGAACTCCATGGTCTCGTTGCTGCGGGACCGTCTGCGAGAGCGCCTGCGCGAGGAACTCGGCGGAACCTACGGTGCGAACGTGTCCGGAGGGGCCGAGAGGATTCCGGTTTCGCAGTTCTCCGTGCAGATCCTGTTCGGCTGCGACCCGGCTCGCGTCGAGGAGATGCTCCAGGCGGTCCAGGAGGAGATCGAACGTGTTCGGACGGAACTTGCCACGGACGAGGAAGTCGGCCAGATCCGGGAACAGCAGCGACGGGGCCGCGAAACGGCGAAGGAGACGAATGGCTTCTGGCTGGGCGTGCTGCAGACCGTGTACCAGTACGACGACGACCCATTGAGCATCCTCACCTACGAGGAACTGTTCGAAGAACTCGACGCGGAGATGATCCGCGGCGCCGCCGTGGACTACCTCGGCGGCGAGAACCGGGTCCAGGTGCTGCTGCTGCCGGAGGCGGCCGAAGCACGGGACGACAGCGCCGGCGAGGAGGCCGCCGAGCCGGCCGCGGCCAAGGAGGCAGCGTGAACGAGACGAGAGAGGAATCCGGACGCCACAAAGGGCGCGTCGTGCAGCGGGCCGCGATCTGGTGCCTCCTGACGGCGGTGTCATGCGTACTGCCGGCGAGCGAGCCGGAGTGGCCGAACTGGCGAGGACCCGAGCGGAACGGCTACAGCGCGCACACCGGGCTGCCCAGCGAGTGGTCGCACGAGGGCGACACGGAGCGGAACATCCTCTGGAAACTGGCGCTGCCGGACCGTTCCGGCTCGACTCCGATCGTGGTCGGCGACATCGTGTTTCTGAACGTCGCCGAGGGCGACGACCTGTCCCTGTGGCGCGTCGCTGCCGGTTCGGGCGCTGTTGTATGGAAGCGGTCGATCGGCGGCGGCAACCGCTTCCAGCGCAAGCACAACATGTCGTCGCCCTCTCCGATCACTGACGGCGAGCGGGTCTGGATCTTGACCGGAACCGGCGCCCTGCAGGCCTACGACTTCGACGGCAACCAGCTCTGGGCGCGGGAACTCGAACAGGACTACGGCGCCTTCGGCCTGAACCACGGCTACGGCTCGTCCGCTCTGCTCTGGCGGGAGGTGCTCTACGTGCCGGTCCTGCACGGCATGAAGACGGACGACCCCTCGTACCTACTGGCCATCGACGCCGACTCGGGCGAGACGATCTGGAGGCAGGAGCGGCCGACGAACGCCCGGATGGAGTCTCCGGACGCCTACATCACGCCCGCGCTCGTCGAGAGCGGCGACGGACACGTCCTGGTGCTGAACGGGGGTGACGTCGCCACCGGCCACGACCCGGGCGACGGCCGTGAGTTGTGGCGCGTGGAAGGCTTCAACCCGAGGAACAGCCCGATGTACCGCGTCGTCGCGTCGCCGGTAGCTTCAGGCGACCTGGTCTTCGTTCCCACCCGCGTCAGTCCCATGAAGGCGCTGCGGCTCGGAGACGGCGGCGAGCCGGAGATCCTCTGGGAGACCGACCGCGGACCCGATGTGCCGACCCCCGCGACGGACGGCGAGACGCTCTATCTCCTTCGCGACAACGGCCTCCTGTCACGGCTGGACGCCAGGACCGGCGCGGCGGACTGGGAGAACCAGCGTCTGGAGCCGGGCACCTACAGCGCCTCGCTCCTGGTTGCCGACGGCAAGATCTACGCGACCAGCGAGGACGGCGTGACCACGGTGGTCCGGGACGGGCCCGAGTTCGAAATCCTGGCCAGGAACCAGGTCCAGGGCTTCACGCTGTCGTCGCTGGGCGTGGCCGAGGGGCGGCTCTACCTGCGAACCGACAGTTTCCTCTACTGCATCGCTGAACCGTAGAGCGGAGGCCCGCGACCGGCGAGTTATGATCGCCTGCCGCGCCCGTCCGGTGCGCCAACCTTCCGTCACCGAGGTCCCGTCGATGAAGAACCGCCTGCTCATGCTCCCGTCGGTACTCGTCCCGCCGGCACTCGTGCTTGCGCTTGCCTGCGCGGGCGGAGACGGAGCGGACGGCGGCGCCGGCAACCCGCGGTTCCTCAGCATGGGCACCGCGCCGGTCGGCGGCGCCTTCCCGGTCGTCGGCGGCGCGATCGCCGAAGTGCTGAACGACAACCGCGGAGAGAACAACTGGCGGGTCCAGCCGCGCGGGACGAAGGGCTCGCAGGAGAACATTCGCCGGCTCGCGCGCGGCGAGCTGGAACTTGCCATGTCGAACTCGGCCATCAGCTACTTCGCGGTCCTGGGGGAATCGGGCTGGGAGCAGAGCTACGACATCCGCGCGGTCGCCACGCTGGCGCCGAACATCGCGACGTTCATCGCCAAGGCCGATTCGGGCCTCGCCGCCATGAGCGACCTGGCGGGCAAGCGGGCGATGGTCGGCGTAGCCGGCGCCGGCTTCGAGATGTTCGTCGAGCCGCTGCTGGCGGCGCATGGCGTGACCTACGACGACTTCACCCAGGTCTACGGCACCCAGAGCGGGGCCGTCGACATGCTGGGCGACGGCTCGATCGACGCCGCCTTTCTCGGCGGTGCGGTGCCGACCGGCGCGGTGACCCAGGCCAGCAGTACGCACGACATCGTCTTCCTGCCGTTCGACGAGGAGAGGCGGCAGGAGCTCGCGCGTGACTATCCCTTCTTCCAGCTCGCCACGATTCCCGCCGACGCCTACTCCGATCTCACCGAGGACTACCCCGGCCTCAACGTCGGTTCGATGCACCTGATCACTTACGCCGACGCGGACGAGGAACTCGTCTACCAGGTCACGAAGACCATGTGGGAGAACCGGCAGGCAATCGCCGAGAAGCACCCCGCCGGCCGTGCGATCAACGAGGCGAACGTCGCCCGCAACACCGGCACGCCGTTCCATTCGGGGGCGGAGCGCTACTACCGCGAGATCGGTATCTGGCCCGAAGCGGACGGTTGAACGAGGCCGCCGAGCGCACGCGCCGGGGCCTGATCGGGGCACTCGGCGTCGCCCTGTGCTTCTTCGTTCTGCTCGAGGTGAACTTCGGGCTGCTGCTGCCGCAATCTTCCCTGGCCGTGTTCGTCGGCCTCGGATTGCTGCTCTGCTTCCTCGCCTTTCCGGTTCATCCCAAGCTCGGATCGAACCTCTGGCTGCGGGGCCTGGACGTGCTGTTCGGGCTCATGGCCCTGGCGGTCTGCGCCTACGTCGTCGTGCAGACGGAGCCGGCGTTCGAGCACCTGTGGTCGGGCGGCAGGTCCCTCGGAAACCGGGCCGGCATCGAGACCACGGCGGACATCGGCCTCGGCCTGGTCGGCCTCCTGCTCGTGCTCGAGGCTGCGCGGCGGAGTATCGGCTGGATCGTTCCCGCCCTGGGCCTGACTTTCGTCGCCCACACGCTCTACTGCTACTTCAGCCTGCGCAACGGCTGGGCGCTACTGCCGGACTGGCTGTTTCCCCACGCCGGCCAGAGCCCCCGCGACGTGGTCGGCACGACATTCCTTCAGAGTCTGGGCGTGTTCGGCCCGGCGGCCTCGGTCATGTTCCGCTACGTCTTCCTGTTCGTCGTGTTCGGCGCGTTTCTCGAGATGTCCGGTGCGACCCAGTTCATCATGCGCTTCGCGGAGCGGGTGTTCGGCACCAGGCCGGGCGGACCGGCGAAGGTGGCGGTGCTGAGCAGCGGACTGCTGGGCTCCCTTTCCGGCAGCGCGGTGGCCAACGCGGTGACCACCGGCGCCTTCACGATTCCCATGATGAGGAGCAACGGCTTCAGGCGCCACGTGGCGGCGGCGGTGGAAGCCGCGGCGGCCTCCGGAGGCGCCCTGGTGCCGCCGGTCATGGGCGCCGGCGCCTACATGATGCTCGAGATCGTCGAGCCCCAGGTCACCTTCCTGCAGATCGTGCAGGCGGCCCTGCTGCCGGCCGTCCTTTTCTACCTCTCGCTCTTCCTTATCGTCCACTTCTATTCGCGGCGCGTCGGTACGCCGGAGCGCGAGGGCGAGCCGCCTCCGGTGAGGCGCTTCGACGCGCTGGTCTTCATCGCCGGCCTGGCCACCCTCATCCTGCTCCTGCTGCTGCGGTTCTCGCCGTTTCGCGCGGTGACCGGGGCGCTGATCGTCATCCTGGTGCTGGCGGTGCTGCGACCGGAGATCGACCTTCCGCGCAGGCTGCGCCGCCTGGCCCTCGGCTGTTTCGCCGGCGTGGCCCTTCTGCACCAGGTGATCTGGGGCGACCTTCCAGCGGACCCGTCGTTCCGGCAGGTCTTCGAGTCCTGGCTCTCGTCCGGCATCGTGGCGATGTTCGGGTTGATGGCGTTCGGCCTGATACACCGCGTCTTCCGGCCCCGCATCCTCGGCGCCCTGACCCAGGCGGCGCGCAACGGAATTCCGCTGGTCGCCGCCAGCGCCTGCGTCGGCGTGGTCATCGGCATCGTCCAGCAGACCGGCATCGCGGCGGACTTCTCGGCGGCGATCAAGGGCGTCGTGGCGACGAACCTGTTCCTGGCCCTGCTCGGCATCATGGTCACGTCGCTCGTGCTGGGCATGGGGGTGCCGTCCGTCGTCTGTTACCTGCTGATGGCGACCCTGATGGGTTCCCTTCTCTCGGAACTCGGGGTCATTCCCCTGGCGGCACACCTGTTCATCTTCTATTTCGGGATGATGTCCATGGTGACGCCGCCGGTCGCGCTCGCCGCCTACGCGGCTTCGAGCCTGGCCCAGGCGCCAGTCATGCCGACCGCGCTGGCGGCGTTCCGCTTCGCCCTGGTCGGCTTCACGCTGCCCTTCATGTTCGTCTACCGGCCCGCGCTGCTGATGATGGACGAGGGCGGGTCGAGCCTCTTCGCGTCCGGAGCAGCGGGGCTGCCGCCTCTGGTGCTGGCGCTCGGGACGGCCGTCGTCGGCATCGTGGCCCTGGCCTCCGGGATCGGCGGCTACCTCCGGTCCGAACTCACCCTGCCGCTGCGGGTCCTCCTGCTGGTCGCGGCCGCCCTGCTCCTGGTTCCCGATCTCGGCGGTCCGACCCTCGGGCTCGTCGTGAACGGCGTGGGTGCCCTGCTGTTCGCGGCGCTTCTCGTGTTGAACCGGCCCGACCGCGGCGCCGGTCCAGCGACTAGTCCAGGAACGTGAAGCGGTTCGCCTTCAGTTCGTACCGGGGGAGCGAACCGGCGTCGGCGATCTGGACCGGGACCCTCAGGCTGAGCCGCTCCTCGAACAGGTCCTGGAGCCTGGACCTGAGACTTCGGGATTCGGCGCCAGGCTCGGGTTCGACCTCCAGTTCGAACTCGGCCATCCGGGAGCGCCGACGAACCGTAGCGCGGTACTCCGCGACGCCGCCCACCTCCCGGATCAGGGCCTCGACCGCGCTCGGGTAGATGTTCACTCCGCGCACGATGAACATGTCGTCAGCGCGCGCGACCACGCCGCCGTCCAGGTAGACAGTTGGCCGGCCGCTCGGGCAACCGGCGGCGCGCAGGCGCGCGACGTCGCCGGTGCGGTAGCGGATGACCGGACTGCCGATCCGCCCGAGGTTCGTCAGGACGAGTTCGCCGAGGTCGTCGGCGCCGGCTTCGCCCGCGGCCGCCTCGACCGGTGGCCGCGGAGCCCCGGTTTCCCGGGCGATCCACTCGACGATGAACTCGTCCTCCAGGATGTGGAGGTTCTCACCGACGCCGCAGGGGACGCCCCAGGCGCCCACCTCCGTCGCGCCGGCGTGGTCGAAGACACGGGCGCCGAAACCCGCCGCGAGCTGCTGCTTGACCGCGGGGACGCCAGCGCCCGGTTCGCCGGCGTGGATCGTCCGCTCGACGGCGCCGCCGGCGAGGTCTATACCGAGTCGGCGGGCCGACTCGAGCATCCGCAGGGCGTAGGTGGGCGTCGACAGCAGCACCGTGCTGCCATCGTCCCGCATCATCTGCAGCCGCTGTTCGGTGCTCAGATGGCCGCCCGGCTGGACCAGGCAGCCGAGCTGCTGCGCGGCCTCGAACGCGGTCCAGAAGCCGATGAAGGGACCGAAGCCGAAGGCGGCGAAGACACGGTCCGCGGAGGTGACGCCGGCGCCCTCGTAGACTGCGAGCCAGCAGTCCAGGAACCACTGCCAGCTCGCCGGCGTATCGAGCCATCGAAGCGGGCGGCCGGCGGTACCCGACGTGCGGTGAACGCGGACGTACCGGTCGAGGGGGAAGGTGAGGTTCGTGCCCCAGGGGGCGTTCGCCTCCTGGTCGGCCGCGAGCTCGTCCTTCGTGGTGAAGGGGAGGTCGGCAAGATCGTCGAGGGTCGGCGGCGAATCGAAGCCCGCGGCCCGCCACTTTGCGCGGTAGAAGGAGTTGTGCACGTAGACCTGGTCCGCCATGCGGGCGAAGCGATCCGCCTGCCGCGCCCGGAGCCGCTGGCGGCTCCGCGCCAACCGGTCGGTCAAAGTCGTGGTTCCTCGGTGACCGGAGGCCCCGGGTCGACAGCCGGGTCCAGATCGACCTCGTCCCGGAAGCGCACGTCGATGCGGTAGGCCTCCACGTCCTCGCCGAACTGCGAGAGCAGGAACGTGCGCACGAAGTCGGCGGTCCTGCGCCGGCCGAGCTCGCGCACGAGGGCGATGTTCTCGCCCGCGCGGGCGGCCAACTGGTCCGTGATGCGGAGGCGGAGCTGCTCAAGGACCGCTTCCTCGTCGCGCAGGATCGAATCCCCCTGAACCCGGTACTCGATCGCCGAGGCGTCGACGGCCGGCCGGTTGGCTCGCACGCCGGGCGCCAGGACGTGAACCGTCGTTCCCTCCAGGGTCAGCGACCACTCGTCCTCCAGGTCGAGGTAGTAGGTGTATCGGACCGGGACCCGCGCCTCGACGACCACGTCGGGCAGCCTGAGCCGGCCCCATAGCAGGCTGGCCGAGTCCGTGCGCTCCAGCACTTCGGTCTGGTCGAGGGAGGCGAACTGGAGAAAGGAGCTGCCCGAAACCTCCGTGGCGTAACTCATGAAGGATGTCTGCACGCTGCCGGTCCGGAACGCCCGCGCGATGCGTTCCACGCTCTCCACCGCGGCGCGGCCGATCTCCCGGCCGCTTTCGACCATTTCGCCTGGCACCTGGGTCAGCCGGATGATCACGTAGCCGATCACGATGACCACGACCATGCCCAGGATCAGCGTGATGAAGCCGAGCCGCCACAGCATCTGGCTGCGCGGATTGCGCGGACCGCGGCCAGGGAAGCCGCCCTGCTGTCGGGGTGCTTGGACCATCGGAGCGCAGTCTATGTCCGACCTGCCGGCGACCTGCTAGCCTCGCGCGCGTTTCGCTCCCTCGAACCCGGACAAAGACCCAAGACCCTGGAGACCGGACCATGGAACTAGGACTGCTCGCTGGCGCCTTCGGCAGCCAGATCACCGTTGACATCGATCGCATTCGGCAGGCGGAAAGCAACGGCTTCACGTCGGTCTGGACCGCGGAGGCGTACGGCTCCGATGCCGTGACAACGGCGTCCTGGATTCTGGCCCAGACGGAGAGGATCAAGGTCGGCACGGCGATCATGCAGATGCCGGCGCGCAGCCCGGCGATGACCGCGATGACCGCGATGACCCTGAACCAGCTCTCCGGCGGGCGCTTCCTGGTCGGTCTCGGACCGTCCGGCCCGCAGGTCATCGAGGGCTGGCACGGCGTCGCCTACGGTCGGCCGCTGACGCGCACGAAGGAGTACATCGAGATCATGCGCAAGGTCTTCGCCCGCGAGGAGCCGGTGACCCACGAGGGCTACCACTACCAGTTGCCCTATCGCGGCGAGGATGGAACGGGTCTCGGCAAGCCGCTCAGGAGCATTCTGGCGGCGGATACCTCGATCCCGATCTACACCGCCTCGATCAGCCCGAACGGCCTGGCCTGCAGCGCCGAGGTCGCGGACGGCGTCTTCCCGATCTGGATGAACCCCGAGCGATATGACCTGATCGAGGACGCCCTCGAACGCGGCTTCGCGGCCGCCGGCAACGGCAAGAGCCTGGACGACTTCAAGGTCATGCCCTTCGTCACCGTCGTCATGGGCAACGACGTGGAGCAGTGCCGCACGCCGGTCAAGCAGAGCATGGCCCTGTACATCGGCGGCATGGGGGCGCGGGACAAGAACTTCTACAACGACTACGCCAAGCGCCTCGGCTACCCGGACGAAGCCCGCGCGATCCAGGACAACTTCCTCGGCGGCAAGAAGAGCGAGGCGGTCGGCGCTGTGCCCGACGCCCTGGTCGACGACGTCGCTCTGGTCGGGCCGCGGGAGCGGATCGTCGACCGGCTCGCGGCCTGGAAGGAAGCCGCCGGCAACGGCCAGGTCGCGTCGATGCTGCTCGGCTGCCGGCAGCCGGAGGCGCTGGAGGCGATCGCGGAGGCGGTGCTGTAGTAGGCGCGCCGTCCGTTTCAGCCGGGCTTGCGGCCCACGACGACCGTGATCCCGACCTCATGCCAGACGCACTCCGCCGCGAAGCCGGCCGACGCGACGGCGGACAGTTCGTCCTCCAGCGGGAAGTAGGTGTCCTCCTCCGACCACTCCTCGAAGTGCTCGAAGGCGCGCCGCTCGTCGATGCCGTGGGCCATCAGGTGGTCGGCCCAGCCGCGCCAGGTCGTCTCCCGGGCGACGGGCTCCCCGGGCATCGTGGCGTCCGCGTTGACGAAGATGCCGCCGGGCTCGAGTGTCTGGAACACACGACGGTAGAGCACTCTCTTGTCGTCCATCGCCGGGATGTGATGCAGGGCGAGTGAGGCGGCGGCGCCGCGACAGCGGGGCAGGGGTTCCAGGAAAGAGGCCCTGGCGAAGCGGGCCCGGTCGCCGAACCGTGCGAGGCGCGTTCGTGCCTGGTCGAGCATCTCGCCGTCGACGTCGATGAGTTCGACGACGGCCGCCGTGGAGGATTCGAGGATCGCCTCCGACAGGGCGCCGGTACCGGCTCCCAGGTCGATGATCGGGCCGGGCGCCGCCGGAGCCAGGGCCTGGGCGGCAACGGCGAGCATCTCCTCGTAGCCGGGGATGAACCGGCGAATCGCCGCGTCGTACTCGTCGACGGCGATGCGCAGGTGGCGGCGAACGGAATGGGATGCGGCGTCCTTCATCGCCGATCGTTCGCCCGCGGCGGTCAGGCGAGAGCCTCCGTCCCGGTCAGGAAGCGTCCAGGCCCGGACGGACGAGGCGCAACGGACCGTCGCGCTCGTAGCGGTGGGCCGGGTTGTTCAGCACTGCGGCCAGCTCCGCTGCCTGGAACGACGCCTCGACGCGTTCGGGCGGCGGCGTTCCGTAGGCGGTCGTCCGCTGCTTCGGCACGCGGCCGGCGTCGCGGATAAGCTGCTCCATCCCGGACGGCGGCAGTTCCTGTCCGTGGGCGGCGCCGGCCGCCCGGGTGATGCTCTCGTTCATCAGGGTGCCGCCCAGGTCGTTCACCCCCGCCTCGAGGCAGGCCTTGACCCCCTGCGGCCCCATCTTGACCCAGGAGGCCTGGACGTTCCCGAACCAGGGGTGAAGCGCCAGCCGGGCCACTGCGTGCATGAGAACCGCCTCGCGGAAGGTCGGTCCCTTGCGGGCGCGGCCCTTGAGGTAGATCGGCGCCTCCATGTGGACGAAGGGCAGGGGCACGAACTCGGTGAAACCGCCCGTCCGTTTCTGCAGGTCCCGCAGCCGGAGCAGATGCCGGGCCCAGTTCCGGGGACCCTCGACATGGCCGTACATGATTGTCGCCGTCGTCCGGTAGCCGACGCCGTGGGCGGTCTCCATGACCTCGAGCCACTGGTCCGTGTTCAGCTTGTCGGGGCAGATGACGGCGCGGATCTCGTCGTCCAGGATCTCGGCAGCGGTCCCCGGGAGGGTCCCGAGCCCGGCGTCCCGGAGGCGGAGCAGGTAGTCGCGAAGCGCCATGTCGAGCGTCGCCGCGCCCTGCCAGACCTCGAGCGGGGAGAAGGCGTGGACGTGGATTTCCGGCACGGCCTCCTTCACCGCGCGGCAGATGCCCAGGTAGGTCTCGCCGGTGTAGTCGGGGTGAATTCCGCCCTGCATGCAGACTTCCGTCGCGCCCCGCTGCCAGGCCTCGACGGTACGGCGCATGACCTCCTCGAGTTCCAGGTCGTACGGCTTGCCGCGCAGGTTCTCGCTCAGCTTGCCCTTGGAGAAGGCGCAGAACTGGCACTTGAAGTAGCAGACGTTCGTGTAGTTGATGTTCCGGTTGACGACGTAGGTCACCGTGTCGCCGTTCACTTCGCGCCGGATCGCGTCCGCGGCGGCGCAGACGGCGGAGAACTCCGGTCCCCGCGCCGCGAACAGCCGGGCGATCTCGTCCTCCGAGAGGTCCTCGCCCCTCCGCGCGCGGTCGAGAATGGGAGCGATGCCCGTCGCACGGTGTGGCTCCGCGCCGTTGCCGTTCGAGGCGGGGGAGGTCGCCACCGCGGCGAGGACGTCAGCCGGCGGCGCGATCTCTTCTCCCGGAGACCAGTCGTCCGTGCGGGCGAGGCCGGTGGCGTCGACCCGTTGCAGCACCGCCGTGCGGACGCCACCCAGCCGCCTGATCTCCCGGCTCTGGCCGCGGCCGTCATCCAGCCACTTCTCCCCGTCGAGCGCCCATTCGGGGTACACCGTCAGCCTCTCGACCAGCGTCTTGCCGGCGGCGGCCGTCTCCTCCGCGAGGCGCTCCAGGTGTGGCCAGGGCGCCTCGGGGTTGACGAAGTCGGGCGTCACGGGCGATACGCCGCCCCAGTCGTCGATACCGGCGTCGACGAGCCGCGGCAGCACGCCGGGGCTCAGGTTGGGCGGCGCCTGGATGTGCATCTCCGGCCCGAGCACCAGCCTCGCGGCGGCGATCGTCCAGAGCAGGTCCTCCAGCGTGGGCTCGGGCGCGCTGGCCATCCGGGTCTCTGGCTTGGCCCGGAAGTTCTGGACGATGACTTCCTGGATGTGGCCGTACTCGTCGTGCAGGTCGCGCATGGCGAGCAGGGCGTCGATCCGTTCCTCGCGGGTCTCGCCGATACCGATCAGGATGCCGGAGGTGAAGGGCACGCGGGCCTCGCCGGCGAGCCGCAGGGTCTCGAGGCGCCTCGACGGGACTTTGTCCGGACAGCCGTAGTGCGCCTGACCTTTCTCGTGCAGCCGCGTGGAAACGCTCTCGAGCATGATGCCCATGGACGGGCCCACGGGGCGCAGATGCTCGATGTCTTCAGCCGTCATCAGCCCAGGGTTGAGGTGGGGCAGAAGGCCCGTCTCGAGCAGCACCCGCTCTGCCGCCTCCCGCAGGTAGGAAAGAGTCGTCTCGTGGCCCAGCTCGGCCAGGCCGTCGCGGGCGGCCTTGTACCGTAATTCCGGCTTGTCGCCGAGCGTGAACAGCGCTTCCTTGCAACCTGCCTGGGCGGCCAGGCGGGCCTGGCTTAGCACGGAGTCGAGCGGCATGTACGCCGCCTCGCCCTTCTTCGGCGGCCGGGCGAAGACGCAGTAGTGGCAGATGTCTCGGCACAGGTGGGTCAGCGGCAGAAAGACCTTGCGCGAATAGGAAACGAGGCCGCCGTGGCCCCGATCCCGCAACTCGCCGGCTACCTCGAGCAACCGCTCGAGGTCGGCGCCAGGCTCGATGCGGGCGAGCGTACGGGCCTCATCAGGGGTCGGGCGACGGTCCAGAAAGGCGCTGAGTGGAGGGGACATGGGGATGACTGCGGCAGGCGCTGAACCGGCCGCCAGTGGGGATAGCGAACGGTATCAGTCCCGCTTCAGCGGGCGCTCCAGCCGTTCCGGCACGCCGAGTCCGCGCAGGAGTCGGCCGGTCCGGCCCTCCCGGCCGGCACGGTCGAGCCGCAGCAGTTCGGCCAGGTCGTCCGGATGGTCCACGTCGAGTCCCAGGTTCGCCAGGACGATGCTGGAGTGAGCCGCTCCGGCCCGCTCGGCTTCCCGCAGGTGCGCACGGAAGCTGCCGTCGCCGAAGCGGAACGGGATGCAGCCCGGCGGCGAACAGACAAGAGCATTCGTCCCCGATCGGAAGCGGTCGGGGGCGACGGTCACCGCCGGTCCCGGCGCCGAGTCGTCCCCCTGGCTGCTCCGATCCTCGAGGTGCCGGGCGCGGAGTTCCTCCAGGTCCGCCGCCGTCACCAGCGGCAGATCGATCGGCAGCACCAGCATCGTCGCCTCACCGCGGCGCCCGAGTTCCTCGGCGGCCGTACCGAGCGCCCGGTTCAGGCCTCGCCTGGGCTCGGACAGGACCTCGCAACCGGCTTCCTCCAGGTACGTTGCCGCGACGCCGTCCGCGGTCACGGCAAGCGTGCCCGTGACGTCGGGCACGCCCGCGATCGCGGCAAGCACGTCGTCGAGCATCGATTGGGCCAGTTCCTCCCGCTCACCGGTGCTGAGGACGGGCGACAGCCTCCGCTTGGCCTCGGACCAGGCCTTGACCGGCAGGACCGCCCAGAGACTGCCGGCGTTCACGCGGACGGTTCCGGCGGCGCGGTTTCCGCCCTGTCGCCTCGCCGGGTGTCGAGCCCGCGGGCGAAGTCGATGGTCTCCGTGGCCAGGCGTTCCCGGTCGGCCAGCGTTTCCATCACTGTGCCGGTCACCAGGGTGAGAAGGCCGAGATCCTCGATCTCCGCAGCCTGGCCGGCATCGGCGTGATCGATCACGAAGCCGTCGAGGAGGTCCCGTTGCCGGTAGTGGCGGGCAACCTCGACCGGCGTGACCGGCATCCCGAGTTCCGCCATCATCTTGGCGGCCGGTCCCTTGATCGCCGCGCCGCCGACGATCGGCGAGACCGCGACCACGGGCGCGGCCGCTCGCCGAAGCGCGACCTCGACGCCGTCGAGGGCGAGGACGGGATCGACGCTGACGAAGGGGTTCGAGGGGCAGACGAGGATCGCCGCGGTCGTGTGGTCCTCCAGCGCCTGGAGGAAGGCGGGCGCCGGTCGGGCCGTGTCGATCCCGTCGAAGCGAAACCCGGAGACGGTCGGGGCGCAGCCATCGCGAACGAAGTAGTGCTGAAAGCTGAGTTCGCCGGTCTCCGTCAGCACGACCGTGCGCACCGGGTCGTCGCTCATCGGCTGCACGCGGGCGGCGATGCCGAGCGCTCCGCAGAGGGCGGCGGTGACCTCGGTCAGGGACTCGCCGGCGCGGAGACGTCGCGTTCGCTCCACGTGGGTCGCCAGATCGCGGTCGCCGAGCCGAAACCAGGTCTCGCCGCCGAGGTGAGAGAGCGCTTCCAGGAAGGACCAGGTTTCGTGGGCCTGACCCCAGCCGGTGTCGCGGTTCGAGATGCCGCCCAGCGTGTACATCACCGTGTCGAGATCCGGGCAGATCCGAAGACCCAGGTGATCGAAGTCGTCGGCCGTGTTGCAGACGACGGTCAGCGAGTCCCCGGGCAGCACCCGCGACAGCCCGAGCGCCAGCTTGGCGCCGCCGACGCCGCCCGAAAGAGCCACGCAGTGTCTCGGGGAGTCCTTCGTCATCGCGGACCCGCCTTCACCGGAACAGGTCCTGATCGCGCGGCCTCAGCAGGTCGCGGGCCGTCTGGGCCGGTCCGAGCGGCTCGAGGCCGCGGACGCGCACGACCGGCGTGCCCTCGTCGCCCTCGCCCTGGACGATCTGGGCGGCGCTCGCGACCTGGTCGGCGATCCCGGTTTCCGAGACCAGGAGTTCTCGCTCGAACAGGTCGCGGTCACCCCGCAGGTCGCGGAGCGCCGTCATCCCGGCGACGCCGATGGCGAGCCCGACAGTGCCCAGCCGCCAGGCGCGACCGACGCTGTCGTTGACGATCACGCCAAGGCGCTCGACTCCGAAATGCGCCGTCAGGGCTTCGCGCAGGGCCGCCGCCGAGGCATCCGGATCCTCAGGCAGCAGCAGCGCATGCCCGTGGTCGTCGCCGGGACGCAGGTTGGACTGGTCGATCCCCGCGTTCGCCAGCACGAGACCGAGCCGGTGCTCGACGATGATGACTCCGGGGACGGTGCGCAGCACCGAGGTCGATGCCCGAAGCACGAGTTCGATCAGGCGTGGGTCCTTGTCGCATTTGGCCGCCAGCCGGACGGCTTCGGGACGCGCTTCCACCGTCGCCAGATCGACGATTCGGCCTTCCGCCTTGGAGACGATCTTCTGCGCGACGACGAGCACGTCGCCGGCACGCAACTTCATCCGTGCCTGCCGCATCGTTTCGGCGATCAGGACGGCCAGGTCGTCACCCGGCTGGATTTCGGGCAGGCCTGGTACCGGCTTGATGTTCAGCATGGTCTGGGAGAGCGCGGTGCTCGAAAGCCGAAGGCTACCCGCCTCCGCAAGCCGGGTGTCGCGTTCGCGGCGATCGAGCGCCGACCGTCTTCAGGGCGCGCGGGTCGGTTCGCCGGTGATCCGGATGCCCGCGCCCGCGATGCCGTACTTCCGGTTCAACTGGATCAGGACGGAGGTCAGCGCCTCCGCGGCGGCAGCGTTGTCGAGCGGCCCGGCGTGCCAGCCCCGCATGCCGAGCGCCTCGATCAGTTCGATGACCTCGGCGCGGGCGGCGGGATCGTTGCCGGTGACCAGAACATCGCAGTCGACCGCATCGTCCTCGCGCAGATGGGCGGCGCCGACGTTCTGGAAGGCGGAGACGACCCGCACATCCGGACCGACGGCCTGCTGGGCGATGACCGCGGCGCAGCCTTCGTCGGGAAGCTGCACGCGCGCGACCTTCGGCGGCACGAGCGGCACCGTGCAGTCGACCAGGATCTTGCCCTGAAGCGCCTCGCGCACCGCCTCCAGCGTGGCCCGCTGGAAAGCGTACGGCACGGTCAGCACCACGAGGTCGCCCTCCTGGGCGGCGGTCAGGTTGTCCGTACCGCGTACGGTCGCCGGCAGGCCCAGACCCCGGAGCTGCTGGTTCACGTCCTCCGCCGACCCGGCGCCCTTCTCCCGCGACCGCGAGCCGATGACGATCGGGTAGCCGGCCGCGGCCCAGCGCCGTGCGAGACCTCCGCCGAGGTCGCCAGTGGCGCCGAGCATGGCGAGCGTGGGTAGGGAGTTGGCGCCTGGCTGATTGTCTGACATGACCGTTCCCGTGAGTTGCCGTGTCGCTCTTCGCCTCGTGACAGACAGGTGATCCGAGGGCGGCGATCGTACACCGCCCGGCTCTGGCACCGCCTGCGTCTATTTGTGCCGGCGGTGGAGCGTCACGGTGTCCACTTCTCGCTTCCGCTCCCACCAGTTCTGGTAGAGGTCGAGCGCGAACATCAGCAGCAGGATGAAGATGACGATCCACTGCGGGATGTACGGAGTCGGGGAGCCGTTGACGACCATGTGAGCGCTGTGGCCCGCCTCGAGGATAAGCACGAAGCCGATCAGCAGGAGGACGAACAGGCCGAGGATTTCGAACTCCGGGTTGGAGCTGAGAAACCGCGAGATCGGGCCGGCGAAGACCAGCATCAACGCCACGGAGATCAGCACGGAGCCGACCATCACCGCGAAGATGTCCGTCATGCCGACGACGGTGAGGATCGAGTCGACCGAGAAGATGAGGTTCATGCCGACGATCAGGGCGACGACCTCGGCGAAGCGGTTCGCCTTCGCGACTTCGTGCTCGACCGCCTTCAGCTTGACGCGGAGTTCCTTCACGCCCTTCCAGATCAGGAACAGGCCTCCGATCACCAGCACCAGGGACTTGCCGTCGACGCTGCCGGCCATTTCCACGCCGAGGAACGAGCCATCGAAGCTCCAGAGTTCGGCCGTGGCCGCCCCGAGCACGAGGCTGAGGAGCAGGAGCAGCAGGATGCGGAGCGCCATCGCCAGCAGCAGGCCCAGCTTGATCGCCTGCTGGCGCCTCGCCTCCGGCAGCTTGTTCGCGATGATCGTGATGATGATCAGGTTGTCGGCGCCGAGCGCGATCTGGATCAGTGTGACCGAGAAGAGGGCCGCCCAGAAGGACGGTTGTGCCAGTAGATCCATCACGAACACTCCCGCGACGTTGCGTTCCTGTGGCGCAAGCTCCTAGACTTTGCGCCCTTCGCCTTCCAAGCCTTGACCATCAGCAGCCGACCTCCAGGAGATGTCCTGAACCATGAAGCTACACGAAGCCGCCACCGCCCCTAACTGCCGCCGCGTTCGCATCTTCCTGGCCGAGAAGGGCATCGAGGTTCCCGTCGTGCCCGTCGACCTGGGCCAGGCCGAGAACCGGCAGGAGCCGTTCCGGCAGAAGAACCCGATGGGCCGCGTGCCGGTGCTCGAACTCGACGACGGTACGTTCATCGCCGAGTCGGTCGCGATTTGCCGCTACTTCGAGCAATTACAGCCGGAACCCGTCCTGATGGGCGGCAGGGACCCGGAAGAGGCGGCCCGAATCGAGATGTGGCAGCGGCGGATGGAGCTCGAGATCGCCCTGCCGATCATGCAGGTCTTCCGCAACACCCACCCGTACTTCGCGGACCGCATCGAGCAGTACCCGGACTACGGGGAGGGTCAGCGCGGCCACGCCACGAAGCGGCTGGAGTGGCTGGACAGGGAGCTCGCCGACCGGGAGTTCGTCGCCGGCGACGCGTACTCGATCGCCGACATCACGGCCCAGATCGGTATCGACTTCGGCCGGGTGACGAAGTTCAAGGTCACCGAGGAGACACCGAACCTCCTGCGCTGGCACCAGGCGGTGTCGGCGCGGCCGAGCGCGAAGGCCTAGGCGCCGCCGGTCAGCGGCAAAGCCGGGTTGCCTGGGTCTCCAGCTCTTCGCGGAACTCGGGTGCCGCAATCCGGATCAGCCGCTGCGCTCGCTCGACGCTGTCCAGGCCGCGGACCTCGGCGATACCGTACTCGGTGACGAAGAAGTCGGCGTCGGTGCGCAACGCCGTGGCGGCATGTTCGGGCGGAAGCGCCGGGGCGATGCGGGAGAAGCGGCCGCCGCCGGCGGTCGCCTCGAGGGCGACGATCGAACGTCCGCCGGCCGACATCCGGGCGCCCCGCATGAAGTCGACGGCGCCGCCGGTGCCGCTGATCTGGCGGCCGCGGACCATCTCCGAGTTGACCTGGCCGAAGAGATCGACCTCGACCGCCGAGTTCAGCGCAACGAAGTTGTCCAGCCTGGCGATCACCCGCACGTCATGGGTGTAGTCGACGGTACGCAGGTCGATCAGATCGCAGCGGCTCGCCCAGTCGTAGAGCGCGGGTGAGCCGAGGACCATGGCCGCGACCAGACGACCGTTGTCGATCGCCTTCCGAGCGCCCGTGACGGCCCCTGCTTCCACGAGGTCCTTCACGCCGTCCGACAGCAGGCCGGAGTGGAAGCCCAGGTCACGGTGTCCGTGCAGCGCCGCCAGCACCGCGCCCGGGATCGCGCCGACACCGGTCTCGATGCAGTCGCCGTCGCGAATCAGTTCCGCGACCAGCGCGCCGATGCGCTCGGCCACGGGACTGGGGCGACTGGCCAGCGTGGGCGGTTCGACCTCGGTCTCGACGACGTAGTCGAAGCGGTCGGCCGGTACCGCCGGCGCACCCGGCAGGCGGGGCAGGGAGCCGTTCCATTCCGCGACGAAGGGGATCTCCGGGCGTTCCAGCAGCGCCGGCAGGAACCCGGCGCCGATGCCGAGGGAGCAGTCGCCGTTCCCGTCCGGCGGCGTGAACTGGGCGATCGCCAGGTCGAAGGGCGCCGCCAGAAGATCGTCCCAGACGTGCCGGTACTGCATCGGCACGAAACGGACCGAACCGGCCTCGAAGCCCGCGCGCATCTCCGGCGTGACGAAGAAGCTCCGCACCGTCGAACCGGCCCAGGGCGCGAGCGTCGGCGAGGAGATGCCGGGGATGCGGGTCACCGTGAACTCCACGCCGGCAGTCGCCTCGGGCCGGGCATGCAGCGCCGCGGCGATTCCGCGAGGTTCGTTGCAGCCGCCCAGGACGGCGACCTTCATGCCGCCGCGGAGCAGTGCCCCAACCTGTTCGGGAGCGAGTTTCTTCATGTCGCGTCGTAGCGTAGCCGCACGCGCGACGGGCGCCCTCTCCCTCTCGGTACGTTGATACTCTGCCGCCGCCATGACCACGACCGCTGCAGCACACAACGGCCTCCCGGCCATCTCCCTCGCCGCCGTTCCTGGTCGGCGCCGACTGACCCTCGACCTGGCGCGGGAAA
This sequence comes from Acidobacteriota bacterium, assembly GCA_028875725.1. Classification (NCBI taxonomy): domain Bacteria; kingdom Pseudomonadati; phylum Acidobacteriota; species Acidobacteriota bacterium. The sequence continues at coordinate 1,515,899 of JAPPCR010000006.1, forward strand.
TCGAGCGCCGCGGTTTCAGCGGCATCTACTGCCCGAGCATGGGCGACGGTCTGGCGCTCTGCGAAGCGATTGCGCTGTCCACCGAGCGCATCCACTTCGGCACGTCGATCGTGAACATCTACACCCGGCACGTGACGGAGTTCGCCCACACGGCCTCGTTCATCCACGAGGTGTCCCAGGGCCGCTTCTGGTTCGGCGTCGGCGTCAGCCACGCGCCGGCGCACGCCCGGCTGGGCGTTACCGTCGGCAAGCCGCTGGGGGACATCCGCGCCTTCGTGGACGAAGTGAAGGCGGTGCGGGGCGCCGGCGAACTGCCGCCGATCGTCCTCGCCACGCTGCGCGACCGGATGATCGCCACCGCCGCCGACATCGGCGACGGCCTGGTGTTCGCGAACGGCGCCCGTTCCCGCATGAGCCACTCTCTGGCGGCGGCGGGGGAGAAGGCGACCGATCCGGACTTCTTCGTCGGCAACATGATCCCGACCGTGATCTCCGAGGATCGTGACCTGGCCGCGGCTCGCAACCGCAAGACCCTGAGCCGGTACGCCCTGCTGCCCAACTACCGCAACTACTGGAAGGCGGCCGGCTACGTCGAGGAGATGGAAGCCGTGGAGCAGGCTGTCGAGCAGGGCGAGACGGAGCGCATTCCGGCCCTGCTCTCCGACCGCTGGCTGGCGGATTGCACCCTGTTCGGGACAGCCGCGGAGGTTCGCGAAGGAGTCGAGCGCTGGTTCGACGCCGGCATCCGTACGCCGATCCTGGTGCCGTCGTCGGCGGCGGGCAACCAGATCAAGGCCTTCGAAGAGCTGTTCGCCGCCTTCGACGGGAGTTGAGGGGATGACCACGGTCAGGGAGCGGCTGGAATCACTGGGCATCGAACTGCCGGAACCTGCGGCGCCGGCCGCCAACTACGTTCCCTTCGTGCGCATCGGCTCGCTCGTCTTCGTGTCCGGCCAGGTTCCGGTCAGGGACGGAAAGCTGGCCTATCGCGGCAAGGTCGGCGTCGACTATTCCCTCGAGGAAGCGCGGGAGGCCGCCCGCCTCGTCGGCCTCAACATCGTCGCCGTCGTGGGTGCCGCCTGCGAAGGTGACCTGGAGCAGGTGAAGCGCTGCGTGAAGCTCGGCGGCTTCGTCAACTGCAGCGACGACTTCGAGAACCATCCGGCGGTGATCAACGGCGCCTCGGACCTGATGGTCGACGTGTTCGGCGAGAAGGGGCGGCACGCACGCTTCGCGGTGGGGACGAACAAGCTGCCGTTCAACGTGCCGGTCGAGATCGACGCCGTCTTCGAGGTCGACTGAAGGGCTGACAGCGCGTCATGTCCACCCAGCGAGTCGAGATTCTGGGCGACACGATGCGCCGGCTGGCCCGCCGCGGCGCTCGCCGGAACCTGTCCCGGGTACTCAGCAAGGTGCGGCCGGGCGATGTCGCCGCCGCGCTCAGGAAACTGGTGCCGACCGAGCAGTTGTTCGTCGTCCGGCTGGCCCTGGAGGACTATCCGGATTCGGCCGGCGAGGTCCTGCTGGAACTCGAGCCGGGCGAACGGCGGCCGCTGCTGGAACAGCTCGCTCCGTCCGAGATCGCCGGCCTGCTGTCGCCGCTTGCGGTCGACGACAGCGTGGAGATCGTCGACGGTCTCGAGGACGAGCTGCGGGAGGCCGTGCTGGCGCTGCTCGACCGGCCGGACCGCGACGAGTTGCAGACGCAGTTCGCCTACGAAGAGGACACGGCCGGCCGGATCATGAACACCGAGTTCTTCTCCCTGCCGGAGGGAACCTCGGTCGGCGACGCGATCGCCAAGATTCGCGAACACGGCGAAGTGGAGATGATCTTCTACCTCTACGTCGTCGATCCGGAGGGGCGCCTGGTCGGCGTCCTGTCGCTGCGCGAGCTCCTGCTCTCCGTCCCGAGCCGCACCCTGAACGAGATCATGAACCGCGGCCTGGTTACGGCGAGGACGGACACGGACCAGGAGGAGGTGGCGCAGCTCGCTTCGCGCTACGACTTCCTTGCGATTCCGGTAGTGGACGAAGGCCGGCGCCTGCTGGGGTTGGTGACCGTCGACGACGTGATCGACATCGTCCAGGAGGAGGCAGAAGAGGACTTCTACAAGATGGTCGGCACGTCCGACGACGAGTTGCTGTACCGGGAGCGGGCCTGGCGGGTTGCCGGCATCCGGTTGCCCTGGCTCCTGGTCAACCTCATCGGCCTGACCCTGACCGGCGTGCTGATGAAGCAGTTTCAGCTCCGACTCAACGAGGCGTTCCTCCTTGCCTTCGCGCCGGTCGTCATGGGCATGGGCGGCAACATCGGCAGCCAGACGATGACGCTGACCGTGCGCGGCCTGGCGACGGGCCGGATCGGCGAAGGTGGCGGCAGGATGCGCCGGTTTCTGTTCCAGCAGATCCGCATTGGGCTCGTGGTGGCGCTCGTCTGCGCCGCCGTCGCGGCGGCGGTGGCGGCCTTCCTGGAGCAGAACCCGGCGTACAGCGCGGTCGTCGCCAGTTCACTGTTCCTGGCCATCGTGCTCGCCTCCCTGATCGGCTCGTTGCTGCCCATGGCGTTCGAGCGGATCGGGATCGATCCGGCAATCGCTTCCGGTCCGATGGTCACGACCAGCAGCGACATCACCGGCATCCTCGTCTACTTCGGGCTGGCCACCCTGATGATCGACTGGCTGGTCCGCTGAGCGGCGGCGGGTTCCGGGCATGAAGCAGTACAGCGGCGAGGCGCTGCTGCTCCAGACGACGGACCTGCACGAACGGGACCGCATCGTCGTCTTCCTCAGCCGCGACCGGGGCCTGAAGCGCGGAGCGGCCCGCAGCGCGCGGACGCGCTTCAGCCGATTCGGCGGCGAGCTGCAGCAGCTCGCCAAGGTCCACCTGACGTGGTTCGAGAAGCCGGAGCGCGAGCTCGTGCGGATCGGCGAGGCGGAGATGATCCGCAGCGCGCGGTCCCTGCACGAGGACCTGGAAGGGATCCTCGTTTCGTCCTACCTGGCGGAACACATGCAGGTGTTCGCGCAGGAGGACGAGCCGGAGAACCACCTCTACCGCCTCCTGGACACGACCGTCCAGGCGCTGCTCGACGGTTGCGACCGCTGGCTCGCTTCGCGCTACCTGGAATGCTGGACCCTGCGCCTGAGCGGCGTGTTCCCTGCGCCCCGCCGCTGTCCCGCCTGCGGCAAGGCGATCGCTGACGAGGCCTTCCTGGCAGTCGACGCGGCCGGCCTCCTGTGTCCTTCCTGTGGGGGCGGCGCGGGCGCTAACCGAAGGGTGGGGGCTGAGCCTCTGGACTTCCTGCGCCGGATCGGCGGCTCGGATCTCGCGAGCCTGCAGGCAAACGGACAGGTCGACGAGGCGACGCTCAGAGCGGTCGAGTCGTTGACACGCGAGGTGCGCCGCGCCTTCCTGGGCCGGGAACTGAAGAGCTACGGCGTGATGCAGCGGACCCTGCGGGACATGACGCCCTGATGGCCGGATCCGACCCGGAATCCCCCGGCCTCCAGCGGCTTCCCGACGCGCTGATCTCCAAGATCGCGGCAGGCGAGGTGGTGGAGCGGCCGTCTTCCGTGGTCAAGGAACTCGTGGAGAACGCTCTCGACGCCGGCGCCGGCCGCGTCGAGATCGAACTGGAGAACGGCGGCCGCGACCTGATCTCGGTGGCCGACGACGGCAGCGGGATCGCCACCGAGGACGCATCCCTTGCACTCGAACGCCATGCGACGAGCAAGATCCAATCCTTCGAGGATCTGCTGGAGGTGGCGACCCTGGGCTTTCGCGGGGAGGCCCTGGCGTCGATTGCGGCAGTGTCGAAGTGCGAGCTTCTGACCGCCCGATCGGCCGGAGACGGACATCGGCTGGTGGTCGAAGGCGGTCGGCTTTCGGTCGACGAACCCGTGAGCCGTCCCCGCGGCACCACGGTGACGGTCGAGTCCCTGTTCTATAACGTGCCGGCCCGCAAGCAGTTCCTGAAGCGTCCCGCGACGGAGCTCCGTCGCGCGCTGACCGTGGTCCAGGGTTACGCGCTGGCCCGGCCGGACGTGACCTTCGTCCTGCGCCACGCTCGCGATGCGGAGTCGCCGGGTCGGGAGCTGCTGCGGGCCCAGGCGACCGGAGTCGACGCGGCCGGCCGGCTCGACCGGATCGCGCAGTTGTTCGGCGAGAATCTCGTGAAGCACCTGATTGCGCTGCCCGAGGCAAGGAAGGAGCAGGGCATCTCCGGCTTCGTCGGCGACCGGGAGACGACGAAGGGCCGCCGCCTGTTCCTGTTCGTCAACGGCCGGCTGCTGAGGGACCGCGCCGTCCTGAGCATCTACTACAAGGCGGTCCGTGACTTGATGAAGGGAGAGCGGCCGCCTGCCCTCTTCCTGTTCCTCGACATCCCGCCCGAGTCCGTCGACGTCAACGTTCACCCGCAGAAGGCGGAGGTCCGGTTCCGGGACGCGGCGCTGCTCGGCCGCGTCGGCAGCGCGCTGCGCCGGGGACTCGAGGCCGCCAAGGGGGAGGAACCGGCGCCGCTCCGCGAGTTGGGAGGACCGGTGGCACCGCCCGCCTGGACCGGCGCCGGACAACTGCGCGAGACCGCCGCGGCGGCGTGGCGGCGTCCAGGCGCGGCAGGAGAAGACCACCGGGAAGAAGGGGCCCCGGCGCCGGAGGCCCCCGCCTGGGCGGCCGAGCTTGCCGCCCGCTATGGCGGCACCCAGCCGGGACCTGCAGGAAAGCTGGCGGAGGTCGCCTACCGGCCGCAGCCGTCCCGCCCGGTGCGTTTGTCGGGCAAGGCGCGGGAGTCGCTCCGGCTGATCGGACAGTACAAGGGCACGATGATCCTGCTCGAGGGGCCGGAGTCGTTGCTGGTCGTGGACCAGCACGTGGCCCACGAGCGCATTCTCTACGAGCGGTTCCGCCACAGTCTCGCCGAACGGCAGCCAGCCAGCCAGACCCTGCTCGTACCGCGGGTACTGGAACTCTCCGCGGCTGAGAACGCGGCGCTCGGGGAGTGCTCCGCCGGGTTGGAGCGCTGCGGCTACTCGGTCAGCAGCTTCTCGGGCGGCAGCGCCGCGATCACGGCCATCCCCGCCGTGCTGCCGGACAAGGAAGCGGAGAGCCTGGTGCTGCGGATCGCGACGCAGGTCGCCGGCGGGGATGAGCTGCCGAGCGAGGAGGACGCGCTGGGCGAGTACCTCCTGACGCAGCTGGCGGCTAGCCGGGCCTGCAGGGCCGCGGTCAAGATGCACGAGGCGCTGTCGGCGGAGAAGATGGAGAGCCTGATCGCGGAACTCTTCGCCTGCGAGCATCCCTACACCTGCCCGCACGGTCGCCCGGTGGTGCTGGAACTCACCGACCGGGATCTGGAGCGGCGCTTCAAGCGCCGCTAGAGCCGTCCTCCATCCCGGCCAGAGCCCGGGCGGCGGCCCGACGCTCGGCTTCCTTCTTGGAGTGGCCCGAAGCCGCGGCCACGGCGCGGCCTCCGACCCAGCACTCGACGTGAAACATGGGATCGTGATCCGGCCCGTCACGGCCGACGTGGCGGTAAACCGGGGGTTCGAGCCCCTGACCCTGGAGCGATTCCTGTAGATCGGACTTCGCGTCCGGTGCCTCCATCGCTTCGGTGGCCTCTACCTCGATCCACGGTTCGACCAGGCGGCGGGCGGCGTGTAGGCCGCCATCGACGAACACGGCTCCGATGACGGCCTCGAGGGCATCCGCCAGGAGGGACTGCTTTCCGCTGCCTCCCGACTGCTCTTCGCCGTGGCCGAGCCGGAGCGCAGGGCCGAGATCCAGCTCGCGGGCGCGCCGGGCCAGGGCGTCGGCGCTGACGACATGGGATCGGGTTCGCGACAGCACGCCTTCCGGCGCCGCCGGATGACATCGAAAGAGCCAGGCCGCTACGACCAGTCCGAGGACCGAATCCCCCAGAAACTCCAACCGCTCGTTGTCGTGTTCCAGACCCCGTTCGTTCGCGAACGAGCTGTGCGTCAGGGCCTGCTCGAGCAAGGCGCGGTTCCCGAACCGGTGGCCGAGGCGCGCCTCGAGATCCTCGACCGGGTCCGTCAGGGGTAGATCCGGTCCATCGTTCGCGGATAGGGGATCGTCTCCCGGAGGTGGGGCACACCGGCCATCCAGGCGACGAAACGCTCCACGCCCATCCCGAAGCCGCTGTGCTCGAACGTGCCGTAGCGGCGGATGTCCAGGTACCACTGGAAGGAGTCCAGCGGCAGGTCGTGTTCCTTGAGCCGCGCGAGCAGAAGATCGTGGTTGTGGATGCGCTGGCTGCCGCCGATGATCTCCCCGTAACCCTCCGGAGCGATCACGTCGAGCGCCAGAGCGAGCGACGGATCGTCGGGATCGGGTTCCATGTAGAAGGCCTTGAGCGAGGTCGGGTAGTGGGTGATCATGACCGGACGGTCGAACTCCCGGGTGATCGATGTCTCTTCGGGGGCGCCGAAGTCCTCGCCGAACTCGATCCCGGAACCTTGCGTGCGCAACAGGTCGATCGCCTCCTCGTAGCGGAGCCGCGGGAACGGTCCCTGGATGGCTTCGAGCTTCGAGGGGTCGCGCTCCAGGATCGCCAGCGGATCACCGCAGTTCTCCAGCACCCGGCCCGCGAGGTAGACGATGAAATCCTCCGCCAGTTCGCAAAGCCCTTCGAAGTCGAGGAATGCGGCCTCCGGCTCGACCATCCAGAACTCCATCAAGTGCCGCCGGGTCTTCGACTTCTCGGCCCGGAAGGTGGGGCCGAAGCAGTAGACCTTGCCCAGCGCGGCGGCCGCGGGTTCGAGGTAGAGCTGACCGGACTGGCTGAGATAGGCGTTGCCGTGATCGAAGTACGGGGTCTCGAACAGCGTCGAAGTGCCCTCGCACGCCGCGGGCGTCAGGATCGGCGAGTCGACCAGGTAGTAGCCGCGCTCGCGGTGGAAGTCGTGGATCGCCTGGCAGACCTCGCTGCGTATCCGCAGTACCGCACGCTGCCGGCTCGAGCGCAGCCAGAGGTGGCGATGGTCCATCAGAAAGGCGGTGCCGTGCTCCTTCGGGGTGATCGGATAGCCATCGGCGCCGTGGACCAGGGCCAGGGACGAAACGTGGACCTCGACTCCGCCCGGTGAGCGGGGATCCGCCGCGGCGGTGCCGGTCACGGCGACCGTCGATTCCTGGGCCGCTTGCTGGAGCACCTCCCAGGAGGCCTCGTCGACCTCCTTGCGGCTGACGACAAGCTGAACGGTGGCGCCCGAATCCCGGAGCTGGATGAAGCCGATCTTGCCGCTGGAGCGGCGGCCGTCAACCCAGCCGCGCAGCCTCACCTCCTGGCCGATCAGGCCGCCGAGCTCGGGAATCGAGTTCCACTCCGTCACCGATCGACTCCCACGGCAGGGATCATACCGATGCCGCCGCGGCCACCGGCGGGAACGAGTCGCTACACTAGCGCCCGATGCTTCGCCAGCGTCTCGGGCTTTCGACCCGAAACGTCTCTGCCGGGTCTTCCGGAAGGCCCGGCTGGAGGCGCGTCAGGCTGTTCGCGTTCGTGACGCCAGGTCGGGCCACCGCGGCCGTCGCCGCGGGCTGCTGCCTGGTGATCGGAATGGTCGTGGCGGCGCCGCTTGTCGCCGCATCCGGCGGTCGGGCGGCCACGTTTCTGTACGCGGTCTTCGCCCCGGTCTGCCATCAGCTCGCCGAGCGCAGCTTTCACCTGGCAGGTCACCCCCTCGCCGTGTGCCACCGCTGCTTTGGCTTCTACGCCGGCTTCACTCTGGGACTGATCGTGCTGCCGCTGGTTCGTCCGGCGCGCGACTGGCTGCTCGACGAGCCCAGGCGCATTCTCCTGCTTCTCGCGCCCACGGCGGTCGACTGGCTGCTGCCGATGAACACGCCGGCGAGCCGCTCTGTGACTGCCGTTCTCGCCGGGGCCGCGATCGCCGTCCTGATCTGGGCTGCGATCGGCCAGATCGTCCAAGAGATGCCTCGAAACTTGCCACCCGGAGAAGGCGCAGTGCGTGATGCCGGCGCGTTCTCCGGTTCGACTTCTGAGGAGACTTCATGACACCGAAGAAACTGAAAGCCGCCGCCATCGGCGGCGGGGCGGCCGGGATCGCCTCCAGTATTCCCCTCGTCAACCTGGCCAACTGCGCGTGCTGCGCGCTGGTCGTGGGCGGCGGCATCCTGGCGGTCTACCTGGCGATGCGTGGAGAGGCCGCTACCGAGAAGGCGCCGCTTGGTGATGGCGCCATGATCGGCGTTCTGGCGGGCGTCGCGGCCGCCGTGGTCGGTGCGATCGTTGCAATCCCGCTGGCGGCGGTCGTTGGTGATCCGATGGAGCAGATGCGCTCGATCATGGAAGGGATCGAGGGCATGCCGCCGGAAGTGCTCGAGGCCCTGGGCGGCGAAGAGGCCGATTTCGGGGCGGCGCTCGGGTTGATCGGGTTCCTGTTCAACCTCGTCACCAGCGTCATCTTCTCAGGCATCGGTGGCGTCATCGGCGCCGCCGTGTTCCACAAGAAGCCCACCCTCGAGAGCGGAGCCTAGGAGGTGTCATCGTGACGGGTAAGGAAGTCGGTGCGGCAGCCATCGGCGGAGGAGCGGGCGCCGTCGCCTCGCAGATCCCCGGCCTGCAGTTACTCAACATTGCCTGTTGCGCCCTGGTCGTGGGCGGAGGCATCCTGGCGGTCTACCTGGCCTTGAAGGACGATCCGCCCGCCGCGGCCGCGCCCTACGGTGAGGGAGCGAAGATCGGTGCACTCGCCGGCGTCTTCGGCTCCGTGCTGAGCATTCTGCTGGCCCTCCTGATCCTGGGCGGCATCACGGGCGTGATGGGGATCGGGGCTCTCACGGCCGAATCCGTCGAGGACTTCGAGGCCTTCAGCCTGATTAGCGCGGTCGCCGGCCTCGGCGTCATCGCGATCGTTGCCTTCTCGCTGATCATCAATGTCGCGTTTTCGACGATTGGCGGCGTGATCGGGGCGGCCATCGTTCACAGGAAGGCGCCCGCGGCGGAATAGCTCCTCGCGGCAGGAGTCAGCGGCTGAGGATGGTGCCCGGCCGGTAGTAGCGCTGGTGCCAGATGCCGGCCTGGTCTTCGTCGTCCACCGGCATGCGCCAGGTGCGGACGGACGCCTGGCCGAGAGGTAGGCGGTAGAGGCCCCGCGGCTGGTCGATCGTGGCCTGGATGTAGTCCTCGGCCGCGTCCTCCGGGACGTAGCGGCAGGCGATTCGCCGGTAGCGGTCGCGCCAGACGTCGTCGACGCCGATGTCGTGGACGAGTTCCGCTTCGCCCTCGGCGAGGACCTTGCGGTAGGGGGGGTTCTGCTCGTCGATCGCCAGACAGGTCCGGGGATCGCGGCGCAGGTTGGCGAACCAGACGGAGTTCTCACGCGGCGTGAACCAGATCGCGTCTTCCTCGAAGATGAACCAGATGGGCGTCACCAGGGGCCGGCCGTCGTCGCAAACCGTGCCGATCCGCATCAGGATGCCGGGCTCGGCGAGGAAGGCGTCGCGTTCGCTGTCGGTCATCGTCGGCATGGGTCGCTAGTCCTCCTCGGGGGCGCCGAGGGTCCGCGCCGCCGCGATGTCGGCGGAGTAGTCGCGGAGCTTCGTCGGCATCAGGGTCATCTCCTCGATCACGGTCCGTTCCGGCAACGCCGCGGCCGTCAGGATCGCCTCGGCGATGTCCTCGGAGGCCATCATGCCGGCCCGCTCGTCGGCTGAGGGCGGCCGCGGCCGGTTGTCGAGGATCGGCGTGTCGACTTCGCCGGGCAGGACGCTGGTCGCCCGGATGCCGAGCTGCCGGAGTTCCGCGCCGAGACCGAAGATGTAGTTCCGGGAGGCCGCTTTCGCGGCGCCGTAGGCGGTGCCTGCCATCACGCCGGGGCGCAGAGCCGCCATCGACGAAACCATGATGACCGTGGCGCCGCCGTGGTCGAGCATCGCCGGCAGCAGCGCCTTGGTGAGCATGGCAGGCCCGGTCGCGTTGACCGCGATCACGCTGTCCCACTCTTCCTGGGAGATGTAGCGCGTGCTCCTTACCTTGGAACTGTGTCCGGCATTGTGGACCAGGACGTCGACCATGGCGTGACGCTGGAGGATCGCCGCCGCCAGCCCCTGAACGGCCTCCGGATCCTCCATATCGGCCGAGTGGGCCCAGGCGTTGCCGCCCGCGGCCTCGATCTCGGAAACAACCGCTTCGAGCGGTTCGAGCCGCCGGCCGGAAACGATGATCGACGCGCCTTCGCGGGCGAAGAGCAGCGCGGTCGCCCGGCCGATGCCGGTGCCGCCGCCTGTGACCAGAGCTGTCTTGCCTTCGAGTTTGCCCATCTCAGTGCCTTCCTCCCGCCGGTACTCCCGGGCCGATGAAGCGGCGCGCGGCCATACCGAGAGTCGCAGTCCGCGCCGCCATCAGGCCGACCATGCTGAGCCACAGCAGGTTGTTGTCGTCAAAGTGAACCGCGACCCAGAGCAACGGCGCGAAGCCCAGGCCGCAACTGATTGCCATCGAACGGCTGAGCAGTTTACCTTCGGTGAGACCGAGGTAGAAGCCGTCCAGGGCGTAGGCCAGGGCCGCGAACAGGAGCACCGGAAGCAGCCACGGATTGCTCCCGGCGGCGAGTTCGACGACGTCCTCGTGGTCCGCGAGCAAGCCGTAGATCGTCTGCGGCAGGAGCAGGACGGGTAGCAGGAAGGCGACCGCGCAGAGCTCGGCGACGAGGACCGTGAGAAACAGGACGCGCCGGACCTCGGCCCGGTCGCCGGCGCCAGAGGCCATCCCGGCCAGCGTCTCGCCGGCGAAGGCCGCGCCGTCGATCAGGTAGGACGCCACTCCCAGCAGCCGCAGGATGAGCCCGTTGGCGGCGAGCCTGGCGGTGCCGAAGAGGGCGCTCACGTTCGTGAAGGCGGCGAAGGCCGTGATCAGTAACAGCGTCCGGATTACGAGGTGGCCGTTCAGAGCGACGATGCGGCGCAGCTCTACGGGCTCCAGGAACCGCCGCAGGGAGACGGCCGGTAGGCGGCTGCGAACGGCCAGCGTCAGGCCGATGCCGGTCGCCAGCCACTGCGCGGCGGCCGTGGCGACGCCGGCTCCGTACGCCGCCCAGCCGAGGTGGATGATGAACCACCAGTTGAGCGCCACGTTGGCGAGGTTCGCCGCGGCGACGACGACCAGGGCGCGGCCGGCCTCCGCGCGGCCGAGGAACCACCCCGTCAGGGCGAGGTTGGCGAGGGTCGCCGGCGCTCCCCAGATGCGTGCGTCGAAGTAGCTGCGGCCCGCCTCCTCGACTGCGGGCTCGCCGGAGAGGAGCCGGAAGCCGAGATCACCCATCGGATCCCGGAGCAGCAGGAACAGGGCACCCAGAATGGCCGCCAGGAGCAGCGCTCGGTACAGGTGGGCGGCGATCTCGAACGGGTCCCCCCGGCCCCGCGACTGGGCCGTCATTCCGGTCGTGCTCATGCGCAGGAACGCGCAGCCGAAGTAGAGGTAGTCGAAGATGAGCGCAGCCAGGATCACGCCGGCCAGGAAGCGCACGTCGTCGAGCCGTCCGAGCATCACCGTGTCGGCCAGACCGGCGAGTGGCACGGTGAGATTCGAGGCGGCGTTGAGCGCCGTCAGGCGCGCGAACCGGTGGAGAAGGCTAGTCCCGGGAGCGCCCATCACGGCCGGAGCGCTGGTGGTAGCCTGCGCGCGCTCATGGCGTCAGCACCAACCCCTGGCGGCTTCCCGGCACGTTTTGTGGCCTGGACCGATCGTCTCAATTCGCGTATCGGCGTCGCGGTCTCCTGGCTGACGCTGGCCATGGTCGCGGTTGGAGCGTACAACGCGGTCGTGCGTTACCTGGGCCGGTTCACCGGCTGGAACCTGAGTTCGAACGCCTACCTCGAACTCCAGTGGTACATGTTCAGCCTGGTCTTCCTGCTGGGCGCCGCGTACGCGCTGCTGACGGGCGCCCACGTCCGGGTCGACGTGATCTTCAGCCGGCTGCCGGAGCGCTGGCGGCGGCGGATCGACCTCTGGGGTTCGCTGCTGTTCCTGATCCCGTTCGCCGTCTTCGGACTCGTCATGTCCTGGCCGGCCGTACGGAACTCCTGGGCGGTGCTGGAAGTGTCCTCCGATCCGGGCGGTCTGCCGCGGTATCCGATCAAGAGCGTGCTGCTCGTGGCGTTCACGCTCCTCGCCCTGCAGGGACTCGCGGAGGCGGCGCGGAACTGGCTGCGCCTGCGCGCGCTCAAGGCCGGCGCGGAAGAGGAGGAGCTGCAGCAGGAGGGGCTGCTGTGAGCGGCGACTTCCTCGGCCCGCTGATGTTCGTGGTCGTCTTCCTGTTCATCTTCGCGGGCTACCCGGTCGCCTTCTCGCTCGGCGGCACGGCCCTGATCTTCGCCTTCATCGGCATCGAGCTCGGCCTCTTCTCCTGGAACCTGCTCTACGCCTTCCCCGAGCGGGTTTTCGGCGTGATGTCGAACGGCGTCCTGCTCGCCGTGCCCTTCTTCATCTTCATGGGCACGATGCTTGAGAAGTCCCAGCTCGCGGAGGACCTGCTGCGGACGATCGGCATGCTGTTCGGCCGCCTGCGCGGCGGGCTGGCGTTGGCGGTGGTCGTGGTGGGCGCCATGCTCGCGGCCGCTACCGGCGTGGTCGGCGCCTCGGTGGTCGCGATGGGCCTGATCTCGCTGCCGGTCATGCTGCGCTACGACTACTCGCCGATGCTCGCCACCGGCGTGATCAGCGCCGCCGGTACCCTGGGGCAGATCATTCCGCCCAGCGTCGTGCTCGTCGTGCTGGCCGACCAGCTCGGCATCTCGGTCGGCGACCTGTTCATCGGCTCCCTCATTCCGGGCCTGATGCTGGCGGGCTTCTACGCCGTGTACGTCACCGGCGTCGCGATCGCCAAACCGGCGGCCGCGCCAGCGCTGCCGGCCGAGGAACGGACGCTGGTAGGCGCCGCGCTGGCCCGGCAGGTGGCCGTCGTGATGTTGCCGCCCATGGTGTTGATCCTGGTCGTCCTGGGCAGCATCTTCGCCGGCATCGCGACCCCCACCGAGGCGGGGGCCCTGGGCGCCGTCGGCGCCATCGCCCTGGCCCTTTCGCGCGGGCGGCTGACGATGAAGGCCGTGAAGGAGACGATGGACGCGACGGCGAAGCTGACCACGATGGTCATCTTCCTGCTGATCGGCTCGACCGCCTTCGCACTCGTCTTCCGGGGTCTCTACGGCGACATCTGGATCGAGGACCTGCTGACCGGGTTGCCCGGCGGGAAGATCGGCCTCCTGATCGTCGCGAATCTCGCGATCTTCATCCTCGGCTTCTTCATCGATTTCTTCGAGATCGCCTTCATCGTCATCCCGCTGATCGCCCCGGCGGCGCGCATCCTCGACGTCGACATGGTGTGGTTCGGCGTGATGATCGGCATGAACCTGCAGACGTCCTTCCTGACGCCGCCCTTCGGCTTCGCGATCTTCTACCTGCGGGGCGTGGCGCCCCGGCGGATCACGACGGTCGAGATGTACCGGGGAGTGATCCCTTTCATCGTCATCCAGCTCATCGGGCTGGCGCTGATCTGCCTGTATCCCGAGCTGGTGACGGCGCTGCTGTAGCGGGCGTCAGGCAGGTTCTCAGCCGCCGCCGAAGGAGAAGCGTGCGTACGCCTGCTCGGCGGTGCTGAACCAGCGGAAGGAGGACTGACGGACCTCGTCCCAGGACTCGAAGATCTTCCGGTAGCCGGCGTCCGCGGCCGCGTTCTCGTTCATCAGCTCGAACGCGGCGTCGCGCGACGCGGTCATGATCTCGTCGGAGAACGGTCGCAGCGTGACGCCGCCGTCGACCAGGCGCTTGAGCGCACCCGGGTTGACGGCGTCGTAGCGCGAGATCATGTCGACGTTCGCCTCCGCGGCGGCGGACTGAACGATGGACTGGTACTCGGTCGGAAGACCGTCCCAGGCGGTCCGGTTGACGTACACGGAAAGCGTCGGGCCCGGTTCCCACCAGCCGGGGTAGTAGTAGTTCTTCGCCACCCGCTGGAAGCCGAGCTTCTCGTCGTCGTACGGGCCTACCCACTCGGCGGCATCGACCACTCCGCGTTCCAGCGCGGGATATATCTCTCCGCCGGGAATCGTCTGAACGGTCACTCCGAGACGGCTCAGCACCTCGGCGCCCAGACCGGGGATACGCATCTTCAGACCGCGCAGTTCGTCCAGCGTGCTGACCTCGCGGCGGAACCAGCCGCCCATCTGCCCGCCCGTGTTACCGGCAGGGAAGTTCACGATGTTGAAGTCCGCGAACACCTCGCGCATGAGTTCCAGGCCGCCGCCATGGTAGAGCCAGGCGTTCTGCTGGCGCGTGTTCAGGCCGAACGGCATGGCGGTGTCGAAGGCCACGGCCGGGTTCTTCCCCGTGTAGTAGTAGCTCGCGGTGTGGCCGAGTTCGACCGTGCCCTGCTGCACCGCGTCCAGGACGCCCAGCCCCGGGACGAGTTCGCCTGCGGGGTAGGGGCGGATCCGGAACCGGCCTTCGGACAGGCTCTCGACTCGTTCCGCGAACACTTCCGCGCCGCCGAAGATCGTGTCGAGGCCGCGCGGGAAACTGGAGGCCAGACGCCAGTTCAGGCGGGGCTTCGTGACCACGGCCGGTGCGCCGTCCGGTCCCGCTGCAGGGCCGCCGCAGGCGGCGACGGCGCCCGCTCCCGCGGTGACGGCAACCGCCTTGCCGAGGAAGTCCCTGCGTCTCAGTTTGGTCATCGGGTACCGTCCTTGCTTGGGTGGTGGCCGGTCAGTCTACTTCGGAGAGCCAGCGTTCCGCGTCGATCGCCGCCTGGCAGCCGGTTCCGGCGGCGGTGACCGCCTGCCGGTAGATCGGGTCCATCACGTCGCCGCAGGCGAAGACTCCCTCGACGTCCGTTGCCGTGCCCGGATGGCGGACCTTGAGGTAGCCGACGTCGTCCATCGGCAGCTTGCCCTGGAACAGCCCAGTGTTCGGGTTGTGGCCGATCGCCATGAAGACGCCCTGGCAGGCGAAGTCCGATTCGGCGCCCGTGCGGGTGTCGCGGAGGCGGACGCCGCTGACGCCCTGGTCCTGGGAACCGTGGATCTCTTCCACCGTGGCGAAGAACCGCCAGTCGATCTTTTCGTTCGCGGCCGCGCGCTCGCGCATGATGATCGAGGCTCGCAGCTCGCCGCGGCGATGCACGATCGTCACCTTGCTGGCGAACTTCGTCAGGAAGGTGGCCTCTTCCATCGCCGTGTCGCCGCCGCCGACCACGACGAGCTCCTTGTCGCGGAAGAAGAAGCCGTCGCAGGTGGCGCAGGCCGAGACGCCGTAGCCCATCAGCTCCGCTTCCGATGCCAGCCCCAGTTGGCGGGCAGAGGCGCCGGTGGCGATGATCAGGGCGTCGGTGGAGTACTCCCCGCCGTCCGTCCGGACCCGGAACGGGCGCTCGTTCAGGTCCACGGCCAGGCCCGTCTCGAAGCGCGTATCGGCTCCGAAGCGCCGGGCCTGAGCCCGCATCTGGTCGATCAGCTCGGGCCCCATGATCCCCTTCGGGAAGCCCGGGTAGTTCTCGACATCGGTCGTGATCGTCAGTTGCCCGCCCGGCTGGCCGCCCTCGAGAACCAGCGGCGAGAGATCGGCGCGTGCCGCGTACAGGGCCGCGGTGAGTCCCGCGGGTCCTGATCCGAGGATGGTCAGCCGGTGGCGCTCTGGAGAGGCGGACGGAGCGGTCGTCATCGGCCGCGGAGCGTAGCAGCGCGAAGACGGATCGCCCGGCGGCGTCGCCTGAGGCGGCGAGCGAGCCAGGCGGTCGGTCCGGAGAGCGCGTAGCTGGCCGCGCCGACCAGGAAGAAGACACCGATATGGATCAGCGCCAGCACGGCGATCGAGGCGATGACGAGAACTACCCGGAAACTCCGGCGGCGGCGGAAGTCGATCTCCTTGAAGCTGACGTAGCGGAAGGTGGAGACAGCGAGCAGGCCGACCACGACCAGCGCGGACAGAACGACGATCTGGAACAGAAAGGAGTCGCCCCGCGTGTCGACAAAGAAGAGAATCGAGCCGATCGCCCCCGCGGCGGCGGGCGCCGGCAGCCCGATGAAGTAGGCGGGGTCGGCCGTGCGGCGGCTGACGTTGAAGCGGGCCAGGCGGGCGGCGTTGCAGAGCAGGTAGACGGCCGGCGCCGCGAAGCCCACGCGCCCGAGCTCGTGGAGCCCCCAGAGGTAGCAGAGCAACGCCGGGGCCAGGCCGAAGGAGACGAGGTCGGCCAGCGAGTCGTACTCCCGGCCGAAGGGGCTCGCGGTTCCGGTCAGGCGGGCTATCCGGCCGTCCAGCGTGTCGAGGCAGGCCGCGGCGAAGAGCATCAGCACGGCGGCCTGGAACTGCCCCTCGAGACCTGCCAGCAGAGCGTAGAAGCCGAGCAGCATGTTCGCGGTCGTGAAGAGGCTGGGGATCACGTAGGCCCCGGCCCGCAACGGTCTCGGTTTGCGCGGCTTCCAGTTCATGATTCGTCTCCGGTTCGGACGGCGGGTCGCCGGACCGGAAGGTCCTCCGGCGGCGGCGTGGACGGGTCCGTGGGCATGGCGAGCGGCGTTTCGCCGGAGATCACGCGCTGGCCCTTCTCAACCAGGGGGTCGTAGGACAGCGGCACGAACACGTCGACGCGGGAGCCGAACTTGATCAGGCCAAGGGGCTCGCCCTGGATCACGCGCTGGCCGGCCTGGACATGGGCAACCACGCGTCGGGCCACGAGACCGGCGATCTGGCGCACCGCGATGAGATCGCCCTGGGGCCGGCGCAGCAGGGTGAGGTGGTTCTCGTTCACGTCGCCCGCCTCCTTGCGGAAGGCGGGGAGCTTCTTCCCAGGCGTCGCGATGCTGCCGATCACCACGCCCTCGACCGGCGTCTTCTGCGTATGGACGTTGAAGACGGACAGGAAGATCGAGATGCGCCGCCAGGCTTCGTCCCCGAGGGCGCTGTCGGTGATCACCTCCACGGCCATCACCGTTCCCTCGGCGGGAGAAAGGACGACGTCGGGCGGTCCCTCGTAGTTCCGCGTGGGGTCGCGGAAGAAGAGGAGGACCAGGACGCCGAGGACGGCCATCGTGCCCGCGGCTACGTGCCAGCCAAGGGGCCATAGGACGGCCGCCGCGGCGAGGAACGGCAGCACGAACGGCCAGGCCTCCCGGGCGAATCTCATCTAGCACCCCGCGCCGCAGACTTGCTTCGCTTGCGTTCTGCGGCGCAGGTTCCTAGCTGGCTGCTTGAAGGGCGTGGGACCGGATGATCGACTCCATGCGGTCCTTGAGAGCGAGCTTGTGGAGCTTGATGCGCTTGGCCTCGGACTGATCCGTCGGCGAGAGGACGGGGCGGCCGACCAGTTCTTCGAGTTGACTCTCACAGGCCTGATGCTCTTCGTAGAGCTTCTTGAACTCGCCCTCCTGCGCCAGAAGTTCTTCCTTGACTGCGTCATCGCTCATTCGGTGCGCGCCTCCCTTCGTGGTCGTTCGGTGGCCTTCCGCGGAGCTTGCTTCGAGCGTACCAGCTTGGGCGGGCTCGTCGCGGGCGGGCGCAGGTAGAGAGGTTCGACGAGCGTCGAGGGATCCCAGCGAAAGTCACCGCTTTGCATCAGGTGCAGCATGCTCGGGGCAAGCTCCTTCGCTTCGACCGCACCGGCCGGAACCTCAAGCGCGGCCGCGCCGTGGCCGACGAGAGGAATAGCGGTCCGGTTGAGATCGGTCCGACTCATGATCTCAGCCGGCCCGTCGACCTGGGGCGTGCCGTTCGCTCTCAGCAGCACGCGCTGTGCGAACCAGCGGTCCCGATGCGCATCGACGACCGCCAGCACCACTGGCTCCGGCGCTGCCGCGCGCTCGGCGTAGTGACCGGCCAGGACCTCGAAGGTCGAGACCGCGCCCGCGCGCACTCCGGAGGCCTGGTGCAGGCCGATCGCGGTGGCCAGTCCAACCCGCAGGCCGGTAAAGCTGCCCGGTCCCCTGGCTGCCCCGATCCCTGCCAGGTCCTCGGCTTCGAGACCCGCGCGGGCCAGTAACTCGTCGATCATCGCGATGAGTTCGCGCGACGAACGGCCCTGAGGCGTGGCGAGCGTGTCGACCCGGTCGGGAAGAGCGAGCGCCACGCTGACGACGGCCGAACCGGTGTCGAACGCGAGCAGCGGCCCGGAAGCCATGGCCGCTCACTATACTGGCGGCCGTCCGTGGACGGGAGCGCTGCAGAGAACGCGGGGGATTCACGGACACCCGCCGGTCGATCGGCTGGGCCGGCCCGGGACGTCGCCACCCTCACGCCGATGCTCCGGCACTACCTGACGGTCAAGGCCGACTACCCGGACGCGATTCTGCTCTACCGGATGGGCGACTTCTTCGAGCTGTTCTTCGAGGACGCCACGACCGCCGCACCGGTACTCGATGTCGCCCTCACCGCGCGGCAGAAGGGAACCGCCAGCGAGGCCCCGATGTGCGGGGTGCCCCACCACGCGGTCGACTCCTACATCGCCAGGCTGCTCGACGCGGGCTACAAGGTCGCCGTGTGCGATCAGGTCGAGGATCCGGCGCAGGCCCGGGGGCTGGTGCGCCGGGAGGTCACGCGGATCGTGACGCCGGGAACGATCAGCGACCTGGAGATGCTCGATCAGAACCGGCCGAACTACCTTGCCGGGATCCGCTTCAACGGCGGGGCGGGCGCCGGTGCGTTCCTGGACGTCTCGACCGGCGAGTTCTTCGTGCGCCGCTGGCCGGACGCTGCGTTCGCGGTGGACGATCTCGAACGGCTCGCGCCGCGTGAGGTTCTCACGTGCGGCGCGGACTTCGAGAGGGGTGGCGCCGACCCAGCCGGTCAGCTTCCGGCCTGGATCGACCGTGCCGGAGTTCCGCATACGGCGGTCGACAGCTCGGACGCGCTGCGCTCAGCCTCCGCCGAGCGCGCCCTGCGCCGGCAGTTCCAGGTCGACAACCTGCGCGGCTTTGGTCTGGTCGAGGGTGAGGCCGCGGTTGCAGCGGCCGCCCTCGTGCTGGAGTACGCACGTAGCGCCGCCAGATCGGACATAGATCACGTAACGGGTCTCGAGGTTCAGCACGACGACCGTTGCGTGGTGGTGGATGACACGACGCTGCGCAACCTGGAGGTCTTTCGGCACCTCCAGCACCAGGGCGGACGGACTCTCGTCGACGTGCTCGACCTCACGCTCACGGGGCCCGGCGCCCGCGCCCTGCGGCGCTGGCTGAGCCGGCCGCTCCGGGAAGCGGGCGCCCTGGAGGAGCGCCACGACGCGGTCGACGTGCTGCTCCGGAACATCTCGCTGCGGGAGTCGCTTCGCTCCCGATTCAGGGGCATGGCCGATCTGGAGCGGCTGACGTCGAGGCTGGTCCTGGGCCGGATCACTCCGCGCGAGGCGGCGGCCCTCCGAGACACGCTGCGCGACGCTCCTCCCACACTCGCGGCGGTGGCGGGGCTGGATGCCGACCTCCTCGCACGCATGGCAACGACCGACGCGCTGCCCGGGCTGCGAGCGAGGTTCGATGCAACACTTGCGGAGGCACCGGGCTCGCTGAGCGACGGTGGCGTGATCGCAACCGGCGTCGATCCGGAACTCGACCGACTCCGGTCCCTGGCGCGGGACGGCAAGGAGCACATGGCGGCCCTCGAGGCCGGGGAGCGGGAGGCGACGGGGATCCCTTCGCTGAAGGTCGGCTACAACCGCGTCTTCGGCTACTACCTGGAGGTCCGCAAGACCCAGCAGGAGCGGGTTCCCGACCGCTACGTGCGTCGGCAGACCCTGACCAACGCCGAACGCTATGTCACGGAGGATCTGAAGACGCTGGAACAGCAGATCCTGGGCGCCGAGAGCGGCCAGCTTGCGCTGGAACAGGAGCTCTTCGAGTCGCTCCGGGCCGAGGCCGCCCGGGAAGCCCCGCGCCTGCTTGCCCTGGCAGCCGCCTTGGCCCGGCTCGACTGTCTGATCGCACTGGCGGAGGCCGCGGGCCGCTACGACTACGTCCGACCGCGGATGCTGGCCGCGGCCGGCAGGATCGACATCCGCGAAGGCCGCCATCCCGTGGTCGAACGATCGACGGCGGCCATCCGCGGCGCTTCCGGTTTCGTACCGAACGACGTGTGCCTTGATCGGGACCGGGAGCAGATCATCCTGCTGACCGGTCCCAACATGGGCGGCAAGTCGACCTATCTCAGGCAGACCGCGCTGATCGTGTTGATGGCTCACGCGGGGTGCTTCGTGCCCGCCGGGAGCGCCGAGATCGGTCTGGTCGACCGGGTCTTCACCCGTGTCGGCGCCAGCGATGACCTGGCTCGCGGCGAATCGACCTTCATGGTCGAGATGGTCGAGACCGCGAACATCCTGCGTCACGCGACGCCTGACAGCCTGGTCGTCCTGGACGAGGTCGGCCGGGGCACATCGACCTACGACGGTCTTTCCCTGGCGTGGGCCATCATCGAACGCCTGCACGAGCACAACGGCTCGCTGGCGCTCTTCGCCACCCATTACCACGAACTCACCGGCCTGCCGGCGACGCTTGCGCGGGTCAGGAACTCGCGGATGGCGGTGAAGGAGTGGCAGGACCAGATCCTGTTCCTTCACAGGGTCGCGGAAGGCCGCGCCGACAAGTCCTACGGTCTGCACGTGGCGCGTCTGGCCGGTGTGCCTCGGGAGGTCGTCGAGCGCGCTGCCGCCGTGCTCTCGAACATCGAGTCCCAGCAGTACGGCTTCTCCGGCAGGCCCCGGGTCGTCGACGGCGCTTCCGGAGCGCCGCCGAGTCCCGGCGCGGACCAGCTCGCGCTGTGGGGCGGCGAAGACGAGGCCGTGATCGAGGCGCTGAAGACGGTCGACGTGGATCAGTTGACGCCGGTGGCCGCCCTGAACCTCCTCCAGACCCTGCAGAGCAGGCTTGGCGTAAAGCGCTAGCTAGCGCTAGAACGGGATGTCGTCGTCCTGTTCACCGGCGTCGAAGCCCTGGTCCTGCGGCGCCGGCTGGCCGGCGTCGGGCCGGTTGCGCGAGCCGTAGCCCTGTCCGCCGCCGTCGGCCCGACCGCCAAGCATCTGGAAGTTGTCGCAGATGATCTCCGTCCGATAACGCTTCTGGCCGCTCTGCTGATCGTCCCAGGAGCGGGTCTGCAGCCGCCCCTCGACCGAGACCAGGCGGCCCCTGGTGAGGTACTGCCCGGCAACTTCCGCCTGACGGCCCCAGCAGACGATGTAGTGCCACTCCGTCTCTTCCTGGCGGTTGCCGTCGCGGTCCCGCCAGCGCCGCGTCGTGGCGACGCTGAAGTTCGCGACCGTCTGGCCGGACTGGGTGGTGCGGATCTCCGGGTCTCGTCCCAGGTTCCCGATGAGGATCACCTTGTTCAGCATGTACTTTTTCCTTTCAGAATGACTTGAGGCGGCGGCCTGACGCCGACCGCCAGGGAAACTCGTGTTCACGGGCCGCAGCGAAGCCCGGAAGCCGCGTCGCGACGGCCGGGCCTTTCCTGGCCCTGGCCGTCGATCGTAACCCCGGCAGGCTTTCAGAGCTATCGTGCGGGCATGCGGCTGGTCGTTCAGCGAGTGGCGCGAGCCGAGGTTTCGGTCGACGGCCGGACGGTGGGGAAGATCGGTCCGGGCATGGTGGTCCTTGCCGGCGTGGAAACCGGCGACGGACAGGATCAGGTGGAGGCGGCCGCTGCCAAACTGGTCGGACTCCGGTTCTTCGACGACGAGCAGGCGCGGATGAACCTCGACGTGCGCCAGTCAGGCGGAGCGGTGCTTCTCGTGTCGCAGTTCACACTGGCCGCCTCGACGCGCAAGGGGAGGCGGCCGTCGTTCGACCGGGCGGCGTTGCCGGAAGTGGCCGAGCCTCTGCTCGAGACGCTGCGCCTCCGGCTGGAGGCGGCCGGCGTGCAGGTGGAGAGCGGCCGTTTCGGAGAGCGAATGCGTGTGGACCTGGTCAACGATGGACCGGTCACCTTCGTCCTGGACTTCTAGCTAGAGGTTCTTCAGTTCCTTGCCGAGCTTGAAGCGAACCGTCTTGCCGGGGGAGATCGTTACCTCGACGCCGGTCTTCGGATTGCGGCCCACGCCGCGCTTGCGATCGCGCACCTGGAAGACGCCGAAACCGCGCAACTCGATCCGCTTGCCGTCGCCGAGTGCGTCCTTCATCGCGCCGAGGATCGTGTCGACGGCGCGGGCCGCCTTGACCCGGGGAAGATCGGAATTCTCCGCGACACGGTTCACGATGTCCGCCTTGATCATCTCGACGCCTCCTCCCTGAATCGGCCCGCCGTCACGACCGGCCACGGTCCGATGTGGACTCCCGAGTCTAACCCGGGCGGCGGTCCCGGTAAAGAGCTGAAGCGGCCGAAGTGGTCACGGGAGAGTGCTACCCTTGGCCGTCCCATGCACCGTGAGGAAACAGGCTTCCGGTCCCTCCCGGGCCGCGCGTTGGGCCTCGTCGCGCCAGTAGCCGCGATCGCGGTGCTTTGCCTCGGAGCGCAGTCGACTCGGGCGCAGGAAGCCTCCGCCACGCTTTCCGGGAGCGGACCGTTCCTGTTCACCGCGGCGCGGCTGCTGGCTGCCGAACCGGACCGGGAGGAGGAGGCGCTCGATCTCTTCGAACGGGCGGTGGCCGCGGATCCGGACGCTCCCTTCCTCCGGATTGGCCTGGCGGAATTCCTGGCCCAGAAGCTGCGTCGTTTCGACGAGGCGGCCGAACACACGCGGGTCGCCTACCGTCTCGCGCCGGACGACGTGGATGTGCTACGCGCCCACGCTGGCGCTCTCGTCAGCCTGCCCAGAGGCAATGGCGGCCGGTACGGCGAGGCGCTCGATCAGGCGCTCGAGGCACTGGAGCGTCTCCGTCGCCTCGCCCCGAGCGACATCGACGGCATGATGCTCCTCTACCGGATTCGAGAGAGCCTGGAAGAATACGACGAGGCCGCTTCGGTACTCGAGGAACTCGTCAGCTACCACAACGGCCACCGGCAACTGCAGGGCATGCTGGTCGATGCGTTCCGGCGCGCGGGCGAGGACGACCGGGCCGAGGCGGTCCGGAACGAGATGCTTCGACTCGACGGTCTCTCCCTCGAAGCCAGAATGGAACTGGCTCATCGGGAGAGCCAGCGGGGCAACCACAGCGAAGCGATCGAACTGCTTGAGGGCGCCGTCGCCGAGCAGCCGGAGAGTATCCCGGTGCGTGGCGCCCTGGCCGAAGAGTACTTTCGCCGCGGGGTCGCCCGCGGACGGACCCCCCAGCAAAGGGCGGACGATCTCGCTGAGGCGCTTGGACGCCTGCGTGAGCTGCCTCGCGCGGCCCGGGCGAACCCTCGCGCTCGCCTCCTGGAGGCGACGATCCTGGCCGAATCGGAACGGACGTCGGAGGCGATCGAGCTGCTCGAAGACCTCAGACGGGAGTCGCAGGACGATCCGCGCATCGTGCGGGAACTCGTGCGCCTGCTGATGCGCGAAGGGGAGTGGCGCCGGATCAGGGACATCGGCCAGACGATGGTCGACCGGGCCGACCGGAGCACCGTCGAGGGCGGGCAGGCGGGAGATCTCGGTCTCAGTCTCGTGGTCGAGGCCTTGCGCCAGTTGGGAGAGATCGACCGCGCGCTGGAGGTCCTGGAAGCCGAGGAGGAGCGGGCCGGAGAGTCCGCGGAACTGGTTCTCAGTCAGGCCGAACTGCTGGCGGAAGCCGGCAGAAAGCGCAGGGCCATGGCCACGCTGCGCCGGGGCGTCGTGGCCAATGAGCGGCTTCTTGTGGCGGGCGACGACGGCGAGCCGGAGTTCCCGGCGCTTCAGAAGAAGGCGAGGCTCTACTTCAACCTGGGTGCGGACAAGCTCGCCCTGAGGGTCTACGAGGACCTGGCCTCGAACGGAGATGTCCGGCGTCTCATGCTCGTCGCCGAGTCCTGCCGCGAGCAGGGACGGTTCGGCGAAGCCATCCCCTTCCTCCTGCGGGCGCTGGCGCGAATCGACGCCGGCGCCGCGACGGAACTGGACATGGACAAGGACGCCCTCCGCGCGGCACTGCGGTTCCAGCTCGGGGAGGCCTACGAACGCAGCCGGCGCTACGACGAGGCGGCGGATCAGTTCCGGGCGGTCCTGACGCTCCAGCCCGAGAACAGTCACGCCTTGAACTACCTCGGCTACATGTGGGCGGACAACGGCGAGAACCTCGAGCAGGCGCTGGAGCTCATTCGACGCGCGGTCGATCTCGACCCGAACAACGGCGCCTTCGTCGACTCCCTGGGCTGGGCCCTGTTCCGTCTCGGCGAGTTCGAGCAGGCCCGGCGTCACCTGGAACGGGCGAACCAGCTCGTGCCCCGGGACTCAACGATCCTCGAGCATCTCGGGGACGTCTATGTCGCGCTGGGCGAACCGCAGCGGGCCCGGGAGGCCTACGAGCAGGCGTTGGCGATCAACGACGAGGAGAACGTCGAATCGCTGCGCCGCAAGCTGAGTGAACTCTCCCGGCGCTAACCGGCTGCAGCCAATCTTCATGCGGCGGTCGTTCCCGCTGTTTCTGCTCAGCCTGGCGTGGCTTGGCGGCTGCGCCAGCACCGGACCTGGTCGCGAAGCGGGGGTTGCCGCTGGCCGTCCGGTTCCGGCCACCGCGCCGTGGGAGATTCCCGAGACGGAATGGCGGACCCAGCGCATCGTCCGCATGCACTACGACGGACCGGAAGGAAACGGCACGCTGCGTCTCGTCCTGCGTTTCGAGGACCCGGAGCGTTTTCACGTCTCGGCCTCCGACCGCCTGGGACGACGATGGTGGGACCTCAACGTGAGGAAAGGAGACGCCCTCGTGCTGTGGGTGCGCGAGCGCACGTTCTGCCGGTATGCGGGCGACCTCGAGGTCCCGGCCCTCTCGCTGGGTCCGGTTCCGGCCCGCGCCGTCGCCGCCCTGTTGATGCGGCGGTTGCCGTCGCCGCCGGCCGATCCCCGCGGATGGGCGGAGACCGCGGTCACCGGACAGTCGGGCCAAAGCGTGGAGATCGACTTCGAGGACAGCCGTGGCCGGCGCTGGACGACCGAAGCGACCCTGGCAGGCCCAAGTCGCTGGACGTTGTGGCATGGCGATCGCGCAAGGGCCTCCTGGAGCGGAGGGGTGGAAGGAGTGGAAAAAGTGGCGCGACTCGTGGAGTCCGACACGGGTCTCGAACTCCGCTGGCGCCAGCGGCGGCCCGCAACGGAACTCGCCGGACTGCTTCCAGCTCCCGAGGTTCCCGCCGGATACCGGCCCGGCCTCTGCGGCTCGGATGCCTGATGCCCGCCGAACTCAGCCTTGCATGCCCGGCCAAGGTGAACCTGAGTCTCCGCGTTCACGGCCGCCGGCCCGACGGTTTCCACGAGATCTCGACCGTCCTGCAGACCATCGACCTCTGCGACCGCCTGGTCATCCATCGCGCCGACCCGGCGAGTCCACTGCGGATCGAGGTCCCGGGCGGCGGCGCTCCGGCCGACGACTCGAACCTGGTGCTCAAGGCGGCGCGCGCCTTCTTCGGCGTCCTCGGCGAGCCAGCGGGCGGCGTCCGTTTCAGACTGGAGAAGCGAATTCCCGCGGGCAGCGGTCTGGGCGGGGGCAGCAGCGACGCGGCGGCGGCGCTGCTCGGCCTCCAGTCGCTCTGGGGAGAACCACTCGACGCCCGGCAGTTGCACGGGGCCGGAGCGGCGGTCGGCTCGGATGTCCCGTTCTTTCTGGAGGGGGGCACGGCGTTCGCGACCGGCCGTGGTGAGCGGGTCGAATCGCTGGACGACATGCCCTCAGCGACTGTGCTGGTCGTCGTGCCGGCGGTCGAGGTGTCGACCGCCGAGGTCTACGGCGATTGGAAGGGTGCGATGGCGGCAGGCAGCAGGGGAGAGGAGGGACTGTCCACCCTGTTGCCTCCTCCCTCACGCCGTGGCGACGCCGCCGCCTGGGTTCTCGGCAACGACCTGGAGCCGGTGGTTCGCCGGCTCCACCCCGAGGTGGACGGCCTCCTCCTGGCGCTCGGGCGGGCCGGGAGCACGGGCGGTGGCGGCGGTCCCCAGGTTTCGGGCAGCGGCGGCGCCGTGTTCGCGGTCGGCGAGGCGCCCGGCATCCAGGCCGCACTGGCCGGAACGGGCGTGCGTGTGTTCCGGACGCGAACGCTGCCTCGGGAAGTTCGCGGGCTCTTCATGTAGTCGTCACTTTCTGTAAGATGGGCCGTCCCGTCTGGGGCGTCGCCAAGTGGTAAGGCACGAGACTTTGGATCTCGCATTCGGGGGTTCGAATCCTCCCGCCCCAACCACGAGTGCGCCGCAGCCAACTCCCCCTGAATTCGAACTGATTCCGAGGTCGCCCGTGTCGAGAGTCTCCGTGCACGCGGATGGTCCCGGCGCGCACCGGCGTCCGGACTTCCCGGAAACGATCGCTGGCGGGTCGCTCAAGTGACCCTCCATCCCAACAACGTCGAACGCACCATGTACACCGAACTCAAGGTCTTCGGCGGACGGGCGCATCCCGCGCTGACCAACGAGATCTGCAACTACCTCGGCATGGTGCCGGGTCAGGTCACGGCCTACAACTTCGCGGACGGCGAGATCTTCTGCCAGATCCAGGAGAACGTGCGCGGCGCCGACGTCTTCATCGTGCAGCCGACCTGTACGCCGGTCAACGACAATTTCGTCGAGCTGTTGATCATGCTCGATGCGGTGAAGCGGGCTTCGGCGGCGCGGGTGACGGCGGTGTTGCCCTACTACGGCTACGCCCGTCAGGACAAGAAGGACAAGCCCCGCGTGCCGATCACGGCCAAGCTCGTGGCTGACGTGATGACTGCCGCCGGGGCCGACCGCCTGCTGACGATGGACGTCCACGCGCAGCAGATCTCGGGCTACTTCGACATTCCGGTCGACCACCTGTTCGCGGCGCCCGTGCTCCTTGACGCCATCCGCGCGCTCGGCATCGAGGATCTGATGATCGTCGCCCCGGACGCCGGCGGGGTGGCCCGGGCGCGGGCGATCGCCAAGCGGCTGCAAACCGAACTCGCGATTATCGACAAGCGTCGGGTGGCCGCGAACCAGGCGGAGGTGATGAACGTGATCGGCGATGTCGAGGGGCGCGACGTGCTGATCCTCGACGACATCATCGATACCGCCGGCACGCTGATCAACTCCGTCGAATCCCTGGCGGCGCAGGGCGCCCGGAGAATCTTCGCCGCCGGCATCCACGGTGTACTCTCCGCCTCGGCCATCGAGAGGATCGAGAAGTCCAGCCTCGAGGGCGTCCTGGTGACGAACACCACACCGCTCGAAGAGAAGCTGGCCCGCAGCACGAGGCTGCGCCCCCATAGCGTCGCCGCCCTGCTCGGGGAAGCCATCCGAAGAATCCACGACAACAGCTCCGTGACATCGCTCTTCGTCTGAGCCTTACGTCACCTGAGGAGTTCGAAGTGAGCGAACCCACCGTTACCGTCCGGCTGCGCGAGCAGACCGGCAAGAACGCGAACCGCCGCCTCCGGGCGGCCGGTGAGATTCCCGCCGTGGTCTATGGCGGCAGCGCCGATTCGGCCGCGATCCGCGTCGACGGCAAGATGGTGCAGGGCCTGATTCGGGAGGGGGGCGAGAACGCCGTCTTCCTGCTCCAACTCGAGGGCACCGAGCGGACGCGCCACACGATGATCCGCGACTTGCAGTGGAATCCACTGACGGGCGCGCTGGTCCACATCGACTTCCAGCGAGTGAAGATGGATCAGGAAGTCCAGGTTTCGGTGCCGATCGAAGTCGTGGGGACGCCCGAGGGTGTGCGGAACGAGGGCGGGCTGCTCGAGTTCATCACTCGGGAAGTCGGCGTCGTCTGCCTGCCCGGCGACATTCCCGTCTCGATCGAGCTCGATGTCTCGCCCCTGCACATCGGCCAGCATGTGGAGGCCGGGGAACTGGTCCTTCCGGACGCCGTGATCCTCAGCGAGGAAGAGAGCAAGGTGATCGTGTCGGTCGCCGCCGCCCGGGTGGTCGAGGAGGAGGTCGAGGAGCCGGAGGAAGGCGAGCTGCTCGAGGCCCTCACCGACGAACCCGAACGGGTCGGCGACGAGGACGAATCCGAAAATGGAGACACGTAGCGAGGAGGCGCGTCTGGTTCTGGGGCTCGGAAATCCGGGCGGGCGTTACGCCGACACGCGTCACAACCTCGGCTTCCGGGTCGTCGACGAGTTGTCTCGGCGTCTGGGCGTTCGACCTCGACTGAACGTGTGCGGGGCGGTCTGGGCCTCCAACGACCGAATCGACCTGGCGATGCCGCAGACCTACATGAATCGAAGCGGCTACAGCGCGCGCTGTCTCTCCGAACGGAATGGCTATGCTCCCCGGAACATCCTGGTCGTCTACGACGAAGTCCACTTGCCCCTGGGGCGGCTCCGGCTTCGTGGCAAGGGGAGTCCCGGCGGGCATCGCGGCATGGAGTCGGTCATCGAGAACCTGCGCACGACGGCGGTGCCGCGGTTGCGTCTTGGCATCGCGCCGGACGAAGCGGCGGCGGCCGCGGCCGGCCGCGGGGAAGACCTGCCGGATTTCGTGCTCGCCCCCTTCGCGGCGGGCGAGATCGAAACGGCGGAACGAATGGTGCGGCGGGCCGCCGACTGCGTCCTGAGCTGGGTTGACCGAGGCGTCGAAGTCACGATGAACGAGTACAACGGATGAGAGGAAACGGATAGTGGACACGATGTACTACCTTCTGCCCGCCTGCGGCGCGGCGGCTTTGTTCTACGCCTTGCTGCGGAGCAGGTGGATCAACAGACAGGACGCCGGCGACGGCGCGATGCCGGAGATCGCCGGCCACATTCGGGACGGGGCAATGGCGTTCCTCGGCCGCGAGTACCGCATCCTCGCCATCTTCGTCGTCCTGGCGGCGGCCCTGCTGGCGCTCGCCAACTGGGACCGCGCCGGCAGCTCCCCCTTGATCGGGCTGTCCGTTCTCGGCGGCGCCCTCTGCTCGGGGCTGGCCGGCTTCTTCGGCATGCGCGTGGCGACATCGGCCAACGTGCGCACCGCGGCAGCCGCCCGCACGAGCCTGAACCGGGCCCTGGCCGTCGCCTTCTCGGGCGGCGCGGTGATGGGTTTCGCGGTCGTGGGGCTCGGCATCCTCGGCCTGTCCCTGCTGTACCTGCTCTACGCCGCGATGTTCGGCAGCGGCGACAACGACTCGCTGGGCCAGGTGGTGACCGTGCTGACCGGCTTCTCGTTCGGCGCCTCATCGATCGCCCTGTTCGCCCGGGTCGGCGGCGGCATCTACACCAAAGCCGCCGACGTGGGCGCCGACCTGGTGGGTAAGGTCGAGGCCGGGATTCCCGAGGACGATCCACGCAATCCGGCGGTGATCGCCGACAACGTCGGCGACAACGTGGGCGACGTCGCCGGCATGGGGGCCGACCTGTTCGAGTCCTACGTGGGGGCCATCGTCGGAACGCTCGTGCTCGGCATCAGCACGACCACCCTGGCCGGGGAGGCGTTCACGCCGAACCTCATCCTGCTGCCGATGCTGCTCGCCGGCCTCGGCATCCTGGTCTCCCTGGCCTCCACGCTGCTGGTCCGCACGAAGGAGGGCGGCAACCCGCAGCATGCCCTGGATCTCGGCACTTTCGCTGCGGCCGGCGTGATGCTGGTCGTCACCTACTTCACGGCGCAGTACCTCCTGGGCGACAGCAGGTACGTCGTCGAGGGGAAGGAATTCGGCTTCATGGGCGTGTTCCTGGCCACGGTCGCGGGCCTCGCCGCCGGACTGCTGATCGGGCTGATCACGCAGTACTACACGGCCGAGTCCAAGGCGCCGGCGCAGAGCATCGCCAAGGACAGCCAGACCGGAAGCGCCACGAACATCATCGGCGGCCTGGCCGTCGGCATGCAGTCCACCGCGCTGCCGATCGTCGTCCTGACCGCCGCCGTCCTCGTGGCCCACAGCCAGGCTGGCCTGTACGGCATCGCGATCGCGGCCCTCGGCATGCTCTCGACGACGGGCATCCAGCTCGCCGTCGACGCCTACGGACCGGTCGCCGATAACGCCGGCGGCATCGCCGAGATGAGCGCTCTTGGTCCGGACGTGCGCGCCCGCACCGACAAGCTGGACGCCGTCGGGAACACGACGGCGGCGATCGGCAAGGGCTTCGCGATCGGGTCGGCGGCGCTTACCGCCCTAGTGCTGTTCGCGGCCTTCCGCACGACGGTCGGCCTGGAGAGCATGGACCTGGTCAACCCGCGGGTCATGTGCGGGCTGTTCATCGGCGCCATGCTGCCGTTCCTGTTCTCCTCGATGGCGATGAAGGCGGTCGGCAAGGCGGCCTTCGAGATGATCGAGGAGGTCCGCCGTCAGTTCCGCACGATTCCGGGCCTGATGGAAGGCGAGGCGAAGGCCGAGTACGCGCGCTGCGTCGACATCTCCACCGCGGCCGCCCTGCGCCAGATGGTGGCGCCGGGCCTGCTTGCCGTCCTGGTTCCGGTGTCCGTCGGTTTCTGGGACGTCGAGGCTCTGGCCGGGGTCCTCGCCGGCGTGACCGCCGGTGGCGTTCTGCTCGCCATCTTCATGGCGAACGCCGGGGGCGCTTGGGACAACGCGAAGAAGTTCATCGAAGCGGGGGCGCACGGGGGCAAGGGTTCCGACGCCCACAAAGCGGCCGTCGTCGGCGACACGGTGGGGGACCCGTTCAAGGACACGGCCGGGCCCAGCCTGAACATCTTGATCAAGCTGATGTCGGTCGTGTCGCTGGTCATCGCGCCGCTGCTGGTGCTGTAGCGGAGGGCCGGCGATCGACCGTGATAGATTCCGCCGCCGACTCGTTCCGGTCCGCAGACCGGCGCACCCTGGCGGCGCGGGAACGCGCCGCCAGCGTCGCGGCCGGAACGCCCGTCGTCGGGCGATCCGGCGCCCACATCAAGAGGATGAACGATTGACACGGACATACGAACTCGTCTTCATCGCCGATCCACGTCTCTCGGATGAGGAGGCCGTGGAGTTGAGCGATGCCTTCGGCAAGCTGCTGGTGGCTGACGGCAAGCTGCGGATCACCCAGGAGGAATCCTGGGGCAAGCGGCGGCTCGCCTATCCGATCAGGAAGTTCACCGAAGGCCGTTACCACATCTACTACCTGGAGTCCGACGGAGGCGACAACGGCCTCGCCGAGATCGGACAGCGGATGCTCCAGAACGAGCAGGTCCTGCGCCACCTGGTGGTGCGGACCGACCTCGACCTGAAACGCGCCGCCAGCAAGGGCAAGGAGCCGGTCCAGCAGACGACCATGGCCAATATCCCGAGCCAGGCGGCTGGAGGCGTCTAGAAATGCCGAAGCGCAGAACCTTCTTCCGCCGCCGCAAGGTGTGCAAGTTCACCGCCGACGGGATCGAGTACATCGACTACAAGGATGTCGCCACGCTGCGCTCCTTCGTGCCGGAACGGGCCAAGATCCTGCCGCGCAGGATCTCGGGCAACTCCGCGCGGCACCAGCGGATGCTCGCCCGCGCGCTGCGACGGGCCCGTTTCCTGGCCCTGATCCCCTACACAACGGACTGACCGCAGGCATCGGCGGCGACCGAGGCGGCGAGGAACGAGGCAATGGAAGTCATCCTGCTACAGGACATGAGAGGACTGGGCACGCGCGGCCAGGTGGTCGACGTGAAGCCCGGGTACGCCCGCAACTACCTCTATCCGCGGGAGCTGGCGGCGCCTTCCACCGAGTCGAACAAGCTCTGGTTCGAATCGCAGAGGAAGAAGTTCGACGCTCGCCACGAAGCGGAGCGTTCGGCGGCCGCCGAGGTCGCGGCGGAGCTCGCGGCGGTCAAGCTGACGATCCCCAAGCGAGCCAGCGAGACGGGGACGCTGTACGGCTCCGTGACCCCCACGGAGGTGACCGAGGCGCTCGCCGCCGCCGGTGTGCAGGTGGATCGCCGGATGATCGATCTCACCGGCGGCATCAAGACGGTGGGCGAGCACCTGGTGCGGGTCGACCTCCACACGGAGGTCATCGCCGAAGTCGCCATCGAGGTAGTGCCTGAAACCTAGGGCCGATAGCGAAAGCTCCGGCGCGGGAGCCTCACCGGAAGTCGCCGACTTCCTGGGAGAACAGCCCACGCGTGATCTCGGCGACTGGCGCCATCTCTGGGAGCGGGACATTCCGTTTCCGATTCGCAGCCATCGCGGTGTCGCCGGCCGTCTGCTCGTCGCCTTCAAGCGGCTTCTGCGCCCCTTCGTTTCGCTGCCCCAGAACGATCTCTGGGAGCGGCAGCGGGTTTTCAACCTGATTCTGCTCGATGTCTTCGAGCACCACCTCCAGGCGTGGAGGGACCACCAGGAACGCGTGGAGCGACTGTTCGAGCAGCGTATCGGCGACTTGGACCACCGGACGCGGCACCTGGAGAACTTCCTCCGCGAAGGGCTCGACGAGGTCATGCGCCACGACGACGCCCTGTTCGGCCGGGTCGACCGCAAGCTGGACCGTTACCGGAGGGAAGCGGACGAACTGGCCGGGTTGTTGCGGTCGGCCCTCGCCCAGAGCCCGGAGGGGCACAAGGAACTCCGAGAGGCCGACGCGGACGTCTCCTACATCGACTTCGAGCACAGGTTCCGAGGCAGGGAAGAGGACATCCGCGACCGCCTCCGCGTCTACTTGCCGCGGCTCCGTCGGGCGGCGCCGGTCCTGGACCTCGGCTGCGGCCGGGGTGAAGCCCTGGCGCTGCTGGAAGCCGAGGGCGTGGAGTGCCGCGGCGTCGATCCCTCCTCGGCGATGGTGCGGCACTGCCGTGAGCAGGGTCTTGACGTCGACGAGAACGACGCGCTGACCGCGCTGGTCCAGACCGAGCGGGCATCTCTGGGCGGCGTCGTCTCCTTCCACGTCATCGAGCATCTCGCTCCGGAGAACATCGAGCGTCTGGTCCGCCTCGCCTTCGCGGCCCTGCGGCCGGGAGGGATTCTGGTGCTGGAGACGCCGAATCCGCTCTCCGTCGCGGTGACGGCCCGCAGCTTCTGGCTTGATCCGACACACGAGAGACCGGTTCATCCGGAGGCGCTGTCCGCGTGCTACGAACAGGCGGGCTTCACCGGTATCGAGCGACTCGACCTTCGGCCGTATCCCGAGGAGGAGCGGTTGCCGGAGATCCAGGTCGACGGGTTGGACGGGCAGAGCCGGGAGCTGGCCGACCGGCTGAATCGGCTCCGCGACGAGCTCGACGACTTCCTGTTCGGCTACCGCGACTACGCCCTGATCGGCCTGCGGCCGGAACGCTAGCGCCGCCAAATCTGTCGCAGGCTCCATGTTTGGCCCCAGCCCCCACCTCACTAGCACCCTGCGTCGCAGCACTTGCTTCGCCGCGTTCTGCGGCGCAGGCTCCTAGAGTCCCTCGGCTCTGTCGCCTTTCTGCCAGCCGCGCATGATCGGCGTCCAGTCGAAGAGGTCTTCCGGCATGTTCTCTCCCGCCTTCGGCTCGCCGTACAGTGCGCGTTGCTGGTACCACGGCAGGTCGTAAACCGCGCGAGTCTCGGGGTCGAACGAAAGGACCGGCTCGGTGCCTACGATGAAGGCCTCTTCGATGACGCGCTGGCCGGACCGGCGCCGCGCCGGCAGGAGGCCGGAGTGGTACTCGACCTGCCGCAGCCGCACCTGGTTGGGCCTGGTGAAGGTCAGAGTGGGGTCCAGCCAGCCGTCCTCGATACCCAGGCGGAGCACCTCGTTCCAGATCGGCAGAGCCGCCACGGCGCCGGTCATGTTCCTTCCGATTCGCTGCTGCTGGTCGTAGCCGACCCAGACGACCAGGGTGTACCGGGGTGTGAAGCCCGCGAACCAGGCGTCTGTGAACCCGTCTGTCGTACCGGTCTTCCCGGCGACGGCCGCGAGGCCGAGAGCCCGCGCAGACTGGGCTGTGCCGCGCTGGACCACACCCGAGAGGACGTGGGTGAGCAGGAAGGCGACCTCGGGCGTGACGACGGTCGATGCCTGTGGCACGTGAGCATCGAGTTCGCGGCCGTCGCGGGTCGTGACGCGCTCGACGAAGTAGGGCTCCACGTGGACACCCAGGTTGGCGATCGTCGCGTAGGAGGTCGCCACCTCGAGCACGGTCAGGTCGGCCGCGCCCAGGGCGAGGCTCGGATAGGGAAGGAGCGGCGAGCGGATGCCCGTGCGGTGGGCGAAGTCGACGACCCGTTCCGCACCGACGATGTCGTGGAGCTTGACCGACGTGACGTTGATCGACCTTTCCAGGGCCCGCCGCAAAGTCACGATGCCCAGATACTGCCGGTAGAAGTTCCGGGGACTGTAGTTGAGCTGGTTGTCGGCGCCCAGGAACGCGGCGGGCGCGTCGAACAGGGTGTCGGCGGGGGTGAAGCCGTGCTCGAAGGCGGCGCCGAACACGAGCGGCTTGAACAGGGAGCCGACCTGGCGCCGGGCCTGAAAGGCGCGGTTGAACTCGCTGCGATCGTAGTCCCAGCCTCCGACCATCGCACGCACGGCACCGGTCGCCGACTCGAGCAGCAGGACCGCGCCCTCGATCCGCGGTTCCTGGACGAGCTCCAGCTCGAAGCGCGCCTGGTCCGTGCCCTCGTCGCCATCCGTAGCGGCATCATCGCTGACAGACCGCAACTCGAACCACGCGACATCGCCCCTCCGCAGCGGCGGAGAATCCCTGCGCGTCCACTCGTAGCCCGAGGCCTCCAGCATGAAACGGTGATCCGCGATCCGAATCTCCGCGTTCTCCCGCCCGCGCTGGAGAACGACACCCGGCGCCCAAACGCCCACCTCGGGCTCGAAGCCGACCCACCTGGCCAGGACGCCGCCGAATGACTCGGCCAGGTCCGGAGCGGTCAGATCGTCCTCGTTCACCCGGGCGACCGCTCCACGGTAGCCACGCAGACGGTCGATCCTCACCAACCCTCCGCGCAGCGCCTGCCCCGCAGCGCTCTGCATTCTCTGGTCGAGAGTCGTCTGCACCTGCAGGCCGCGCTCGTACAACCCCTTCTGCCCGTACGAGCGGTACAGGTCGAGGCGGACCTTCTCCGCGAAGTAGGGCGCGACCGGCTTCGGCTCTCGCTGCGTGACGACGTTGAGCGATGTCGCTGCCGCCTCGACGGCCTCGTTCCGCGTCATCACGCCGCGTTCGCCGAGCATCCGCAGGATGGCGTCGCGTCGTGTGCGCACGATCTCCGGCCGAAGGTAGGGCGTCCACACGCTCGGACTCGGCACGATCGCCACCAGGGTCGCCGCCTCGCTGTAGGTCAGTTCGGCGGACGGCTTGCCGAAGTAGTAGAGGGACGCGGATTCGACGCCGTAGTTGCCGTGGCCGAAGTAGGTGAGGTTGCAGTAGAGAGTGAGGATCTGCTGCTTGCTGAGACGCTTCTCGAGTTCGACCGCCAGCAGGGTCTCCCGGATCTTCCGACGCCAGACCTTGGCCCGGTCCAGGAAGAGCATCCGCGCCACCTGCATGGTGATCGTGGAGGCGCCCGAGAAACGCTCCCCGCGCCGCCAGTTCTGCAGGACCGCGCGAAAGACGCCGATGATGTCGAAGCCGGCGTGGGTGTAGAAGCTCCGGTCCTCGGCGGCGAGCAGGACACGCGCGAACGGTTCCGGCACCTCGCCCTCGGCGAGCAGGATGCGCTTCTCGACGGAGTAGCTCCTGAACGGCTCTCCGTGGCGGTCGCTCAGCCGGGTGATCTGGCTGGGCGTCAGTTCGGCCACGGTCTCGACCTGCGGCAGATCGATCACCGCGGCAACGCCGACGCCCAGGAGCACGCCCGCGATCGGGGTGACGGCGACCGGCGCCAGCCAGCGCCAGTGCCTGACGCACCAGCCTCGCACCGCGTCCGGGGCTTTCCGCACCGCGTTCATCTCGCGAATATCATAAGGCGCGTTCCATGACTCCCGAAGCCGACCAGGCGTCCGACCTGCCGCCGCTGCCGGAACCCTTCCCCGAGCCGACGGCGGCTCAGCCGGCGGACCCGGATCGGAAGCGTCGCGGCTGCCTGGTCGGAGGGCTTGTGGGCTGCGGCCTGATCGTCGTGCTGTTGCTGGTCGGCCTCGGCGTTTTGGTCACCCAGGCTGACGAACTGCTCGAATACGTCCTGGACTTCAGCCGGGAACGGATCGTGACCGAGCTGCCGGAGGACGTGCAGCACGCCGAACGTCAACGTCTGGAGCGGGCGTTTGATTCCGTGCTCGAGCACTACCGGAGCGGAGCGGCCACGCCGGCAGACAATCGCCGCCTGCAACTGGCGCTCACCGACGCGCTCCGGAGGCTCGAGCGGGGCCTCTTCGATCAGGACGACCTGCGCCGGCTGACGGAGCGCCTTGAGAACATCGCGGCGTCCGACCCGGGAGGCTGACTTGCGGCGGGCCGTCGATTCCCGGGCCGAGTTCCCCTCCGACGCCGGGAGTACCGGACGTTTCGAACTCGTGTCTCCCTTCAGCCCGCAGGGCGATCAGCCGGCGGCGATCGGTGAACTCGCGGACGGAGTCCGGACCGGCCTCCCCGAACAGGTTCTGCTCGGAGTGACCGGTTCGGGCAAGACCTACACCGTGGCCAAGGTGATCGAGGCCGTGAACCGGCCGACGCTCGTCCTCTCTCACAACAAGACGCTGGCGGCCCAGCTCTACCAGGAGTTCAGGAGCTTCTTCCCGCACAACGCGGTGGAGTACTTCGTCTCCTACTACGACTACTACCAGCCCGAGGCCTACGTTCCTCAGTCCGACACCTACATCGAGAAGGAGACGAGTATCAACGACGAGATCGACCGCCTGCGGTTACGGGCCACGATCTCCCTGTTCGAGCGCCGCGACGTTCTGATCGTGGCTTCCGTCTCCTGCATCTACGGTCTTGGCGCGCCGGACGTCTTCTTTTCGATGCTCCAGTTCTTCGAGCGCGGGGTCGAACTGCCGCTCGAACGGGCCCAGCGGAGCCTGGCCGAGATGCAGTACGAGCGCACCCGCCTCGATCTCTTCCACGGCAGCTTCCGGGTGCGCGGCGATGTGCTCGAGATTCTCCCCGCCTACGACGACCGCGGCATCCGGGTCGAGTACTTCGGCGACGAGGTCGACCGGGTCTGCCGCTTCGACGTGATCAGCGGCCGGGTCCTCGAGGAGGTGGACCGAATCCCGGTCTTCCCGCGCAATCACTACGTGACGCCAGAGGAGCGGATGCGGCGCGCGATAGCGTCGATTCGGGAGGAACTCGGCGAGCACCTGGCGGCCCTCGAGCGGGAGAACCGTCTGCTCGAGATGCAGCGGCTGGAGCAGAGAACCCGCTACGACCTGGAGATGCTCCGCGAACTGGGCTCCTGCGCCGGGATCGAGAACTACTCCCGCCACCTCTCCGGACGGGCGCCGGGCGAAGCGCCGCCGACCTTCCTCGATTACCTGCCCGAGGACTTCCTGCTCGTTGTCGACGAGAGCCACCAGACGATTCCGCAGGTCGGCGGCATGTACCGCGGCGATCGGGCGCGCAAGGAAACCCTCGTGGAGTTCGGCTTCCGGCTGCCGAGCGCGCTGGACAACCGGCCGCTGCGCTTCGACGAGTTCGAGGAGCGTTGCGGCCAGCGAATCTACGTGTCGGCGACCCCGGGGCCGTTCGAGCTGGAACGAACCGGCGGGGTCGTGGTGGAGCAGATCATCCGGCCGACCGGACTGCTCGATCCGAGGATCGAACTGCGGCCTTCGGCGAATCAGATCGACGACCTGGTGGCCGAGGCCCGCGAGGCCATTGACCGTGGTGAGCGCGTCCTGGTGACGACGCTGACCAAGCGCATGGCGGAAGAACTCACCCAGTACCTGAACGAGCTCGGTCTCAGGGTGCGCTATCTGCACAGCGACATCGACACCCTGGAACGGGTCGAGATCACAACCGCCCTGCGCCGCGGCGACTTCGACATTCTGGTCGGCATCAACCTCCTGCGCGAGGGCCTCGATCTGCCCGAGGTGTCGGTCGTCGCCATCCTGGACGCTGACAAGGAGGGCTTCCTGCGTAGCGAGGTGTCGCTGATCCAGACGGCGGGCCGGGCGGCCCGCAACCTGAACGGCCGGGTGATCTTCTATGCCGACCAGCGGACCGAGTCGATCGACCGGTCGATCAGCGAAACGGAGAGACGGCGCCGGGTGCAGGAGAGCTACAACCGGGAACACGGAGTCGAACCGGCCTCCATCCTGAAGGAGGTGCACAGTCCTCTGGTGCAGATGAGCAACCTGGACTACTTGCACAAGGCGGGAGCGGAAGCGGAGGCCGCGGTGGAGGACCTGTTGCGCGAGGACGCGGCCGAGATGCCGCTGGAACGTCGAATCGCGCGCCTCGAGAAGGCGATGAAGCAGGCTTCGAAGCGACTCGAGTTCGAGCAGGCCGCGGTGCTCCGGGACCGGCTCAGGGAACTCCGGGAACTCAAGGTGATGGGCTGATGCACCCGGAGCTCTCCCGCAAGCTCGGCGAACTGCCGGACCTGCCGGGGATCTACATCTTCAAATCGGAGGCGGGGGAGGCGCTGTACGTCGGCAAGGCGAAGTTCCTCAGGCGCAGGGGCGCCGCCTACCGCAAGCCGGCCGACGATCCGCGCATCGCGCTGATGCTCCACGACGCGGTCGACGTCGAGTTCGTCGTGACCGACTCCGAGGCGGAAGCCCTGCTGCTCGAGAACAACTGGATCAAGAAGCGCCAGCCGCGCTTCAACATCCGTCTCCGCGACGACAAGACCTACCCGTACCTCAAGCTGACCCTGACCGACGGACATCCGCGGCTTGCCTTCACCCGCCGCATCCGTCGCGACGGGGCGGAGTACTACGGTCCCTACCTGCCGGCCGGGCTGGCCCGCAAGGCGATCAAGCTGACCCAGAAGCTGTTCGGCATCCGGGTTTGCCGGATCGACATCGACGGCAGCCTGCCGCGGCCCTGCCTTTACTACGACATGAAGCGCTGCCTCGGTCCCTGCGTCGACGGGCTGACCACGGACGAAGCCTACGCCGAGGCGGTGGAGAAGGCCCGGCTGTTTCTGGCCGGCCGGAACGAGGAACTGCTGAAGGACCTGCGTGCCCGGATGCGGACGCTCGCGGACCAACTCGAGTTCGAGGCGGCGGCCCGGCTGCGCGACACGATCCACGAGGTCAACGAGGTCAGCCAGCGCCGCAAGCTCAGCTCGGCCCGCGGGGAGGACGTCGACATCTTTGGCGTTCACACGAGCGGCGACAACGCGGCAGTCACTGTTCTGGTCATGCGGAGCGGTCAGGTGCTGGACCGCCGCGAGCTGTTCTGGGAAGGCGTCCCCAGGATCACCGCCGAGCGCCTGCTCTCCGAGCTGCTGCCGCAGCTCTATGACCGGACGACGCTGATTCCGAAGGAGGTCCACCTGCCGGTGCCGATCGAAGGCGAGGAGGCGCTGATCGAATGGCTGAGCAGCCGCAGGGAGTCCAGGGTCTACCTCCGCATGCCGTCGCGCGGGCCGAAGGCGCAACGCATCGCGCTCGCCAACCGCAACGCCGCGATGGCCTTCCGCCGCCGGTTCCGCGGCGGGGGCGCGGGCGGCGAGGCCGGCTCGGCGCTACGGAAGGCGCTCGACCTGGCCGATCCGCCGCGGCGGATCGAGGGCTTCGACATCTCGACCTTCGGCGGCAGCCAGACCGTCGCCTCGCTGGTCGTCTGGAGCGACGGGCGGATGGTCAAGGGCCAGTATCGCAGCTTCAACATCCGCGGTCTCTCCCAGGCCGACGACTTCGCCGCGATCCGCCAGGCGGTGAGCCGCCGCTACCGTCGCGTGCTCGACGAGGTCGGAGAGATGCCCGACCTGATCCTGATCGACGGCGGGCGTGGACAGTTGAACGCCGCGCTGGAAGCCCTGGTGGACTTGGGGGTGGACGAGACCCCGGTGGTCGGGCTTGCCAAGAAAAAGGAGGAGCTCTACGTTCCGGCCCGTCCCGCGCCGCTCAGGCTGAGGCGGAGCCATGCGGGCCTTCGCGTGCTGCAACAGGTTCGGGACGAGGCCCACCGCTTCGCCGTCTCCCGCCACCGACGCCGCCGCTCCCGGAGGGCATTGCACAGCCGGTTCGACGACCTCCGGGGTATCGGGCCGCAACGGCGCAAGCTGCTGGTGCGACGCTTCGGCAGCTACGCCGGCGTAGCCCAGGCCTCGGAACAGCAACTGCGCGAAGTGCTCGGACCGAAGCTGGCGCGCTCGGTCCACGCCGCGATCCACGGCGAGCGCTCACGCTCCCGGCAGTGAAGGGACGGAAACCGCGGCGCACGCTGCTAGTCTCTGCCCTGCCGGAGGACTGGACGCGGTCGCTGCCGGCGGGAAACCGCCGGGGGAGGAAAGTCCGGACTCCAACGGACGGCATGCTTGCTAACGGCAAGGCGCGGTGACGCGACGGAAAGTGCAGCAGAGAGCAGACCGCCCGCCCTCGACCCTCGGGGTCCGAGAGGATCCCAGGGATTGTCGAGGGCAGGCAAGGGTGAAACGGTGCGGTAAGAGCGCACCGCTCGGCCGGCGACGGTCCGAGGCGATGGCAAACCCCATGTGGAGCAAGACCAAATAGGGAGAGCGGATCGGGTTGTCCGTCCCGGTTCCGGCCGCTCGCGGCGCGGGACGTTCTCCGGGTAGGTCGCATAGATGAATGGCCGCCTCCCGAAGCCCTCGGGCTATGGGATGAACAGAATCCGGCTTACGAGGTCCTCCGGCACTTGACCTTCCAACCCGGCCAGCGTGTTTCCGCCGCCGAACGTCCCCCCGCGGCGAAGCCCGGCGACCGGGTGGGGATCGCCGCGCTTTCGGGCCGAATCGACCGGGACCGGCTGGCCGCCGGCGTTGCCGGCCTGGAGGAACTCGGCTTCGAGCCGGTTCTCGCAGCCAACCTGCGGCCCGAAGCGTCGCTCAGCGGACGGCCGCTGTTCGCGGGCTCGGACGCAGAGCGCCTGGAGGCTTTCCATGAACTTGCGGCCGACGTCTCGATTGCGGCGATCGTCTTCGCGCGCGGGGGCTACGGCGTCCCCCGCATCCTCGGACAGGTCGACTGGGCTCTGCTCGCCGCCAGGCCGCGCCCGTACGTCGGCTACTCGGACCTGACGCCCCTGCTCCTGGCGCTGGTCTCGAGGACGGGGACGATGGCCTTTCACGGCCCCATGGCGGTGGACTTGGCGCGGGGTCTCTTGCCCGAGGAGCGCCGTTCTTTCCTGGACGCGCTCGCGGGCCGGCTTTCGGGCCCCTGGGCGCTCGACCGGGTTTCCGCGGGATCGTCGGCCGGCCGACCTCCGGCGATCGAAGGCCGTCTGCTCGGAGGGTGTCTCACGATGTTGGCCGCGTCGGTCGGAACGGGGCTGCTGCCGAGCTTCCAGGACTCGATCCTCGTCCTCGAGGACATCGACGAACCGGAGTACCGGATCGACCGGCTGCTCACCCAGCTTCGGACATCCGGTCAGGCGACCGGTGTTCGCGCCGTGATCGCCGGCCATTTCACGAACTGCGATGCGCGCGCCAGCCTGATCGACTTCGCCGCTGCGCTCGGCGCGCCGCTGTTCACCGGACTGCCGGCCGGCCACCAGGCGCCGAACCACACCGTGCCGTTGGGCGCCAGTGTGTCCCTCGACGTCCGGAACGCGACGCTCGAAGTCGAACGGTAGCTCTGGCGGGGACGATGGACGCGCGCGATCCGATCACCAGTGCGCGCGGCGTCGGGCCGGTGCTGGGGCGCCGTCTGGCCGCCGGTGGCTGCCGGCGGATCGCGGACCTCCTGGCGCACCTCCCGCTCCGCTACGAGGACCGTCGCACGCTGGGCCGGTTGCCCGGAGCCGACGACGACGCAACCGAGTCCGTGCAGCCCGGCCTCCTGACCGTGGTCGCGCGACTTGAGAACCTGAAACGAGTGTTTGGGCGGCGACGTTTCTCCCGCGTGGAGGCGGTCGCCTGCGACGGTGCAGCCAGGGTCGGCGTGGTTTGGTTCAACCGCCCCTACCTGGCGCGGCAACTCGAAGAGGACGTGCCCTACCTCCTGCACGGCCCACTCCGCCGACGCGGTGCGGACGGTCCCTGGCAACTCTCGAATCCGTCCGTCGAGCGGATCGGTGGCGGAGAATCCGACGGCGGCGGCGTGCGGCCGGTCTACGGGCGGATCGGGGAGGTACCGCCGTCCCGAGTGGCTCGGCTCGTTGCCGGTGCGATCCGGACGCTGCGGGACACCTCGGGACCCGAGTGGATCGAGGAGTGGCTTCCACGCGAGGAGCGGACGAAGCACGAGCTACCCCGACTGGCGGAGGCCCTGACGGAAGTCCACTCGCCGTCGCGGGAAGCCTCGATCGGGGAACTGAACGCCAGGCGGAGTCCGGCCCATGCCCGCCTCGCCTACGGGGAGTTCCTGCTCCAGCAGTTGCAACTCGCCGTGGTCCGTCGCCAGCGGCGTCGATCCGGGAAACCCCATCGCTACCGCGCCCACGCCGACGCGTGGGCGGCGGCGACCCGGCTTCTGCCGTTTCGCCTGACCGGCGCGCAGGAACGGGTGCTCGGAGAGATAGGCGACGATCTCGCCGGAGAGGAGCCCATGCTCCGTCTGGTACAGGGCGACGTGGGCAGCGGCAAGACGGTCCTGGCGGCCCTCTCCTGTCTGATCGCCGCCGGGAGCGGCCTGCAATCGGCGCTGATGGCGCCGACCGAGCTCCTGGCCGAGCAGCACTTCGCTTCCCTGGAACGACTGCTCGGCTCCAGCATGACGGTCGCCCTCGTCACTTCGGGGCAGCGCGTGACCAGCGACGGCGGCCCGGTGGAGGAGGGGATCGCGGACGGCCGGGTAGACCTCGTCGTCGGCACGCACGCCCTGATCGAGGAACGTACGAGGTTCGCGCGGCTGGGCCTCGCCGTGATCGACGAACAGCATCGTTTCGGCGTCGTCCAGCGCCAGTCCCTCGTTCGGAAGGGCCAGCGACCGGACCTCCTGGTCATGACGGCGACCCCGATTCCCAGGTCGCTGGCGCTGACGGTGTACGGTGATCTCGACGTGTCGATCCTGGACGAGATGCCTCCCGGTCGCCGCCCGATAGAGACCAGGGTGACGACGGACGGCGGGATGGAGGAGGCGGTGAACGACGTGCGGAGGCGACTGAAGCGTGGCGGCCGGGCCTACGTCGTCTTTCCCCTGATCGACGGCGGGGAGGGTGCTGCCGCCGGACTGCCTTCGCTCACGGAGTCCGGCCCGAAATGGGCGCGCGCGCTCGCGGTTCCCCACGGCGTCGTGCACGGACGCCTCCGGCGCCAGGAGCGGGATGAAACGATGAGCCGCTTTGCCGGTGGGTCGATCCAGGTCCTGCTGGCGACGACCGTGATCGAAGTCGGCGTCGACGTGCCCGAGGCGACGGCGATGGTCATTCTGGGAGCCGAGCGTTTCGGTCTCGCCCAGTTGCACCAGTTGCGGGGGCGGATCGGTCGCGGTACGGATCCACGGCTGGGAGAACCGCTCTGCATCGCGATCGCGGGGGAGCCCTCGGCCGAGGCGGAACGGCGGCTGAGCGTGTTCGCGGACTCGACCGACGGTTTCCGGATCGCGGAAGAGGACATGCGGCAACGGGGACCGGGCGAGATTCTCGGTACGCGTCAGGCCGGTCTGCCGCAGTTTCGGTTCGGCGACCTGGCGCGCGACTGGGATTGGCTGGTGGCGGCGCGGCGGGACGCGTCCGAACTGCTGGACCGTCTGGCGGATCCCGAGAACGACGCTCTGCGGCGACAGGTGGGGCGGCGCATCCCCGGCTTTCTGCCATGAGAGTGTTGCTGGTCGCCAACGTGCTGCCGCCGAAGGACCTGTCCGGCGCCGGGGAACAGGTGCTGCAGCTCGCCTGGGGGCTGAGGCAGGCCGGTTGCGAAGTCGACATCATGGGTCGTGACCGTTGTGGACCGAACGTCTCGAAGGTCGCCTTTCCCTGGCGGGCGCGGAGTGCTGTCCGGCATGTGGTCCGGGAGTGGCGGCCGGAGATCGTGCAGGTGCACGAAAGCGACGGCGGCCTGGTGATCCGCGATCTCGCGCGGCTCGACCGCGCGTCGAGGCCGCTGCTGGTGGCACTCCAACAGGTGAGCTACGTGCGGGAACGTCAGGCGGTCCGCCCACTCGTCGATCGTGACCAGGATGCCAGGGTGGTCGCCCGACCCGTTCGGAGCGAATTGCTGTTCCGGGCGCTCCGGACTCCCCTGCACATCGCGCTCGGCCGGCTGACCGCGAGGCGGTCGGACGTGCGGCTCGCCCCGA
Source organism: Acidobacteriota bacterium (assembly GCA_028875725.1). Taxonomy (NCBI): domain Bacteria; kingdom Pseudomonadati; phylum Acidobacteriota; species Acidobacteriota bacterium. The sequence goes on from JAPPCR010000006.1 coordinate 1,560,045, forward strand.
GCCGGGCGACCGCGCGCGAGATCGAGCGTGACTACGGCGTGGAGGATGTGCGCGTGGTGCCGAACGTCACCGGCGCGCCGTTCGACGCACGCGCGGGGGAGTCGGCGGCCGCCGCCGGCCGGGACGAACCGGTTGTCGGCGAACCGTACGTGCTGGCCGTGGGCCGGCTGCGAATACGGAAGGGAATGGAGATTCTGTTGCAGGCGATGGCGCAGGTCCGTGATCGCGGCCACCGCCCGCGCCTAGTCGTGGCCGGCGACGGCGAGCGCCGGGGGGCGCTCGAGGCAATGTGCGAACGGCTCGGACTTGACTCCTGCATTCACTGGGCGGGACGCTGCTCGCGGTCGGAAGCGGCGCGGTTGAGGCGGCGGGCGACCGCGCTGATCGTGCCCTCGACCTACGAGGGCATGCCTCTTGTCGTGCTGGAAGCGATGAGCGACGCCGTCCCCGTCATCGCGTCCGCGGTCAGCGGCATTCCCGAGGTCGTGGTCGATGGGGAGACCGGCTGGCTCGTCCCGCCTGAACGCTCGGCCGCGCTCGCCGCCGCGCTGATCGAGGCGATTTCCGATCCTGGTGCGGCGCGAGTTCGCGGCGAGGCTGGACGGCAGCGCCTCGATCGGCGGTTTCGCCCGCACCACGCGGCCCGGCACTGGTTCGAGGCTGTGGGCTCGGCGGGCCTTTCGGTGCCGGCAGTGTGGGAGAATCCACCCGGATGAAGCTCGTGGATGGGCACGGCAGCCTGTTGCCGGCGTCGTGGAGGGTCCAGCTCCCTGCTTTCGAGGGTCCGCTCGACCTGCTTTTGCACCTGGTCCGCATCAACGAGATCGAGATCACGGACATCCCGGTCGCGCTGATCTGCGACCAGTTCCACGAGTATCTGGCGCTGATGGACGAGCTCGATCTGGACATAGCCGCCGAGTACATCTACGAGGCTGCACTGCTGATTCAGCTCAAGGCCAGGGTGCTGCTGCCCCGACCCGAACCGGAAGCGGGCGAAGCGCCCGAGGACCCGCGACGGGAGCTGATCGAACGCCTCCTCGAGTATCAGCGGCTGAAGGAAGCGGCACAGACGCTCGCGGAGGTCGACGATCTCCGCCATGGGCTGTGGACGCGGAGCGGCACGCCTGCCGCGGCGCCCGGGGACGACGACGAGGAGTTCGACATGGGGGATCTCTCCCTCTTCGACCTCCTGCAGGTCCTGCGCAACGTGCTGAAGCGCTACGACGAGGAGCATCCGAGTCCGCTGACCTACCAGGGCGAGACGTTCAGCGTTCGAGGCCAGATCGAGAGGCTTCTGCGGCGCTTCGATGGCGGCCGGTCGCTCGACCTCCAGGATGACCTCTTCGCGCTGTCGAGCCGGGCCGAGGCGATCGCCTGCTTCCTGGCGGTGCTCGAGATGGCGAGACTGAACCTGGTCCGGCTCCACTCATCCGGGGACAGATCGGTACTGATCTTTCGCACGACCCGGCCGCTGGATCCGATCTTGCTTGAGGACTTCACCGGATGACCGACCAGGCGGAGATGGCAGCGGTGTTCGAGGCGTTGCTATTCGCGAGCCCGGATCCGCAATCCGAAACGAAGCTGCTCGAGGTTTTCCCCGAGAACTCCCGGGAGCAGGCGCGCGAAGCTCTTCAGACCGTCCTGGCGCGCTACCGCGCCGATGAGTCCGGCGCGCAGCCTGACCGCGGAGTCGTCGTCGATCACGCCGGCGGCGGCTACCGGCTCGTGACGCGCCCGGACCTCCATGCCTATCTGCGGAAGTACTTCGATGTCGCCGGCCGTAGCAAGCTCTCGATGGCCGCGGTGGAAACGCTGGCGATCGTCGCCTACCGTCAACCGGTGACCACCCCCGAGGTCCAGGACCTTCGGGGCCGCAACTCCGCCGGTGTCCTCAAGACGCTGCTCGAGCGGCGGTTGATCCGTATCGCCGGCCGCAAGGAGGTCGTGGGCAGCCCGTTTCTCTATGCCACGACGCGCGACTTCCTGCTTCACTTCGGCCTGCGCTCACTGTCGGAACTGCCGCCGCTCGAAGAGTTCGAGGAGACCTTCCTGGCGGCGGCGGCGGAAGAGGTCCCTCAGTCCGAGCTCACCCTGGCGCCGGTGGACTCAGGAGATGGCTGAGCGGCGGCGGGGCGAACGGCTCCAGAAGGTCCTCTCCCGAGCGGGTATCGCGTCTCGTCGGGCAGCGGAGGATCTCATTCGGGAAGGGCGGGTCACGATCGACGGCCGCGTGGCGGTGCTCGGCGACCGGGTTGCCCCAGCAGGAGAGCCTCCGGTCGCGGTACTGGTGGACGGTGAGCCGATCCGTCGGCGCGCCGCCTCGCGATACGTCCTGCTGAACAAGCCGTCGGGCTACGTGACCACGCGGTCGGACCCCGAGGGTCGGCCCACGGTGATGGACCTCATTCCTGACAGGTGGCGCCGGCGGCTGAAGCCGGTCGGGCGGCTCGACTACGGCACGGAGGGTCTGCTGCTGGTAACCGATGACGGCGACCTCGCGCATCGCCTCACCCACCCTCGCTTCGGCTGTTCAAAACGGTACCTCGCCAAGGTCCGGGGCCTTCCGGCGGATTCGTCGATCGCGCGCCTTCGAGGCGGCATGGTGATCGCGGGTCGCCGGACCGCACCGGTGAGATTGACCCGGGCGCCGGCCCGGCGCGGCGCCCGCCCGGCCCGTGCCTCGAGTTGGTGGGAGATCGAGTTGGTCGAGGGGAGGACGCGCCAGATCCGCGAGATGTTCTTCCGCGTCGGGCATCCGGTGCAGCGGCTGCGTCGCGTGGCAATCGGCCGCCTTGAGGACGCGGAGCTTCCGCTCGGGTCCTGGCGAGAGCTCTCCCCCGATGAACTCGCCGCTCTTCGCGGGAACTCGGGACCTGGGCCGCGCAAAGGCTCTCCCGGCCGGCGCCGACGGAAACCGCGTCGCCGATGACCGTCGTGGCGATCGACGGTCCCGCCGGCGTCGGCAAGAGCACCGTGGCGCGCCGGGTGGCGGCGCAACTCGGCGTGCCCTACCTCGATACCGGCTCCATGTACCGGGCCGTCGCGTGGAAGGCCCTGGAGGAAGATCTCGATCCGGCCGACGGGCTGGCAATGAGCAGGTTGATCGCGGGGCTCCACTTCGAGTTACGCCCACGCAATGACGAAGCCGAGGTGGTTGTGGACGGGGCAGCGCCGGGCGTTCAGCTCCGAACCCCGCGGGTCGACGCGGCGACCTCGCGGGTTGCCGTCCACCCGGCGGTGCGCTCCTGGCTCGTTGCGAAGCAGCGCGAGTTCGCCGCCAGGGAGGGCGCGGTGGTGGAGGGAAGGGACATCGGCACGGTCGTCTTTCCGGAAACCCCGCACAAGTTCTATCTGGATGCTCCGCTCGAGATCCGGGCCGAGCGCCGGATGCGCCAACTCGCTGGCCGCGAGTGCGGCGACCGCGGCCGGTTGCTGAGGGAGATGCGCGCCCGGGACGAGCGCGACATCCGCCGTAGCGCCTCGCCGCTGAGGCGCGATGAAACCTACGAGCTGATCGACACCTCGGCCGGCGACGAAGAGCAGGTTGCGGCCCGGATCCTCCGGTCCGTACGGGCGGCAGCGACGGAACCATGACTGCCTCGGCGGGCCGGCGCGGCGGAGGTACGGCCGAGCTTCGCATCATCTTCGGCCTGTTTGGTCTGGCCGCCGTCCTGTTCGCGGTCGATCGCTGGCCACGGAGCAGCGACGAGGCGCCGCTACCGACGCGCGCCCAGACGGCCGCGATGGAATCCACCTACCGGGACCTGCTGCTGGATTTGCTGGCGGATGCCGAACGCGCGGCCGAGAGTGTCCGCAGCACCGTCGACGTGCCCCTCGGTTCGGTCGAGGCCAGGCTGAGCGTGTTCGAGGAGCTGGACCGGGCCAGCCGTACGGGAGGACGCACCTTGGTTCTGGTCGGTCCCGACGGCCTGGCGCAGGCCTGGGGCGGTTCGGGACTTCGACACGATCTGCCCCTGGATCGGCTGTTGCCTGGAGGCATCAGCCAGACCGCCGGCTTCACGGCGGTTTCGCTCTATGCAGCCATCGACATGAGCGCGGGAGAGGGCGGTTGGCGGCTGATCGTCGGCAACAGCTTCCCGACCGACTCGTTGCCGTTCCCTACGCCCTTCGGACTCAGGCGCCACGGCGTCAGGTGGTCAGTTCGGGATCACTCCGCGGAACCCCTGACCCCCGCTCTCGAGGCACTCGGCATTCGCGAGCTGGGTCCGCCCGATGGCGTTCCCGGACCCTGGCTACGGCTCCGGTTCGAACCCGCGGCCGAGCCGTCCTCGTCCATCGGCACCTGGTTCACTCTGGTGACCTTCGCTCTCGGGGTCGGCCTGTCGGTGGTCTGGCTGTTTCGGCGCTGGAGCGCCCGGACGCCCGCGAGGCCTCACCCGGGGATCGCGACTCTCGGCCTGACCGGCATCGTGGCGGCAACCGGCTACGGTCTCTTCCGGTGGCGGATCTGGGTGACCGAAGCCACCGGTGCGCCGCCGGATCCGGGGACTTCCTTCGGGGGTCCGATCGGTGACTGGGCGGTGTTGCTGGCGGCCTGGCTGATCCTCGCGGCAGCCTTGTTCTGGGCGCTGGGTTGGTCGCAGGGGCGGGACTGGATGCATGTCTTGTTGACGGCTGCCGCGGCGGCCACGGGCGTCGGCCTGCTTGCGGAAGTCACCCACAGGCCGGCGCTGCGCGCAGTGCTCATGGAGAACGTTCGAGCGGGTCTCGATGCTCCGCCTCCGGAGGGAGTCGCGGCAGTTGCGGAAAGGACAAGCGCGTTCCTCGCGGCGACCGACTTGAGAATGCTGGCCCTGGGTGACCCACACGAACTCGACGATCACCAGGACCTGGCTCTGGAACTCTGGAGCCGATCACCCCTGGCGGCTTCCGAGATGGTCTCCGCACTCGCCGTGATCCGCGAGAGCCCGGTTTCAACCTTCTCCTACGGCTTGCCGGTCGATTCGGAAACAGGCGGCCTCGACGCGGCCAGCGCCCGCTGGCCATCGGGTGATCTCCCGATCTGGCAGCAGCAGCGAAGCGCCTCGGACGAGTTGTCGCTGAGCTCCGCCGGGCAGGAATGGGGTACGGTTCGTTTCTGGACGGCGGCACTGCCGAAAGTCGACGTCTGGAGCCCCGTCACGTCGGGCGCCGGTGGTGAGCTTCAGGTACGCCTGCTTCGGGGCGGCCCGGACCGAAGTCGAAGCGGCTCGGTTCCGTCGGCGAATGCGGAACTTGCCTATGTCGACGGCGCCGGCCGTCCCCTCGTCTCGCCGTGGCAGGAAGACTGGCTGTTGCCGCCGCCGTCCGAGGCCGTGGATCCGCGCCGGTTCCTGAAGGTCGAGACCCCCGCGGGACCGGCCCTGGCCTGGTTCAGCCCTACGGATCTGCCGGGCCTCTGGATCGTCGCGCTGCTACCGGAGGAGGCAGTGGCGGAGCGTCTTTGGCGGATCGCCACGGTGGCAACGCGGCTCGTGCTGGCGGTCTCCGCGGCGGCATTCGCCGTTCTCCTGATCAGCCTGCCCACGGCGAAGCTGCGGAGACGCCTGCTACCCGACATCCGGCGCTACTCCGTGCGCCTCACGGCGGTGCTTGCCCTGATCGCCATCGTGCCGCTGACGCTGCTCAATGGTCTCCTCTTCCGGAATCTGGCGGCCCGGGTTCAGGCAGAGCAGGAGGCCGCGGGCCGTACCGCTCTCGTGTCGCTCGAGTACGTTCTGACGGACTTTCTACTCGGTCTGGAAGCAGGTTTCTCGATTGACGCCCAGTTGGACGACGAGCTTCTGTCCTGGCTCGCGGAGGTCGTGGGCCACGAAGTGAACCTGTATTGGCGGGGCAGCGTCTACGCGTCCAGCAAGCCGGACCTCTTCACCGCCGGCCTCATGCCGGAACGGATTCCGGGGAACGTCTACAGCCGGTTGGCCCTGCTTGGCCATCCGACGGCCGCGCGGGTACAAACCACGCGGCAGGGCACGTCGTACCTGGAGCTGTACACGCCGGTGTCTCTGGGGGAAGTGCGCCCGGGAGAGTCGGGGCTGTTCGTGTCCGTGCCGCTGCTGGCGCAACAGGAGGCGGCTACGCGAGAACTGGCCGCCCTCAGGCGGCAGGCCCTGGTCGTCACAACCGCCCTCGTGCTACTGCTGGTCACCGTCGGCGCGCGGCTCGCGCGAGGATTCACCCGTCCGCTGGTGCGAATGATCGACGGCGCCGACCGCATTGCCGGCGGAGCGGCCTCGCTGGGCTTCGCACCGCGGGAAACGGAGCTCAGGACGCTGGCCGAGGCGATCGACGGCATGGCGGCTCGTATCGCGTCGGCGCGGGCCGATCTGGTCCGCGCGCAACGACTCGAGGCCTGGGCCGAGATGGCGCGGTTGATCGCGCACGAAGTGAAGAATCCGCTGACGCCGATCCGGCTCTCGACCGAACACCTGCGACAGGTGTGGCGGGATGCCCCGGACCGCCTGGAGGAAGTATTCGACCGGTGTACCGGCAACATCCTGAGGCAGGTGGAAGAGCTGGCGCGGACCGCGGGCGAGTTCTCGACCTACAGCAGGATCCCGCTCGCCCGACCGGCGTCCGACGATCTGGCGGAAGCGGCTCGGGAAGTCGTCGAGGGGTACGGAAGCACGGCGCATGGGGCAGTGGCCGTCCTTTTCGAGTCGGAGCCTGGAGCGGCGGATGCCGCCCTCGCGTTCGACCGGCGCCTGATGCAGAGAGCGCTGCGCAACCTGATCGAGAACGCCCTCCGGGCCAGCAGCAAGGATGGAGAAGTGCTCGTGAGAATCGAGCCCGGGGGTCCGGACGGCGCAGTCGCCCTGACCGTCTCGGACCGGGGCCCTGGCGTCTCGGACAGCGATCTGGAGCGGATCTTCGAGCCCTACTTCTCGACCTCGAGCGGAGGCACCGGTCTGGGGCTTCCGATCGCTCGCCGGATCGTCCAGGAGCATGGCGGATCGATCACCGCGGCCGCCAGGCCTGGCGGAGGACTCTCGGTTCGCATCGTCCTTCCGGGGGATCAGTCGCACGAATCGTCCGTCGGAGCCTCCAACTGAATCGTCCGCGTGGGGAAGGCGATGCGCACCCCGAGCCGGTCAGCGAGTCGAAGAATGTCCAGGGCCAGATCGTGACGGAGCCGCAACTCCGTACTCCAGTCCGGGGCCAGGAAGAAGACGTAGAGCATGATCTCCAGGCCGTCGGCGCCGAACTCGTTCAGGTGAATCTCGAAGGCGTCCTGCCGCATCGACTCGTTGGCGCGGACGATCTGCCTGAGCCCCTCGCAGAAGGCGTCGACGGTCTCCGGCGGTGTGTCGTACGTGATGCTGATGCGAGTGCTCCACCGGCGAAACGGCCGCGCGCCGTAGTTGTCGACCGAGGCGTCGATCAACCTGGCGTTGGGGAGGGTGATCAGTGAGGCGTAGAACGTCCGGACGCGGGTGCTGCGGAAGCCGATCTCCTCGACCACACCTTCGACGTCACCGACCTTGACCCAGTCGCCGATGCGAAACGGCCGGTCGAGCAGGACGGTGACCGAACCGAACAGGTTCTTGAGCAGATCCTGCGCCGCGAGGGCCACCGCGAGGCCACTCAATCCCAGGCCGGCGAGCAGCGCCGTCACGTCCCGCCCCTGCTGGGCGAGCAGGAAGACGAGGCCGAGGATGGCGACCGCCACCTTCAGCGTCTTCGTGACGAACGGGACCAACTGGTCCTGGAACCGGTTCTCGGCCCTGGCGGCGCGCGCTCGAAGCGCCGTTCCGAGCAGATCGATCTGGGCGAATGCCACGCGGCCGAGCGCCAGCAGAAACAGCACGAGAACGACCACGTCCAGCCAGGCATGGACGCGGGGCGGCAGGCCGAGCCACTGGAGTCCAAGCCACCACACTCCGGCCATGACCAGCAGTCCGGTCGGGCGCAGGATACGGCGCGCACCCTGGAGATCGAGGGACTCGTAGCGTCTGTTCAGCGGTCCGGACAACAGACCGTAGGCGATCCAGACGACGATACGGTCGATCAGCAAGCCGATCAGGACGAGGATCGGCAGCGCCAGCCACTGCCACGGGTGGAGGACGAAGCCTCCGGTCCGCAGATAGGACGGAACACGATCCCGGAGCCAGGTCGCCGCCGTTACCGGCGCTTCCTCGACCCCTTCGACCACCGATCGGTCCCGCAGATCCTGGTACAGCGTCGGGATGGCTGCCACCGTCTCGCGCGTGAACAGCCAGTTCCCGTTCTCGTCCGGCGCCAGCACGATCGGTGCGGACAGGTCGTCGTTGAACACCCACCGGTCCAGATCGCCGTCAACGGGTATGCCAGCGAGGTCCACGAACTCGAGCCGGTCGATCACGTGCTTCAGTTCGCTGGCCAGGTTCCTTCCCTGCCGCGCCCGCACCGGGAACGGGAGATCCCCCAGATCGAGGCAGCCGGCCGCGGTCTCCAGATCCGGACGACCATCGTCGGTCGCGAAGGCCTCGAGGAAGGCGCGCATCGTTTCCCGTGGACTCGACAACGACTGGTCAGCCGCCGGCTGGGCAAAGGCGAACCAGGCCGCGGCGAGGAGCGCGCCACTGGCGAGAAGACTGACTCTTCGCAGGACGGGAGAGGTCATGGCGGCGACACTCTTCCAACCGCCGCCGGAACCGTCAAGCGTGGCCCAGCGCCACGGGCTGCTAGCGTGGCCGTCGGCACATGCGCAAGACCCTCCCGGCCCTCAGCCTGTTGAGCTTGGCCCTGCTCCTCGCACCGGCGTGCACGCCGGCCGAGTCGAGCGATTCATCGACGAACGATGGGACTGGCCAGCGGCAGCCGGAACCGGAACGCTGGCTGGTCGAGATCCTGGACCGGCGTCCACACAACCCCGGGGCCTACACACAGGGCCTGCTGTGGCGCGATGGAGTGATCTACGAGAGCACCGGCTCCTATGGCGCCTCGAGCCTGCGCTCATGGCGCTGGGACGACGGTTCGGAACTGGCGCGGGTCGATCTCGACCGTGACCTGTTCGGCGAGGGCCTTGCCTTCGTCCCGGGCACGAAGGAGCGACTGATCCAGTTGACCTGGCGGCGAGGCGTGGCCCTGGTGTGGTCCCTGGACTTCACCGAACTGGGCAGGATGCGGTTCGACGGGGAAGGATGGGGGCTGGCCTACGATGGATCCGAGCTCATCATGAGCGACGGCACACCTGTCCTCACCTTCCGCGATCCCGAAACCCTTACGGTACGGCGGCGATTGCGGGTGACCAGGAGCGGAATGCCCGTTGACGACCTGAACGAACTCGAGCTGGTGGATGATCTGCTCTTCGCGAACCTGTTCGGCAGCGACGAGATCGTCGCCGTCGACACGGAGTCCGGAGCGGTGGTCGCCATGGTCGATGCTTCGGGCCTCCTGACCGAGGAGGAGGCGGAGGAGGCGGACGTCCTCAACGGCATCGCCTACCGGCCGGACACCGGGACCTTCCTGCTGACCGGGAAGTACTGGCCCTGGATCTTTGAAGTGCGGATCCTGGGCTACGATCCGCCGCCCGCCCAATGAACCTGAAACACGACGAAACCTGAGGCGCGACGAAACCCAGGGACCGAAACAGGAGTACTTCAGAGCATGAGCGATCAGATCTGGTACGTCGCCGTCGATGGCAAGCAGGAAGGACCGTACAAGGCGGAGGAGATCGAGGAGAGGATCCGTTCCGGCTCAGTCGCGCGCAGCGCTCATGTCTACCGGGACGGCATGGGCAACTGGGCGCCGGTGGTCAGCGAGCCGCGGTTCGCCGCCGCCTTCGGTACGCCGATTCCCAAGCCGCCGGGCGGCGTCGCCGACGAGATCGACTTCGTGATCGTCGGCGAGGAGATGCAGTTCGTCGAGATCACGCTTGATCCGGGCGAGGCCTGTATCGCGGAAGCAGGATCGTTCATGTACATGGACCCCGGCATCGAGATGAACACGATCTTCGGCGACGGTTCGGAGCGTGGCGGCGGCGGCTTCATGGACAAGCTCCTTTCCGCCGGCAAACGGGTTCTGACGGGGGAGTCCCTGTTCATGACGGTATTCGGCAACGGCGCCGGTGCCCGCCGGAACGTGGCGTTCGCCTCGCCCTATCCGGGGCGCATCATTCCCCTCGACCTTCCGGCCCATGGGAACACGATCCTCTGCCAGAAGGACGCCTTCCTCTGTGCCGCCAAGGGCGTATCGGTGGGCATCGCGTTTCAGCGGAAGCTCGGGGCCGGTCTGTTCGGCGGCGAAGGCTTCATCCTCCAGAAGCTGGAGGGAGACGGCCTCGCGTTCGTCCACGCCGGCGGCACGGTGGTCGAGCGCGATCTCGGCCCCGGCGAAACGCTCCGGCTGGACACGGGCTGCCTGGTCGCCTTCGAACGTCAGGTCGACTACGACATCCAGACCGTGCCCGGGATCAAGACCGCGCTGTTCGGCGGCGAGGGGTTGTTCTTCGCCTCCCTGACTGGACCCGGCAAGGTGTGGATCCAGTCGCTTCCGTTCAGCCGGCTGGCGAGCCGGGTCTACGCTGCGGCACCCCAGACCGGCGGGACTCGCAAGGGCGAGGGTTCCGTACTCGGCGGTCTGGGCGGCCTGGTGATGGGCGATCGTCGATAAGGCCCGACGCCCGCTCGGCCCGGCCCGCGGCTCAGGTGGCGACCGACTCGATCTTCAGCATGCGGGCCCACGCCGCGCGCAGGCTCTCAGGCAGGTCCAGGTCGTCGAACAACTCCCGCACATCATCCCGGGAAACGTAGTCCCAGATGTCTTCCCACTGCGCATAGCGCAGCATGCAGGAGATCGCGGTGCAGCGATCTTCGCGGCTCCCGCCATGGAGCATCACTTCGAGTTCCTCGACGGTCACGTCCCGCTCCGGGAAGAAGTAGAGGGGCTGGGAGCTGCGGACCATCAAGCGCGAGGACGAGGGGCGTAACGGTGCACATCATAGCGTCTTTTTCCGAGGTGGGGCCGGGGTGCTTGACCGTCCGCAGGGGCTGGGTTACCTTGAACCCGGTCTGAGCGCCTGCGGGCATAACTCAGTTGGCAGAGTGCCAGCTTCCCAAGCTGGATGTCGCGGGTTCGAGTCCCGTTGCCCGCTCCAGACGCCTCAGCCGGCGTGTAGCCTGGTCCGGAACGAGTCCAAGAGACAGGAAGGGTACAAAGAGCAGATGGCGTTCTTCAAGAAGGATCTCGAGGAAACAGCGGCGGAAGCCGCGCTGACGCCTCCCGGGGAGGTGAGGTCGCCTTCGGCCGCGCCCGCGCGCACCTACGTCGCGCCGGGTTCACACATCGACGGCAGCATCGCGGGCGATGCCGAGGTTCTGGTCGACGGCTCTCTGGCGGGGAACGTGGAGCTCAAGGGCCGTTTCGTGCTCGGACGGCGAGGGCGGATCGAGGCTGACGTGGTTGCCCAGTCCGTCCAGGTTTCGGGCCACGTGAAGGGCGATATCCGGGCATCGGAGAAGATCGAAGTGCTGTCGTCGGGCTCCGTTGAGGGCGATCTGACCGCTCCCCTCGTGTCCATCGCCGAGGGGGGTATCTGCAACGGCAGGATCGAGATGAGCGGCACGCTGGCGATCGGCGCGACGCCAGGTCGGAGTTACGCGCAGGCTGCCGGCGGCCCGGGCGACTCCTGACGAGCGATCGCCAACCCCTGATCCAGGCGACAGGCCTTGCACAGGGTCTGAAGGTCTTCGGGCACCTGAGCGGTGAAGGCGCGCGAGGGTACGCCGCCGAACCCCGGCAGCGTGAGCCGCAGAGCGTGGAGAGCCGGTCGCGGGAACTCGCGAACCGGCCGGCGCATGGATGGCTCGAGGCTTCTCCAGCGTGCCTCGCCGTAGGTCGGATCGCCGACAAGAGGGTGTCCGATCGCCTTGCAGTGAACCCGGATCTGGTGGGTTCTGCCGGTCAGGATTTCCAGTTCCAGCAGTGAAACGCCGGCTGTCTCGGCCAACAGCCGGTATCTGCTGACGGCTGGCCGTCCGCCCCTGGACTCACTCACTACCGCCATGCGGGTGCGCACCGCCGGGTCGCGGCCGATCGGTAGTGTGATCTCACCCTGCGGCGGTTCGGGCCGACCGTAGACCACGGCCAGATAGACCTTGTCGACCTCGCGTTCGGCAAAGGCGCGGCTCAGCCGCCGGTAGGCGCCATCGCTGCACGCGACGGCAAGGGCGCCGCTGGTGCCCGCGTCCAGGCGATGAACGATGCCGGGCCGTTCAGCGGACCCGACTCCGGCGATGCCGGGGCGGTGGTGGAGGAGCCTGTTCACCAAGGTGCCTCCCGGCACGCCGCTTCCGGGGTGCACGATCAGGCCGGCGGGCTTGTCCACGATGAGCAGGTCCTCGTCCTCATGAATCACCGAGACGGGACCGGCCTCAGCGAGCGGCCGCTCCGACGGGGGCGGAGGAAGGCGGTAGGCGATCTCCTCGCCGCCGCGGAGCACGTAGGACGGCTTGAGGGGCGAGCCTCCAGCCGTGACAAGACCGCGGCGGAAAAGACCCTGAACCCGGTTCCGGGGCTGATCGAGAACCCGCGCGAGGTAGACGTCGACCCGCTGGCCGGCCGCCGAGGCCGGCGCCTCGATCGAGGTCACTTCGACGTGCCGGCGCCGACCAGGTCGCTTCGGCCTGCCCTGGCCTTGGTGGTCCGGTTCCCCAACGACGGAACGAAGCTGTGGACCAGCATCAGGACGATGCCGACCGTCACACCGCTGTCGGCAACGTTGAAAGCGGGCCAGTGATGCGTGCCGACGTAGACGTCCAGGAAGTCGGTAACCGCTCGCAGCAGGATGCGGTCGACCAGATTGCCGACCGCGCCGCCGAGCACCAGGGAAAGGGAAAGGAGAAGCAGCGGCTCCCGTTCGGACGTGCGCCGGAAGTAGATCGAAACGATGGCGAGCGCGGCGAAACCGAGGGCGGTCAGCACGAGTGTGCCGCCGAGTTCACGCCCGGCCGGGAACAGTCCGAAAGCGATGCCGGTGTTCTGCACGTGCACCAGATCGAAGAAACCCGGCACGACTTCCACTCGCTCGTGCGGCTCCAGGGCGCCTTCGATCCAGAGCTTGGTCCACTGATCCAGCGCCAGAATCAGAGCGGAAACAACGAGAAACCTAGCTCGCATGGCTGCCCTGCGTGAGCCGTCGAGGCGCGGGATCAGTACAGCTGGGGATCACTGGCGTCACGGGGCCGCATCGTACCAGCCGCCCCGAGCCAGGCGGTCTCGAGATCCACCGCCGCCCGCTGGTCGACAAAGGCCCTGATCGCCGCCACGCCGTGCGCACCGGCGTGGGCGATCGCGGACGCGTTGCCGGCATCGACACCGCCGACGGCGAGCACCGGCAGGCCGACCTTCACAGCCCGCCGAAGCCGCTCCAGACCCTGGGCCGGGCCGAAGCGCCGCTTCTCCGGAGTATCGAAGACGGGGCCGAACAGGGCGTAGTGGGCTCCGGACTCCGACGCGGCCTCGAGTTCCGCCACGCTGTGCGTGGAGACGCCCAGCAGCAGACCCCGTTGGAGAACGCCCTCGCTCAACTCCCGCCACGGCGCGTCGGATGGGAGGTGAACGCCATCGGCATCGCAGGCCACGGCGGCCTCGAGGTCGCCGTTCACGATCAGGACCCCGTCGAAAGCCCTTCGGAGGCTGCGGCCGAGGCGGATCAGGTCGGCCTGATCCAGGTCCTTCTCGCGCAACTGGATGGCCGTACCCGCCGGGAGTGACCGGGCCCAGGTTCCTAGTCCCGCGACGCCGCCGCAGAGTTGCCTGGCACTGATCGCAAGCAGTTCCGGAATCCTGGGCCGCTCTCTCACGCGCTCGAGCAGGCAGAGCCCGGTCACGGGCTCGCCGGCATCAGTTCGTCGTCAGGGAACGAGCGGCGGCGTCCGTCCGCCGCCGCCCGAGGGCGGCGAAGACGAGGAGGGTGAGGAAGAGGGCGGAGAAGACGGCGGCGAGTAGCTTGACGGGCTTGAGGATGGAGGAGAGTAGCTCCTCGGCGGCGAGGAAGATCGTGGCGAAGAAGATCGCGGCGACGAACTCCTGGGCGTGGACCGCACTCGCGTAGGCCGCGACGAGGACCTGGGGGTAGAGGCCCTCGGCGTTGACCGCACCCGCGTTGGAGGCGCCACCTTGGGCGTCGAACTCCGCGGCGTCGACCGCACCCGCGGTGGAGGCGCCGCCTTGGGCGTCGAACTTCGCGGTGTGGACCGCACCCGCGTGGGAGGCGCCGTCCTGGGCGTCGAACTCCGCGGTGTGGACCGCACCCGCGTGGGAGGCGCGGCCCTGGGCGTCGAACTTCGCGGTGTGGACCGCACCCGCGTGGGAGGCGCGGCCCTGGGCGTCGAACTCCGCGGTGTGGACCTCACCCGCGTGGGAGGCGTTGCCTCGGGTGTGGCACTCCGCCGTGTCGACCGCACTCGGGTGGGGCTCGAACTGCCGTCCCGGCTCCGGATGGCGTCCAGTACGCGGCGACCGGCTGTTGGCCGTCGGCTCGGAGCAGGGACGGCGCCAGGGCTCGCGGGCGCTGCTTTCCTGACAGATACGCCCTGCTTCCCGGGTTCGTCGTCCCGGGTCGAGAGAACCGGGGCGGACCGCCGGATCCCGGTTTCCGCATCGCCGTTCCGGACCACGCCGGCGCGGGCTGCCCGGCTTGCCGGAGCTGCCCGAACCCCACCCGCTGTGACGCGGGCCAACCCGGAACTGCTCCCGGAAGGCGGTTCGCGACGCACCGACACGACGGCGGGGTCGCCGTCGCTGCGTCTGATCTCGCCACGGAAGGAGGGGTCGAGGTCGGGAACGCGCGCCACGAAGTTGTCGGCGTTCGGGATCTCGCTTTCGTCCAGGCCGCCGCGCCGGTTGATCAGGACCCGCTGGGTGGCCGCCGGATCGCGCCAGTTCCGGCGGTCGATGCCGCGGGTGTCTGTCGTGATGATGCCGCGCTCGAGTTGGGGATGGTGGCGCCGCAGAGAACGGCCGTAAGTGTAGCCGCGGCCGTAGCCAAAGTAGCCGGTCGGGCAGAAGATCCATGTATTGAACGGATCCCAGTAGCCGCCCGCCCAACCGTAGAGCCCGAAACGGAGGCCATAGCCCAGCCCCCCGTAGTAGTGCTGGTAGTAGCCGCGCGGAATCCAGCCGACGTAGGACGGCCCCCAGTACCAGTAAACATGGCTGGGGGCGTACCGCAGACCTGGGAACCAGATCCATCCCCAGGCCGGATGCATGTTCCAGCTGCCGTAGTGATAGGTGAGCGGACCCCAGGGATCCCGAGCCACCCAGTAGAGCCCGGCGGGAGTATCCGTCCACCGGCCCCGGCTGTAGGGCTGCCAGTTCTGCTCGACCCGCGGCTTCCAGGCCCGCCTATCGTCGACCTCGACCCACTCGCCATGCGCGCCCAGCGTGTCGCGGTAGCCGCCGACATCGACCGCGGCATAGGCCACGAGACTGGCCCGATGGCCTTCCGTCCAGTCAGCCAGCGCGGCCGCCGCCACGCCTGCACCGTTCTGGAGCTCGATCCAGGGGTTGTCGAGACCGTTGGCCACGAGCGTCTCGCCGCTACGAACGATGACCGACCCCCGCTGCGTCACGACCTCCGTGAATCCGGCAAGAACCGTCACCTCGGTCCAGCGGCTTCCGTCGCTGTGAACCTGGTAGCGACCGTCCTGCTTGACGTAGACCCTGGCGTTGGCGGTGTCCACCACCGGCAACGCCGGTTCAAGAAGGTGATCTGCGACGTCCAGACTCAGCCGGCCCCGGTGGAGAACGTAGAGCGAGTCCTGGTCCTCGCCGTCCGGCGATCCGGCAATGCGCTCGAGGGTGATCTCCGAGTCGTGGTCCAGGGCCAGGATCGAACGGTCCGACATGAGGACGGCGAGTCGCGCGCTCGGCGTCGTCCAGATCCGGTCGCCTCGCAGAATCGGCAAGTGGAGTTCAAGTTCGCTCTGAGCGCCGGAACGGGCCGCGAACAGGGTCGCGTCTCCCTCCAGCGCGCCGACAAAACTGTAGACGCCGGCGAGTCCCTCCGCCTGTTCCTGGCCAGGAGTGTTTGCTGCCCAGGCAGCGGATGCGGCAAGGATCATCGGAAGCGCGAGGACGCTGATCGGAAGCGGGTGTCTCATCTCTCGGTCCCCCTGAGGAATCGGAGCGAAGGAAAGTTACCACTCCTCGCTTCGAGCAATCTGCGTGCCAGGGGGTGGGGTGAGCCCGCAGGCGACATCGCACTTTCCACAAGGAGCAGAGCGCTTCGAGTGGGACACGCCTGTCACCTCCAGGGGACGACCGGGGCGTGGTTGGCACCTTCTCCCGTATGATCCCGCCAGCCCCCGCTTCGGCCAGGTAGCGCATGACCGTCCTTCCCATTCGTCAATACCCGGATCCGGTGCTGCGGGCACGGTGCGCGCCTGTGGTCGACTTCGGTCCGGATCTGAGACGGCTGGTCGAGGACATGATCCAGACGATGCACGATGCCCCCGGAGTCGGCCTCGCGGCGCCGCAGGTCGGCGTGGAGTTGCGCGTCGCGGTGGTGGATGCCACGGCGGGCGCGGATCCGGCAGCGGTCCGGGTGCTCGTGAACCCGGAGATCCTCGATACCTTAGGCGTCGAGGCGGAAACCGAGGGCTGTCTGTCGATTCCCGACTTCACGGAGCAGGTCACACGGCCCGCTTCCGTCCGGGTCGCCGCCCGAGATCTGGAGGGGAGGGCGTACGAGATCGACGCGGACGAGCTCGAAGCGAGGGCGATCCAACACGAGCTGGACCACCTTGACGGCATCCTGTTCGTCGACCGTCTCCGCGGATTGCGCCGACAGCGCGCCCGGAGCTTCCTCCGCCGTCTGCGGTCGCCCGAACCGGCCGTCGCCGGCGGCAACTGAGACCTCCGCGTCCGCCGGATCGGTGCGCGTTCCGATGGCAGCGACGATCCTCGCCACGGTGTTCCTGCTCGCCTGCGAGAGTGGGGGAAGAAGTCCGACCGCTCCGGTGAGCCCGGTCACGACCGGCGGGGTCAGCTTCTTGCCTGTGTCGCCCAACGGCGCCGCGATCGCTCTCCGTGGCGGCGCGAGCGGGTCGGCGCTCGAGATCGAGGTCTACGCCGTCGGCGTCGACGATCTCTACGGCCTGAGCTTCGAACTTCAGTTTCCGGCGGATCTGCTGCGCTACGAGAGTCCCGGACGTGGCGTCTTCCCGAACGTGGAGGTGACGGAGGCGACAGCGGGCCGGCTCCTCGTCGGCGCCACCCACCTGGGACCGGTAGCCGGCCTGTCGGGCGGAGGCGCCGTCGTCGTCGCCCGCTTCGCCGCCATCGCCAACGGCACCGGCCGCTTCGACTTCAACGGCGAGGAGGCTCTTGACAGTTTCGGCGACCCGCTGGCCCTGAACTGGCACGGAGGAACGGTCGCGATCGACCTCTGAGAGCGACCCCGGGCTGGTCATTTCGACGGCTGGACCCGGGTCGATGCCCATTGCTACTGTCGCTCCCTCACGCCCGGTTGCCTCCGGTAGCCGACGGAGCCAAAAGTGAAACTCTTCAACTCCCTCGGACGGCGCCTGCAGGAGCTCGAGCCGCTCGAGCCCGGTCACATCCGCCTCTACACCTGCGGTCCCACGGTCTACGACCGTGTGCACATCGGCAACCTGCGCACGTTCATGTTCGAGGACGTCCTTCGCCGCACGCTTCAGTTCCACGGCTACCGGGTCACGCAGGCGATGAACCTCACCGACGTCGAGGACAAGATCATCGCCGCCGCGCTCAAGGCGAAAGTCGACATCGGTACCTTCACTGCGCCCCATGTCGGGTCGTTCTTCGAGGACCTGGCCACTCTTCGCATTGAACGGGTGGAGCACTACCCCCGGGCGACCGAGCACGTCGCCGAAATGGTCGCCATGATCGAGCGTCTGCAGGCGACCGGCTACGCCTATCGCGCCGACGACTCGGTCTTCTTCCGGATCGCCGCCGACGAGGACTACGGAAAGCTGTCGGGAATCGACCTCGATCAGGTTCGGCGCGGCCAGCGCGTGCAGAGCGACGAGTACGACAAGGAAGATGCGCGCGATTTCGTCCTCTGGAAGGGGGCGAAGAAGGGCGAACCCAAGTGGCCGTCACCCTGGGGACCGGGACGGCCGGGATGGCACATCGAATGCTCGGCGATGAGTCAGAAGTACCTGGGCAAGACCTTCGACATCCACTGCGGCGGCGTGGACAACCTCTTTCCCCACCACGAGAACGAGATCGCCCAGAGCGAGTCGGCCAACTGCTGTCCGCAGGCGCGCTACTGGCTTCACTCGGAGCACCTGACGGTGGACGGCGAGAAGATGTCCAAGTCCCTCGGCAACTGCTACACCCTGGGCGACCTTCTCGACCGCGGCCTTTCCGCCCGCTCGATCCGCTATCTGCTGGTGTCGGTGCACTACCGCCAGCAACTGGACTTCACGTTCGACAAGCTGGCTGAGGCCGACCGCGCACTGAAGCGCGTCGACGACATGCGCTTCAGACTCGCCCACGGGGTGGAGAAGGAGAGCGATCCGGCACCGCTGGAACGGGCCGCCGGCGACTTTGAGACCGCCTTCGCGACGGCTCTGGCCGACGACCTGAACACAGCCGCCGCGCTGGGCGCGGTCTTCACGTTCGTGCACGAAGTGAACGGGCTCATCGACCACGGCCTGCCGCCCGGTGGCAGGATCCGGGTCGAGGCCTGCCTCGACCGGGCCGATGAGGTACTGGCCGTACTCGACGCCGCGGCCTGGGCGGAGTCCACGGCAACCGGAGGCGAGCTGAGCGACGCCGAGATCGAGGCCCTGGTCGCGGCCAGGAGCGAGGCGCGGGCGAGCCGCGACTTCGCCGCGGCAGACCGGATTCGCGACCAGCTGAGCGAGGCCGGAGTGGTCGTGGAGGACGCACGGGACGGCAGCCGCTGGAAGCGAACCTGAGCGGACCGGGCGCCGTGTGTCCTGCCAGGGGATCGCCGCCGCGCCTGAGCGGCGCGGAGGCTGAGCGGGCCGCGGCCGACTTGCTCGAGGCACGAGGCCACCGGATTCTGGAACGGAACTTTCGCTCGCCGGTCGGCGAACTCGACCTGATCGCGATGGACGGCGACACGCTCTGTTTCGTGGAGGTCAAGGCCCGCTTCGACCCGCGATTCGGCGGCGCCGCCGCTGCCGTGGACCGCCGCAAGCGCGGGC
Organism: Acidobacteriota bacterium; assembly: GCA_028875725.1. Taxonomy (NCBI): domain Bacteria; kingdom Pseudomonadati; phylum Acidobacteriota; species Acidobacteriota bacterium. The sequence continues at coordinate 1,579,187 of JAPPCR010000006.1, forward strand.
GTCTGGTTCGAGCCGCGGAGGCTTTCCTGTGCCAACCGGAGCGGTCAGCTCTCCGGCGGGGCCCCTGCCGCTTCGACGTCGTGACGGCGACCTGGTCGGACGCCGAAGGCGACTGGACCTTCACGCACTATCCCGACGCATTCACGGTAGACGACGCCGGGCGCCGAAGCTGGCTGTGACCCGCGCGGCGAGTTGACACTGTCCAGAGGGGAACCGTATTCTCGCGCATCAGGGCCTGTCGGTCGCACGGCCGGGTTCGCTCGGGCGCGGGAATAGCTCAGTGGTAGAGCACAACCTTGCCAAGGTTGGGGTCGCGGGTTCGAATCCCGTTTCCCGCTCCATGCGATCCGCTCGGTCTGAGACCGGTAGCGAGGTCCCCCGAGGCGACGTGGCCAAGTGGTAAGGCGAGGGTCTGCAAAACCCTTATTCGCCGGTTCGAATCCGGCCGTCGCCTCCAGACTTTCGACTCGCAGCGCGAGTTCAACTCGCACCGGAAGGGGCCGGAGTGGCGGAACGGCAGACGCAGGGGACTTAAAATCCTCCGCCCATCAGTGGGCGTGCGGGTTCGAATCCCGCCTCCGGCACCACCGTTCCCCGGCCACGGCGGCAAGCTCGGCCGGCAACTGGTACGCTCCCGGTCCGAAATGGACCGAACCTTGGCCGACGTGGCCGACTCCAGCGACGGGCGGTTGCTTGAGATCGCTGAGGTAACCGGCACCGACGCCGACAGCAGACGCCTCCGGGAGATCGGCTTCTGCGCCGGAGCGCCGGTTCGGTTCATTCGCCGGGCGCCGCTCGGCGATCCCGCGATGTACGAGCTCCGCGGTGCGCTCATGAGCCTCCGCCGCAGCGAGGCGCGGCGGATCCGGGTCCATCGGGCCGGCGCATGACGACGCTGGTCCGGTTGCGACCGACCGCGCCCCCGAAGCGGCCGGGACGTATCGCGATCCTGGGGGCGCCGAACTCGGGGAAGACGACCCTGTTCAACGCCCTCACCGGGCACCGGGCCAAGGCGGGGAACTACCCGGGTGTCACGGTCGATCGTCGCGAGGGCGATCTCCAGCGAAGGTTCGGAGCCGACGACGTTCGGCTGATCGATCTGCCGGGCGTCTACAGCCTCGAGCCGCAATCGGATGACGAAACGGTCGCTGTCCGGGTGCTCGAGGGTGGTTTCGGCGAGCCGGTTCCGGACGGCGTCGTGGTGGTCGTCGACGCAACGACGATCGAACGGGGGCTGCCGCTGCTGGCCGAAGCAGCCGGCCTCGGCCTGCCGGTCTGTGTCGCCCTGACGATGATCGACGAATTGAAGGCGCGACACGGCCAGATCGACACGGAGGAACTCCAGCAGGAACTCGGCGTGCCGGTGGTTGGAGTGGTCGGCAACCGCGGCCTCGGTATCGACGATCTGGGGGCATTGGTCAGCGCGCCCTGGGACTGGACCCAGAGCCCCGGCCTGTCGCAAGGCGCGGAGGCGAAGACTCCCGAGGACCGATTCGCCTGGGCCCGCACGGTCCTGGGCGCCTGCCGCCGGGACGCGCCGGAACCGAATCGCTGGACCCGGCGCCTGGACCGCTTCCTGCTTCACCCGGCCATCGGTTCCGCGGTTTTTCTGGCCTTCGTGGCGTTCTTCTTCCAGGCGATCTTCACCTGGGCCACTCCCGCCATGGACTTCCTGTCCGGACTGATGGACGGGCTTGCCGACCAGGTCCTGGCGACGCTGCCGGACACGGCGCTCACCCGCCTGCTCGCCGACGGCGTGATCCGCGGCGTCGGCGCGGTGATCGTCTTCCTGCCGCAGATCGTGCTCCTCTTCGCGGTCATCCTGTTCCTGGAGGCTTGCGGCTACATGGCCCGGGCCGCTTTCGTCGTCGACCGCGTGATGGGTTGGGTCGGCCTGGAGGGCCGCTGCTTCATCGCCCTCCTGTCCTCCTATGCCTGTGCCGTGCCCGGCATCATGGCAACGCGAACGATCCCGTCGCCGCGCGATCGGCTGACGACGATCCTGGTTGCTCCGTTCGCGACCTGCTCGGCCCGGCTGCCCGTCTACATCCTGCTGATCGCGGCGTTCATCCCCGCCGACCCGGTGTTGGGCCCCTTCACCTGGCAGGGCCTCGCGCTGACGGGCCTCTACTTCCTGGGCACGGCGGCGGCATTGCTTTCGGCGGCCGTGTTCAAGCGCGGCCTGCTGCGCGGCGCCACGTTGCCGTTCTACCTCGAGCTGCCGCCGTACCGGTTGCCCCGGCCCAGCGACATCGCTCTCGGCGTCTGGGACCGGGCGAAGCTCTTCCTGCGCCGAGCCGGCACGATCATCCTCGCTGCCAGCGTCGTCCTCTGGTTCCTGCTCAACCTGCCGCGGCGTTCGGCGGACCCTCAACTGTCCGTGGCCGAGAACCAGCGGGCGGTCCTGGAGGGTAGCTACGCGGCTTCCGCCGGGCGGCTGCTGGAACCCGTGTTCGCGCCCATGGACTTCGACTGGCGGATCAACGTCGGCCTGGTCGCCTCGCAGGCGGCCCGCGAGGTGATGGTCGCCACCCTGGCGCAGATCTACGCCCACGAGGGCGAGGACGGAGAGGGTCTCGGCGTTCTGCTGGCCGGCAGCGGGGAAGGCAGCGCGCCGCCGCTTCTGTCGCGGGCTTCGGCGCTTGCTCTGCTGGTCTACTTCGCCCTCGCGATGCAGTGCATGTCGACGCTGGCCGTGATCCGACGGGAGACCGGGGGTTGGCGATGGCCGGTCTTCACGTTCACGTACATGAACGGCTTGGCCTGGCTGAGCGCCTGGCTGACGTTCGTCCTCGCCTCGGCAGCCGGTGCCTGACTACTCGGTCAGGCGCCGACGAATCGCGGCGGGCGCCGTTCGGTCATGGCTCGCACCCCTTCCGCGAAGTCCGCGGTCTGCCGCAGCCGGTTCTGCTCCGCCTTTTCGTGGTCCGTGGCGGCGCGGATTTCCGCCGCCAGCCGTCCGCGCATCATCTCCCGGATCGAGCGCACCGCGAGCGGCGCCGAGACAGCGATCTCCCCGGCAAGCTCCCTCGCACGCGCACGTATCTGGCCCAAAGGCACGAGATCGTCGCAGAGACCGATCCGCAGCGCTTCCTCGCCCTTGACCCGGCGGCCGGTGTAGAACAGCTCCATCGCCCGCTGGCGGCCGACGAGGCGCGGCAGCGTCACGGTCAGCCCGAAACCCTGTACGAAGCCCAGCCGAGCAAAGTTGGCCGAGAAGCGCGCCTCGGGGCAGGCGACCCGGAAGTCGGGCATCAATGCCAGTCCCAGGCCGCCGCCGACGGCCGCACCCTGGACGGCCGCAACGATCGGGGTCTTCGTGTCGAACAGGCGAACGGCCTCGTCGTAGAGATGGCGCTCGCCACCGTCGCCGGTCGCGTCCCGCCGCGCGTTCAGATTCGCGCCCGCGCAGAAGTGCTTGCCCTCCGAGCAGAGCACGGCCGCGCGGCAGTCGTCCCGTTCGTCCAGTTCCCCGATCACCGTCGCCAGTTCGCCGATCAGGTCGAGATCGAAGAAGTTGTTGGGTGGCCGGTGGATCTCGATCTCGGCGACCAGGTCGTCACCGATCGTCACCGTCACTTCGCCGTTGCCCTGACCGCCATCGCTCATCTCGCGCCTCGCTTCCTCTCCTCGTTGCCGTGGGGGCGAGTCTAGGAGCTTGCGCCGTGAAACGCTACGCGTGAGTGCGCGGCGCAGGCTCCTGGGCCAGGATGGGATGGGCCGAAACCCCGAGTTGCGAGGGGTTCTGGGGCGCTATCCCCCCGGAACCGGCGCGGCGGTGCCCTGGCCCCGGTAGTCTCCGAACAGCATTTCGACTCCGAAACGCAGGATCGGTACGGAGTCCCTGGGCTGACCCGGTTCCTCGCGACGCCAGGCCAGGCCGGGACCGACCTCGAGGAAGAACCACTCCCGGAGGATCTGCTGCCGAAAGATGAACCGCACGAAGTAGTTCTCGACGACAACCGGTGCGCCGGTCTCGCCATTGGCGCCGATCTGGTGCGCGAGAGCGCGGCGGCGGCCCAACCGGTGGTAGTAGCTCAACTCGGTGAACCAGTCGGCCCCTCTCGTGATGTCAGAGACCTTGCCGGCGCCGCGCCATCGCAGCATGGAACCGGCCGGAAAGGCGTGCTCGTAGTCGATCCGGGTTGCCAGCCCCCAGCCGTCGTCCCGCTCCCAGAACAGGGTGTACCGGAATCGGACCAGATCCGCCTCCGAGAGAAAGGAACGGTGCTTGTAGCGAGCCCGGATCCAGGGCTCGACGGGGAAGTTGAAGTTCATGCCAAGGTCGAAGTCGAGGTCGCTGTTGCGGCTCGAGATCGGCCGGTAGCCGAGTCCCACCAGCCACTCGTCGTCTTCGGGGTCGAACATTCGCGGCAGGGAGGTCGCCCCGCGGCGCTGGGCGTCCTCCAGGACGTCCTCCCGGTCGTCGCGACCGATGAAGGCGTTGAGACGGCGTTCCATGTTCGGGAAGTGGAGACGGGCGCGAAAGCTCAGGTCGTCCTCGAACCCGTAGTCCTCGTCCCAGACCACTCCAACGAAGGCGCGCCCGTAGGTCGCTTCCAGCTTCTCGTCCAGACGGTAGTCGCCAAACAGGTGGTCGAACCACAGGGCTGTCTCACAGGCGGTACGGTGGAGGCCGAGGTTCAGCCAGTCGATCCACGATCGTCCCTCCAGGTACTCGGAAGCGCAGGGATCGGCCTCCTCCGCGGTGGTCTCTGCGGCGGCGGCTTTTGAACCGGCCGGCGGATCGCCCTCCGGCTCCTGGCCGGCCGCGGCGGCGCTGATCAACACACCCAGACAGGCCAGCGCCGGCCAAGCGAGCGACGCGAACGGAGAGGCACGTTGGTCCATGGGCTCGTCGCTTCATCTTGGCACGGGGCACGAAATCCGCAGGCTCGCCAGCGGGGCTTCTGGAGCTTGTGGCGGCGCTAGCGCCCCGAAACCCCTCACAAGCTCAGTGTTTCGGCCCATCCCGTCCTCGCCTAGGGGCTTGCGCCGCAAGCTCACCCGTAGCGTTCTACGGCGCAAGCCCCTAGGCTAGGAGCCTGGAGGAAACGTGCGCGCGCCGGTCGAAACCACCCACAGTCTGCCGCACAGCGAGGAGTCAGAGCGTGCGGTGCTGGCCGCGATCCTGCTCGACGCGGAGCGGCACCTGGCCGCTACGTCCAGCCGACTGAAGCCCGAGGACTACTACTTCGAGCGCCACCGACTGCTGTACGAAGCGATGCTGGCGCTTCAGGAAGCGGAGAGTCCCATCGACCTGCGCACGCTCCAGGCCCGACTGGAGCAACGCGGCGAGTTCGAATCGGCCGGCGGCGTGGCCTATCTGGCCACGCTCGAAGTCGACCTTCCCGACCTGGGCCGGGTGGACACCTACGTCGAGATCATCAAGGAGAGAGCTCTACGGCGGCGTCTGATCGACGCCTGCACGAAGATCTACAGGACGGCGCTGGACGGCGGCCTGGAAGCCCAGCAGGCCCTGGCCGAGGCGGAACGGGAGGTCATGGACCTGAGCGAGGAGGCCGTATCGAGGACCTTCGTGCCGCTCGACCAGATCTACCGGGAGACGATCGAGCACCTCGAACAGAGCGCGGCGAACGACTTCCCGGGCCTGCGCACCGGATTCGTCGACCTCGACCGGATGACCCACGGCCTGCAGCCCGGAAACCTGGTCATTGTTGCCGGGCGGCCGGGAATGGGCAAGACGAGTCTGGCGCTGAACATCGCCGCTCACGTCGCCCATCAAGAGGGTCGGGCCGCGGGTTTCTTCTCGCTGGAGATGAACGAGCGGGAGATCGCCATGCGGGTCTTGTGTTCGACAACCGACATCCCGTTTCATCGGCTACGCGGCGGCCAGTTGTCCCCGCGGGACTGGAGCCGCCTCCACCAGGCGGTCTCCAACAGTCGTAACTCGCCGCTGTTCATCGACGACTCGGCGAACCCGTCCTTGCTCGAGGTCGCATCCAAGGCGCGCCGTCTGAAGGTACAGAGCGGTCTCTCTCTGCTGGTCGTCGACTATCTCCAATTGATGAACGCGGGCGGCCGGTACGAGAACCGCAACCTGGAGATTGGCGCCATCACGCGAGGCCTGAAGCAGTTGGCCAAGGAACTGGAGGTGCCGGTCGTTGCCCTGTCGCAGCTCTCGCGGCTACCGGAGCGAAGAGGCAAGGACCATCGGCCGCAACTCGCCGATCTCCGGGAATCGGGGAACATCGAGCAGGACGCCGACATCGTCATGTTCGTCTATCGCGAAGAGGTCTACGAGCCCGAGGATCCTGACGTCGAAGGGCTGGCCGACCTGATCATCGCAAAGCACCGGAACGGTGAGACGGGTTCCGTGCGCCTCGTCTTTCTCGGCGACACGACGACGTTCCGTAACTACGACGGCCATCACGCGCCGCCGGAGGGGCCGAACTGAATAGCAGCCCAGGCGCGCGGGTCGAGATCGATCTCGGCGCCCTGGCGGTCAACCTTCGCGCGGTGCGGCGGTCGGTCGGTCGGGCGGCGGTCTACGGAGTCGTCAAGGCGGACGCCTACGGCCACGGCGCGCCGGACGTGGCTCTGGAACTCGAGCGGCTCGGCATCGACGGCCTGGCGGTGGCGGTCGCCGCAGAAGTCGAGGAGCTCCGCGACGCCGGGTATGGCGGGCGCATCCTGCTGCTCGGCGGCCCGGAGTCGTCCGAGGACCTGGCCCGCGTCGTTCGCCGGGGTGCGACGCCGGTGCTCACGCGCCTCGGGCAACTCGCAGCATGGAGTGTCTGGTTGGGCCGTCGCGGGGCTGGCGCAGGAGAGGCGCTGGAGGTCGTCGTCGAAGTGGACACCGGCATGAGCCGTGCCGGCCTGAAACTGAGCGACTGGCCGGCCGCGCTCGACGACCTGCGTACGGCGCCGGAGTTCCGGCTTGCGGGCTTGATGTCTCACCTGGCTGAGTCCGAGCTGGCCGAAAGTTCCTTTACCGGAGAACAGGAGCGGCGCTTCGCCGACGCCTTCGAGCTTCTCGACTCGGGTGAGCGCCGTTCGGTTCCTGTACACCTCGCGAACTCGTCCGCGGCGCTTGGACGCGCCTCCGCCCGCTGGACCGCGGTGCGGGTGGGCGGAGCCCTCTACGGGCTCGACCTGGCGACCCTGGTCGATGGCTCGGAAACGCCCGGCTTGCGGCCGGTCATGAGCGTCAAGGCCCCGATCGTCGACGTGCGGCCAGTACCGGCCGGCGCCGGCGTAGGCTACGGGCGCACCTGGCAGGCGCCCGATTCGGCCAGGATCGCCCTGATCCGGATCGGCTATGGAGACGGTTTCAGCTCGGGCTTCGGCAGCGGCGAGGTTCTGGTCAGGGGTGATCGTTGCCCGATCGTCGGTCAGATCAGCATGGATTCGCTGACCGTCGACGTCACCCGGGTTCCAGGCGCCGCGATCGGCGACGAGTGCGTCCTGCTCGGAGGACAGGGGCAGCAGCGGATCGGGGTTGGCGAACTGGCTGGCCGCGCCGGCATCGCGGCCTACGAGGTGTGGTGCGGTCTGAGCCGCCGTCTGCCACGCCGCGTGATCGACCGCCGCGACCGCGCTAGAGAACCGGATCGCGGCCGGTGACCCGGCGGAACGCGTCGAGATAGCGCTCCCTGGTCTCGTTGACGACCTCGGGGGTCAGTTCCGGCGGCGGAGAGGCCTTGTCCCAGCCGGTCCCTGCGACCCAGTCGCGGACCGGTTGCTTGTCGAAGGAGACGGGCTCGGTACCGGGGCGCCACTGCGCCGCGTCCCAGTAGCGCGACGAATCCGGAGTCAGCACTTCGTCGATCAGGATCAGACGCCCATCGACCATGCCGAACTCGAACTTCGTGTCGGCGAGGATGAGGCCGCGGCCGGCCGCGAGTTCCCGGCCCCGGTTGTAGAGCTCGAGCGTCACCCGCCGGAGGGTCGCCGCCATGTCGGCGCCGACGCCTTCAACCAGGGTGTCGTAGTCGATGTTCTCGTCGTGGCCCTCCTCGGCCTTCGTCGCCGGCGTGAAGATCGCGTCGTCCAGTTGCTCGGCCCGGGTCATTCCGGCCGGCAGATCGTGGCCGCAGGCGCGCCCAGTCTCCTGATACTCCCGGAACGCGCTGCCGGCGAGGTAGCCCCTGGCCACGCACTCGTAAGGCACGACCTCCGCTTTTCTCACGAGCACCGACCGGCCGTTGAGGTAGTCGGCGTGCGCCTGCACGTCGGCGGGGAAGCGGCGAACGTCGGTCTCGACCAGGTGATTGGGGATGACGTCGCCGAGCCGGTCGAACCAGAAGTTCGTCAACTGGTTCAGCACCTTGCCCTTGTCCGGAATCTCCGGAGAGAGGACGAAGTCGTAGGCGGACACGCGGTCGCTCGCCACCAGCAGCAGCCGGTCGCCGAGATCGTAGATGTCCCGCACCTTGCCGCGGCGGGGCTCCGGAAGACCTTCGAGGACGTTCATGGCGACGGGAATGTAGCATGGGGCTCACTGGTAGAAGGAGTCCCCGGAACGATGCGCACGGGAGGGCGAAGAAGAGCGACCGCAACGTCGGTCGGAGCGCCTCCAGGGTGAAGTACGACGTCGCGACCTTCCGTGGCGACCTGTTCGGAGCGCTGACGGCCACCGTCGTCGCTCTGCCCGTTGCTCTGGCGCTCGGTGTCGCCTCCGGCATGGGAGCGGTGGCTGGCCTGCACGGCGCCATCGCCGTCGGGTTCTTCGCCGCCGTGTTTGGCGGCACGCGGTCCCAGATCTCGGGCCCCACGGCGCCGATGACCGTCGCGATGACGGTCATCCTCACGACCCATGCATCCAACCTCACCGAGGCGTTGACCGTCGTCGTCCTCGGCGGCCTGCTCCAGATGCTCCTGGGCCTGGCGCGGATCGGCCGCTTCGTCGTGTACACGCCTTACGTCGTCGTTTCCGGTTTCATGTCCGGAATCGGTGTCATCGTCATCCTGATCCAGGTCCTGCCATTCCTCGGCGCGCCGCCCGCGGCGGGTGGTGCACTGGGCGCCGTTCGCGCCATTCCGGAGGCCGCGGCCGGGGCGAATCTGAGCGCCTTCGCCATCGGCGCCGTCACCCTGGCGGCCGGCTTTCTGTGGCCCCGGCGGCTTTCGCGGTACCTCCCGGGACCCCTGCTCGCCCTCGTTCTCGGCTCCGTCGTGGGCATCCTCTGGTTGAGCGGTGCTCCGGCACTCGGTCAGGTGCCTGCGGGTCTGCCGACGCTGAAGATCGGTCTGCCGAGCGCGGGCTTCCTGCTGCAGGCCTTCCAGCCGGCCCTCATTCTCGCGCTGCTGGGGTCGGTCGACAGCCTGCTGACATCCCTGGTGGCGGATTCGCTGACGGGCACGCGCCACAAGCCTGACCGCGAGCTGATCGGCCAGGGCATCGGCAACATGGTCTCCGGGCTGTTCGGCGGCCTGCCGGGCGCCGGCGCCACGATGGGCACGGTCGTGAACATCCGGGCCGGCGGCTCGACACCCGTGTCCGGCGCCCTGCGGGCCATCTTCCTCCTGCTCCTCGCTCTGGGCCTCGGGCCGCTCGTCGAACCGATTCCTCACGCCGTTCTGGCGGCGATCATGATGAAGGTGGGCTGGGACATCATCGACTGGCCGCTGGTCGCACGCATCCACCGGATTCGTCGGGAGCATCTCTTCGTCATGCTGTTGACGTTGGGTCTGACGGTCTTCGTGGACCTGGTAACCGCGGTTGCCGTGGGTCTCATCGCGGCGGGGATGGCGCATGCCCGGCGCCTGGAGGGGCTCGAACTCGACAGTGTTGTCTCGGTGCCCCTCCTCGACCGGACGTTCTTCAGCGACGGCGAGGAACGGGCGAACGTCGACCCCTACTCGGCGCGCGTCGGCCTGGTGGCGCTCAAGGGGACCCTGACGGTCGCCTCCTCGAACAAGCTGGCGACCGTGATCGGCGGCGACATCAAGGACCACGAAGTCGTCATCTTCGACTTCTCGGAGGCGGTCTACCTCGACGACAGCGCGGCCATGGTGATTCAGCGCCTCCTCAAGGTGGCCTCGGCCGAGGAGACGGGCGTCGTCATCTGCGGCCTCAAGGGATCCGTCGCGAGGACCCTGCGTACGCTCGACATTCTCCGCGATCTTCCACCGGGTCGGCAGGCCGGCACGCTTGGGGAAGCGCGCCCTATCGCGCTGGGGCTGATCGAAGGCTGACAGGCGCCGAACAGCCCTTCGGCGGGGGCTCCGCGGGCCTCGCCGCGGCATCGCTTAGGCTTGCCCGCCGGCGCGCCAGGCCGGCGCTCCGTGACGATCCGGCGTAGGGTTGCTGAAACAACCTCGCGCCTCTCGCGTCAAAGAGGAAAGACACGACGCGCCGTGACCATCGCGGTCAGGGCGCCGTCGAAGGAAGGACCACAGCCCGATGAACCTGTTCCCAAAGCAGAGCGTCCGCGGATCCGCGGCGCCGATCATCGCACTCTGCACCGTCCTCGTCCCGGCAGCGGTCTGGAGCCCCCCGGCAGCGGGGCAGGTACAGGTCGGTTCAACCTGGATTACCGAGCCGATCGCACCCGATCTGGACATCGCCGATGGACAGCTCCGGCTGGAACTGGACCAGGCGATCGCGATCGCCCTGCAGAACAACCTCGGACTGCTGGTCCAGCGCTACCAGCGCTCCCAGTCGCTGTTCCAGGTGAACCAGCAGTACGGCATCTACGACACGGTGCTCGGGATCAACACCAGCGTCAACAGCGACAGCCGGCCCTCGGCCTCACAGCTCGACGGCGCCCTGGTCACCGAGAATGAGACGATGACGGCGAACGTCGAACTCCAGCAGCCGGTTTCGTCGGGCGGCACGTTCTCGATCAACTGGCAGAACAGCCGGTTCGAGTCCAACTCGCGGTTCTCGGACATCAACCCGAGCCTGCGGTCCAGCCTGCAGTTCGCCTTCGATCAGCCGCTGCTGCGGAACCGGGGAAAGCGGATCACCGAACGGAACCTGGCCGTCGCCCGGCTGAACAGCGACATCAGCATGGGAGATCTCGCGGTCCAGGTCATCGACACCGTGCAGACCGTGGCCAACGGCTACTGGGCGCTGGTAGAGGGTCTGGAACAGCTCAAGGTAGCGGAGGAGAGTCTGGCGCTGGCCCGCGAGCTGCACGAGATGAACCGCATCCAGATCGAGGTGGGGACGTTGGCGCCGCTCGAACTCGTTCAGAGCGAGGCCGGGATCGCGACCCGCGAGGAGGAGATCATCCGGGTCCAGGCCCAGGTTCAGGACGCGGCGGATGAGTTGCGGCGGCTGCTGAATCTGGACGAGCGGTCCTTCTGGGACCTGGAGATCGTGCCGATGACGTCGCCCGAGATTTCACGGGTCGCGATCGACCTGGAGGCGTCGCTGACTTCGGCGCTCAACAAGCGGGTCGAGATCGATCGTCAGGAACTCCGGATCGATACGCTCGAGATCGACTCCACGTTTCTCCGCAACCAGCGCAAGCCCGACCTGAACCTGAGCGTGAGCTACGGTCGGAACGCACTGGGCGGCGACCGGACCGTCTGCGAGCGGCCTGGTCCGCCCAGCATCGCGGATCTCTTCGAGCCCTGCCCGGAGGAGTTCATCCGGGTCGATTCGCTTGACTTCCTGTCGACGCTCGGTCAGTTCTACGAGGGGATTCTGGGCCAGGTCTTCGAGGGCTGGAACGTGGGTCTCAACCTGTCGAAGCCGCTCCAGAACCGCTCGGCGAAGGCGCAGAGCCGGATTGCCGACCTGGCGCTCGACCAGGGACGGCTGGAGCTGCAGGACCTGATGCTGACGATCCGGACGGAGGTGCGGACAGCGGCGCGGGGCGTGGAGACAGCGGGCAAGCAGATCGACTCGGCCCGGGTGTCGCGGGAACTGGCGGAGAAGAACCTGGACGCCGCCCAGAAGCGCTACGAGAACGGGCTCTGGACCAGCTTCCAGGTCCTCGAGATCCAGGAGGACCTGACGGCGGCCCGCAGCCGCGAAGTCGAGGCCATCACGGGCTACCGCCGCGCTCTACTGGCCTACTTCCGGGCGATCGGCGTCCTGCTGGAGCAGGAAGGCATCGAACTCGTCGACGACGCCGACAGCTAGGAGCAGGGTGCCAGCAAGGTGGAGGCTGGGGCCAAACATGGAGCCCGCGACAGGTTTGGCGGCTCTAGCGAAGGACAGTGGTGGTGCCGGAGGTGGGAGTCGAACTCACACGCCCCAGGGGGCGCAGGAGTTACTGGAGTCCCCGACAGGGGACGCGCTACGCGGAAAGCAATGGTGCCGGAGGTGGGAGTCGAACCCACACGCCCCAAGGGGCGCAGGAGTTACTGGAGTCCCCGACAGGGGACGCGCTACGCGGAAAGCAATGGTGCCGGAGGTGGGAGTCGAACCCACACGCCCCAAGGGGCGCAGGAGTTACTGGAGTCCCCGACAGGGGACGCGCTACGCGGAAAGCAATGGTGCCGGAGGTGGGAGTCGAACCCACACGCCCCAAGGGGCGGGGGATTTTGAGTCCCCTGCGTCTGCCATTCCGCCACTCCGGCACGAAGCTGCGCGAGCAGAGGGCTCGCGCGGAGCAAGGTCAGGACAGTAGCAGGACCGGTAGCCCCTGTTCCAGCCTGAAGCCGTCAAACCCAGCGGTGTCAGTGACTTAGAGCCAGCCGTGTGGCGGTGGCGCAAACGGGGCGGGAACAACTTGACGCCAGAGCCCTCTACGGCTACAATCAGCGACCGTTAACTGCGTGATTTTCTGTAACTTAGGCACACAGCGCCAGACAAGCAACTCGCGGCCGATCCCGGAACTGAAGACGGCGTTCCGGCGATCCTGCCGAAGTGTGCACCTGCCACCAGTTTGAAGGGAGATCAGAGTGTTCCGAGTGGGTGAGAAGGTCGTGTACCCCAACCACGGGGTCAGTGTAGTAGAGCGAATCGCGGTGAGCGCACCGGATGGCGGTGAGAAGCAGACCTACTACCACCTCCGCCTGCTGGCGAACGACTCCAAGGTGATGGTTCCCGAAGAGAACCTGGACCGCGTCGGCCTGCGACGCCTGGCCAAGGAACGGGAGATCAAGGACCTCCTCGCTCTGATTGAGGACGGCAACATCGACGTCTACAAGGACTGGAAGGGGCGCTACAAGCAGAACCTGGACAAGATGCGGACCGGTGAGTTGACCGATGCTGCCGAGGTCCTCAAGAATCTCCGTCTGGTGAGTCAGAAGAAGAGCCTCTCGTTCCGTGAAAAGAAGATGTACGAGAAAGCCAGGTACTTCATCGTGAGTGAGGTGCTTCACGTCCGTGAAATCAGCGAAGAGAGCGCCGAGGAGCTGGTCGAGAAGGCGCTTACCACCAGCCTGGACAAGATCTCCAAGGCCAAGGCGAGTTGAGCCCGAGCGGCCGCCGCGGTCCCGACTCCTGACACGCGACCAGGGCAGGTTCGATCAGAAGCCGGGCGTTCAACCCGAAGACCGCAACGGGTTCGCGAGACGGTGACACGGCTCCTCGTCATCCTGATCGCCATCCTGCTGGCGTGGATGTGGATCGCGCGGATGATCCGCGGGGCGTTGCGGTCGCCCCGAGCTGCGGAAGCGCGTTCCCTGCTGAGGCTGCTGCAGGTTTTCCGGCGAACGGCAGGCGGCGGTCCGACCGCCAGCGGAGGAGCGCCGCGCAGCCGTGCCGCGACGACCTCAAGAGGCGGCCAGCCGAAAGCCCTTCTCCGATGCCGGCGCTGCGGAGTCCACGTGCCCGAGGCCCAGTTGACGGCCGGCGTATGCGGAAACTGCCTGAATGAGGACCGCACCGCCCACGATTGAGGCGGCCGAGTACGCTGCCGTCGCGGTTCCGCTGCCGCTGCCCGAACCCCTGACCTACAGGGTGCCGCAGCCGTGGCGTGCGCTTGCCCGGGTCGGAGTGCGCGTCCGGGTACCTGTCGGGCGGCGCCGGCTGGTCGGCTGGATCGTCGATCTGCCGGCGGCGCCGCCCGCCGGTCTGGACAGTGAACTACGATCGATCGAGTCGGTGATCGACTTCGAGCCGTTGCTGCCCGACGACTTGATGAGGCTCGCCGACTTCACGGCGTCCTACTACGCGGCGCCGATCGGCGAAGTGCTGAAGTCCCTGCTGCCGGGAGTGTTTCCTGCCTGGGGTGACCGCCGCGTGGAACTCACGAACCGCGGGGCGCTGGCCGATTGCCGCGATCCGGCGGACCGGGCGTTCCAGCGGTTTCTGCTGGAGCGGGGCCGGGTCGCCCTGACCGAAGTCTGGGACGAACTCGGCGACACCACACTGCCGGACCGGATCGATCGCTGGCGGGAAGGCGGACACCTTCGGATTCACGAGCCGGGCGGACGGAGCGCCCGCTACCGCCAGGCGGTCGAGCTGCCGCCGGGAGACCGCAAGAGCCAGCTCGACCGTTGCGGCCGCTCGCCGGCCGGCAGGGCGGTCGTCGAGTACCTGGCGGCCCTCGGCCGGCCGGCCACCATTCGGGAAGTGCGCGACGGAGTCGGTTGTTCGGCGGCGGTCGTGCGCCGGTTGGTGACGCTCGGCGTCCTCCGTTCCTTCACCCAGATCGACGCGATCGATCTGGGGCGCCATCGCCTCCAGGGGGACGCCGCGACGGCGCCGTTCGCGCTACGGCCCGATCAGGCGGCGGCCGCACGGGAACTCGTGGAGCAGGTCCGCAGCGGTCGCTTCCGGCCCTGCTTCCTGGGCGGGATGACGGGGTCGGGAAAGACGGAGGTGTATCTGCGGGGGGCCGCTGCCGCCCTGCAGGAGGACCGGTCCGTTGTCATCCTCGTGCCGGAAATCGCACTGGTACCCGCGCTGGCGCGCGCACTTCAGGAACGCTTCCACGACCGGGTCGCGATGCTGCACTCGAACCTCGGTAGCGCTGAACGACGCCAGGAGTGGGAGCGGATCCGCGACGGCGAGGCTCGAGTCGTGATCGGACCGCGGTCAGCGATCTTCGCCCCGGTCCGGAAGCTTGGCCTGATCGTCGTCGACGAGGAACAGGACGGCGCCTACAAGCAGGACACGCGGCCACGGTACAGCGGCCGGGACCTTGCTCTCGTGCGAGCTCGGACGTCGGCGGCGACAGCTCTCCTGGTTTCCGCGACGCCGAGTCTTGAAACCCGCCTGAACGTCGAGCGGGGTCGATATCGCGAGCTTCGTTTGACCGCACGGGTTGGCGTCGGTGCGCTTCCCGAGGCGATCCTCGTCGACCTGCGCAAGGAACCCGGTGATCGGCCTCGCCGGCCCGGCGACGTCGCCTTCTCGCGGCTGCTGGTCCAGGAGGTGGAGAGCAGTCTGCAGCGCGGCGAGCAGGTCATCCTGCTGCGCAACCGTCGCGGTTACTCGCCGCAACTGCTCTGCCGCGCCTGCGGCGAGAACATGCCCTGCGAAGACTGCGGCCTGCCGAAGAGCTACCACCGCCGCGAAGGCCGGCTGATCTGCCACTACTGCGGCGGCCACGCTCCGGTTCCGCGCGTCTGTCCCGAATGTGGAGAGGACGCGCTGCAAGCGATCGGGGCGGGCACGGAGCGGGTGGAGGAGGAGGTCCGGAAGCGGTTTCCGGAGGCTGCCGTGGACGTGCTGGACCGCGACACGACACGTCGCGTCGGAGGCGCCGCCGCGGTGCTCGAACGGTTTCGCTCCGGGCGCACCGAGATACTGATCGGCACCCAGATGGTCTCCAAGGGACACCACTTCCCGAACGTCGCTCTCGCGGCCGTGCTGGCCGCCGACTCCTACCTCGGGTTCCCGGATTTCCGCGCGGCCGAACGGAGCTACGCGCTTCTGACGCAGCTTGCCGGCCGCGCCGGTCGAGGCGAGCGTGCCGGCCGCTTCGTGATTCAGACATACCATCCAGACCACTACGCGATTCAGGCCGTCCTGAACCAGGACGACGAGGCCTTCGCCCACCACGAAATGCGCTTTCGCCGGACCTTCCACTACCCGCCGTTCACCCGCATGGTCCAGTTCGTCGTTCGCGATCGGAACCGTGATCGGGGCCGTTCCCGGATCGAGGAGTTCGCCGCCGCGGCCCGCAGGCACGAACTCGCTGCGCGGGTCCGCTTCTCCGGGCCCGCACCGGCTCCCCTGGAGCGCCTCAAGGGGCAATGGCGCTTTCAGTTCCTGATGCGCTCGGCAAACGGGGCGGAGCTGAGGAGTCTGGCCAGAGCAGTGGCGCCTGCGCCGGCGGCCGACCTCACGGTCGACGTCGACCCCCAGGACCTGATGTGACGGGTCGACCTGTCGTGGAGGAGAGACGAACGGACACGGTGGAGTGGCTGGAGAAAGCGACGCCCGGAGCAGCCGGGACGCTGGCGGAGGCGGGCTACGGCCTGCTGTCGGCGCCGCTCGCCCGTAGAGGCGTCAGTACGCCTTCGGAAGCCGACGCCTTCCTGACGCCCCATCGGCGCGGGCTCCACGATCCCTTCCTGCTGCACGGCATGGAGGAAGCGGTGGAGCGATTGCAGGCGGCCTGTCGCGACAGCCATACGGTGGCCGTGGTCGGGGACTACGACGTGGATGGCGTGACCGCCTGCGCTCTCCTCACCGCGGTCCTACGGGCGCTCGGAGCGCAGGTTGTGCCGATCCTGCCGAACCGTCTCACGGAAGGCTACGGCTTCCAGACGCTTCAGGTGGAGAAGGCCCACCTCGCCGGCGTTTCCCTGATCGTCACCGTGGACTGCGGAACGACTTCCGCCAATGCGGTGCTGGCGGCGATCGAACGCGGCATCGACGTGATCGTGACCGACCACCACGTGGTCGGCAGCGACTTTCCCTCGCAGGCGATCCAGATCAATCCGCTCCAGGACGACTGCGACTATCCCTTCCGGCACCTCTGCGGGGCGGGACTCGCCTTCAAACTGGCACAGGCGTTGCTGCGGCGAGGCGGTCGGCACGAGCCGCTGGCTGCTTTGCTGCGCGTTGCGTGCCTGGGGACGATCGCCGACGTCGTGCCACTGGTGGGAGAGAACCGCGTGATCGCCGCGCTTGGCCTGCGAGCCCTCTCGGAGGCGCGCTCACCGGGACTGCGGGCGCTGAAGCGCGTGGCGCGCGTCGCCGGCTCCGTATCGTCGACCGAGGTCGCGTTTCGCCTCGGACCGCGGATCAACGCCGCCGGACGGCTCGCCGACGCCGGCCTCGCGCTTCGCTTGCTCCTGACCAGGGATTCGGCGGAGGCGGACCAGCTCGCAGGCGAGCTCGACGCCCTGAACCGCAACCGTCAGGCCGAGGAGCGGAGGGTCGTCAAAGAGGCCGCCGACCTCTTCGCGGCCCGTGAGCCGCTGCCGGGGATTCTCGTGGCCTGGAGTTCGGAGTGGCATCGCGGTGTGGTGGGGATCGCTGCCGGACGTCTCGCGCGCGAGTTCCACCGGCCCGTGATTCTCCTGGGAGTGGACGGAGACGCCGGCACCGGATCAGGCCGGAGCATTCCGCATCTCGACCTTCATTCCTTCGTCGCCGGCTTTGAGCATCGGACGACCCGGTTCGGAGGTCATCCCCAGGCAATTGGCCTTTCCGTGGCGGTTTCCGAGCTACCGGACCTCCGGGACGCAATGGAGGAAGCCGCGGAGTGGCCGCCGGGAACCCTCGTGCGCCGGCGCGAGTACGAACTGGCGCTTTCCGCCGAACAGATCGGTTCCGATCTCTACGCGGAGTTGGCGCGACTGGAGCCGCACGGAGAAGGGAACCGGCGGCCCCTGATCCGGCTCGGTCCGCTCGAACGGCTCGGGCGGCCGCGTGAGTTCGGCCAGGGCCACGTCAAGCTGCGCGTCCGGGCGGCGGGCGGTGAGGGTTCGGAAAGGGGCAGCCCCGTCTGGTTGCTCGGATGGGGCTGGAAGGAGCGGGCGGCCGATCTCGACGGACGTTTCGAGGTTCTCGGAGCCGTGGAGTGGGATTCCTACCAGGGCGGCCCTGTTGTGAGAATCGAAGACGCCCGGCGGATCGGAAACCACCAGGTGCCGGAACGTAGAATGTCGCCATGACGCCGGACGCCCGTGACGAGCCCCAGGAGTCGACCTCCCTGGAGGCGACGTCCCCGGCAGAAGGGCCCGGCTCCGCCTACGGACCGAAGCGGCGCCGGGCACCCAACTTCGGCAGACGCAGGCAACTGCGCAACCGCCTGCTGAGGGCCGTGCTCCTGCTGGTTCTGGTTTCCGGCGTCGGCGGTCTGACCGCGATGTTCCTGCAGGGACGGGAGGAACGGGCCGCCGCCGACCCGGCGGTTGTCGCCGACGAAACCCTCGAGGCCGTTGAAGAAACGGAGGAGATCGCCGAATCCGCCCAGCTCAGCGCGGAGGAGTTCGAGTCGACGCTCGAGCGCGAGGGCATCGAGGTGTTCCGGATCCGCGGCGCTCAGACGAGTTCGGACGATCAGGGCAACGTTTACCTCAGCCAGGTCGAGGTCGACTACCCGCAAGGCGATGACCACTACTCGCTCCGCGCGGACCGCGCGACCTACAACGAGGAGACGAGCGCGACCCACCTCGAGGGCTCGGTTTCTCTCCAGGGGACCAACGGTCTGGCTGTCGATACCGACTGGATGGAGCTGGCCGAAGGGGGCATGGTCCTGACCGCGGCGGACGACAGCCGCTTCAGTTTCGAGGGTGTCACGGTTCAGGGTGACGACCTGCGGATGAACTTCCGCGAGGAGATAGCCCGTATGGGCGGCGGCGTTCGTCTGGTCGGCGCGGAGGAGTCCGACAGTGGCGTCGAGGCCGACCCATCCCCATCGCTCTCCCTGGCCGCCGAGACCCTGGAGTACCGTTGGCGCGAGGGAATCGTACGGGCGCTCGGCGGAGCCGGGATGGAGATCGGGCGCTTCACGCTGGCGGCCCGCTCGTTGACCCTGCATGAGGGGGAGGCCGGTGGCCTGGCTGGGCTCCAGGCGCGCGGTGAGATCGAGTTGAGGGCTCCGCTCGAAACCACGGAACCCGACGTCGAAGGCACTGGCCGTCTGGCCGGGGAATCCACCCTCGTCCTGCGTGGTGATGCCCTGGACGTCCGATTCGACGACGCCCAGTCTCCGAGCCGGATCGACCTGAGCGGTCCGGGCTGGGGCGGACCCGCCGTGTTGCGGATCGACTACGGAGACGGATCGCAGCGCCGCGTCCGGGCAAGGTTCCTCGAGTTCAGCTTCCTGGATGGCCTGCTGGCCGAGTTCTCGTCGCGGGGCAGGGTCGAGCTTCACGAACGCGTGCCGGACAGGGAACTTCCGCTCCGACAGGCATCGAGCGTCGTTGCCGCCGGACGCTTCGACGAGGTAGGTGTCCTTGTCGAACTGACCCTTGGGGGCAACGTAGAACTGACCGATCGAAGCGAAACGACGGTGTTCGCCCGCGCCGACGAGGCGATGATCGATCCCTCGACGCAACGCGTCGACTTTCGTGGCCAGCCCGCAAAGCTGGTTCTCTCCCAGGGAGAACTCGAAGGCAACAGGGTCCTCTTCGACCAGGGGAACGGATGTGCCGAGGCGAGTGGAGGAGTGCGCCTCACGCTCGACGGCAGCGGCGACGCCGGCGCTGGCGCACTGCCCTTCGGCGGAGCCGCTTCCGATGCCGGTGCCTCGGTCATCACGGCCGGTGAAGCGGTGCTCTGCGAAGCGGGTGAGAGCCGGTTTCGCGACGGCGTGGAGGTGCGACGCGGCCCCGACCTCCTCGCGGCGGCCCAGTTGCGCATCACGGAGGACCGCGGCCGGATGGTCGCGAACGGTGACGTGCGGACTGTCTGGCACTCCCGGCCGCTGGCAGAAACCGCAACCGTCGGCGAAACCGGGACGGAGGGCGCGACAGAGCGGTGGTCGATCTCCGCGGCCCGCATGAACTACGACGAAGACCGGGGAGAGCTGCGTTACAGCGGAGGGGCCGCTGCTGTTCTGGGCGAGCAGAATCTGGAGTGCGACGAACTGACGATCGAAGCGATCCCCGGCGACCAGGACACCGCGAGGGCGGGAACCGAGGCGCAGACGCTCTTCTGCCTCGGCAGCGCTCGGCTCGACGACGCCGGTTACGGTCGCTCAGTAGAGGCGAACCGTGCCGTCTACGCCTTTACCGAGCGGGTGATCCGGTTCTCCGGCAACGTCGTGTTCCGTGGGGGTACGGACGAGTTGCGGGGACCCGGCCTGAACTACTGGATCGACGAGCGCCGCTACGAGATGAGGCCGTCCGGCAGTGCGGCTGCCGGAGCCGCCGGCCCGTGACGGAACCGTCCGCATCCCGCCACCGCATCCGCACCCAGGACGTGCGGAAGGTGTACCGGGGCAGGCCCGTCGTCCAGGACGTGTCGATCGAGGTCGCCCAGGGAGAGGTCGTCGGGTTGCTCGGGCCCAACGGCGCCGGCAAGACGACGACCTTCTACATCGTCGTCGGACTGACTCGACCGGACCAGGGCCGGGTGTTCTTCGATGACACCGAGATTACCGACCTGCCCATGTACCTCCGGGCGCAGCAGGGCATCAGCTATCTCCCGCAGGAGCCATCCGTGTTCCGGCGACTGTCGGTCGAAGGCAACCTCCGCGCCGTGTTCGAGACCCTCGGTCTTCGCCGCGCCGAGCAGCGGCGCCGGATGAACCAGCTGATCGCCGACTTCGATCTCGTCGCGGTGCGGCGCTCAAGGGGGAATCAGCTCTCTGGGGGCGAACGACGTCGCCTGGAGATCGCCCGCGCGCTGGCGATCGGCCCCAGCTTCATCCTTCTCGACGAGCCGTTCGCCGGAATCGATCCGATCGCCGTTCTCGACATCCAGGCGATCGTGCGTCAACTTCGGGACATGGGCATCGGGGTCCTGATCACCGACCACAACGTCCGCGAGACCCTCAGAATCACCGACCGCGCCTACATCATCAACGACGGCAGGATCCTTCGCACCGGCACTCCGGCGGAGTTGTCGGCGGATGAAACAGTCCGCAAGATCTACCTCGGCGCCGAGTTCAGTCTCTGAGGGCCGGCACCTGCCGCGGTGGTGATACCGTCGGCTTGGCATTACTTTTGCTGGGATGGACAGGCCGGCACACAGTTGCGGCAGAGCGGAAGAACGAGCCGCTCTTCGCAGCTCGACACGACCGATTCCCGGAAGACTCCACCGCCCCAAGGACCGCCCCATTCGGTAAGCGATCATGGTGCTCCAACAGAGGCTCTCGCTCAAGCTGGCCCAGCGGCTGGTGATGACGCCGTCCCTGCAGCAGGCGATCAAGTTGCTGCAGATGACGCGGCTGGAGCTTCAGGGCGTCCTCAACCAGGAAATGGTGGAGAACCCGATGCTCGAGGATGTCGGGGACCAGGAAGACTCCGAAGACGCAGAGGAACAGGGCCCGGAAGAAGAGCCGTCGATGCTGGACATCGATCTCGACGCCTACTTCAACGACTACCTGGGGTCCGAGTCGACCGCCCCGAACACCTTCGAGACGAGAGAAGCTGTTCCCTTCGAGAACAGCATCAGCCGGGATCCGGACCTCTACGACCACCTGCTCTGGCAGTTGCGTTTTTCCGATGCGAAGCCGCCGCTACGGGACATCGCGGAACTGGTGATCGGGAACCTGGATGCGGACGGGTTCCTCCGTGCCTCGATCGAGGAACTCCAGCTCCTCGGTGCCCGACCCGCTGAGGTCGAGCGCTACCGGGCGGAGGTCACGATTGCCCGGGAGATGGCCGAGGCCTTCTCGGCCAACCACTCCGGAAACGGAAACGCCGCCGCGGCGCCGGGGAACGAAGGGACGGAACCCGGACACGATCCCGTGCCGGTACCCGGATATCCGGCCGAGTACGTGAACCGCGCACTGGACCTGGTACGGACCTTCGATCCTCCGGGGATCGCCTGGGGCACGCTGCCCGAGTGCCTGCTGGCTCAACTCGAGGCCCGGGGCGAAACCGGGAGCCTGGCGTATCGCATCGTCGATGAGTGCTGGGAACTGCTCGCGCGGCGCCAGTTTCGCCTGATCGCGCGACGTCTCCGCATGCCGCTGCCGGCCCTTGAGGCGCCCGTGGAGGCGATCAAGGCCCTCGAGACCCGTCCGGGCCGGCTCTTCTCACACGAGCGTACGGAGTACGTCGAGCCGGACGTCGTCGCCGTGAAGACGGGAGGGGAGTGGGCGATCCAGTTGAACGACGACGGCCTGCCGAAGCTGCGTATCAGCCGGGCGTACCGGACGATGCTGCAGCGCATTCAGCGCGAGGAAGGCGAGGCCGAGGCCCGTGAGTTCCTGAAGGACAAGATGCGTTCAGCCATGTGGCTGATGAAGAGCCTGGACCAGCGGCAGAGAACGATCTACAAAGTGGCGGAGTCGATCCTGCGACAGCAGCGTGGTTTCTTCGACCACGGCATCGACGAACTACGCCCCATGGTCCTGCGCGATGTTGCCGACGACATCGGAATGCACGAGTCGACGGTCAGTCGCGTCGTCTCGAACAAGTACATCCATACGCCGCGGGGTCTGTACCCGATGAAGTTCTTCTTCCACAGCGGCATCGACTGCGACCAGGGAAGGGAGATCTCCTCCTTGACGGTCAAACGGAAACTCCGGCACCTGATCGGCGACGAGGACGGCCGCAGACCGCTCTCCGACTCGGCCTTGACGCGACAACTCCAGCGGGAGGGGATTAACATCGCCCGGCGCACAGTCGCCAAGTACCGGGATGAACTTGGTATTCCGTCATCGAACGACCGCAAGCAGATTTTCTGAGACGAGCTGAGAGGGAACGGCGGAGCGACGATGGATCTGGCAAGCTTGGCGAAGCCGCAACTCATCTTCCCGGACTTCGAGGCCAAGAACCGGGACGGCGCCCTGCGCGCCCTGACCGAGCGCATCTGTCGGATACTCGGACTGGCGGATCCGGACGTCGTCCTGTCGGCGCTGCGCGAGCGGGAAGAGCTGGGCTCCACCGCGCTCGGAGACGGCCTGGCCGTGCCCCACGGACGGATCCGTGGCTTGCGGGACATCGTGCTGGCGGTCGCGATTTCGCGGCGGGGCGTCGACTATGGCGCCGAGGACGGCCGGCCGGTGCGGGTCTTCTTCGTCCTGCTGTCGCCTCAGGAGAGCGCCGGCCGCCATCTCAAGGCGCTTGCGGCCGTGTCGGAGTGGATGAACCGTGGCGGCCGGGAGCGCCTGCTCAAGGCGAGAAAGCCGCAGGAGATCTACGAGCTACTGTGCGCCAACGGGCGTGTCTGAGTTGCCGGTTCGCCTGTTCGTCATCACGGGGCTTTCCGGCTCGGGCAAGAGCACGGTGGCCCGCTGCTTCGAGGATCTGGGCTATCACTGCATCGACAACCTGCCGCTGCCCCTGCTGCGCCACCTCGTCCGCGAACCGGCCGCCGCCGCACCCTCCCTCGATGCGATCGCCCTGGTCACGGACGTTCGCACTCCCGGTCTGGCCGAGGAGTTACCCCGACTCCTGGACGAGGCGGATCCGGCAGTAGTCGAACCGGTACTCCTGTTCCTCGACAGCTCCGACGGCGTCCTCGTCCGGCGCTACTCGGAGACCCGGCGGCGTCATCCCCTGACGACGGCGGGGGAGCGGGTCATCGACGGCATTCGCCGGGAGCGCCGGCAACTCGCCGAGCTGCGGGGTAGAGCCTCCCGGGTTCTTGACACGACGGATTCGACCATTCACGAACTTCGAGCCCTCATCTACAACGAGTTCGCCGCCAGCGACGCCGGCGGACTGACGGTCAACATCGTCAGTTTCGGCTTCAAGTTCGGCGTTCCTTCAGGCGCCGACCTGATGTTCGACGTCCGATTCCTGCCGAATCCCTACTTCGTGGCGGAGTTGCGGGAGAAGCCCGGCACGGACGCGGAAGTCCAGCGCTTCCTGCATGGACACACGGCGTTCGGCGAACTCGTCGGTCGCCTCGAGGATCTCCTCGCCTACCTCCTGCCCAGGTTTCGCGACGAGAAGCGGAGCTACCTGACAGTCGGGATCGGCTGTACCGGCGGCCGGCACCGATCGGTTGCGGTCTCCGAAGCCGTGGCGGATCGTCTCGCGGCGGGTTCCTGGCAGATCCGCCTGCAGCATCGCGACGTCGAGCGGCACCGGACAGCCGCCATCGCCGACCCATGACAGTCCCGGTCCTCATCGTTTCGCACGGCAACCTGGCCCGCGAGTTGCTCGCATCCGCGAAGGCGATTGCCGGCCAGCACTCGAGTGCCGGCAACGCGCCGATTCACGCGCTCTGCGTCGACTGGCGCGCCAGCCGGGAGCAAGCGGCCAGCCTGATCGAAGCCAGGATCCGCCAGCTCGACCAGGAGCATGGTTCGGGCGTACTGATCCTGACCGAGATGTTCGGCGACACTCCCTGCAACAGCGCTCTGCGCGCCGCCGGAGTGGCCAGGGCCGCCGTGGTTACCGGCGTCAACCTGCCGATGGTGCTCGGCCTGTGCTGCGGCGCTCCCGATCTGGACCTTCCGGATCTCGCGGACTGGACCTGGAGCAACGGCCGCAAGAGCATCCAGCTGGCGGCGACCGGTCTGGCGCGGCCTGCCAGATGAGAGAGCGTGTCGTCGAGGTCGTCAACGAGCTGGGGCTTCATGCCCGGGCCGCGGCCAGGCTTGTGCATAGGGCGAACCAGTTCCAGTCGAGCGTGGTCCTGCGTGCCAACGGTCGCGAGACCGAGGCGAAGAGCATTCTCGGCGTCCTGCTGCTCGGTGCGGGTCCCGGCGCCAGGCTCACCATCCGCTGCCGCGGCGAGGACGAGCACGCCGCCATGGAAGCCCTTTGCGATCTGATCCGGGCCCGCTTCGGGGAGGAGGCTTGAACGGGCCGTCCGGCACGCCGACCGTCCAGGAGACGCTGCAGGGAGCGGCCGCCGCCCCGGGCGTCGCGATCGGGCCGGCCGTGTGCCTTCGCGGTCACGGTGTCCAGGTCCTGCGCGTGCCGGTCCGCAGCCACGACCTGGACCGGGAGGTTGAACGTTTCCGCGCCGCCGTGAGGGCCGTCGAGGTCGAGCTGGAAGCCACCGAAAGCCGGATAGCGGAAACGTTCGGCAGCGATCTGGCGTCCATCTTCCATGCCCATTCGGTGATCCTGCGAGACTCCTCCTTTGCGCGCAGGATCGATCAGACGATTCGGGAAGATCGAGTCAACGCCGAGTGGGCGGTACAGGCGGTAGCCGACGACCTCGGCGAGAAGTTCGCACAGGTCAAGAGCCAGCATCTGCGCGAGCGCGGCGAAGATCTGCGCGACGTCACCCGCTACCTTCTGCGCGCCCTGGCCGGCAAGAAGAGCAGCCCCGGCGTCGGCGTGGATTTCGATCGGAGTGTCGTCGTCGTCAGCCACGAACTGACGCCGGACGAGGTGCTGCGCCTGGGCCGTCGCGGCGCCGTGGGCTTCGCGATCGAGGTCGGAGGTGCCAACTCCCACACGGCCATCGTCGCCCGCGCACTGGACGTTCCCCTGGTCACCGGCATCGTGGACATCACGAACCGCGTTGCCGATGACGATCCGGTGATCGTCGACGGGGAAGAAGGACGCTTCACGCTGCACCCGACGCCTGAGACCCTCGAGCTCTACGGGGTCCTACAGCGCCGCCGCCGGCAGAAGGAAGAGGTGCTCACGACGGCGGCGAGAAAACTCCCGGCAAGAAGCCGCGACGGCGTCGGAGTCGAGCTGCTCGCCAATGTGGAGATCCCCGAGGAGTTCGAGGACGTGCAGCGCTTCGGTGCGGCCGGCGTCGGTCTCTACAGGAGCGAGTTCCTCTACCTCGAGAAGAGTCCGGATCTGCCCACGGAGGAGGAGTACCTGGCCGTCGTCAGGGGGCTCCTCGAAGCTCTGGCGCCTCGGCCGGTGGTGGTCCGTACGCTCGACCTGGGCGGAAGCAAGACTGCGCGCGGCCTTGACGAGCTGGAGGAGGAGAACCCGGTTCTTGGTCTGCGCGGCATCCGGCTTACTCTGGCTCGCACCGACATCTTCCGCAGCCAGTTGCGTGCCCTGTTTCGCGCGGCTGCTTTCGGCAATCTGCGCATCATGGTTCCGATGGTGACGGCGGTGGAGGAGATCCGGGCGCTGCGCAGCCTCTGTGCGGAAGTCTGCTCGGAGCTGACGGCCGAAGGAACCGACCACCGGCGGGACGTCGAGATCGGCGCCATGGTCGAGGTGCCGGCGACGGTTCTGATCGCCCGTCAACTCGCCGCCGAGGTGGACTTCCTGTCGATCGGCACGAACGACCTGATCCAGTACGCGCTGGCGGTCGACCGGACGAACGAGCAGGTGACCAGCCTCTACCAGCCCTTGCATCCGGCCGTTCTGAGCATGATTCAGCTCGTCGTCGAGGCCGGCCGGCGCCAGAGGGTGCCGGTGGCCCTCTGCGGCGAAATGGCCGCCAGCCCCGAGTGCGTGCCCTTGCTGCTTGGCCTGGGCCTGCGTGAACTCTCGATGAGTCCGCGGAACATTCCGCTGGCCAAGGAGGTCGTCCGCACGGTGGACATCGGCGACGCGGAGGAGCTCGCCAGACGCTGTGTCGCCGCATCGACCGCCGGCGAAGTCCGGGAACTTCTCGCCGGGGCTCACGCGTCCGCGGTCTAGGGACGGCGCGGTCCTGTGGGACCCGCGGCCCGCCGGCTTCCGGCCGCGGGAGTAGTAATCTCCGCGCCGTGGAACGCTTCTATATTGAGACGTGGGGCTGCCAGATGAATGAACTGGACAGCCAGCGCATGGCCGGGCAGTTGATGCAGCAGGGCATGCTGCCGACGCGCGCACTCGAAGAGGCCGACCTGATCCTCCTGAACTCCTGCTCGGTTCGCGAGAAGGCGGCCCAGAAGGCCTACTCCCGGCTGGGGGAGTACCGGCTGCTCAAACGGCTCCGTGCGAACCTCAGGATCGGATTCTGCGGCTGCGTGGCTCAGCAGGAGGGCGAAGAAGCGTTGCGCCGGATTCCCGATCTCGACTTCGTCGTCGGTACCGGCCGCGTAGGGGAACTCGGGTCGGTTCTCGGACGCAGCCGCAACGGAGAGCGCGTCCTGGCGGTTGGCTTCCCGGAGGACCGTCCGTACGACTTCGAGGCGATCAGCCGGGACACCGCTCACAAGGGCATGGTGACGATCATCGAGGGCTGCAACAAGCGCTGCACCTTCTGCGTCGTCCCGAACACAAGGGGAGCGGAGCGCTGCCGGCCGATGGCGGACATCCTGCGCGAGATCGAGCATCTTCTGGACTACGGCTTCGTGGAGATCGAACTCCTGGGCCAGACCGTGAACCACTGGCGCGAACCTGCGCCGCCACTCGGCAGCGGCCGGGACCGGGACTTCGCCGACCTGCTGAACGCAGCCGCCGTCCTGCCTGGCCTGAAGCGCCTGCGCTTTGTGACCTCCTATCCGCGCGACTTCACGGACCGGATGATCCGCGCCGTAGCCCGCCACGAGAACATCTCGCCCTACCTTCACCTGCCGGTGCAGTCGGGATCGAATCGCGTGCTGCGCCGGATGGGCAGGGGATACACGGTTGAGGAGTACCTCGCGCTGGTAGACCGCCTGCGAGCGGCACGCGGGGGCCTCGCACTGTCCACCGACCTGATCGTCGGTTTTCCGGGCGAGTCCGAAGAGGACTTCCAGCGCACCCTGGAGCTGGTCGAAACGGTACGTTTCGCGACGGTGTTCGCGTTCAAGTACAGCCCCAGGCCGAACACGGCGGCTATCCGGCTACCGGCGCCGGACCAGGTGCCCCGCGAGGTCGCCGACCAACGGTTGCAGCGTGTCTTCAAGGCACAGTCCCCGATCCAGCGCGCGCTGAACGAGGAACTCGTGGGCGCGGAGTTCGACCTCCTCGTTACCGGTTGGAGTCGGCGTGCCGGACACCAGTCCGGGCGAACGGACTGTCACCGGATCGTCCACTTTTCGGTCGCCGACCGGCCCGTGGAAACGGGCTCGCTGGTACGGGTCCGGACGCTTCAAGCCTACGACCACTCCCTGATGGGCGAACTTCTCGCCAGTGGCGTAGGATGACCGGGATGACGGCGGACGAGGTCAAGGCTCAGTCGACCCGCGGGGAATCCGAGGACCGGAAGATCCCGGCCGAGGTTCACGGCCTGATGATGGAGCCGAACTCCAACCAGCCGATCGTGATCCTGCGCCTGCACGAGCATGACCCGGAAGAGAGCTCCGTCGTTCCGATCTGGATCGGGATCTTTGAGGCGGGCGCCATCCAGCTCGCGATCGAGGGCCGCGATCCCGGCCGGCCGATGACTCACGACCTGCTGAAGAACGCTCTCGACCTGGTGGGTGCCGAGGTCATCGAGGTGGTCGTGAGAGCGATCGAGGGAAACACGTTTCTGGCGGTGGTCGAGCTCGTCGAACGAACCGGCGAGCATCGCCTTCTCGATGCAAGGCCCAGCGACGCCATTGCCCTCGCCCTGCGCGCCGGTGCGCCACTCTTCGTCCGGCAATCCGTGGCCGATCTCGCGCGCGTCAAGCAGTCCGACCAGAGCGATGGCGCCGGCCAGACCCCCACGGCGGGAGCGGACGAGAAGAAGATGAAGAAGTGGCTGGAGGAACTCGACCCGAAGGCGTTGGGAAAGTACGAGATGTAGCCGGCCGATGCCGACGAAGGAAGGCGAGACCAGACCTGACACCGCACACACTGTCGGGGAAGTTCGCCGTCCCGACGGCCGCCCGGTCGGCCGGATGGTGCCTGTGGCCCGAATTGAGCCCGACCCGGATCAGCCTCGGCGCGAACTCGGAAGCCTGGACGGCCTGACCGCCTCGATTCGCGCCAGAGGCGTGCTAGAACCGATCCTGGCGCGGCCGATCGACCAGGTCGGCCCGGACGGGGGGACCTACCGCCGGTACCGGATCATCTCCGGTGAACGCCGCTTCCGCGCGGCGCGGCAGGCCGGACTCAGCGAGATTCCGTTGATCGAGATGGAGGTCTCTCCCCGAGACGCCCTCGAAATCGCCCTGGTCGAGAACCTCCAGCGAGCCGATCTGACGCCGTTCGAGGAAGCCGAGGGCCTGAGAGCCCTGGTCGAACGCCATGGCTACACGCACGATCGGGTCGCTTCCGCGGTCGGCCGGTCCCGGGTCAGTGTCACGGAATCCCTCGGGCTCCTGCGCATGCCCGGAGCCGCGCGCGAAACCGCCGCCGAGCTCGGCGTGGCGTCGAGCAAGTCCATTCTGCTCGAGGTGATGAAGCTGGGCTCGGAGGCTTCGATGATCCGGATGCTGGAACGGATCGCGGAGCACGGCCTGACGCGCGCGGAGATTCGCGCCGAGATCCGGAAACGGCGATCCCTCGCGGATGAGCACGAAGCAGAGGCGGCCGCGGCCGAAACGGGCGCCACCAGGCAGGAAGCCGGGATGAAGGCTCACGTGTTCCGGTTTCGGTCGGGCGATGGCCGGTTCAGCGTGTCTCTCAGCTTTAGGCAGGAGGTCGTGGAAGAGAACGACCTCATCTTGGCTCTCGAGGAGCTTTTGGCCGAGCTTCGCCGGGGCCGGGACGAGCCGGGAGCCTAGGGGCTCCACGCGAGAAGGTCTCGGCGGGGATCGTTTGCCGCTTGCCGCGCGTTCGTGCGTAGCGGGAGTCTGATAATGTCCATTATGTAAACTCCAACACGGCCGCCGGCCGCCCGGGCCGATGAGTCAGAATGGCGGCTGAGACCGCGATGTACCGACTCCTCGACCGCTACATCCTCCGTGAGACGACGGGGCCGCTCGTTCTCGGGCTCCTGGTGTTCACCTTCCTGGCCCTCATGCAGGAGCTCTTCCAGTACGCGGAGATGATCATCGGCCGGAACGTGGAGGCTGCGGTCGCGCTGCAGCTTCTGGCCTACAGCCTGCCGCACATCGTCGTCCTGTCGATCCCAATGGCCTTCCTGTTCGCGATCCTCATCGCGACGGGCCGCCTGGCAGCGGACAGCGAGCTGGTGGCGATGAGGGCCTCGGGTATCAGCCTCTGGGCCATCTACCGGCCGGTCCTGTTCATGAGCCTGGCCCTTGCGGGCCTGACCGGCTACCTGAGCACGGTCACGCTACCCGCGGGCAACAAGGCGATCAGCGAACTCCGCCTGTCGATTCTGACCCGAAACGTCAGTCAGCAGGTCAAGCCGAAGGTCTTCTACGACCAGCTTCAGGATCGTGTCCTCTACGTCTTCGAGACCCCCGAGAACGGCCAAGGCTGGCGAGGTGTCTTTCTCGCCGACGCCGTGCCGGGCCCGGAACAGCAGGTGATCGTGGGCGAGACCGGCCGGATCAACCTGAACCAGGCCACCGGCCAGGCGGTCCTGCGGTTCGGCGTCGCCGACGTCCACGAGGTGGACACCAACAACCCGGGCGCCTACCAGCTCCAGCGACTCAGGGACGCCAACATCGCACTCGAGGACAGCCTCTTCCGGCACGAAGAGCGGCTGGTACTGGCGAAGGACGTCCGTTCCATGACTCTCCCCGAGCTCATCGAACGCACCGTGGAGCCCGGAAGGACCGCGTCGGAGCGGAACAGGGCGCTGGTCGAGATCCACAAGAAGTTCGCTATCCCGGCGGCCTGTCTGGTGTTCGGGCTCTACGGAATCCCGCTCGGTTTCCGGAACCGGCGGGGCGGCCGCTCTTCCGGTTTCCTCGTGTCGGTCGGCATTTTCCTCTTCTATTACGTCCTGCTGGGGAACGGAGAGGAGGCGGCAGCGAGCGGTCAGCTTCCCCCCTGGCTGGCCATGTGGGCGCCGAACATCGTTCTGAGCGTCCTCGGCACGTTCCTGCTGTGGCGCCGCAACCGGGACAAGAGCCTCATGATCAGCGCTCTCGACCGATTTGCGCGGGATCACCTGTGGCGGCGCTTCGCTCGCCTCGGGCGCCGGCGGGAGCTCCTGGGACGCAGGCGGCGCGCCCGGGAGCACCGGCTCGCGCGCGTACGGCCGCAGTCGCTGGCCTCCTCCCCCACTCCGGCTCGCGTGAAGGTCCGCGTGGAACCACCGGCCTTCCGCTTCCCCGGAGTCTTGGACCGTTACATCTTCGGCGTGTTCGTCCGGGTGCTGGCCGTGACGATCATGGCCGCGCTCGCCGTCTTCATCGTCTCGGACTTCACCCAGCTCGTCGACGAGATGCTCCGGAACAATGTCCGTTCCATTGTCTTCGTCGAGTACTACCAGTACCTGTCCCTCCAGGTCTTCTACGACAACGCGCCCGTTCTCGTCCTGGTCACGACGCTCGTCACCTTCGGCTTGCTGTCCCAGCGCAACGAAGTCGTAGCCGCCAAGGCGCTTGGGTTCAGCCTCTTTCGACTGGCCGTGCCGGCCCTGTTCGCAGCGGTCGGCGTCGCCCTCCTGAGCGCCGCCCTGGAGAACTCTGTGCTACCGGCCTCGAACGCGAAGGTCGTTGAAATGAGGGATCGGATACAGGGCGGTACCGGCCCGGTCAAGAGCTATCACCGGGCCGATCGTCAGTGGCGCTTCGCCCAGGAAGAGAACGGTGGCGGCTACATCTACAACTACCGGCACTACGACGCGGACCGCGCCACGTTGCAGCGCCTCCAGGTGTTCCGTTTCGACGCTCAACACAGGCTCACCCGGCGTCTCTACGCTGCCGCGGCCCGATACATCCCTGGCGACGACCAGGGCCGCTGGGAACTGGTGAATGCCTGGATTCGGGAGTTCGACGGACTGAGAATCACCAACAGCCAGCGATTCGCCGGTCCCCAGCCGGTGGATCTTCCGGAGGAACCGGACTTCTTCAACACGGAGGTGAAGTACGCGGAGCAGATGAACCGGCTCGAACTCCGCCGCCATATCGACGAACTCGTGGCCGCGGGAACGGACGTACCGGAGCTGGAGATGCAGCTCCACAACAAGACCGCGATGCCTGTCGTCAGCCTGGTGATGGCCCTGGTCGCGCTGCCTTTTGCCTTCCGCCTGGGCCGCCAGGGCGCCCTGTACGGCATTGGCATTTCCATCGTCGTGGGAATCGTGTACTACACCGTGATCAGCGTCTTCACGACACTGGGCCAGTCCGAGGCCCTGCCGCCGCTGATCGCTGCCTGGAGCCCCAACGCCCTGTTCGCGACGCTGGCGCTCTACCTCTTCCTGGGCGTGCGGACCTAAGCGTCGGCCGCCGGCTCAGGCGACCGCGCGACGAAGCGTGGGGGCCCGGTCGACCCGCTCCCAGGGGAACTCGGACCGCCCGAAATGGCCATAGGCCGCGGTCTGGAGGTAGCGCGGCTGACGCAGATGCAGCTCGTCGATGATCGCGAGTGGCTCGAGAGCGAACTCACTCACGACGATCTCCTCGAGCAGCCGGTCGGAGAGCCCCTCGCGGGCGGTGCCGAAGGAGTCCACGTAGACCGAAACCGGCCTGGCGACACCGATGGCGTACGCCAGTTGCACCTCCAGCCGATCGGCCATCCCGGCCGCCACGAGATTCTTCGCCACGTAGCGGGCCATGTAGCTGGCGGAGCGGTCCACCTTGGTCGGATCCTTGCCGGAGAACGCGCCGCCGCCGTGGTGACCGACGCCACCGTAGGTATCGACGATGATCTTCCGGCCCGTCAGCCCGCAGTCCCCCTGCGGACCGCCGGTCACGAAGTTGCCGGTCGGATTGACGTGGAGCTTTGTTTTTCGGGCGCCGTCCTCGCGATACAGATCGCCCGGTAGCGAGGCCCGCACCACATGTTCACGCACGACCCGTTCGATCTCATCGTGCTCGACACCGGCCGCGTGCTGAGTGGAAACGACGACTGTGTGGACCCGGTGGGCTTTCCCATCCTCCCCGTACTCGACGGTGACCTGGGACTTTCCGTCCGGACGCAGCCAGTCGAAGTCCCCCGAACGGCGCAGTTCGGCGAGCCGCCGCGTCAGGCGATGCGCCAGCTCGATCGGCAGCGGCATGAAGTCGGCCGTCTCACGGCAGGCGTAGCCGAACATCATTCCCTGGTCACCGGCGCCGCCCTTGTCGACACCGAGGGCGATGTCCGCGGATTGCTCGTCGAGCCGAACCTGCACTTCGCAGTCGTCGGCGCCGAAGCCGGCCCCCCTGTCGCCATAGCCGATGTCGCGGATCGTCTTTCGCGCCACGGCCTCGTAGTCGATCTCGTCGTCGCCGGAACGAAGCGTGATTTCGCCAGCGAGCACCACGAGGTCGGTGCTGACCAGCGTCTCGCACGCCACTCGGGCCCTCGGATCCCGGCTCAGTGCGGCATCGAGGACGGCGTCCGAGATCTGGTCCGCGACCTTGTCGGGATGTCCCTCGGTAACCGACTCGGAAGTGAACAACCGGCGCATTCCGGTCGCGGGCCTCGACATGGGCCGCGACACTAGCAAGTTCCAGGACAGAATCCACGCCCGGGGGCTTCCCACGCGAGCCGGCATCGGTCCATAACATCGCCAGCGTCATGATCCGCAGCCGGAGCAACCCACAGGTCAGGACGATTCGTCGACTGCGCAGCAGCTACGGCCGCAGGAACGCGGATCTCCTCCTTCTCGAGGGCCCGCACCTCGCAACAGCCGCCGCCGAAGCCGGCCTCACCGTGCGGCACCTACTGGTCACCCCCGACTTCCAGGTACGGCACGCCGAACTCGTAGACCGTGTCGAGCACGAGTCCGGTACCCGTGCCGCCCCGATCGACCCAGAGCGTCTCCGCGAACAGGCGGACGCGGACGCTCCCCAGGGAATCGCCGCCATCGCCGAACCGCCTCGCACCTGGAAGACGGCCGAGAGCACAGCCCCCCCGCTTGATCCCGGCCTTCATCTCTACGCCGACGGCATCCAGGATCCGGGCAACCTCGGCGCCATGGCCCGATCAGCCGAAGCCGCCGGCGCCGCGTCCCTGCTTCTCTCCCCGGGCACCGCCCGGGCCAGTCACCCTCGAGCACTCCGAGCCTCCGCCGGCAGTCTGCTACGTATTCGGCTATGGACCGACGTCGGCGTGGACCAACTCCCTCCCGATGCCCGCTGTCTGGCCCTGACGCCCGACTCCGCGGATCCGGAGTCGCCGCCCTCCGTCCCCCTGTTCTCCAGCGACGGCGAACCCCTGCCCCTCTCCCCCACCGACGCGCTCATTCTGGCCGTCGGCAGCGAGAGCAGAGGCCTTTCGGCCCCACTCCTGGATCGTGCCGACCTCCTCCTCTCCATTCCCACTGTCGCTGCCGTCCAGTCCCTGAACGCCACCGTCGCAGCCTCGCTCGCCTTGTTCGAACTTCGCCGCCTGCTCGACTAGCAGAGCGACCTCTTCCCACTTTCTCCGATCAGCCAACCCGTCCGGAGCTTCCGATGGCGCGCCGTCCGACGCCGTCATGTCAGCCGGGGGCCGCTACGCCGACTGACGTCGCGCCTTCAACAGGCGCGTCAACGCCGGCGCGACGTCGTGGAGGTCGGCGACGATGCCGTAGTCGGCGACGCTGAAGATCGGCGCCTCGGGGTCCTTGTTGATGGCGACGATGATGCGAGAGCCGCTCATGCCCATCAAGTGCTGGATCGAGCCGGATACGCCGAGGGCGACGTAGAGGTTGGGAGTGACGATGTGGCCGCTCGAGCCGACCTGGTGCTCGCGAGGCAACCAGCCGTTGTCGACCACGGGCCGGCTTGCTCCGAGTTCGGCGTCGAGCGCCGCGGCCAGGTCGGCCGCGACGGAGACCTCGTCGGGTCCGCCGACCCCGCGACCGGCCGTCACGATCCGCTCCGCGCTGGCCAGATCGACGCCGCCGCCGCTCGCCGCTTCGCGACCGAGGATCTCCCGCTCCTGGTGTTCTTCGATGTCGGCCGGCCGACCGACCTCGAAGACGCCGTGCGGCGACGGTGCGGGACCGGCGCCGCCGAACGCGCCGACCTGCACCGTGGCGACGACCGTTCGCTTCTTCGGTCGAACGTCGGCCCGGAGCCTGGCCTGGAAGATGGACCGACGGAAACGGAGGCCGCCGTCATCGTCGAGCGACGCCCCGCTGACCGAGGCGACGTAGGCGGCACCGAGCCGTACCGCAAGTCGTGGCGCGTACTCGGCCGACTGGTAGGTGTGCGGCAGGAGAACGACGATCGGCCGCTCCGGATCCTCACCGTCCCCCTGCGAGATCAGGGCGTGAAGCGCTTCGGCGTAGAGTCCCGGCGCATAGGGCCCGAGACGCTCCTCCTCCAGAAGGGCGACCCCGCAGTTCCCGCCGAGCGCTCGTCCGCAAGCGCGGACTTCCTGCGTCCCCGGTCCGCCGCGAGTGTCTTCGACCAGCCATACGGCGGGCACTGGCGCGTTCAGAGCACCGCCTCCCGCTCGAGATGCGCGATCAGCTCCCCCGCGGCCGCTTCGGCCGAAGCGCCGTCGATCACCACGCCGCCGGCGCCGGCCGGCGGTAGGCTGACGGCCTCGATTTCAATCCCGGCGCCCGCCGCACCCACCAGCCCGGGATCGACGCCCAGAACCGAGCAATCCTCGCGGCGTAGCGGCTTCTTGCGGGCCTGGAGCGTTCCCCGCAGGGAAGCGAAACGCGGTCTGTTGATGCCGGCCTGAATCGCCAGTACGGCCGGCAGCTTCAACCCCAGGACCTCGTTCATGCCGCCTTCCAGCTCGCGCACGATACGCAGCGACCTGCTGCGGGAGTCCAGTTCGACTGCCATGATCAGCCAGGCGTAGGGACAGCTCAGGACTTCGGCGATCACCGCCGGAGTCGCCGCCTGCCCGAGATCGTCCGACTGGGCTCCGGTCAGCACGAGGTCGCACCGCTCTCCCGCCAGCGCCGCCGCCAGGGCGTGTCCGTCGGCGATCGCGTCGCCTCCCTGCAGCGCCTCGTCCGCAACGTGAACGGCGCGGTCGGCACCCAGCGCCAGGGCCTTTCTCAGAGCTTCCTCGACCCGTGCCGGACCGAGGCTGAACACGACAAGCTCGGGGCGCTCCTCCCCGCGCGACACCTCCGCTTCGGCAAGCAGAAGCGCCTCCTCCAGCGCACACAAGTCACAACTGGAGATCACCCAGTTCAGATCGCTGTCGTCGATCCACCGTCCGGAGTCCGCGATCCGCAGTTGCGAATCCGTATCCGGTACCTGTTTGACGCAGACTCCGATCCTCAACCTCTCCTCCCGCGCCTCTCTCCAAAGACACTCCGCCTGTGGCGCGCGAGCATAGCGTCGCACCCGCGAGTGCCGAAGCCGGCTCCCGGCCGGGCCCGGTACGCCAAGCTATAGACGTCTGTCTATCTCTCTGGTACTTTCCTGACGGTGCTTTCGTACGCCATTCCCGTTGCCACCCTGATGGCCCCCGGCGATTCTGCGGTCATTCACTTCTTTCTGCGCTCGGGTCCGGTGGCGTGGATCGTGCTCAGCATCCTGGCGCTCATGTCGCTTTCCTCCTGGTACGTGCTGTTCCAGCGACTGCTGCTGTTCCGGCGCACCGGCCGGCAGAATCGGAGTTTCCTGGCCCTCTTCCGCAAGGCCGCCCGCTTCAGCGACATCGGCAAGGCCGCGTCGGACCACAAAGCCTCCTCCCTGGTCGGGCTGTTTCAGGCCGGCTACCTGGAGATCGACACACAGATCAAGGCGTTGCGCGAGCCTCACGGAGACGACGAGGGTCTGCGCCTGCAATCGCTGATGGGCCTCGAACGGACTCTCCGCCGGGCTGCCAACGTCGAACTCCGGGTCCTCGCACGGAACACGTCCTGGCTGGCGACGACCGCCGCGGCGGCCCCCTTCATCGGCCTGTTCGGCACGGTATGGGGAATCATGATCGCCTTCAACGACATTGGAACCTCCGGCACGGCCACGATCACCGCGGTCGCTCCCGGCATCGCCGAAGCGCTGGTGAACACGGCCGCCGGCCTGGTTGCTGCCATCCCCGCCCTGGTCGGTTACAACTACCTGGCGACCAGGCTCCGGCAGTTGCGCGCCGAAATGGACGACTTCACCCTTGAGTTCCTGAATCTGGCCGAACGGAACTTCGGCTGAGCCGGCTCCCGGAGGGAACAGAATGGCGTTCTTCCAGGACACCGACAGCGACGATTCGGTCCTCGCCGACATCAACGTCACGCCCCTGGTGGACGTCATGCTCGTCCTGCTGATCATCTTCATGATCGCGACGCCGATGCTGCACCAGGGCGTCGAGGTGACGCTGCCGGAGATGGAGTCTCCCGCGTCGCTGGCCATCCGGGACGAGGATCCGATGATTCTCACCATCGCCCGGAACGATCTCGTCTACATCAAGGACGAACCGGTGGCCACGGCGCTGCTGGTCGACCGGCTGCTGCCGATGCTCGAGCTCCGCGACTACGAAGCGGTGTTCGTCAAGGGAGACGAGGACGTCCCCTACGGAAGGATCATCGACGTGCTCGACGTTCTTGAGCGTGCGGACATCCATCGCGTGTCCCTCGTCGTACAACCAGCGGATTGAGGCCCGAGGCCCTTTGCAGAACCAGGACGACCGCACGCTTCCGCTCGAACGCGCTCTCGCGGGCCGGGAGCGGCGCGGCCAGAGCCTGAGCCGGCCCTGTCTGGCGGCATCGCTGGCCCTGCACATCACTCTGATCGGCGGGCTCCTGTTCGGACCCGGGCTGTTCGCCGAGCGGACCCAACTCGAACGGCAGCCGCTCGAGATCGTCCGCCTGCCGACCATCCGGCCGGAGCCCATTCCACCACCGCCGCC
Source organism: Acidobacteriota bacterium (assembly GCA_028875725.1). Lineage (NCBI taxonomy): Bacteria > Pseudomonadati > Acidobacteriota > Acidobacteriota bacterium. The sequence goes on from JAPPCR010000006.1 coordinate 1,616,660, forward strand.
GCAGGAAGAACCGGAACCGGCGTCCGTTCCCGAACCCGAGCCGGAACCGGCGCCCGAGGAGCCGCCACCCGACGTTCCGACCCTGGCCCCCGAAGCGCCCGAACCGGAACCGCAGCCTGAACCGCCGCCACCGGAGCCGGAGCCTGAACCAGAGCCCGAACCGCGCCCGCGGCTGGAGCGGCCGTTTCAGCCCGAACGCACCGTGGACGACTCGCTGGCGGGTACTGACGATGCCGAAGTACCGGCGATCGGCTACGACAGCGAGGACTTCACCTACGCCTACTACACATCCCGGCTGATGGCCGCGATCAAGGCCCGCTGGACAAGACCCCCGATCGAGGGGGTGGAGGCGGTCGTCTTCTTCCGGATCGCGACCGACGGCACCGTCAGCGACCTGGAGCTTCTCCTGTCGTCCGGGGTCACGCGATTCGACAATGCCGGTTTGAGGGCGATCGAACTCGCCTCGCCGGTGCCGCCGCTGCCGGTCAGCTTCCGGAAGCCCAGCCTGGGTGTCACGATGACGATCCGGTGACGACACAGGAGCCAACGATGAGAGTTCCAATCCTTCGCATGATGGTCCTGGCCACCGCGGCCTGCCTCCTCGCCGTGGCTCCCGTCCTGCCGCAAACCGCGCCGGAGGCCGCCGCGGCGGATCCCGCGCCCCTTCCGTCGGACCTCCAACTCGTCCTCGAGCCCGACGCGGCGGTGCGTCTGAATCTCGCGTTGCCCCGCGCCGGACGCCCTCCCGGCGCGAGACCGGAGTTCCTCGACGCGATGGGCGAACTCGAGCAGACCCTCCGCGAAGATCTGGCTTTCACCCAACTGTTCGATGTCCAGGGTCCGGAGGTGCTTTCCGCGGTCCGCTTGAGCGGCGACCGCGCCAGAGACCTCGAGCAGTACCGCGCATACGGCAACGAGGTCGCTCTCCTGACGGAGTTCAAGCTGAACGGAGACGAGTTGATCCTCGAGGGGCGGGTCTACGATCTGGCGAGCGGCCAGTTCATCCTTGGCAAGCGGTTCAGCGGGGGCATCGATCTGGCACGGCGCATCGCGCACGCCCTTTCCGACGAGATCGTCCTCTACTTCACCGGTCGCCGCGGCATCGCGATGACCTCGATCGCCTTTGTCTCGGACCGGGAAGGCCAGGCGAGCAAGGAGATCTTCCTGATGGACTACGACGGTCACGCCCAGCGCCGGATCACCGGCCACATTTCGACCAGTCTCTCGCCGGTCTGGGCCGTCGACGGCAGCGGACTCGCCTATCTCTCGTACTTCCAGGGACGTCCCGGCGTCTACTGGGCCGACCTGACGACCGGCCGCAAGACGCCGATCGTCTTCGAGGAGCAGCCGGCGTACTCGCCGAGCGTCTGCCCGGACGGCGAAACCGTCCTCTTTTCCCGCCCCGTCCGCCGCAGCGGAAAGAGCAGCACGGAGGTCTTCTCCATCGAGCGCGGGGGCGGCTCTCCTCGGCAGATCACACGCTCGAGCGGCGAGGACACGAACCCCGACTGTTCACCGAACGGCAGCCGTATCGCCTTCACGTCCAGCCGCTCCGGAACCCCGCAGATCTACGTGATGGGCATGGACGGCGACGATCTCCAGCGAGTGACCGTCAATGGCCGGTACAACGAAGGGGCCTCCTGGCATCCCGACGGCAGCAAGCTCGTGTACGCGCGACGTACCGAACGCGGCGACCGGTTCGACATCGCGGTTGTCGACCTGGTGACCGGTCAGGATCAACTGCTGACAGCCGCGCCCGGCAGCCACGAGTACCCCACGTTCTCCCCCAATGGCGAGTGGATCGTCTTCGAGTCCCGCCAGCGCGGACGCGGTCGCCAGATCTACATCATGAGCGGCGACGGCCGCTACCTGCGCCAGGTGACCACGCGCGGCAACAACTACTCGCCCTCGTGGTCCGGCTACTTCGACTGAAGCTGAAGGGGCACCGGAGAATCCGCTGTTGCCGCCCGAGCACCGCTCTGGTAGTGTCCGTGCAACCGAAATGTTTCAGGTTTCCAGGCTTTAGGAGTAGTCCCCGCATGTTGGCCAGAAGGTTCTCTGCACTCTTCCTGTCGGCTCTCGTTCTGCTGGCCATCGGTGCCTGCAAGAAAGCCGAACCCGAACCGCCGCCGCCACCGCCACCGCCGGCTCCCGCGCCCGAGCCGCCGCCGCCGGAACCCGTACCGCCACCACCGGAACCGCCCGTCGAGCCGGCGTACGTCTCGCCGTGGTCCGAGGACATCGTGGAAGCGAACGACGAAGTCCATGAGAAGGGTCTGCTGGGCGACGTCTACTTCGAGTTCGACAAGGCGACACTGACCGACGCGACACGGTCCCAGCTCGGCAAGAACGCCGACTTTCTCAAGAGCCAGGATGGCGAGGACTTCGTCATCACGATCGAAGGCCACTGCGACGAGCGGGGCACGAACGACTACAACCTGGCCCTTGGCGACCGCAGGGCGAACTCGGCACGCGACTACCTCACCTCCCTCGGCATTTCCGGCGATCGCCTGAAGACGATCAGCTACGGAGAGGAGCGGCCACAGTGCGAGGAGTCGAACGAGGACTGCTGGCAACTGAACCGGCGCGCCTACTTCCGCGTAACCGACCGCATGTGACGCGGCTGGCGCGAGGACGCGCCAGCCGGATACTGGCGGGTGTTCTGCTGGTGCCGGCGTTAGCCTGCACCTCGTCTACCCAGTTGACGGAACTGGAGGCCGGGCTGGCGGCCCTTGAGCAGCAGGTCGCTTCCTTCCGGTCCCAAACGCCCACCCGCGACGACCTGACCGTCGTAGCTCGTGCCGTCGAAGAACTGCTGGAGAGCGACGTCAGCGCCAGGGCGGACCTGAAGGAGGATCTCCGCCAGATCATCGCCGAGATTGAAGCCCTGCGAACCTCGACCCAGGAACAGCGACGGACCCTCAACGCGTCTCTTGAACGAATCGGCCAGGTGAGCGACGAGTTCGACCTCCTTCAGGGCCAGCTTGAGCGCCAGGAAACGATCCTGGCCACGCTCAGCGAGCGGCTTGAGGCCAGCCGCCAGACCCCTCCCGCCCAGTCCGTGGAGCCGAAGACGCTGTACGACGCCGCCTACCAGCGCTACCTGAGCGGAGACTACGAACAGGCAGCGACCGGCTTCGAGCGGTATCTCGACACCTTCCCCGACGGCGAGGACGCGGACAGCGCCCAGTACTGGCTTGGGGAGTCGTACATGGGACAGGGGAGGTTTCGCACGGCGATCGACGAACTCGGCCGGGTCGCTGAACGCTACCCGTCCAGTGACAAGGTCGCTAGCTCCATGCTGCGCATTGGCGTGGCGCACATCGAACTCGGCGAACGCGAGTTGGGCAACGAGATGTTGCTCCGCGTCAGGCAGGAGTATCCGGACTCGGACGAGGCGGCCCTGGCCCTGCAGCAACTCGACAACCCGGCCGACCAACTGTAAACTGCGCCGCCGGCGCTGGTAACCCAAGGCTCGGCCAACACGAACCCTACGGCCCCGAGCCCAGAGAGAACACGAAATGGCGAACAGCAAGCAGGCCGAGAAGCGCATCCGGCAGTCCCTCATCCGGCGAGATCGGAACCGGGCCGCGATGTCCAGACTCCGCACCTCGATCAAACAGCTCCGCACCGCCGCGGACAGCGACGTGACGAAGGCGCACGAGCTTCTCCCATCGACGCTCAGCCTGATCGACGCGACGGCCCGAAGAGGCGCGATCCACCCGAACGCGGCGGCCCGACGCAAGTCGCGCCTGACCAGGCTCGTGAATCGTCGCGCCGAGGCGGCCGCCACGGCAGCACCCGCCGAATCTTCCGACTGAATCGTCCGCGGCGGCGCGGATCGTAGTCAGAATCCCTCGAGCAGGTCCGTCACCATCGTGTCGGCGAAGCGTTCGGCGCTGTCTTCGATGGCGATGTTCTCACGGTCGAAGAAGTCGCTGTCGGCGCTCTCGACCTCGTAGCTCTCCTTGAACTGGTAGCGATCGTTCGCCCAGATCACCTCCCCTTCCTCGCCGGTCGGCGTGGGAATCCGCCGGAACGAAACGTCAGTCACGATCGCCAGTTCGTACTCTTGGGCGCGGCCGTCGCTCGTGAACGTGATCGGCGCCACGCGGAATGCCGTCACCGCGCCGCGAATCACAGCGTCCGCCTCGTCCTCGGTCGCCACCAGTTCGAACCGCGGCCGGGTCACGAGTTCGTCGGCGATCGCCTGAGTGAGGAACTGCTCGACCTCGACCCGAATGGTCCGGTTCTCGAACGGCTCCAGGAACACCCGCCGAATGTCCTCGGGGATGTTCGAGGCCTTGCCCACCAGGGTGTAGCCGCAGCCGGTCAGCGCCAGGCCGACGGCAAGGACGGAAACCACCGCCACGAGTCGCACCGGCCATGCCGCCTTCATCGCCATCAGCCTAGCAGCAGGGTCAGCGGCTGGCATCCCGGCCCAGGGTGGCCAACAGAGCGTCCAGGATTCCGTTGACGAACCTCCCCGACTGCTCGGAACCGAACTTCTTGGCCAGCTCGATCGCCTCGTCGATCACCACGACAGCAGGCACGTCCGGCTGGTGACGTAGCTCGTAGACGGCAAGCCGCAGGACATTCCGGTCGACCAGGGGCATTCTCTCCAGCCGCCAGTTCTCCGCCTGCTCATCGATCAGCGCGTCGATCGATTCCTGGTTGACGAGGCTGCCTTCCAGTAACGTGCGCGCGTAATCCAGCGCCAGCTTCGAGGCCCGCAGCGTGGCGCCCGCGTCGGCGGTTTCGGCGCGGAACGCATGGACATCGAACTCGCGGACCAACTGCGGTGGCTCAAGCCGCCCGACTTCGCGCTGGTAGAGCATCTGCAGCGCCATCTCACGTGCCTGGCGGCGTTTTCCCGCCGGGGCACGGCCAGTCGTCTGGGCTGCCGCGACTCCCGTCCTGGTCATCGCCTCGTCCTGGTCATGGCCTCAACGACCGCAGCAGAACCGCCATCTCCAGGGCAGCTTCCGCGGCCTCCTGGCCCTTGTTGCCCGCCTTGCCGCCCGCCCGAGCCACCGCCTGGTCCGCATCATCGCAAGTCAGAACACCAAAGCCGACGGCGAGTCCGGTCCGTGCCGTGACTCGCGCACATCCGGCCGCGCACTCGCTGCAGATGTACTCGAAGTGCGGCGTCTCGCCCTGGATCACCGCTCCAAGCGCCACCAGGGCATCGAACCGCCCGGTATCCGCCAGGGCGTCCAGAGCGGCCGGCACCTCCCAGGCGCCAGGGACCCGGACCAACTCGATGTTCTCGTCCAGGACACCGTGCCGCAGCAGCGCCTCTCGCGCGCCGGCGATCAGTCCTTCAACGATGGCGCCGTTGAATCGCGCCGCGACCAGACCGAGCCGGAAGCCAGCCGCATCGGCTGCGGTCTTCACGTCGTGCACGGGCCGTCACCAGGGGGTGGATGGTCGGGACGGCGAGATTCGAACTCGCGACCCCCTGAACCCCATTCAGGTACGCTACCAGACTGCGCCACGTCCCGACCGAAGGGCATTCTCTATTGGATTGCGGCCCTTTGGCAACACGGTAGCGCCATACCGCGTTCACCGCTAGTCGCTTTCGGCGCCCGCTTCCGGCCTGAGTTCGGCGACGAGCTGGCGAGCCTGAGCGACCAGCGCCGCCACTCCACCTTCCAGCCGCTCGACGCGTCGGGCAAGGGCCCCGATCTCGCTCGTGTCGACGGGCGGAGCCTCATCGACCGGCGAACCCTCGTCGACGGCCGCGTCCTCCTCCACCTCGTCCGCCGGCGACTGACCACCATTCGGCCCGTCTTCCGTTGCAGGAAGCAGGGGCCGGCCGCGGAGCCGACCGTCCTCCAGTTCCGCCGCCAGCTTCTTCTTGGCCCTTGCGATCGTGTAGCCCTCGTCGTAGAGGAGCTCCTTGATCCGACGAATCGTCTCCAGATCCTCTGCATCGAAGTCACCGCGGCCCCCGCCGGCTTTCCTCGAGGCCAGGGCCGGGAACTCCGTCTGCCAGTAACGGAGTACGTAGGGCTGGATATCCAGCAACCGGCACGCATCGGCGATCTTGTACTGCTTGGAAATGAGGGGCCTCCCCGGCTACGCGTCAACTACGCCCGAGCGCGACCGAGAAAGGAGGGCAGTTTCCGGCTGGAGTGCGACCGTACGAACGAAGGATTATACGAAACGCGAAGATCCGCGGCTTGCGTCGGCGTCGCCCCTCCGCTCCCGCACCACGATCCGAAGCGGAACTCCGTCGAGCCCGAACGTCTGCCTGATGCCGTTCTCGAGATACCTGCGGTAGTTGTGGCCGCGCTTGAGACGTCGGTTCGCGAACAGGAGAAAGGTGGGAGGCGCGCCGGCCACCTGGGTCGCGTAGAAGAGCCGCCAGGGCCTCCCGCGCTCCGCCGGCGGTTGATGACGAGCCACGATCCGGCGAACTTCGCGGTTGAGTTCGGACGTGGGCACCTCCAGGCGATGCCGTTCACCGACCCGGTCGAGCGCGGGCATGACGTTTCCCACTCCCCGACCGGTCAGGGCGGAGACGTTGACTCGAGCCGGTTTGGCGAACAGTTCGGAAAGCCGGTCCCAGCCCGACTCCAGCCGCTCCCGCTTCTCTTCGTCCACGAGATCCCACTTGTTGCAGGCCACCACGGCTGAGCGGCCCGCCTGCCAGGCCACGTCGCCGATCGCAAGATCGCCGGAACCTATGCCCTCGCTCGCGTCCACGACCAGGACCACGAGTTCCGCCCGCTCTATCTGGCGACGGGCAAGCATCACCGCCAGGTCCTCGGGGGCGTCCTGGACCTGGGAACGCCGCCGGATGCCTGCCGTGTCGACGAGCAAGTAGTCCGGACCGCTGTCGCGCTCCAGCAGACTATCGATCGGGTCCCTGGTAGTGCCGGCAGTGGGAGAGACGAGCGTCCGTTCCCTGCCCAGCAGGCGATTGACCAGCGAGGACTTGCCTACGTTCGGCCGGCCCACGACCGCGACAGGCGGCGCCGGCGGCACGACCACACCGGAGGCTGCCGGAAGATGTCCGGCCATCTCCCTGTGCAGGGACTCGAAACCGGCGCCATGCTCCGCCGACAGGAGCACCAGCGCGTCGCCCCCCAGGGCGTAGAACTCGTGGTAGCCCTCCGTGGCGGCCCGCGTATCGGCCTTGTTGACGACCACGACGATCGGCCGGCCGCTGGTCCGGAGGCGCTCCATCACCTGTTCGTCCGCGGCCGCCAGCCCGTCCCTGCCGTCAACGACCAGTAGCAGGACGTCGCTCTCTTCGACCGCGAACTCGACCTGCGCGTTCAGGCCCAGAGGGTCGTCGCCCGGGACCAGGCCGCCCGTGTCGATCAACTCGACGGCGCCGTGCCCCTCCAGCTCGAAACGCCCGACGAGGCGGTCTCGCGTGACCCCCGGCGTGCCGTGGACGATCGCCTGCCGGCGACCGATCAGCCGGTTGAAGAGTGTCGATTTGCCAACATTCGGGCGACCGACGATGGCGATCGCGGCGGGCATGGGGAAGGACGATCGCGCTGCTACGACTCGAACTGATGTTCGATGCGCCGATCGATCACCATCCAGCCCTCGTCGCGGCGCTTGAACTGGTAGCGAACGCGGTAGCGATCCGTGGCGGACGACAGCAGCCGTTCCGTGCCGCTCGCGAGCGAGTCGATGTCCCAAACCTCGATCGTCGTCACCGCCGCGTTGGAGTACCGCCAGACGTTGATCCGCTCGATCTCGAAACTCTTGAGCATCGGGCGCAGGGTGCGGCTTGCCTCCATCTCGAGATCGTGGACGCGTTTCCTGACGGTGGCGATCTCCTTGGGCACGGCACCCGAGGCAAGTGCGTCAAAGTCTCCCTCGGCGTAGGCGTTACCGAGCTTGGGCAGGTAGTCGGCCAGGACGATCTCGATCGCGATTCGATCCTCCTCGGAGGCGCCGTCCGGCCCCGTCTCAGCGCAACCAGCAGCTCCGCCGGCGAGCAGAATCGCCGAAATCACGACCGTTGGGGCGGACGCCCTGGGAAGACGGGCGAACGGACACACCTGGGTTGAGATGCTCATGAGATGAGACTAGCAGCCTGCTGCTGATGAGCCGATATGCGGATAGAATCCCGCTCCGGCTCAGGCCGCAGCCTGCGAAAGTGGCGGAATTGGTAGACGCGCAAGATTCAGGATCTTGTGGTAGCAATACCGTGGGGGTTCGAGTCCCCCCTTTCGCACCACGGCCCGCTCAGGTGTAGATGGCCAGCGCGCTGTCCCCGTAGCGCTTGTGCCGCCGCAGCCTGAACCTCCCGGCTGCCGCCGGCGGCGGGTGCCGGCTGGAATGTTCCAGGACGATCTCGCCCCCGTCCACGACCACCGCGGAGACGACGCCGAGCAACTCGCAAACGCCGGCCGCTTCGTAGGGCGGATCGACGAACACGAGGTCGAACGCGACTTCCCCGTCCACCACCTTCTCCAGGTCCCCCGGCAGAACCGCTGCCGCCAGACGTAGATCGTCCGCGCCGAGCGCTTCCCGGCTCTCCCTCATGCAGGCCTGGGCGAGGGAACTCCGATCGACCGCCAGGGCGAAGCCGGCGCCGCGAGACAGGGCTTCGAACGAGACGGCTCCAGAGCCGGCATAGAGCTCCAGCACGCGACTGCCGTTGACGCGATCGCCCCAATGGGAGAACAGGGCCTCGCGCACGCGCGCCTGGGTCGGGCGGGCGCCCTCTGGCGCCGCCAGCCGGCGCCCGCGCCAGTAGCCGCCAAGCACCTTCACGCCCCCCGGGCGCTTCGCCGCGGCGGACCGGCGACGGCTCATCCGGTGGGCGACGGGGACAACGGCAGGCGGTACGCGAGCCGGCCGCCGACGATGGTGTAGACGACCCGGGTCCCCGGGATCTCCTCCTCCGGGATGGTCATGATGTCCCGCGACAGGACGGTCAGATCGGCGTACTTGCCGACTTCCAGGCTTCCCTTCGTGCCCTCCTCGAAAGCCGCATAAGCGGCGTCGATCGTGTAGGAGCGCAGGGCCTCTTCGCGGGTCATCCGCTGTTCCCCGTAGAAGACCTCGCCATTCGCCATCCGGCGAGTGACCGCGGCATGGAACGACGCGATCGGATCGACATCCTCGACCGGCGCGTCCGTGCCGTTCGTAACGACGGCGCCGGAGTCGATCAGGTCCCGCCAGACGTAGGCGCCCTCCGCGCTCCGCTGCTCGCCGAGACGATCCGGCACCCAGGGCCCGTCAGACGTGCAGTGCACAGCCTGCATCGAGGCGATCACGCCAAGTTCGGCAAACCGGGGCACATCGTCGGGATGGAGGTGCTGAGCGTGCTCAACGCGCCAACGCTTCGTCCGGTCGCCGGCCAGAGCCCGCTCGAACAGATCCAGGGTCTCCCGATTGGCCCGATCACCGATCGCATGGACACAGAGCTGGAAGTCATGTTCCCGCGCCAGCCGGGCGGTTTCCTCCATCACGCCGAGACTCGTCGTGTTCAGCCCTGCGGACTGCGGCATGTCCTCGTAAGGATCGAGCAGCCAGGCGCCGTGCGATCCCAACGCCCCATCGATCAACCGCTTGATCCCCCGGACGGTGAGGAAGCCGTCGCCGCGGTCGATCATCCGATAGCGGCCCAATCTCTCGGCCAACGCCTCGTTGTTCTCGCTCACCATCACCCAGAGCCGCAGCGGCAAGGCGCCGTCGTCCGCCAGCTGCCGATAGGCGTCGATCAGTCCGAAACTGGAGCCCGCGTCCTGGAAGCTCGTGATGCCCTTGGCCAGGCACTCTTCGCCAGCCAGCCGCACGACCTGCCGCGCGTAGCTAGGCTCGAGGCTCTCCGAACGCAGCCCGGCGACGAGGGTCTCGGCGGTCTCCCTGAGCGCGCCGGTCGGCCGACCGTCCGCGTCCCGTACGATCTCCCCGCCCTCCGGATCGGCCGTCGCGGCATCGATGCCGGCCAACTCCATCGCCCTCGCGTTCGCGAACGCCATGTGGCCGCTGGCATGACCGAGAAGCACGGGGTTCTCCGGAGACACTGCGCTCAGGCGGTGGTGCGTCGGCAGTCCCTGAACCGCCGGAACCGGCGGATCGGACCACTTCGACTGGTGCCAGCCCCTGCCCAGGATCCAGGCTCCCGGCTCTGCCTCCGTTACTGCTTCCGCGACCTGCGCGACGATCTCGTCCCAGGTTCGCGCCCCATCGAGCGCCAACTGGAGCCGGGCCTCCCCAACGCCCCAGAAATGGCCGTGTCCCTCGATGAACCCGGGAACGCCCAGCCGCCCCTCCAGATCAACGACCTCCGTGTCCGGCCCGATCCACGACCGCGCCTCGCCGCTCGAGCCGACGAAGACGATCCGACCGCCGGAAGCGGCAAGCGCCTCTACCTCTGCCGGAACCGCCAGGGTCACCAGGCGGCCGTTCAGGACCACCAGGTCCGCCGGATCCGGACCGCCTCCCCCACAGCCGGTCAGGGCGACTCCGAGCAGCGCCCCGAGGACCGGACCGCAGCGCGCACCGGCACTGGGGTCCATCATCCCGCCGGGATGCGCAACGTCTGGCCGACGATGATCCGGCTGCCCCGCAAACCGTTCGCCCGCTGGATCTCCGCCGTGGACGTTCCGAAGGTCCGCGCCAACTGGCTCAACGTGTCGCCGCGCCGGACCCGGTAGACGACTTCCTTGCCGCCCGCCGGGATCCGCAGGCGTTGCCCGGCATGGATCAGGTCGGGCCTGCGCAGGTCGTTCGCCGCTACCACCGTGGCGACCGTCACGCCGTACTTGCGGGCGATGCGATTGACCGACTCGCCGCGCACCACGACGTGGACGATCTCAGTCTGAGCAGGTTGCTCCGTCCTCGAAGCCCTCTCCGCGGGCGGATCGACCGCGGCTCGCCGGATCGGCGGCGGGGCCGCGCGACCGGAACCGGGTGTCGGGATCCGGAGGCGCTGACCGACGTAGATCCGGTCCGCCCGCGGCAGGCGGTTGGCGCGCTGGATCGCGGAAACGGAGGATCCGAATCGCCGGGCGATCCCCCCCAGGGTGTCGCCCCGCCGCACCCGGTAGCCAAACGCCGCCTGCCGATCGGGCTTGCGCTCGGACGGCAACTCGGCGTAGGCCAGTTCGAACTGCTCCCCCGTTCCCGCCGGCACTCGCAACGGATACCGGGGCGGCACCAGCAGGGAGCCGGCAAGCACCGAACGGTCGAGCGCCGGGTTCAGCTCCGCCAGATCGTCCATGTCCACGCCGGTGGCGGACGCCAGGTCGGTCAGGGCGACGTAGCGCTCCCGATCGACGACGTCGAACCGGATTTCGGGGAACGGCTCGACGCCGGGGAAGTACCGCTCACGCTCCGCGAAGACGATCACGGCCGCCAGGAACTCGGGATAGAAGTTCCGGGAGGCGAAGCCGAACGTCCTGGACCGGTACTTCTCGGCGATCACGCCGATGTCCCGCGTGTCCAACCGCCGCACGGCCCTCGCCATGCCGCCGGCGCCGTGGTTGTACGCTGTCAGCGCCAGCGGCCACGCCTCCAGCGACTCGTGGTCCTGGCGGAGCTTGCGAGCCGCGCCTTCAGCCGCGAGCAGAACATCCGAGCGGGCATCGACGGCCTCGTCCATCTGCAGAAAGGCCCGGCCGGTCGAGGCGGTGAACTGCCAGGCGCCCGACGCACCGACCTTGGAACGGGCGCGGTAGTTGAACATCGACTCGACGAAAGGCAGGCAGCGGATCTCGACCGGCAGGCCGTACTCCGTGAGGATTCGCCGAATCCCCGGCATGAACATCCCGGAGATCTCGATCGCCTCTTCGAAACGGTTGCGCAGCCCGCGCTGCGAGCGGATCAGGCCGGCTGCTCTCCTGTACTTCGCCCTGCCCCCGTCGATGTGCTCCATGCGACCGGGTATGGCGCGGAGATCCGCCGGCAGACCCGACGCCGGCCGTCCCGCCGCGAGATCGCGCAGCGCCTTGGCGATCCGGTTCATCTCGGCGCGAACGCGCCTGATCCGTGTCCGGTCGATCTCGAGTTCGGACGAACCCATCGCCCGCAGATCGCCCATGTCGACGACGCTGTAGACGACGTCCAGGTGCCGCTCGTCGTGCAGGATGACCTGATCGCTGCTGTAGGTAGCGAACACGTCCTTCCAGAACTCGACCGCAGCCTCGAGGTTCTCCGGCAACGGGAACAGCGCCGGATCGACCGCCGCGTGGTAGCGCTCCTCGGCCGCGGCTACCGACGCGACCAGAACCAGCGCCGCACCGCAAACCAGGATCAGCCCGGGAAGCCGGGCGCCACTCCTTCGGTTGCTCTGCATCGAGACCCGTATCTTACTGAAAAACAGGGACTTACGCATCTCCGAGGGTCCTCGTTCCGGATTCGCTACGGGCAGCGATCAGTACCGGTAGTCGTCCCGCTTGTACGGACCGTTCACCTGCACGCCGATGTACGAGGCCTGCTCCTCGCTGAGCTCGGTCAACCGGACGCCGAGATGGTCCAGATGGAGGCGGGCAACCTCCTCGTCGAGGTGTCTCGGCAGGAGATACACCCTGTTCTCCCGGGGCTGATCCCCTCTTGACTGGGCCGTGCGGTGCAGGTCGATCTGGGCCAGCACCTGGTTGGCGAAGGAAGTCGACATGACGAAACTCGGGTGGCCGGTCGCGCAGCCGAGATTCAGCAGCCGGCCTTCGGCGAGAACCAGGAGGCTCCGGCCGTCCGGGAAGATCCACTCGTCGACCTGGTCCTTGATGTTGCGGTTCGTGATGCCCGGCAGCCGCTTCAGGCCGGCCATGTCGATCTCGTTGTCGAAGTGGCCGATGTTGCCCACCACCGCCTTGTCCTTCATCCGCGCCATGTGTCCGGCGGTGATGACGTTCCGGTTTCCGGTGCAGGTGACGAAGATGTCGGCGGTCTCCACGACGTCTTCCAGGCGCGCGACCTGGTAGCCCTCCATCGCGGCCTGGAGCGCGCAGATGGGGTCGATCTCCGTGACGATCACCCGGCAGCCCTGGCCGCGCAGCGACTGCGCGCAGCCCTTGCCGACCTCCCCGTAGCCGCAGACGACCGCCGCCTTGCCGCCGAGCATCACGTCGGTGGCGCGGTTCAGGCCGTCGATCAGGGAGTGCCGGCAACCGTAGACGTTGTCGAACTTGGACTTCGTGACCGAGTCATTGACGTTGAACGTCGGGCATAGCAGCGTCCCCGCTTCTTCCAGCTCGTACAGGCGGAGAACTCCGGTCGTCGTTTCCTCGCTGATTCCCCGCAGCCCGCCGGCCATCCGCGTGAAGTAGTTCCCGTCCCAGGAGCGGACGCGCCGGATCAGATCGAGAATGACGCCCCACTCCTCGGGCTCGGTCTCCGGGTCGAAGTCAGGCACGTCGCCGCCGCGCTCGTACTCCACGCCGCGGTGAATGAGCAGCGTGGCATCGCCGCCGTCGTCGACGATCAGGGTCGGCCCGCTCGCGTTCGGCCAGTCCAGCGCGCGCAGCGTGCACCACCAGTACTCCGGCAGCGTCTCGCCCTTCCAGGCGAACACTGGCACGCCCTTCGGGTCCGCGGCGCTGCCGCCCCGCTCCGGCGGACCCACGACCACCGCCGCGGCCGCCTCGTCCTGGGTCGAGAAGATGTTGCAGGACGCCCAGCGCACCTCGGCTCCGAGGTCGATCAGGGTCTCGATCAGCACCGCCGTCTGCACCGTCATGTGCAGGCTGCCGGTGATCCGCGCGCCGGCGAGCGGCCGCTCCGCACGGTACCGGCCGCGCAGCTCCATGAGCCCCGGCATCTCGTGCTCGGCGAGTTCGATCTGCCTGCGGCCGGCATCGGCCAGCGAAAGGTCGGCGACGGAGTAGTCCATGCCGCTGGAGGCCGGGAAGATCTCCCGCTCCGCTCCGCTCCTGGGCGCTGCCGCCGCTCCGTCCGTAACGGTCAGCCTGTCTGTAATCGTCATCGTCTCGGCTCTCCAGGGACCCGAAGAGCGGGTCCGCGGTCAATCGTCGGCATGGGCCAGGGTTCCGGCGGAGAGTACGCGCGCGGCGACTCCCTCGCTCCGCGTTCGGCAGATGGGATCCTCAGGCTTCAGGGCCGGGCTGTCAACCGGCCAGCGCCACGGCGTCGGCGAGCAGTTCGTAGGACCGCAGCCGCGCCTTGAAGCTGGGACAGATCGTCAGCACGACGAGTTCGTCGACTCCGAGCCGGCCGGCGAGCTCGCGCGCCCGCGCGGCCACCGCGTCCGGCTCCCCGACCAGGCTGCGGGCCCGCATCCTCTCGATCATGACCCGGTCGGCCTCCGTGAACTCGTACGCCTCCGCTTCCTCCAGGCTCGGGAACGGCCCCGGTCGGCCTTGCGTCAGCCGGATCCACCAGAGAGACCGGCTCAGCGACTGGCGCCGCGCTTCCTCCTCCGTGTCCGCGACCATCGCGCTGACGCCGACGCTTGCCCGCGGCTCGGGGTGCCGCTCCGACGGTCGATACTCGCTCCGGTAGAGCTCGAGCGCGGCCTCGGCATCGCGGGGCTGGATGAAATGGGCAAAGCTGTAGGGGCAACCGAAGTGGGCCGCGAACCGCGCGGAGCCGAGGCTTGAGCCAAGCAGCCAGACCTCCGGCTGGGTCTCGCCCTGGGGCATCGCCCGGACGCCGTTCAGCCGAGCGTCCTCGTGACCCCGGCCCAGATAGCCGAGGAGGTCGGCGACCTGCTCCGGGTAGTGCTGCACCCCGAGCCGTCCCGGCCCGTGCGCGAGCAGGTGCGCAGTGAACCGATCGGATCCGGGCGCCCTGCCGATACCCAGGTCGATCCGGCCTGGATACAGGATCTCCAGCATGCGGAACACCTCGGCCACCTTGAGCGCGCTGTAGTGGCTCAGCATGACGCCGCCCGAGCCCACCCGCATGCGGCTGGTCGCCGCGGCCACCTGGCCGATCAGGGCCTCGGGCGCCGCGCAGGCCAGCGACTGCGAGTTGTGGTGCTCCGCCAGCCAGTACCGGCGATACCCGAGGCGATCCGTCGCTCGGGCGAGTTCCACCGCCTCGCGGATCGCGGCCGCCGGGGTGCTCCCGGCCCGCACCGGGCATTGATCGAGAACGCTGAGCGCCAGCGACGGCGGCGCCTCAGCCATTCAGTATGCCGTGGACCGCCGGAAGCGCTCCACTACTCTGCCGTTCTCGCGCTCAGCGCGCGCCAGCAGCCGCGCCGCCCACTCCTTGCGCTGCTCCTCGACGGCTGCCGGATCGTAGCGATCCACCATCGACCCGAACTGGCTGATGTGCGCCGCCGAGGCCCGGGCCTTCGTCTCCGCCACTTCCGTGATGTCGACGGTGTAGTTCGGATTCGCGCTGTAGTAGAAGAACACGAGCGGCACGTTCCAGGCCTCGAAACCCTCCGCCTCCAGCTCCGGGAAGTACAGCCGCCAGCGCGCCGCGCGGATCGCGTCGACCGTGATGATCGCGCCCGAACGGTGATCCGACTTGTGGTACTGCTCGAAGGGCGAGCCCGGATCGACGGAGAACAGGGCATCGGGCTGGAACCGCCGGATCTCACGGGCCACCTGCCGCGTCAGCTCGCGACGGTCGACGTACTCCAGCATGCCGTCGTCGTGGCCGAGCCAGACGATGTTCTCCTTCGGGATGCCGAGAATCCGGCATGCCTCCTCCTCCTCGGCCCGGCGGATCGCCTTCAGGCGGTCCTTCGTCATCGAAGGATCCCGGGAACCGGCATTGTCCGTCGTGTAGACCACGACCTGGATGTCGTTGCCGCTAGCGGCCAGGATGGCCAGTGTGCCGCCGGAGGTGAAGGTCTCGTCGTCAGGGTGCGGCGTCACGACCAGGATGCGACGGCCGGACCACTCCTCGATCCGGTCATCTCCCTCGTAGGTAGGCTCCGGGCGAGAGACCTGGGCTCCGAGTTGCGTCACCGCGAAGACGGCGACCACGGCCGCGACCAGCAGCCGCGCCACGGTCGAAGAGAACACTGTCGTGGGGCCTTTCGCGCCCGCCGGGACCATCGCCTCAGTATAGTGAATCCATGGCACTCCCCCGGCTGCGTCGACGACTCGCCACGACCCTGCTCGCGCTACCGGCTATCGCTCCCATTCCTGCGACCGCGCAGCAGGTGGAAGCACCGGATTCTCCAGCCGCAACGATCGCCGAACAGGTGGACGTGAGGATCGTGAACATCGACGTGCATGTCACGAATCGCCGGGGTCGGCCGATCGCCGACCTCACGGCGGCCGACTTCGAGGTCTACGAGGACGCCCAACGGGTCGAGATCACGAACTTCCTGAATGCCGCCGCACGTGACGACCTGGAGTGGACAGACGGGGGCGAGCTCGAGCCGCCCACGGACACCGAGGCGCCCCTGATGGTGGCGCTCTACGTCGACCGCTACCGGACAAGCCACGGCAACCTGCTTCGGATCGAGGACGACCTTGCCTCCTTCCTGAGCGCCCGACGCGATCAGGGAGGCCGCATCCGTTTTCTGCTCGCCACGGGAGACCCGGAACTGAACGTTCGGGTTCCCTTCAGCGACGACCCGCAGGAGTTGCTTGGCGCCCTGGAGCAACTGCGCGAGGAGCCGCGTTCCGGCCTCCACGACGACGATCTGCTCCGCCGCCGAACCCTGAGTGAGATCCGGACCGCCTACGAGACCTGTATTCAGCCCCCCGCCAGCGACTTCAACCCCGGCTGTGTTCCGTGCGTCGACACCTGGGGCGCGCTTCTTGGCGCAGCAAACCAGTACGCCGCCGAAATGCAAACACGGGCCGCAACCTCGGTCTCCGCACTCGCCGAACTGACCACCGCGCTCGGCGGCCTGCCGGGCCCCAAGGCTCTCGTCTACGTCAGCGATGGATTGCCCCAGCGTCCAGGAGCGGACCTGTTCCACTACCTGGGCCAGATCTGCGCCGATCGGCGGTCCGAGACCGATGCCCTGGAGCGCGAGTGGGACGACACGACCCGCTTCAATCGCTTCAGCGCCTTCAGCAACGCAAACCGGGTCACCATCTACCCGGTGGACGCCGGCGGCGTCCGAGCCTCGTCGTCGGTCGATTCGACCCTCGCCGGCCCGGTTGGCAGCGTCGAGGGATTCAGCGGCACGAGTGACTCGAGACTGTCGACGGTTCTCGTGCCCAGCACCGAGAACGACCGCCTGCGGGTCGACAACCTGCAGGGGACACTGAGCCTGCTGGCGGACGAAACGGGCGGCCAGGCGGTCTTCAACCAGGCGAATCCGGCGAATGCCCTCGAGGACATCGCGTCGGACTTCGGCTCCTACTACTCCCTTGGCTACCGGGCCCCGCCAAACCGGCGCCATCCGATCCGCCAGATCGAGGTCCGCCTGACCAGACCGAGACAGGGCTGGCAGGTGCGCTACCGGCGCTCCTACGTTCTCAAGTCGGACGACCAGCGGCTGGCGGACCGGCTCTTTGCCGCCCTGAAGCTCGACGAGCAGACCAACCCCCTTGCCGCGGAGGTGACGTTCGGAGAGCCCTCGCTGGCCGCCGACGCGGACCGGAGCACGTTGCCCGTCGAGGTCGAAGTCCCCGTTTCGGCGGTCACCTTCCTTCCCGGACCCTCCGGCACATCGGGAGCGGTGCGCATCTTCCTCGTCGCCGAGGCCGAAGACGGCCGCCGCACGCCGATGCGACAGAAGACCCTTGCCCTGAACGAGGCGCAGCTTCAGGCCGGACGGGCGAACACCGTCGTGGTGAACGTAGATCTCCCGCCGGGAAAGTTCGCGGTCGCGGTCGGCGTCCGTGACGAAGCGTCGGGCCGCGGCAGCTACCTGGTGAGGGACGTCGAACTGCCCGCCGCCGTCAACGCTCCCTGAACGCCTCGACGTCTTCGGCGCTGGTCAGGACGTCCAGGCCGGTGTAGATCGGATCATCGACCGGCGCACCGTTCACCAGCTCGAGCAGCACTTCCATCGACCGGTAGCCCATGGCATACGGGCGCTGCCCCACCTGTCCGTGGCTCAGGCCCTCGGCCAGCAGGTCCAGTTGCATCGGCAGCACGTCCGCACCCATGATCACGAGGTCCCCGGAATCGATCCGGTCCCGGTACGGTTCGACGGCCTGCCGGTAGGCCTGGTCCACGAACTGCGGGAAGCCGCCGGTGATCGAGAACACGTCGAGGTATGGCTCGGAGGCCAGCACGTCGGCCATCTGCTGTACGGCCAGCGGAAAGTCGTCGTTCGTGTAGAGCGGGCAGGCCGCTACCTCCGTCCAACCGTTTCGACCGTCCAGCCGTTCACCCGGCGGTGCGGCCGAGGCAGTACCTGCCAGCGTGTCCCGGAGCCCCTGCATCCGCTCGTTGTGGTTCATTGCCGCAGCACCGCCCGACTGAATGCAGATGCGGCCGCCTTCAGGCTTGAACTCCTGGAGCAGCTTCGCTTGCTCGACGCCCATGGCGCGGTTCTCCGTACCGATGTATGTCGTGCGCAGCCCGGCGTCGTCGACCAGGAGATCGGAGTCCCAGGTGATCACCGGGATCCCGGTTTCGCGAGCGCGCGCCAGCGCGCGCGCCATCGCCGTCGCGTTCGAGGGCGATACTGCGATCCCGTCGACCCGGCGGGTGATCAGATCTTCGACCACCTGAACCTGGTCCGCCTCCGTGTGCTCGCTGGGACCGATGTACAGGCAGTCGACGTCCTCGAGGTCCGCGGCCGCCTGCATGCAGCCGTCGCGGGCGAGGTCGAAGAACGGGTTGTTCATCGCCTTCGGCACCAGGGCGAACGTGTAGCCGGACTCTTCGCGGGCACAGCCTCCCACCGCCAAGGCAAAGGCCAGAGCCACCGCCACGCCACGATTCATCGCCTGGCCCGTCTCATTCGCTCGACCAGCATAGCGACGATGATCGAACCCCCGATGAAGGCCCCCTGCCAGTACGGGTCCACACCGAGCAACAGCAGGCTGTTGCGGATCAGTTCGATCAGCGCCGCGCCGGCCACCGCGCCGAACGCGCCGCCTTCCCCGCCCATCAGATTGGCGCCGCCGATCACGGCCGAAGCGATAACGCGCAGTTCGTAGTTCTGGCCCAGCGCATTCGTGACCGCTCCCAGCCAGCCGATCATCAGGATCGCCGAAACCCCGGCAAGCAGGGAACTGAGCACGTAGACGGTGAGCTTTACCCGGGCCACGGGCACGCCCGCCAGCCGGGTCGAATCCTCGTTGCCGCCGACCGCGAGCACATGCCGCGCCAGCCGGCTGTAGCGGAACCACGCTGCCGCGCAAAGTGCCGCCAAGACAAGCAGCCAGACGGGGTTCGCCACTCCCAGGAAGCGGCCGCCGCCCAGCGCGAGCAGCAGGTCCTCGTCGGGACCGAAGTCATGGATCATCCGGTTGTTCGAGATGACGAGCGCCAGCGACCGCGCGATGCTCAACATGCCGAGCGTGACGACGAAGGGCGACAGGCGGAAGTACGCCACCAGCGAACCGTTGACGATCCCGCACAGCAGGGCGCAGCCGAGTCCCGCCGCCGCCGCCACGATCAGCGGTTGCCCCGACCCCAGAACGAGACCGGTGACGATTCCTACGAGCCCCATGACGGAGCCGACCGAAAGGTCGATGCCGCCGGTCGCGATGACCGCCGTCTGTCCGAGGGCGATCAGCCCGATGAACGCGAAGTTCCGGCTGATGTTGAAGATGTTGTCGGCGCTCGCGAACGGCTCGGAGACCAGGCTCATCACGCCGGCCAGAGCCGCGACGGTCAGAGTCACCCACAGCGACTGCGGCGCTCGGAGGAGGCTCCTCACGCGGCTTCGAGCGCGCCGGTGATCAGCGCGGTCACCTCCTCCGGCGACGACTCTGCGACCGCCTTGTCCGCCACCTTTCGCCCTCTTCTCAGGACGACGACGCGGTCCGCGACCGCGAAGACGTCCGACATCCGGTGGGAGATCAGGAGCACCGAAACGCCCCGGTCGCGCAGGCTGCGAATGAGCTCCAGTACTTCGGCGATCTGACGCACGCTGATGGCCGCGGTCGGCTCGTCCAGCAGCATGAGGCGTGGCGCACTCAGCCGAGCCCGCGCCAGCGCCGTGGCCTGGCGCTGCCCGCCCGACATCCTCCGCACGAGATCGTCCGGGCGGGTGTCGGAACCGAGCTCGTCGAACAGTTCGGCGGACCTCTTTCGCATGGCCGCGTGGTCCAGCACCGGCAGGATCCCGAACAGCCTGCGGTGCAACTCGCGGCCCAGGAACACGTTGGCCGTCGCGGAGAGGTTGTCGCAAAGGGCGAGGTCCTGGTAAACGGCCTCGATGCCGTTCTCCCGCGCCGAGAGGGGCGTGAGTTCGACCGGCTGCCCGTCCCAGCGGAGCTCGCCCGACGTCGACGCGAAGTTCCCCGCGACGATCTTGAGCAAGGTGGACTTGCCGGCGCCGTTGTCGCCCATCAGTCCGACGACTTCACCCGGGGCGAGTTCCAGGTCGACGCCCTGCAGCGCCTCGACCGCGCCGAACCGCATGCCGACCGACCGGAGTTCAAGCATTGAACGATCCGGTCGTCAGCCGGTCAGGCGTCCGAAGTAGCCCGGCCCCTGGGTCCAGACGTACCAGGCCATGAAACCGGTCAGGAACAGCGTCACGCCGACCATCAGGGCCCACCACAGCCAGCCGCGGGTCCCTTCCGGCCGGTCCTTTCCCAGATAGCCGCGCTTTCGCTGCAGGATGACGAAGCCGATGTAGGCGGCCGGCAGGAACAGGCCGCAGACGATGTTCGTCGGCACGGCCAGCCAGACCGCGATGTCGCCCCAGAACACGGGACCGAGCACGCCGGGCGCGGGAAGCAGCATGGCCAGCCGGTGCTTCGTGCTGCCAAACTCCCAACCGAACAGCTCGCAGGCCACGAACCCGGTCGCCAGCATGTGCAGGGTGATCGTCGACAGCGCCATGCCGAGCACGCCCAGGTCGAACACCACGCGTCCCACCGCGGGTCCCGCGACGGCCGCCAGGGACTGCGCCGCCTCGACGGGACTCAGCCGCACGCCGTCGTAGGCGGGATCGAGGTGAATCGTGTTCGCAGCGGCGATCACCATCAGGCTTGCGGCCAGGACGTAGGGCACGAAGGTCCCGGTCCACAGGTCGAACCTGGCCAGCGACCTGTGCTCCCTCGACCAGCCGCGGGCGAGCAGTGAGTACGGGTACAGGAACACCATGTTGATCCCGACCGCGGCCGACAGGCCGCTTAGAATCACCGTCACGCCGAGCACGCCGTTCCGCTCGCCGGGAACCGCGAAACCGACGAAACCGCGGACGAGGCCGCCCCAGTCCGAGACTCCCGTGCGGATCACCACCCAGGCGAAGCAGACGACGATTCCCCACACCATGTAGCGCAGTAGCCGCTCGTAGACGCGAATCAGTTCGGGCCGCCGGCCGTAGAGTGAGGAGATCAGCACGGCCCAGACGAGGACGACGAAGCCGAGCGCCGCCGCAGGCAATCCCTCGATCCCCGCCGCTTCGCCGAGGTCCACCAGCACCGCGGAGGCCAGCGAGTACTGAGGGAAGTGCCAGACGATCGACGCGATCAGCGCGCCCAGGGCCCAACTCCAGGCGAGGGGCGCCCCAGCGAAGCGGCGCATCGCATCGAACGGCCGCATTCCCGTCGACAGGGTCTGGTGGGCGACCGCGGAGAGCATGACCAGTCCCAGCAGCATGGCGAGCGGCGCGACCCAAAGGAGCTGGTAGCCGAACACGGCCCCGGCGAACAGGGCGGAAGCCGCCGTCCCGCTGCCGAGCGTCATCGCGCTCTGCATGTATCCGGGGCCGATCAGTCCGGCGAAACCTCGCCAGCGTGCCGTCCGCGGCGCCTGCTCCAGTTCGGCCAGTTGCCGTCGCTCGGCCGCCAGAACCGCCGGGTCGGGCGGGTGGGCCATCCGGAGACCGACCCGCAGGTCGTCCCGCTCGGCAGCGGACAACTGTTCCGGCATGTCGGCTAGGCTACTCCACCGCCATGGACCGGCGATTCCCCTCTGCGCTTCTGATCGCGCTTGTCGCCGCGGCATCACCGGGCCTGGCCCAGCGCGGCGACCGCGAGGGCCACGTTATGGAACAGGTGTGGCGCCAGTTCAAGGTGCCCGAAGCGCCTCCCCTCGTCCCCGAGGAGGCGATGGAAACACTGCGCGTGGCTCCCGGCTTCCGCGTCGAGCTGGTCGCCGCGGAACCCCTGGTCGAAGACCCGGTGGCGATGTCCTGGGACGAACGAGGGCTCCTCTACGTCGTCGAGATGCGCGGCTTCATGCCGAACGTGGACGGCGTCGGCGAGCAGGAGCCGGTCGGCCGGGTCGTCGTGCTCGAGGACACGGACGCGGACGGCGCGATGGACCGGAGCGCGGTTTACCTGGACCGCCTGGTCAGCCCGCGCGCAATCGCGGCCGTCTCGGGCGGCGTCCTGATCGGCGAACCGCCGAACCTGTGGCTGTGCCGGAGTGAAGCGAAAGCCGGCGGCCTGCCCCGCTGCGCGAGCCGGGAGCGGCTCCTCGACTACGGCGACCCGGACCCCGATCTTCTGGAACACACGGAGAACGGACTCCTCTGGGCCCTGGACAACTGGATCTACAACGCCAAGTCCGACCGGCGCTTCCGGCTACGGAGGGGGACCGAGGGCGCCTTCATCGAGATGGATCC
Source organism: Acidobacteriota bacterium (assembly GCA_028875725.1). NCBI lineage: Bacteria > Pseudomonadati > Acidobacteriota > Acidobacteriota bacterium. The sequence goes on from JAPPCR010000006.1 coordinate 1,639,227, forward strand.
GACGCTCTTTCGGGGCCAGTGGGGCATGGCCCAGGACGACGTCGGCCGCCTCTACTACAACACGAACTCGCGCTACCTGTACGCCGATCTCATTCCCGCCGACTACGCCCTGGCGGACCCGGACCATCAGCCCCGGGGCGGCGGCATCGGCGCCAGCGAGCGGCTCGTCCACGACGAAACGGTCTATTCGATCCGGGTGAACCCGGGCATCAACCGCGGCTACGTCGGCAGCATGCTGCGCGGCGACGGCCGGCTCGCGGTCACGACCTCGGTCAGCGGACTGACCGTCTACCGCGGCGATCAGTTCCCCGCCACCTTCCGCGGGGACGTCTTCGTGCCGGAGCCGGCAGGCAACGTAGTCGCCCACTTCGATCTCGCGCCCGGTCCAATGGAGAACGGCATCCCGACCCTGATCGCCGAGCACCGTCGCTACGAGGATCCGGACTGGGTCGAACGCGAGTTCCTGGCTTCGACCGACGAACGCTTCCGTCCCGTCGACGCGAAGACCGGACCGGACGGCGCCCTGTACGTGATCGACATGTATCGCGGCATCCTCCAGCACGTGCGGTACGTGACGACCTACCTGCGCGAGTACATCCTCGAGCACGGGCTCGACCGCCCGATCGGCATGGGCCGCATCTACCGGATCGTCTGGGAAGGTGACGCCGATGACCCGTTCCCGGTCCGCCGCGACCCGCACCCGCTCGATACCGCATCCGACCGCATCGCCGCCCTGTCCCACCCGAACGGCTGGCACCGGGACACCGCCCAGCGTCTGCTGGTCGAGAACGAACTCGACGACCCCGGCCGGGATGCACTGCGCGAACTTGCCCGTTCAGGCGCCGATCCGCTGGCCCGCATCCACGCCCTGTGGACCCTTAACGGCCGAGGCGAACTCGATGAGGCAACGACTCTGGCAGCCCTCCGGGACGGCAACCCGTGGCTCGTCGTCCACGGTTTGCGCGCTGGCGAGGAGACGCTGGCGGGAAGTGCCGCCGGTCAGGCCGCCATCGGCGAGTTGCTCGACTCCTCGTCGCTTCAGGTCCGGACCCAGGCCCTGCTGACCCTTGGCGCCGTGGCTCCCGAAGCGCCCTGGGCCCGGGCCACCCTGGCCGAACGGGTCGCCGCGCGCCCGGACGACCCCTTCCACCGCCAGATCGCCCTCGCCGCGAACCGCGGCGGCGCCGGCGATCCCGAGCCACCGGTGGTCCCGGCCGCGGCTCCCGCCATGACCGCCGAGGAAGCGTCCCGGTTCAACCACGGACGACGCCATTACCGCGCCTGCAACTCGTGCCACGGCAACGACGGGCGGGGCCTGGAGGGTCTCGGCCCAAGCCTGGTCGGCTCCCCGTGGGTCGTGGACTCCCCCGAACGCCTGACCGCCCTCGTTCTCCAGGGAATCGAGGGACCGATCGAAGTCCACGGCGAGTTCTGGGACGACCTGATGCCCGGCTTCGCCGCCGACCCCCGCCTCCCCGACACTGCCATCGCCGCACTCCTCACCTACATCCGCCGAAGCTGGGGCAACACTGCTGACCCAGTTTCGCCCGAACTCGTCACCAACGTCCGGGCCCAGACGAGTGAACGCGTGGAACCCTGGACTGCTCCGGAACTCGAACAGGCGTTCCCCTAGCACGCTCCGTCTATCGACGGAGTCCAGTCCGCAGCGGCGCCCCCGGGGGAGGGTCCCAGGGCGTCGGAGGCAAACGACTTCCTCGCGCCTCCACCAACCCACGTCGACGTGGAGTGCAGCCGACAACAGCGAGCCCCTGCTCCCCATCCTCCGCGTGCGGGCGAGCGTGCCTCTGGGACCCTCCCCCGGGGGCGCCGCTGCGGACGGCCTACGTAGCAGCAGCCTCGGCGGCGGCCTCAGGGTCGATGGCGTCGCGCTTGTGGAAGTCGAGCAGGAGATAGAGCGCCGGGATCACGATCAGCGTCAGCAGCGTTGAGGTCAGTAGCCCGCCGACCACGGTCAGGGCCATCGGCGTTCTGAGCTCCGCCCCCTCGCCCAGGCCCAGCGCCATCGGCAGCAGACCCAGCACGGTAGTTGACGTCGTCATCAGGATCGGCCGCAGGCGGACCAGGCATGCCTCGCGCAAGGCCTCCACCTTCGCCTTGCCGGCGCGCCGCAAGCGGTTCGTGTAGTCGATGAGGATGATCGCGTTGTTCACGACGATGCCGGCCAGCAGGATGCCGCCGATCAGGACGACGATGCTGACCGGCGTCCGCGTGAGATAGAGGATGCCGACCGCGCCGATGATCGAGAACGGCACCGCGAAGAGGATGACGAAGGGATGTAGCAGCGACTCGAACTGGGACGCCATGACCAGATAGACCATGAACACGGCCAGCAGGATCGCCAGTCGCATGCTGTCGAACGAGCGCTCCATCTCCTGGCGCTGCCCGCCGACCGAGTAGTCGAAGCCGACGGGGAACCGCGTCGAGTCCAGGATGGCCTGAATGTCGTCGGAGACGCTGCCCAGATCGCGGCCGACGATGTTCCCCTCGATCAGCGCCACCCGGCCGCCGTCGCTGCGGCGAATCTCGGCCGGCCCTTCAGTCTCGATCACTTCCGCCACCGCCGAGAGAGGCAGTGGCGTGGCGCCGTTCTGGCGGATGTTCAGGTTGCGAAGATCACGGACCGAGTCGCGGTAGCCCTCGTCGGCCCGCATCCGGACCTCGATGTTCCGATCCTCGCGCACGATGTCCGTCGCGATGTCGCCCTGCACCTTGGACCGGATGACGGCGCCGAGTTCGGCAACGGTGTAGTTCAACGTCGACAGCCGTTCCCGGTCGAAGATGATCTGCAGTTCCGGATTGCCGCCCTCCGTCGAAGACTTGACATCCACAAGACCCTCGACTTCGCGCATCCGGGCCGCCACCTGGTCGGCAAGCACTTCCAGCAGCGCCAGGTTGTGGCCGCGGATCTGCACCTCGACCGGGCTCCTGAAGCTGAAGTAGGTCGGACGGCCGAACCGGTACTTCAGGGAGTCGTCGCCGAGCAACGCTCCGCCGTCGGCCGCGGCCCCGGCCCGAACCGACGCCGCACCCGCGATCGGCGGCATCCCACCGCCAAAGGACGCGTTCTCCGCGTCGATCAGGTTCCGGATCCGGCCCATCACCAGCTCCTCGCGCTCGGCATCGATCGGCGGTTCCATCCGCACGTTGACCTGGCCGATGTTCTCCCGTCTCTCGCCGGCCGCGCCTCCCTGCTCGTTCGAGGTGCCGACCACCGTGTAGACCGACTGCACGCCGAGCTCCTCGCGGAAGTCGCGCACCCATTTGTCAATGTTCTTCAGCCGCCGGTCAGTGACCTCCAGCCGGCTCCCGGGCGCCAGTTCGGCGTCGACGTAGAACTCGCCCTGGATCAGCTCCGGCACGAGTTCGGTTCCCAGCGAGCCGATGAGCTGGACGCTCCCCGCGAGCAGCACGACTGCCGCCAGGACGACCAGTGCGGGGTGGCGAAGGGCCCCGCGAAGGATGCGGGCGTAAACCGCCGTGATGCCGCGAAGCACTGCGTCGAAGCCGACGAGAACGGGCCGCAGCAGCAGGGACATGACCGTGGCAACGGCGCGGACCACATGCTTGACGGCCAGCGCGATGCCGACACCGATCGCGCTGAAGAAGGCCGAAAGGACCCTGGTCACCGGGTTGGAGCGGCCCACGTGTTTGACCGACTCGACCTCGGCATCGGCCGCCAAGAACCTCCGGGAAGCCAGCATCGGGATCACCGTCAGCGCGACCCCGAGCGACACGAGCAGGGAGAACGTCACGGTCAGCGCCTGGTCGCCGAACATCTGGCCGGCGACGCCCTCGACGAACACGATCGGCACGAACACGCAGACGGTCGTGATCGTGCTCGCGATCACCGCCCGGCCGACTTCGGAGGCCCCGGCCCGGGCCGCCTCGACGACCCCCAGGCCCTGGTCCCGCCTCCGCTGGATCGCCTCCAGGACGACGATCGAGTTGTCCAGCAGGAGACCGATGCCGAGCGTGATCCCGCCCAGCGACATGATGTTGAGCGACACGCCGGCGACGTACATCAGGAAGAAGGTCGCCACGACCGAGACCGGGATCGAAATCCCGATGATCAGCGTCTTCGGCGCGCTCCGCAGGAAGAGGAACAGGACAACGATCGCCAGCGAGCCGCCGATCAGTGCGGTTTCGATCACGGCCGACACGGAGTCGCGGATGTAGCGCGACTGGTCGGTGAGAACGGTCAGCTCGAGCTGGGGATCGATCTGTCTGATCTCCTCCACGAGACCGTCCACCCGATCGAGAACGGCGGAGGCGACGGTGACCGTGTTCGTGCCCCCCTCCTTGTAGACCGCGATCTCCACGGCCTCCCGGCCGTCGATCCGCGTGATCACCTCGCGCTCCCTCGCGCCCTGGTAGACCCGGGCGATGTCTTCCAGGCGAACGATCGCGCCCTGGGAGCGGTCGATCACGATCTCCCGCATCTCCTCCGGACGCAGCAGTTCGTTGATCGTTCGCACCAGGTAGTCGGTCTGGCCGTCGCGCAGCCGCCCGCCCGTGAGATTCACGTTCTCCTGCGCCAGGCGGTTCATCACCTGATTCATCGTCAGGCCCAGGGAGGTCAGCCTCCGTTCATCGATCTCGACCTGGATCTCCTCCTCCAGACCGCCGCTGACGACGACGGCCGCCACGCCTTCCAGGCGCTCCAGCTTCCGCTTCAGATCCTCCTCCGCCAGCAGGCGCAGCGCGATCAGGTCGCTGCCGCCGCCGGCGAGCCCCATCCGCAGGATCGGGTCGAGCGACGGGTCGTAGCGCAACAGAACCGGCCGGTCGGCCGCGATCGGCAACCGCACCTGATCGAGACGCTCCCGCACGTCGAGCGACGCGAAGTCCATGTTCGTGCCCCAGGAGAACTCCAGGGTGACCTCGCTGATGTCCGCCCGGGAACTCGATATGACCCGGTTGACCCCGTTGACCACCCCGACCGCGTCCTCGACCGGCCGCGTGATCAGGGTCTCCATCTCGACCGGCGCCGCGCCCTCGTACCCCGTCTGGACGGTCAGCGACGGGTAGGTGATGTCCGGCAGCAGGTCGACCGCCAGATCGCGGAAGGCGACGCCGCCGAAGACCACCGCCGCCAGGGCGAAGATGAACACCGTGACCGGTCGCCGGGTGGCGAAGGAAACAACTCGCATGTCGCGCTACCTGGTCAGATGCCCCGGGTGCCGGTCAACCTTGCGGTCGGCCGCGCGCTCCGCCCTGCCGCCTGCCCGCCGGAGCGCCAGGCGGCCTTCCCGGCGGTCCCTGGCCGCTCCGGATTCGCTCCATCATCTGGTCGATCTGCTCGTCGCTCATGCCCCACTCCTTCATGCGGGCCCGCATCATCTCCATCCGTTCGGGCGTCATCTGGCTGGGATCGAAACCGCCGGGAGGTCCACCGCGGATGCCTCCGGGGCCGCCTGGCCCGGGCCGCCCCGGTACGGCCTGCCCTGCGGCGTCGGCACCGCCAGCCGCGGCAGGTGACCCGCCGGCCGCACCTGCGGTATCGGCCGCCGGCACGGAAGTGAACATCGCAGGCGCCGCGGCCGGCCCCTCCCGCTCGTCGACCGAAATCGGCGTCTGGTCCGAGAGGCCGTCCTGTCCGACGATCACGACGTCCTCGCCCTCGCGGAGGCCGGAGAGCACTTCCAGGCTGTCGCTCTCCTCATAGCCGAGCTCGAGTTCGCGGCGCTGGGCGACGGTACCGCCCTGCCCGTCGTCGACCGCCACGTACACCGTGTCGGAAGTGCTTTCCAGGACCAGGGCCTGCTTCGGCACGACAATCGCGTTCTCGTGAACGTCCGTCTCGACAAACACGCTGGCGAACATCCCGGGCCGCAGGCGGCCCTGGGCCTGCACTTCCAGCGTGACCTTGACCGTACCGGTCGCCGCGTCGACGACCGGACTGATCCTCAGCACCCGGGCCGGAAAGCGCACCCCGGGCCAGGCCTCGACCGTCAGGTGGGCGGACTGGTCCAGCTTGAGTCGCGGCAGGTCCTTCTCCGGAAGCTGGATCGGACAGAGCAGCGGGTCGAAGTCGGAAATCCGGAACAGCCTCGCGTTGGTCGGGACATGCTCCGCGTTCTTGATCACGCGTTCGATGATCAGGCCGTCGAACGGCGCCCGGATCACGGTGTAGTCCAGCAGAATCTCGGTACCGACGATCTGGGCGGCGGCGCTCTCGAAGGTCGATCTGGCGAGGTCGTAGGCCTCCTGGCTGATGACTTCCTCGCGGTAGGACGACTGGGCCCGGTTCCAGGACAGTTCCGCCTCGGCCAGGTTGACCCGGGCGATGCCTAACTGCGCCTCGATTTCCGCGGCGTCGATGCGTGCCAGCACCTGGCCCTCCCGCACGAAATCCCCTTCCTCCACGTTCAGTTCGACGATGGGACCCGCCGTCCGAGCCACGATGTCGACCTCGTTCTCGGCCTCGAGCGAACCGTTCGTCTCCAGGTAGTCCGCGATGTCGCGTCGAATGGCGCTCGTCACCCTGACCGGAATCACGGCGGTGGGTGCCGAGCCTCCGAAGCCCGGCGGGAATCCCCCCGGAAAGCCGCCCGGCGGTCCGCCCCCCCGGCCCCCGGGACCACCTCCGGGTCCGCCCCGGCCGGCGCGGGGGTTGTCGCCGCCCGCTTCGGCGTTGGACTGCCCGCAGCCGATGCCCGCGGCGGCCACGGCCGCTATCAGCAGAAGGGCGCCGGCCGGCCGCGCCTTGCCCAAAAGTCTCTTGAGTTTCATGCCATCTTTCTCCGCGGAACGGTCGTGACCGCCCGCACAACCCGCTGGACGAAGAGCTTCACGTCGTCGACCAGGGAATAGACCGTCGGAATCACAAGCAGGGTCAGGAAGGTGGACGTCGTGAGCCCGCCCAGGATGACGAGGCCCACCGGCGCCCAGAAGGCGGCCCGACCCTCGGGCTGTCCGAACACCTGGGGCAGGAAGAAGGGCGCCACCATGGGTGACAGGCCGAGAATCGTCGTGACGGCCGTCATCAGGATGGGCCGCAGGCGATTCTTGCCGCCGAGAACGATCGCCTTGTCGCGGGCGATGCCTTCGCGCCGCAACCGGTTGATGTGATCGATCAGGACGATCGCGTTGTTCACCACGATCCCGGCCAGGATGAGGAGTCCCATGTTCGAGGAGTCGGACCGCGGCTGGCCGGCCAGGTACATGATCAGGCCGACGCCGATGAAAGCGAAGGGAATCGACAGCATGATCGTGAACGGCTGGAGAAAGTCCTCGAACAGGGCCGCCATGATCATGTAGATCAGCACGACGGCCAGGATCATCGCCAGGACGGCGCGCGATGCGTCCTCCTCGGCCTCCATGAACCTCCTGCCGAGAGACAACTCGTAGCCAGGAGGAAGCGGAACATCCCCGAGGGCCATCTGGACCGGCCGCCGAAGCATGAAGCCTGGCGTGCCGCCCGCGGCCGTGATGTCGATCTCCACCTTGGAACGGCGATTCTCCCGCTCGACCTCGGACGGCCCGCTCTGAACCTGGAACGAAGCGAGACTCGAGATCGGCAAGGTCACCGCTCCCGACTCCTCGTTCGGGTCCGACACGAGCACCGGCATCTTCTTCAACTGATCCAGCGTCTCCCGGTCCTCCTCCCGGTACTGCATGACCATGCCGATCTCGCGCTCCGCGGTCTTGAAGTACGCCAGCGAGCGGCTCGACAGCGCGCCGTTCACCGTCATCGCCACGGCCTGGCTCGACAGGCCGCCCTGGAGGGCGCGCTCACGGTTCACGGAAACCCGGATCTCGTCGTCGCCGCTCTCGAACGAGTTGTCGATGTCGCCGACGATGGGGAGCTGACGCAGCCGGTCGGTGATCCGCGGCACCAGGAGTTCGAGGGTGCCCATGTCGTCGCCGATCAGTTCCACGTCCATCCCGGATCTCCCGGAACCCGGAGGCCCGAACTCGGTTCGGGCGAGCTTGAAGAGCACGCCGACCTTCTGCGGCATCGCCTCCCGGATGAGCTCCGTGACCTCGTCCGTGGACATCTCCGAAACCTCCTCCGGCTTGAGATAGACCTCGAAGCGGTTACCGCCGCCGTACCCCCGGGTGCGGCCGCCGCCCCGCCGGACCTGGTGGGCGATGTCGGCAATCTCCCACTCGTCGCGCTTCGAGTCGAGCAACCCGTAGACCTCGTCATAGAGAGCCAGACGATCATCCATTCCCATCTGCCGCGGCGTTTCGACGAAGATGGTCAACGCTCGGCCCTGAGACGGCTGGTTGAAGCTCCGTTCGATGCTGTTGTAGAGCTGCCAAGAACCGTAGAGCAACGCGCCGATGACCATCGTGAAGATGAAGCGGTGGCGGAGGGTGAAGGCCAGCGTTGCCCCGTAGAGGTCGCTGATCCGGTCGAGCAGCTTGAACCGGCGCTTGCTCTCCGACTTGAGCAGGATCGCCGCGATCATCGGCACGACGGTCAGGGAGATGACCAGGGAGCCGAGCATGACCACGCAGACCGTGGTCCCGATATCCCCCATGAAGCGCGAGAAGCTGCCCGGTCCGCCGCCGCCGCTGCCGAAGAAGATGAGCGGCACGAACACGCACATCGTGGTCATTGTCGAGCAGATGATCGGCATCGCCACGTCGCTGGCGCCGCCCAGGGCGGCGTACTTCGCACTCGCGCCGAGGTCCTGGCGGTGCCGGAAGATCGATTCGATGACGACGATCGAGTTGTCGAGCAGCATCCCGATCGCGAGCATCAACCCCATCAGACTCATCACGTTCAGGGTGATCTCGGTGACGCCCGCCTGGCGGCCGAGATACATCATCACGAACGTCATGACCAGCGACAGCGGTACCGCCAGGGCCACCAGCAGCGTCGTCCGGAACTTGCGCAGGAACAGGAACATGAAGACGATCGCCAGGCCTCCGCCGATCAGCCCGCTGCGGCCCAGCTCGGTCAGGCCCTGGCGCACGTCGACCGAGGTGTCGTGGAAGTGGCGGAACTCGAGACCTTCGCCCTCGGGCGTCTGCTGGATGGCCTGGAGCTCGGCCTTGACCCGGCCGACGACCTCCAGCAGATTCGCGTCGGAAGCCTTGTTCACACTCAGGCTGATCGCCTCCGACCCGTTCAGGAAGCTGTACTCGTACTTGTCGGGGTAGCCGAACTTCACGTCGGCGACATCGCCCACGCGCAGGCCGTCACCGCGGATCGGCAGGTCGCGGATTTCGTCCGCCGTCCGAAACTCGCCGACGGTGCGTACCAGCAGGCGGCGGCTGCCTTCTCGCAGGTAGCCGCCCGAGACGTTCACATGGTTGCTCTGCAGAACCTGCCGTAGCTCGCGAACATCCACGCCGTGGGCGGCCATGCGGTCGGGCAGCAGCTCGATCCGTAACTCCCGGCTCAGCATGCCCCAGACTTCCGCCTGCGCCACGCCCTCCAGTCGCTCGATCCGGGGCAGGAGCACGTCCTCGACGAAGTCGTTCAGCTCGTCCTGGGTCCAGGGCGCACTGAGACTGCTCCGGAGGACCGGAATGTCCGTGCTCTCGAAACGGCGGACGTAGATCTGCTCCACATCGCTCGGCAGTTCGTTGCGCACCCGGTCGATCCGGTCGCGCACGTCGACGGCCGCCAGCTCCATGTCGGTCCCGTCCTGGAACTCGATGTCCACCGACGCCGAGCTGCCGCTGGCCCGCGAGCGGAGCAGCCGGACGCCGTTGATCGTGCCCAGGCTGTCCTCCAGCGGCCAGATGATCGACCGCGCGATCTCTTCCGGAGAGGACGACTGGTACGGCACCCGGACCGAGATGTTGGACGACTGGAAGAGAGGCAGGAACTCAAGCGGCAGGCGCGTGAGCGACAACCAGCCGAGCACCAGCACGCCCAGAGTGGCCATGAACATGGTGACACGGCGCTCGACGGCGAAGCGGATGAGCGGGTGAACGGGGACATGCGCCGCCGCCTCCTGCAGTGCCGCCTCCTGCTCCTGCGGCCCGCCGCGCACGCCAGCTGCCTGCCTTTCCATCGCGGTCTCCTTCTCCTCGACGCTCACCGGCACTCACCCAATGAGACGTCGTCACCACCGCGGCGGCGGCCACGACCGTCCTGGTTGTGATCATCGTGACGCCGGCCCCGTTGCCAGAGCTCCCGGCTCATCTTGTCGAAGCGGGCGGCCTGGTCCGGACGAAGCAGCTCTCCCACCTGCCGGTGGAAGTTCCTCTGCATGGCGCAGAACTCGTCGCGCGCACCGGTCCAGTAGCGCCGGCCTCGCACCATCGCCTCGCCGACAATCGGCTCCAGCGCCTCGATCTGCTCCGCATCGAGCTCCAGGCGCCGCGCCATGCGGTTAGTCATCTTCGACCTGTGCTCAGTGAAGGCCTCGGAACGCGCCGCATCGGCCGCGGCTTCGGGCGCCGAAGTCGCCGCCGTTTCGTTCGCGGCTTCGTCCCAGCCGCGGCAGTCGAAGTGGAACATCGACGACGGTCCGGGAGCGTGCGCCCCCCCCGTGGTGTCCTGCTTCCTCTCGGCGGCACGACGTTCCGGCAGGAGCCGGTCCGCCACCAGACCGGCCGACAGGCCCACGACCAGCACGGAACCCAGCGCGACACTCATCCACAACTTCGTGGGACCGTTCGACATCACCGTGTCCCCAACGGCTCGTAGAGAACGGCCAGCAGTTCGTAGCCGGCGTCGTCGTCGTTCATCGCCAGGCTCGCCACACCGGCCTCCTCCAGCCCCGCCACGAACGGATCCGCGTACTCGGCGGTTTCCGGAGCTTCCGGAACAGTCTCCGGAGGCATGGCCGGTGCGCCGCCGCCGAGTGTCATGACCAGCGCGGCGCCGGCCGCAAGGGCGCCGACGGGCGACAGGCGCAGGGCAAGCAACCGCCACGGCGCAGCCTGCTCCGCGCGCTCCAGCCAGGCTTCGCGACGGGCTCTGAAGCCCGCCAGGAAACCGGGCGCCGCCGGCGGCGCCGCGCACTCCTCACGCAGCCCCTCGAACAGCGCGTCGAACTCGCCTCCGGCCTCATCCGGTCGGCTCGACTTCTTCTCCTCCCTCATCGTGTACCTCCTCTACGTCCTCCTGCCTTGCCCGGCTCGCCGAGCCGGTCCCGGAGCTTCTGCCGGCCCCGATGGACCCGGATCTGCGCCGTGCCGATCGGACAGCCCAGAAGCTCCGCAATCTCCACGTACTTCATTCCCACCACATCTTTCAGTACGACTGCCGTCCGCTGGCTCTTCGGCAACCGCGACAGCTCGCGCACGAGGGCGCGCCGGAGCAGCCGCGACTCGACGGCCGACTCCGCGCCAGCCGCCGGCAGCTCGGCGAGGGCCTCCTCCCCCACGTTCCGGTCCAGCCGCTTGCCCCAGCGCGCCGACCGGCGCAGCTCGTCGTGGGCCCGGTTGATCGCGATCCGGTAGAGCCAGCTCTTGAACGCGGCCGACTCCCCAAGATCGCCCAGCTTCCGGTAGGCCACCAGGAAAGCGTCTTGCGCCACGTCCTCCGCGACTTCCCAGTTGAGTACGTAGCCGTAGACCAGCTTGCGCAGCGGCGTCTCGTAACGAAGCACCAGGGCTTCAAACGCGCTGCCGTCGCCCGCCGACGCCCGCCGAACGAACTCGGCGTCCTCGGTGGGGCCGGTCGACTCGTCGGTCGATACCGGGTCAGACAGTTTCTGTGCTGGCAAGCCATCGTCCTCTCGGTGCAGGGACGACCCGCCGGCGGCCCTTGTTTCGCTCGGCCGGTCGCCGGAGGCGCCGGTCATGGTTGCGCTCGGCCGGAGCTGCCCCGCGTGGCTCCCGAGGCGGCCCGGCGCCGGAGCAGCGAATCGAGAAACCGAAGGCCCGCGGCCCGACCCTCGAAAGTGCCATCCAGTTGTGCCTGATAGCAGCGATCGACCAGGTCCCCGATCTCGGGGCCGGACGCCAGACCGCGGTCGATCAGGTCACGACCGAGGACGAGGCGTCGCGGCGCCTGGTCCCTGACTCTCAGCGCCTCCGCCCGCGCAGCCAGCCAATCGCAGTCCTCGCAGTCTGCGGGCGGCAGCGGCGGGCGGCCCCGGGCGTCCGCGCGCGCGACGCGCACGAGACGGTCGATCCGCTTGACCCGGTGGGCCAGCCGGCGAACGGCGGCGTCACCCGCGCCACCCTGGTAGAGCTGCCGCGGTTTCAGGTGGTCGACTACCAGTCGCACGACGTCGTCCACCAGTCCGCGGCGGTTCGTCAGCCGCGCCAGGAAACTCCGTGTCGGCGTCTCGCCAGCCGCCTCGTGGCCGCGTGAGCGTAGCCGTCCGTCGACGAAGCGCGTCGTGGCGGGCTTGCCCAGGTCGTGGCAGAGACAGGCCAGGCCGACGATCAGGTCTTCCTCTGCGTCGCCCAGGCGCTCGGCCGCGAAGGCGTCCAGGACGTAACCCGTGTGGGTCCAGACGTCGCCCTCAGGATGCCATTCCGGGTCCTGCTCGCAGCCGACCGTGGCGTGGAGTTCCGGGTAGGCCTCGATCCACCCGGTAGCCTCCAGGAAGCGAAGGCCTGCTCCGATCTCGACGCCCAGGACGAGCAGCTTCCGCCACTCCTCGAACACGCGCTCGACGCTCAGCTCGCGCCAGTCCAGCCCGGAACAGAGACGCACGGTAGCTGCGTCGGCTTCGAGCCCCAGCCGGGCTACGAGCTGCATCCCGCGCAGCACCCGGAGGGGATCCTCGGGGAACCGGCGCGAGGCGTGACGGAGCCGGCCGCGCATGAGGTCCGCCCTCCCTCCGAGAGGATCGTCGACGCGGCCCGCCAGCGGTTCGTACGAGATCGCGTTGATCGTGTAGTCGCGGCGCTCGGCCGCCTCTTCGGCCGTCATTCCCGGGTCCGCGCTCACGAGGAAGTCGCGGTGGCCCGTTCCGGTGCTCACCTCGCGGCGCGGCAGAGCGATGTCGACGCGGATGTCCCTGAGCTTGAGGACGGAGAAGGCGCGGCCGACCCGGTCCACGCGCACGCCCAGGTCCGCCAGCATCCTGTCGAGATCGTCGGGCTCGATCCCGAAGGCTTCGAGATCGAACTCCTCGAACGACCGGTCGAGGAGGGCGTCCCGCACGGAGCCGCCCACCACACGGACGCAGCCGCCCCGCTCCGCCGCGGCCCGGCAGATCTGCAGCACCCTCGGCCAGGCCGGATGGTGCGCGAGGCGAGAGCCAGGATCCGCAACCACGGCTCTGTTATTCTACGAGGCCCTTCCGGGAACGAGGTCCGCCGGCGGGAGGAGGCCCGCCGCGCGCCAGCAGATCCGCCATGGGCCCGTGCGGCCGAAGGAGAAGACAATGAAGCCGATTCGCGAACCGTGGACCCTGCAGCAGCCGGCGCGGCCCGGACTCTTCGCTGCCGCCCTCGGCATCTGCCTTTCGCTCACCCTCGTCGCCCCAGGGGCGGCGCAGCTCCCGGGCACCGTGTGGGGGCAGATCTTCGACGCCACGAGCGGCGACACGCTAGAGGGCGTGGAGATCATCTTCACGAACCCCGAGGCGCCGACGTTCCGGGAGGTCCACTACTCCGGGCGGAACGGACGGTTCCGGATCATGATCAAGAACGTCGTCACGCACGAGCGCGGCGGTTTCACCGTCGAGCTGAAGAAGGAAGGCTACGTGACACGGCGCGTGGGCAACGTCCGCATCCCCGCCCGCAACGAGACCCGGCTCAGCCAGCTCCCGGGCGGCGGCGACTGGAACCTGACCTCCGAAGAGGAGGCGCTGAAGCAGCAGGCGGCGGAGTTCCAGGCCGCCGGCATCCCACAGCCCGACCAGGCCGTGGACCTGGAGGCCGAGGCCCGGGGCAGCGCGATCAAGCTCTACAACCAGGGCAGCAACGCGTTGAACTCGGGCGACTACGAGACCGCCGAGTTCATGTTCCAGAGCGCCCTCGAGAAGAAGGCGGACCTGACCTCGGCGATGGGCGGGCTCGCCCGCATCTACTCGTTCCGGGAGGACCACGTCCGGGCCGTGGAATACGCCGAGAAGGTGGCCGCGGAGGGAGAGGACCTGGAGAACATGAACCAGATCCTCTACGCCGGCTACAACGCGCTGGGCATGGACGACAAGGCCGCGGCCGCCCTGGCCTCCCTCCAGAACACGGATCCGGAGAAAGCCGCCAAGAACCTCTACAACGAGGCGGCCGATCTCTACAACGCCGGCAACATTCCCGAAGCCCTGACAAAGCTGGAGCAGGTCGTGGGTTTCAACCCGAGTCATCCTGAGGCGCTCAACATGCTGGGCCTCTGCTACGCCGCCCAGTCGGAGAACGACAAGGCCCTCGAGACGTTCAGGAAGTTCCTGGAGGTGGCGCCCAACCATCCCGAGGCGGCGACCGCTCAGGCGATGGTCGAGTACTTCGAGTCCCTGTAGCAGCTTGCCCGTTCGACCGGTCGCGGTAGCACTGGCCGCGGGCCTGCTCCTTCCCGTCCTTCCCCTCGGGGCCCAGGACGATGTCACCCTCGAACGGATCATGGCCCATCCCGATTGGCTGGGTCGCCAGCCGGAGGGCCCATACTGGAGCAGCGACGGCGGCAGCGTCTACTTCCAGCGCAAGCGCGAAGGCGAGGACGCCCGTGATCTCTACCGGGTCGACCTCGGAGCGCGAGCGCCGATCCGGGTCTCCGACCGCGACCGTGCCGGTGCGGACGCCGCCGGCGGCAACTGGGACCGCGAACGGCAGCGCCGAACCTTTGTCAAGGCCGGCGACGTCTTCGTCCGCGACGTGGACCGTGACGGCGGCCTGATCCAGATCACACGCACCGTCGCCCCGGAAAGTGCGCCCTTCTTCACCGCCGGTGGCGACCTCGCCTTCCGGCGGACCGGTGTGTGGTTCGTGCGGGAGCAGGAAACCGGCCTTCTGTGGCAGCCGTTCGACGTTCGCGCGGAAGACGAGCCGGAGCAGGCGCGCTCCGAGCAGGACGCCAGGGCCGGTTACCTGGAGCGCCAGCAACCCCGACTGCTCGAGATCGTGCGCCTGCGGCGCCAACGCGAGGAACGGAGTCTCGAGGTCTTCAGGGAGCGTCAGGCCGGCGACTCCAGCCGGCCGGCCCTGCCCCACTATTTGGGCAAGGAAGTGGAGATCGTCGCCTCGATGCTGTCGCCCGCGCTCGACCGCCTGGTTCTTCGAACCCGTCCGAAGCAGCGCGGCGAAGGTCTCCGCGACAGGATGCCGAACTACGTCACCGCCACGGGGATGGTCGACGTCGAGGAGGTGCGGCCGAAGGTCGGCACGGCGGAGGCCGCCGGCGAAACGCTGCTCCTGCTGCGGGCCGGCGACCCCGAGCCCGTGACGCTGGACGTCTCCGTGCTGCCAAACATCGCCGACGATCCGCTGGCCGACCTGCGCGCGGCGGCGCGCGAGCGGAAGGACGCCCGGGAAGCGGCGACGAAGGCGCACCCCGGTGGTGAAACCGCGGCCGAGGCCGGACCGGAACCGATCGAGGAGAAGGACGAGGAGACCCGCGAGGACGAGCCCGGACCCAGGCCGGTCCGCTTCGGCCCGGTCTCCTTCAACCGCGACGGCACACGGGCCGTCGTACAGGTCTACTCGGTCGACAACAAGGACCGCTGGATCGCCGGAATCGACCTCGGAACCGGCGACCTTGAAAGCGGCGAACTGCGCCCTCTGCATCGGAGGTCCGATCCGGCCTGGATCAACTACGCTTTTCGCGATCTTGGCTGGCTGCCGGACGACCGCACGATCTTCTTCCTGTCTGAGGAAACCGGCTACTCCCATCTCAACCTGATGGACGCGGCAACCGGTGAACGACGCCAGGTCACGGAGGGCGCCTTCGTCGTCCGTTCACCCCAGCTCTCGGCCGACGGCGCCTTTCTCTACTTCGAGGCGAACCGGAATCACCCCGGCGTTTTCGAGATCTTCCGCGCGCCCGTCGCGGAAGCAGCCGGCGCGATCGAACAGGTCACCGCACTCGGCGGGCTCAACTCCTTCCTCCTCTCGCCGGACGACCGCCATCTCCTGATCGTCCATTCCACTGCCACCCGGCCGCCCGAACTATGGCTCCAGGAGGCGTCGCCGGGTACCGAGGCCATCCCCCTGACCGACACGGCGTCGCCGGAGTTTCTGGCCATCGACTGGGTAGCGCCCCGCTTCGTCGAGGTGCCCTCGTCGCACGTCGAACACCCGATCCACGCCCGCCTCTACCTGCCGGACAGCCCCATGGAACCTCGGCGACCCGCCGTCGTTTTCGTGCACGGCGCCGGCTACCTCCAGAATGCCCACCAGGGCTGGTCCTCCTACTTCCGGGAGTTCATGTTTCACACCCTGCTCGCCCGTCGCGGCTACGTCGTGCTCGACATGGATTTCCGCGCTTCCGCCGGCTACGGCCGCGACTGGCGTACGGCGATCTACCGCCAGATGGGCACTCCCGAAGTCGAGGATCTGGCCGACGGCATCGACTACCTGGTCGCCGAGCACGGAGTCGACCGGGAGCGGATCGGCGTCTACGGCGGCTCCTACGGTGGCTTCGTCACCTTCATGTCGATGTTCCGCCGCCCCGAGCTGTTCGCGGCGGGCGCCGCGCTCCGGCCGGTGACGGATTGGGCCCACTACAATCACCGCTACACCTCGAACATCCTGAACACGCCGGAGCTCGATCCAGAGGCCTACGAACGGAGTTCGCCGATCGAGTTCGCCGAGGGCCTGCGGAAACCCCTTCTCATCTGCACGGGCATGCTCGACGACAACGTCCTGTTTCAGGACTCCGTCCGCCTCGTTCAGCGCCTCATCGAACTCGGAAAGGAGGACTGGGAACTCGCCGTCTACCCGGCCGAAGCCCACGGCTTCGTCGAGCCGTCAAGCTGGCTCGACGAGTACCGCCGCATCCTGAAGCTGTTCGAGACCCACCTGAAACCCCAGGGCTAGGACCTCTCGCGGCAGAGACTGGATGCGCCGGCGTCCCCGCCGGCATCCGGAAGCTCTGCCGCGCCTCAGCCGCCGCGAAGCGCCGGCAGCAGATCCTCCCGGGTCACGCGCCTTACCGCGGCAAGACTGGCCAGCGTGCCGGCCGCCAGCACGAGCAGGAGAGTGAGACCGAGCGAGACCCATGGCACCAGGGCGTGCCCGCCCAGGAGGTGCGGACTCACCGCGACGAGCGCTGAGGCGGCGCCCACGGTGACGCCCGCGGCCAGGAGCAGGCCGTTCTCGGCCACCACCAGCCACGCCAGGGCGCGCCGCCAGAAGCCGATCGCCTGCATGGTCGCCAGTTCGCCGCGGCGTTCCAGCAGGTTGCGCAGCAGGACCACCGAAAGGCCCAGCGTGCCGAGCAGCAGGCCGAGGCCGCCCAGGGTCTGGAAGGTGCCGAGGTAAGTGTTCTCGACCGCCTGGTACGCCTGGAGGCGCTGGGCGGTCGGGACGGCGTCGAACCCGAAGCCCGAGAGCGTCCGCTCGAGCTCCTGCATCGTCCGGTCCTGCTCGTCCGGCGGCGTACGGAACAGGAAGTAGGACGCCCCGGTCCGGCTCGGGAAGTGCTCCGCCAGGTTGGCCTCGGAGATTACGAGTTCGCTCTGGAACACGCTCTTGCGCAGGAGCCCGACGAGCCGCAGTTCGATCGTCTCGCCGCGCTCGGTCTCCATCTCGATGCTCTGGCCCAGCCCCGAGTGCAGGATCCACATGACCGAGTTGAAGTCTCCGATCGCCGGCACCACCCCGGGGCCCAGATCCTCCTCCAGCAGCGCCCACGGATTGTCCCCCGCCCCGTCGACGAGCGACTGGAAGCGGAAGCCCCCGCGCTCGACGAACCCGGGCGGCGCGCCGAGCAGCCGCGGCCGCTCCGGCTGGAACAGGTTCAGGCAACTGATGTCGTCCCCGGGCACCGTCCGAAAAGCGACGATCTCGCTCCCGCCGACGAGTTCCGACGCCTCCCTCCCGAAACCCAGGTCGTACCGGCCCTCCACGCTGGCCAGGTCGGCGAGGATGGAGACATCGGACTCGGCGACCAGGTCGAATCCCCCGGCGCCCGAGTCCAGGTTCCGCGTCTCCTCGCCGAAGCGGAGCCCATAGGCACCCACGGCCACGATGACGAACGACGCGCTCGCCACGAGGGCAGCGCAGAGCAGGCTACGGCCCGGGTTGAGCGAAGCGTTGGCGGCCGCCATGCTCGACCCGGCCCGCCAGGACCAGCCGCGAAGGGGCGCCTCGGGGCGGCGGCGGAGCCACAGCGTAAAGCCGGCGAGCCCCGCGACCAGCAGGCAGGCGCCCCCCGAGAAGAACAGGTAGGCGGCCGCCGACGCCGGGGCGGCCGCGGACCCGGCCAGCAGGGCCACCGCGAGGCCGCCGGCGATTCCCCTCGTCCAGCGCGCCCTGCGGGCCGCCGCGGAAACCGCCGCCGCCAGTTCGGCGGTCTCTCCCCGCAGCAGCCGGATGGGCGAGACCGCCGCCAGCCGGCCCACCGCGCCCCGGATCGCGAAGAACACGACAAGCAGCGAACCCGCCCCGCCCAGGGCCAGAGTCAGCGGCTCGACGTGCAGGTACAGGTGGCTCGAGCCGACGGCCGAGCGCCACAGGGTGCGGAGCGCGGCCATCATCGCGCCGGCGTAGAGCACCGCTCCGCCCAGGCCGAGCAGGACGCCCGCACCGCCGAGCAACGCGCCTTCCAGCAGGAAGCGCCGCCGCACCCGCCTGATGCCGTGGCCGAGGGCCAGCAGGAGGCCCATCTCGCTGGCGCGGCTCTCCGTTCCCAGACGGAAGAACAGGCCCACCAGCAGCGCCGCGGAGACGATCAGGAACAGGCTGAAACCGATGAACAGGCCTCCGAAATCCGTCGCGCCGGTGGCGCCGCGCAGGCCCGCGGCCTTCACCGGCTCGACCGCCAGGCCGGCCGCGTGAAGCCCGATGCTGGCCGGCGCCTCCGCTTCGAGGGCGATCCGGAGCCCCGCCGGATCGCTTCCTCCCGCCGGCAGCAACCGCAACGAGGTCAGGAGGCCGAAACGGCTGGACCAGAGCTCGGCGCCGTAGTCCAGGTCGACGAACAGCTTCGGTGTGCCCCGGTACTCGTCCCAGTACGCCTCGTCCCGGTCCCGGATACGGCCGAGATCGACCGGAAAGGTCGGATCCCAGTCGCTCATGTTGTCCGCGTCGGCGACGCCGGGAAAGTCGGGTGTCAGGTCGCGGTCCGCGGCCCAGCCCGCCATCTCGACGACCCCGGCGACCGTGGTCCGCACCGTCCGCTCGACCAACTGTTCGCGGTCGCCGACGACGAAGTAGTCGACCTCCAGCCGGTCGCCCTCTCCGATCTCGAGGTCTTCCGCCAGGAACGTGTTGACCAGCACCTCGTCCGGCCCGAGCGCGGGCGCCGGTCGACCGTCTGCGAGCCGTAGCACGCCGAGTTCCCCGGCTCTCCCGGTGTCGAGCGCGGCGATCGTCGAGTACGGCGCCTCCGAGCCGTTCTTCGCCGCGGTGCGGTTGGCGAGGTAGGTCGAGACGCCGAGCGCCTCGACGCCCGCGTCGGCCGCCAGTACCTCTACGGCCGCGGCGAGCTCCTCGCCGAACACGATCTGCGACGTGGCGACCCGCAGGTGGTCCTCCGCCTCGACGAACGCGAGGCTGAAGTCCTCCGCCCGGGCCTGGGAGCGGATCCACCGCTCAAGGTCCAGGACCGCGGCCTCGGGATCCGCCTCGGCGCCGTCTCCCGCCCCGGCGCGCTCGCCGACGAGCAGCGCGTTCGCCAGCCCGCGGCGATCCAGCTCCCGCTGGAGATCGCGCAGCCGCGCGTAACCGACCAGCGGCTGGCTCTGGTGCGGCGCCAGCCCGAAGCTCCCCACGCCAACGTCGTCGAGCACCGAGACGACGCTCAGCCGCACGCTCTCCAACTGGTCCTCCGGGTCCTTCTCCCCCATCAGACTGGCCCTAGGCGCTTCGCTCGGTCGCTCCAGATAGAGCACGACCGAATCGCCCGGCTCGACGGCGAGTGCCTCGGCGAGCGAACGATTGACCGCCAGCGACGCGAAGAGCTGGCCCTCGCGCCGGGACAGGTCGAGCGCCTCCTCGCTGCCCGGGAAGAAGGCGGAGAACTCGTCGTCGATCCCCTGCACGTTGACCCGGGCGGCACGCCGGCCGCTCTCGGGTTCGACCACGCTGCCCTGCATGAGGATGGCTGCCGACACCGGCCCGTAGCGGGCCGAGAACTGCCCGTAGGCCGCCAGCTCGTCCCGCAGGCGCTCACGGAAGAAGCCGGCGCCGAGCAGCGCGTGATCGATACCGCCCAGCCGGTCGAGGGTGAGCTGGCGCAGGCTCCCCCGCACCGAGTCGCCAACCATCAACGCGCCGGTCAGCACGGAGGTCGCGACCGCCGCGGTCAGCACCACTGCGACATTCGACCGCCAGTAGTGACGAAGACTCGGCAGGGGTCCGCCCGGACGCGCGGCGCCCATCGCCTCAGCCTCCGCCCGCCGGCTCGGACCGGTGATCCTGGATCAGGCCGGCACGCAACTCCACCCGGCGCGGCACCCTCGCCGCCAGCTCCAGGCTGTGAGTCACCACGACCAACGCGCTCTCCCCACCCGCGTGAAGCTCGAGCAGCAGATCCGCCACGTACCCGGCCGTATCCGCGTCCAGGTTGCCGGTGGGTTCGTCGCAGAGGAGCAGACTCGGCCGGTTGATCACCGCCCGCACGATCGCGGCCCGCTGGCGTTCCCCGCCCGACATCTGCGCCGGCCGATGATCGACACGGTCGCCGAGGCCGACCCGCCCCAGCAAAGTCCGCGCCCGCTCTTCCGCGTCGTCCTGCCCTTTACCCGCCGCAACCGTCGGCAACAGCACGTTCTGCAGCATCGTGTACTGCGGCAGCAGGTAGTGATCCTGGAACACCAGACCGACGCGCCGGCAACGGAACGCCGCCAGTTCGCGTTCGGGCAGGTCGTGGGCCGCCTCGCCGCCGATCCGGATGCTGCCCGAAGTCGGCGTCTCGAGCGTCGCGGCGAGGTGCAGCAGGGTGCTCTTGCCGCTGCCGGAGGGTCCCGTGACGGCCATCGCCTCTCCGGCCTCGAGAGAGAACGAGATACCCCGAAGGACCTCGACGATACCCGCCTCCGTCCCGTAGGACTTCGCGACCTGCTTGAAGCGAAGGGCTTCAGCCATGACCGGCCGATGCTACCGCCGGCCCGAGGTCGCCGCTCCGGCGCCGTGCCAGTCCCCGTCGGTACGAGGCGAGCGTGTCCGCCGCCATCAGTTCGGCCGAGTAGTGACGGCGCACACCGTCCATCCCCGAGCGACCGAGGTGGCTCCTTCGTTCCGCGTCCTGGGCCAACTGTTCGACGGCGTCCGCCAGGGCCGCCGGGTCGCCGGCCGGTACCAGCACCCCGCCGCCCGTCCGCTCGAGCATCTCAGGAAACGATCCATGGTCGGGCAGCAGGACGGGGACCCCGTTCGCCATCGCCTCGAGCGCCGGCAGGCCCTTGGCCTCGCGGTAGACGGTCGGCAGCACAAGCGCGTGCAGGCTGCACAGCAGCTCGATCTTCTCCTCACGGGAGACTTCGCCGAGCCAGTCGAAGTGGGCTTCGAGGCCCCAGTCGGCGATCCGCCGGCGTTGCTCCTCGAAGTACTTACGGTCGCGGCCGCCCAGATAACCCGCGGCGCGGAAGCGGACCCGGCCGACGCCCAGGCGGTCGCTCAGCGCCTTGAACGCCTCGGCGGCGAGATGAAACCCCTTCTCCGGGCACATCCGGGCCAGATAACCGATGACGAGAGGCGACTCCGGAGGCTCCGCCTCGCGCCCACCGTGCCCCTCGAGTTCAATGCCGAGACGCGCCACGTCGATGCCTGCCAGAGGCAGCTCCAGCAGGTCCGCCATCGTCGCCGCGTAGTAGTCGTTCGGCGCCACCAGCACGTCCACCTCCCGCACCCGCTTCCGCATCTCCTCTACCACCAAGGACTTGTGGGGCTCGTCCAGGTCTTCGAGGAAGATGTCCTCGCCCTGAAGGCCGCAGACGATCAGCGCTTCCGGCAGCGCCTCGCGCAGCCGGTGAGCCATCCCCACGAGCATCGAGTTCGTCAGGTGGACCACGTCCGGCCGGAACTCGCCGGCGAGCCACTTCGTCAGGCCCTGGAGTTCCGCCAGTTGACGGCCCTCCTCGCCCCGCACCATGGACAGCGCGAGTTCGCCGAGCTGGTGAGCGTCGGTCGCCGAGGCCGAACGAGTCACCCGGGACAGCAGCCCGGGGTTGTCGAGCAGGCGACGAATCGCTGCCGGCGCGCGACTCCAGACCGGCAGCTTCTGCTCGAGGTAGATGTTCACGGCGCCGTAGAACACGCGGCCGTAGCTCACGTTCTCCTCGTCGGTCCGCAGCGGCGTGTAGATGGGCAGCAGCAGCGCGTTGTGCCCCCTGTGCTGAAGTTCACGGACCAGGGCGTTGTCGTGAATGCAGCTCCCGCAGATCATGCCGCCGGCGCCCGCCGCCAGATAGGCGATCCGCAGCGGCTGGCCTGAATCGCTCACGTTAGGAACCTGCCGCTCACGGGATGCACCCGTGCAGCGCGTTTCCGCGCCGCACGTGACCATCGCCGTGCGCACGTCATCGGGCGCACGGGATGAAGCGCGCTACCCGCTCGGGCGCGGGCGGCCTGCTCAGCAGGGAGCCGGCGATCATGGCCAGGGTGGAACCGGCGAAGACGACGGCGACCGGCATGATCCCGGTACCGCCAACGCTGTAGTCCGGGTTGCCGATGCCCCGCACGAAGAACCAGGTCCAGAGCACGATCACGGTCAGGATCGCGGCTCCGGCCCCCGCCGCCGTACTGCGCCGCCAGTAGAGCGCGGCCACCACGACCGGCAACAGCGAGGCGAATCCGGTGAACGACCACACCGACAGAGCGAAGATGCTCCGCTCGGCGACCAGCGACAGGAGAAACACCGTCGCCACGACAACGATGACGAAGAACCTGCCCAGGCGGATCTGGCGGGACTCGTCCAGGTCTCCGCCCCAACGGTAGTGCCTCACGATGTCCTGGGTGAACATCGTGCCAAGGGAGAGGGACTGCGAATCGAGCGACGACATGATGGCCGCGAAGACGCCGGCCCCCAGGAGGCCCGCGAGCAGTTCCGGTGCGTAGAGCGCGATCATCCGTACCAGGACTGAGTTCGAGGCCGCGCCGTCGAGGCCCGGAAAGTCGATGTTCCCGAACAGACCGAGCAGCACACTCGGAATCCACACCACGGCGATGCAGACCGGATACAGCACGACCGGCGCCTTGAAGGTCGTCGCCCGCTTCGCCGACAGCCAGTGCGCGAAGATGTGGGGAAAGGTCCCCACGGACAGGGGAATCAGCGTGTAGCTGAGCAGCCGCAGGGGGTGGATCGCCTCGCCCCGGACCAGCAGATCGGGCCGGCTTTCCGCGACCCGGTCGAGCGCCACACCGACGCCACCCACCTTCGTCACGATCAGGACCGCCGTCACCGCCCCGAGCAGCATGAACATCGCGGTCTGGAACGTGTTCACCCAGGCCGTGCCGCGAAGCCCTCCGCTCGTCACGTAGCCGATCACGACCACGGACACGAGCAGGCTCCCCAGCCACGCCGGCGCCGCCCCGTCCGTTATCTGCCCGAGGACGACACCGCCTCCCATGGCGCCGATCAGGAGGTACGGCAGGAGCAGCAGGACCAGCACGACGAAGAGCAGGAGGCCGACCCCGTCCGAACCCCAGCGGGCCCGGACGAACTGCACCTGGGTCAGGAGTCCGAGGCGCCGCCCCACCGCCCAGACCCGCGTGCCGACGAAGAAGAAGACGATCGGCACCATCAGGGCGGATGACGACGCCATCAGGGAGAAGACGCCGATGCCGATCCGGTAGGACTCCGCCGAAGCGCCGAGCAGGGCGAACGACGTCATGTGCGTGCCGAACAGGGTCATCAGCAGCACGAACGGACCGATCGTCCGGCCGGCGACAAAGAAGTCCTCGCCGGTATCAGCCAGACGCCGATTGCTCCAGACGCCGATCAGCAGTACGGCCGCGAGGTACGCAAAGATGACGGTCAGGGTCATCCCGTCTCTTCCGCTCCAGTGCCGTCCCCGTCCGCAGCCAGCCTCTCGAGTGTCTCGCCGGGCCAGGCAACCCGGACCAGCCGCCACATCACGAGCACCACCGCCGCGGAGAACAGGATGTGGTACGTCAGCCCGACGGGCAAGCCCAGGAACCGGTTCGGGTCGTCCCAGAGCCAGAGGTCGTTGTGCAGCAGGTACAGCGCCGGCAGCGCCGCGTAGGCCGTGACTCGGGCCGCTCGTGCTGCCATGAATCCGCTCGGAAGGCTTCCCGGCTCAGGAGGCCTGGAGCGGCTGCGCGGCGGCTGCCGCGCGGGCACGCACCGCTTTCCCACCGCCAGCGGCCGCGAAGGTCGCCATGTCTTCGAACATCGACGTGAAGTCCAGTTCGAACACGTCGCCGATCAGGATGCGTGTGACCTTGCTCTGGTGTTGCGGATAGAGCCGCAGGAACGCGCCGACACTGAAGTTCCGGTCGTAGAAGACGTTGACCAGCTGCCGCACGGCCTCGACGCCGCGCATGAGCAGCGGCTGGAACGCTCCCAGGCGCTCGCCGGAGAGGTCGTCCGCGGCAATCGCTCCGATCGAGGCTTCGGCAGCCATCTCGCCCGACTTGAGCGCCAGGAAGACACCCGACGAGTAGACCGGGTCGATGAAAGAGAACGCGTCGCCGATCGCGATCCAGCCGTCACCCGCCATCTTCTCGATCCGGTAGGAGAAGTCCTTCATCACGGACACCGGGCGACACTGATGAGCTGGTGCGATGCGCCGCTCGATCTCGGCGCAGTTCCTGACCTCCTCGAAGAAAATCTCGTGCGGCCTGCCCTCGCGGTTGCGGATCAGGCCGTCCATCGGTCCCACGACCCCGACGCTCACGACGTCCCCGGCGAGCGGGATGTACCAGAACCAGCACTCGCCTGACTTCGTGTGCAGGATCAGGGTTGCTCCCTCGTCCTTGCCCTCGTCCCGGATCGCTCCCCGAAAGTGGGTGTAGATCGAAGCGTGGCGCAGGCCGTAGTCGACCCGGCCGAGGTCGAGTCTTCGGGCCAGGAGGGCGCTCTGTCCGGTAGCGTCGATAACGACCCGGCTGGCGAGCTCGACGGGACCCCCGTTGCCCACCGCGGTCGCGCGCACACCAACCGCGCGGCCGTCCTCGAACAGCACGTCGCGAACGTTGACGCCGCGGTGGACTTCCGCGCCCTGTTCGGCCGCCGTGTCCATCAGCAACTCGTCGAACTCGGAGCGCCGAACCTGCCAGGTGCGCGCGCTGTCGTCGCCCGGCCGTTCCTTCTCGAAGTAGAACGGCATGGACGCCTTGCCGGTCTTCGTGAAGAACTGGACGGAGTGCTTCTCGACGAAGTGGCTCTCCTGCATCGCGCGCAGGGCGCCCATCTTCTCGAACACGCCGTGGGTATCGGGCATCAGCGACTCGCCGATCTTGAAGGCCGGCACGGCCTCGCGCTCCAGCAGCAACGTGCGAAGGCCGCCGCGCGCGGCGATCGCCGCCGCCGCCGAGCCGCCCGGACCGGCGCCGATCACGATCACGTCGTAGGAGGATGCGGCAAACATCGCGGCGAGTCTACGGCAGGGAGTCGACGCCGACCACCGGCAACCTGAAAGGCCTCCGGCGCGTAGTGCCTATGTTGTAGCCTGCGCCCATTACTGACTCCGGTCGGACCCGAGTCGTTCGAGTCCGCCTGTCCGTAGCCTTGAGAGGTACTTGCCGATGCGCTTCACTCCTGCCCCGTTTCTGACCGTCACTCTCCCGCTGGCGCTCATCGCCGGCGCCGCGGTGGCCCAGGATCCCGATGACCCGGACTCCACCGTCACCGACGAGATCACCGTCACCGCGCAGCGAGTCGAGGAGGCCATCCAGGACGTGCCGATCTCGATCATCACCCGCTCGGGCGAAGAACTCGAGCAGCAGGCGATCGGCGACGTGCAGGCCCTGGCCGAGGCCTCGCCCGGCGTCGTGATCTCCGGCCAGAGCCCGACCACGGGAGAAGTCGCCATCTACATCCGGGGCATCGGCTCGAGCACGCTCGGCATCGGCACCGAGCCGACGGTCGGCTACTACGTGGACGGCGTCTACATGCCGCGACCGCAGGCCGCGGTGAACCCCTTCCTCGACCTGGAACGGATCGAGATCCTGCGGGGCCCCCAGGGCACGCTGTGGGGACGGAACTCGACCGCCGGCGCGGTGAACGTCGTAACGCGCGCGCCGGAAGGGCAATTCCATGGACGCCTCTTCACCTCGTTCTCCGAGTACGACTCGAGCGAGCCGGCTGACGGGCGCCGCTACGGCATGTCGCTCACCGGTCCGGTCTCGAGCAAGGTCTGGGGCCGCTTCACCGGCGCCACGGCCCAGGTCGAGGATCCCACCTACAACGACTTCCTGGACGCGAACGCCGACAACTTCGACGGGGTCACGCTGCGGGGTTCGCTCACCTTCCTGCCCTCCGACTCCCTGACCTTCACGATTCGCGCCGACAGCACGGACGACGACGCACATGCGAACTTCCCCTTCAAGCCGTTCGAGGTGTCCCCCTACAGCACGGTGGGAACACTGAACCGGTTCTACGGGTACTCCGAGCCGGCCGACGTCCATCGCATCTCGACCGAAACCCCGGCGCTGTCCCTCTACGAGGAGTCCGGCTTCTCGTTGACGGTGAACAAGGCGATGGCGAGCGGCACGAGCCTGACCTCGATCAGCAGCTGGCGCGAGTTCGATTCACGGCGAGACGCGGACATCGACGGCTCACCACACGTCTTCGTCACCAACGCCGCAACCCTCAACTCCCAGTGGTGGTCGCAGGAGCTACAGCTCAGCGGCGCCAGCGAGCGCGCCAACTGGGTGGCCGGCGCCTATGCCTTCGACGAGGAGAGCGGGACGCACGTCAACAACATCACCGACACGGCACTGCTCGGCGTCTGGCTGTTCGCGAACAGTCCCCAGACCTTCCTCTTCGACCCGACGAACTACTGTTCGCTTGGCTTCCTGGCGCCGCCGTTCCTGTGCGGCCCGGCCTACTACAACGCCATCGCACCGTTTATCGGCCTTCCCCTTCCGGGAACCCCGACACCACTGCCGTTCGAAAGCAACGTCGACTCGTCGCTCTACGCGGCCTACGGCCAAGTCGACTGGCATCTTGGCGACCGGGTCAGCCTGACCACCGGAGCGCGCTACACGGCCGACGAGAAGGACCACAGACAGGCCGCCCTCAACTTCCAGACATTCATGCCGGAACTCCAGCAACTCAGCGACAGCTGGAGCGCGTTGACGCCAAAGCTGGGGCTCGAGGTCCGGCCCCGGGAGAACGTGATGCTCTACGGCGCGGTGACCGCCGGCTACAAGAGCGGCGGCTACAACTCGGTCTCGCTGCAACCGGCCTTCGACGAGGAGACGGTGACGAGTTTCGAGATCGGCATCAAGTCCTCCCTCGCCGACCGCAAGGTGAGGATCAGCGCCGCCGCCTTCAACTACGACTACGACGATCTGCAGGTGGCGGTGCTCTACCCTGATCGCTCGGTGGTCGAGAACGCGGCCAAGGCTCGTATCCGGGGTCTCGACTTCGAACTCTCGGCACGGCCGAACCCGCGCTTCGCCTTCGATCTCTCGCTGGAACTCCTCGACGACGAGTTCACCCGGTTCACGACGCTCGATCCCTTTCTCCAGGCCCAGTTCGTGGAGCAGTTGCTGGCCGCGGGCCTGATCGATCCGAGCCAGGTGCTTCTGGGCGGCGGCGGCGCGCTTCCGATCGAGCCTAGCGACCTCTCCGGTAACGGGCTGCCGCGGGCGCCGGATTTCTCCGCCACCGCCTCATTGCGCTACACGTTCGACCTCGGCAGCAGCGGTTCGCTGACCGCCCGCGGCGAGTACCAGCACACCGACGACGTGGCCTTCGACGCCTTCGAGCGCTTCATCCAGCCCTCCTACGGCCTCTTCCACGCCCAGTTGCGCTGGACCTCGGCGCAGGGCCGGATGTTCCTGGCGGCCTACGGACGGAATCTCGGCGACGAGGAGTACCGGCTCAGCCAGTTCTTCGTGAACTACACCGGGTCGCTCGCGGTCTGGGCGCCGCCGACGGAGGTCGGCCTGCAGCTGGGCTTCGACTTCTAGGAGCCTCCGTCGCAGAACGCAGCGAAGCAAGTTCGCGGCGCAGGCTCCGCCGTGGGGACGGGATGGGCCGAAACACCGAGCCTGCGAGGCGTTTCGGGGCGCTAGGCGCCAGGTAGCGGCCGCGTCTACCGCTACGTGTAGCGGGCGCCGCGGTACTGCTCGTCGTAGAACCGCGGCAGGAGCTGATCCACCCGCAACAGGCCGCCCTCGCTGAGTTCCACCCGTTCCGGACCGACCGTGGCCAGTCCTTGCTCGGTCAGGCTGCCGAAGGCTTCGGCGTAGTCCTCCACGACGTCGACTCCGAACTTCCGCTCGAAGGCTCCGCGCTCCAGCCACCCTCTCTTGAGCTGCAGGATGATTTCGCGGGTCAGCCGCTCGCGCGCCGTCGTGGCCAGGGCCCGGCGCGTGGCAAGACCGCCTTCGTCGATCGCGGCCAGGTAGCCGTCCCAACGATCGTGGTTCTGCATGTGGACGCCGCCCATGTGACCGAACGACGAGACGCCGATCGGGATCATGTCGGCGCCACTCCACACCTCGCGCGCGTAGACGAACTTGCAGCCCCGATCACGCCTCATCATCGTGTAGGCGCTCCAGCGCTCGAAGCCGGCGCGCTCGAACTGCTCGAAGGCGTAGGCGTGCCACTCGCGCTTCGTGCGCCAGTCCGCGAACGCCGGTACGTCCTCGTCGCCCCGCAGCCTGGCTTTCGAATAGACCGTGTTGAAGGGCAGTTCCATCTGGTAGAGAGTGATCGAGTCCGGGTCGTACTCGATCGTCAGGTCGACCGTTCGCTTCCAGCTTTCCCAGGTCTCGCCGACCATGCCGGCGATCAGGTCGACGTTCAATTGTCGGAAGTCCTGCTCCCGAATCCAGTCGCGTACCCGGTAGATCTCCTTCGACACATGGGCGCGCCCATTCTCCTGGAGGATCTCGTCGTCGAAGTTCTCGATTCCGAGGCTCAGCCGGGTGACCCCGATGCTGCGGATCGCTTCCAGTTTGGACCGGGTCAGCGTCCCCGGCTCGCACTCGAACGCCACCTCCTCGGCGCCGTCCCAGGACATCACGCCCTGCAACCGCTCGGCCAGCGGAATCAACTGCTTGGCCGCGATGTAGGACGGCGTGCCGCCGCCGAAGTAGACGAAGTCGAGCTTCCGGCCCCTGATCGCGGCTTTCTCCGCGAGGCGTTCGATCTCCACCCCCAGAGCGTCGAGGTAACGGCCGATCTGCTCGTGGTTCTTGTCGATGTAGACGCGGAAGTAGCAGAACTTGCAACGCTTCCGGCAGAACGGAATGTGGATGTAGAGGCCCAGCGACGTGTCGGCGGCGGGCGCCCGGTCGAGCGCGGCGAAGGCCTCCGGCACGGCAGCCTCGTTCCACGCCGAATACGGCGGGTAGTTCGACACGAAGACGGAACCGATGTCCGTCGCTTCGAGATCGAGCAGACCGGTCGCCGGCTCAGGCCTGACCGGGCTCCTCGTGGCCGTCTCTTGCATCTTCGAAAACGCTCCGTTAGCCGAAGCAGTAGAGGACGCCGTCCAGGCTGCCGATGACCAGGCGCTCCGAGGCCACGGCGGGCGACGCCATGATCGCCGAACCGGTGTCGAATTCCCAGACCGGCTCTCCCGTCGCCTTGTCCAGGGCAAGCACCGGCCCTCGCTTCGACCCCAGGAAGACCCGATCCCCCACGATCACCGGCGAGGAGTCCAGCCGCGCCCCGCTGTTCCACTCCCACTTCCGCTGGCCGGTCGCGGGGTCGAGGGCGTGGACGATCTTGTCCCGGCCGCCGATGACGACGATCTCGTCGTCCGCCGCGGCCGAGGCGTAGAAGGGGAACTTCCGGATCTCGTGCTCGTAGGCCCAGGCGACCTGACGCTTCTCGAGATTGATGCCGAGCACCTCGTTCTCGTAGGTAGCGACGTAGGCCATGTCGCCGATCACGGCAGGGCTCGAGGCCGCCTGGCCGTGAAGGTCGATCTTGTGGATCGTCTCCCCCGTCTCGATGTCGATCAGCCACATGAAACCGTCACAGCCGGAAACGGTCGTCAATCCGTCGGCGACCGCCGGCGTGCCATGGACGTAGCCCTCCGTCTCCACCTGCCAGATCTTCTCGCCGCTCTCGCGGTCCAGGCAGTAGAGCGAGTTGTCGTAGGAACCGACAAGCAGCCGATCTTCGTGGAGAGATACGCCGGCGTAGATCTCGCCAAGCGTCTCGAACTTCCACTTCTGCTCGCCGCTGCCGGCGTCGAGTGCGTAAACGTAGCCGTACTCGTCGCCAACGTAGACCACGTCGTCGAAGACGGACACGGGCGCCTTGATCGGCGTGCCGGCGTCGAACCGCCAGAGCTCCCTGCCCTCGGCAAGGGTCAACGCGTACACCCGGCCCTCGTAGTCGCCGAAGTAGACGACTCCGCCGACGATCGCCGCGGTGCCCTCGATCTCGCTCTCCGTGTCGAAGGTCCACAACAGCTTCGGTTGCTCGGGCAGGGTCGTGGCGGCGACGCCGGTGCCCAGCAGGTTGCCCCGGAACACCGGCCAGGCGTCGGCGGACGGCCGGAACAGGTCGGTCTTCGGCGCCGGATCCGGATTCCCGCCGTCTCCCGCTGTCGCCGTGGTTACAGCGACAACGAGCCCGACAAGCAGCAGGGGCACGACCGGCACCAGATCCTTCAGGGGGCGCGGAAGCTCTCGTTTGGCCAGGCTGCGGCGCCGGCGGTTTCGAAGCTGAGCGAAGTCCAACATGGCAGTTACCAGGACGGTGGTCGGCGGCTCGAGGCGATCCGATCCTTGCCCGTCAGAAGGCCGCCTCGTAGAGGCTCAGCATATCGGAGGCGGTCACGGCGCGCGGATTGAACTGAGCCGTCCATTGCTTGGATGCCTGGCTTGCCAGCACCTCCAGATCAGCCTCCTCGACACCCAGGTCCCTCAGGCGCCCGGCCACCCCGACACTGCCGCGAAGACCGGTCCAGGAGTCGGCGAGCCGCGTGCTCGCGGACCGGTCACCCACCCCGTCGCCGCCCAGCAGGCGGACGAGCCCCCCGTAGCCCGTGTCGCCGGTCTCGCCGTTGAAGCGAACCACGTGATCCAGCATGACGGCCACGGCCACGCCATGCGTGATGTCGTAGCGAGCGGTCAGCGGATTCGCCAGGCCGTGGGCCGCACCCAGCATCGACGCCTCGATCGCGGCCCCGGCAAGGTGCGCTCCCAACAGCATGTCGCCCCACGATTCGTTGATCGCTGCATCCGGCTTCGGCTTCGAGCGCGCGCGGGACTCCGCGCACCGAGCTCCAACGACCACTTCGAATCCGCGTAGAAGACGCCGAAAGCCCTCGGACGCGAACATTCGGGAGTAGGGGTTGGCAGCGGTCGCAACGAAGCTCTCCATCGCATGGGAGAACGCGTCCAGGCCCGTCGCGGCCATGACGTAGGGCGGGGCCGTGCGCGCGAGTTCCGGATCGAGGAGGGTGGCCAGAAACCGTGCTTTCGGGTCACCGCAGGCCATCTTCCGGTGGTCGTCCTCGCGTGAGATCACGGCAAACGACTGCGCCTCGCTGCCGGTCCCCGCGGTGCATGGAACCCCGATCGAAGGCAGCATCGGCCGGCTGGCCTTGCCGAAGCCCCAGTAGTCCTCCATCCGGCCGCCGTTCGTGAACACGAAGTTCGCGCCCTTGGCGCAGTCCATCGCCGAACCGCCCCCCAGACCGACGAGGAACGTGGCGCGGTGGGCCTTTGCAGCAGCGGCCGCCAGGGCCACGTCGCGTTCGCCGGGGTTCTCCCTGACCTCAGAGAAGACGGCGACTTCGAGGCCGGCACTCCGGAGTGAAGCGGATGCGCGGTCTAAATGGCCGGCAGCGGCAACCCCCGGGTCCGTGACCACCAGGACGCGGCCGCCGCCGAGTTCCTGCACGAGGTCGCCAAGGAGATCGATCACGCCGGCGCCGAAAAGCACCCTGCCCGGCGCGGTGTCGACGCTCCAGGAGTCCTCCGTTTCGAGCGGTCGTTGCCCTCGCTTGATTCCCACGGGTGGTCTGGTGCGGCCCCCTCAGTCGGATCCGATCGCGAACACGTCGGAGCGGGTGGCCACGTAGATGCGGCCGTCCTCGGCGACCGGCGTCGTGTACACCGCCGAGCCCATGTTCTGCTCCGCGATCACCTTCTCTTCGCGTCCCGCCTCGAGCACGACGATGTCCCCGTCCTCGTCGCCAAGGTAGACCTTGCCGTCCGCCACGAACGCCGAACCCCAGACCGCCGCGAAGGTGTCGTGAGTCCAGAGATGCTCGCCCGTTTCCACGTCCAGCACATAGAGGAAGCCGCTCAGATCCGGGATGTAGAGCAAGCCGTCGGCGATGGCCACGGTCGAGATCGTCCGGTTGAAGTCCTCGTCACCGAAGTGCCAGAACGCAGCAGTGCCGGTCGCGTCGCCTTCGACATCCGCATCCAGGGCGTAGAGGTGACCCGGTCCCTCGCCGTGCTCTGGATCCTGGCCGACGCCCAGATAGAAGCGGTTGTTGTAGAAGACGGGCGTCGAGATGATGTTGTTGCGGGTGCCCGCACCTCCAAGCTCCCAGACCGAGTCCTTGGGGTTCAGATCGAACTTCCACAGCAGGTCTCCGGTCGCCGGCTCATAGGTGTAGAGCCAACCGTCGCCGCCCGGAAACGCGATCTGCGGCTGGCCGTCGACCACGCCGTAGGCCGGATTCGACCACGAGCCGTGCAGGACCGCATCGCTGCTGTCGATGCTCTCCCAGACCAGTTCGCCGGTGTTCTTGTTCATCGCGACGAAGGCGGGCGACGCCGGTGAGGGGAGGTTGATGTGTCCCTCGTCGACCCCGGCGCCGGTCACCGTGAACAGCAGGTCGCCGACGACGAGGGGCGATCCGGCCGCCAGGTTGTGGGGGAACACGTCGAGCTCGGCGATCATGTCGTACTCCCAAACGATGTCGGCGTCGAGTTCCTCCTTGTACTGCTCGTCCGTCATGCCGTCGTTCACGCCGTCGCGAAACCCGTCGACATCCACGGCCACGATCGTCGCGCGGTTCGAGACGTAGTAGACGCGTTCATCGTCGACGTAGGGCGTGGAGCACACACCCTGAAGCGGCCAGTCGTTGACGCGACCGGCGCCCAGCTTGTCGTGGGTGGCCTGCCAGAGGAGGCCGCCGGTGTCCTTGTCCAGGGCAATGACGACACCCTTGTCGCCCTCGATCCCGGGACGGCGAAGACCCTCGTTGTTCGTACCCACGAACACTCGCCCGTCGCGGAAGACCGGGCCCGCATAGGTCTGGGAGCCGACCTTGGCCCTCCAGATGATGTTCTCGCCGCTCCTGACGTCCCACTCGGTCGGCAGGCCCTTCGCGTCCGAAACCATGTTCCGCGCGTGCGTGTTGCCGAACATCGCCGGCGGCTCGGGTTCCGTCGCCGCGATCGGCGCCGTCGCGGCGCCGGCCAGAAGGAGCGCCGCAGCTAGAGAGAGTCGAGACATCATGGTGTTCCAGTCCGTTGGTCGAATGAGCGTGTCGCTGCTGCCGACGCGGAGCGCGAGAATCCGTTCACGGCGACTGGTCGCCGCGGCCCCGCCGCCGAAGGCCGGCAACGGTATCAAAGGGTCGGGATCCCCTTCGAGCCCGCATTCCAGCCCTGAACTCCCGTCCTAGCGCTCGCCCGCGCCGAACCGTGCGCTGCCACGACTCCGCAACGCGTAGAGCGTGTCGCTGGTCGCGACGTACAGCCCGGAGCCGTCGGTCGAGGGCGAGGCGTAGACCGCCTGCGGCATGACGTTCTCGGCCAGCACCTCGAGCGTGCGGCCAGCCCGCAGCACCGCCACATCGCCTTCCGTATCGCCCGCGTACACCTTGCCGTCCGCGACCAGGGGCGAACTCCAGAACGGCGCCAGCGCGTCGTAGGTCCAGAGCTTCTCGCCCGTTGAGGCGTCTATCGCGAAGAGGAAGCCGTTCAGGTCCGCCGTGTAAACGATGCCGCCCACTACCGCGACCGTGGCAATCGCACGGCCGAGATCCGGATCCTCGAAACGCCAGCGGACGCCGCCCGAAGTCACGTCGCCCCGCCCGCCCGCGTCGACCGCCCAGACGACGCCCCGGCGCAGGGAGACTTCCGGGTCCCGGCCTACCGCGGCAAAGACCATGCCTTCGTGCAGTACCGGCGTCGCCACGAACACATTCCTGGATTCCCCTCGGGCCGCCTCGTCGCTGGTGAGTGCCGAGTTGCCGTCGAACCGCCACAGCGGCCTTCCCGTCGTGGGCTCGAAGCCGTAGAGCCAGCCGTCGCCGCCCGGGAAAACGGCCTGGTCCCCGCCGCCGGCACGCCCGTAGGAGGGACTCCCCCACTGCCCGTCGACGAGCGCCGCGCCGGGGCTGCCATCGCGCCATACCGGCCGGCCCGTCGCACGCTCCAACGCCGCAAAGCTGGGCGCTTCCGGGGCCGGAACCCGCCCGTCGTCCGTCACCCCGTTGCTGGTCGACACGAACACCAGATTGCCCACGGCCAGCGGCGTAGAGGCCGCCATGTGTTTCGGGAACACGCCCCACTCGCCGACCATGTCGAACGACCAGTCGACTCCCCCGTCGAGGTTCGCCGCGACGACCTCCCCCCGGTTCGAGACGTAGTACAGCCTTTCGCCGTCGAACGACGGAGTCGAGCACACTCCCTGGAGCGGCCAGTCGTTCGCATCCCCGGCTTCCAGCTTCTCGTGGGTGATCTGCCAGCGGAACCCGCCGTCACGGCGGTCGAACGCCATCACCACGCCACGGTCGCCGACAACCGCCGGGTCGCGGGGCCGCTCGTTGTTCGTGCCTACGACGATCAGGCCGCCCGCGATCGTCGGACCGCCGTAGGTCACCGTGCCGAGGTCGGCGGACCAGAGAACACCCTCGCCGGAGGGAACATCCCAGGTGACCGGCAAGTCCTCAGCCTCGGCCACCCGGTTGCGCCCGGGATTCGGGTCGTCGGCAACGAGCGCACCGCCCCACACAAACGCGAACAGGGAAACGGCGGGGAGAAACCTCAATGGCCTCAGCCCCGCAACCGCGCTCAGGCCTCCCGCAACTGCGGCTCGATGATGCCCAGCTCGACCGACGTCTCCACGACGGCCTGGATCGTGTCCTCCACGGGTCGGAGGGTGGCCCCCAGCACGGAGACCGCCTTCTTGCTGTGGTTGAGCGCCGCCGGTGGTGGCGTGCCGCCTTCAGGGACTTCCGGTTCGCCGACCGTGAACGCCGGGAAGAGTTCCTGGATGATCCCACGCACCTCCGTGCCGAGCCGGAGAGCGGAACGCCCGCCGCTGCCGTGCAGGAGGTAGCGGTTGCCGCCGTTCGACGCCCGGTGGTCCACATCTGACTCGGCCGCCAGCCGTTCCGCCTTGACCAGGTCGCGCACGTCGATGATGTTGTAGTACATGTCGTACGGCGTCGGCCACGACGTCGCCTGTCCCGCGGCGAGCCGGCCGATCTGCTCGATCCACTGGCCGACCTGGGCCTTGAACAGGATCGGCCCGCAGATCATCGCCGGGTTCAGGGTGACCACGTCCCAGCGGCCGCCGCTGTCGTCGGCGGCCTGATTCAGCAGATGCTCCGTGTCCACCTTGCTGCGGGCATAGGCCATCCGGGGGTGCTGCCAGACCTCCGGTTCGAAGTTGTCGTTCGCCCAGTCCGTCTCCGTCCACGCATAGCCCGGAGGCATGGCCGGCGCTCCCAGGCCCGCCACCGCCGCCAGGGAACTCGTGTAGACGACGCGCTTGACGCTGCCGCTCCGGTTCACCGAGTCGATCACGTTCCGCGTCCCGGCCATGCCGCCCTCGTAGACGTCCGTCGACACGTTGCCGGAGCCCAACGGCTGCGACTTGCCGTCGGCCGAGTTGCCGAGCACCGCGGCGACGTGGAACACGGCCGAGCAGCCGGTAAAAGCCTCGTCGTACGAACCGGGGACGAACAGGTCGCAGCCGTCGACGATCTCGACGTTCGGCAGCCGGTTCAGGTACTCGACGCAGTCCCTGCCGCGCCAGGAATCGGCGTTGCGCAAGCAGGCCCGGACCGTGTAGCCCTGGAGGACGAGCTCGCGCACCATGTGGCCGCCGGTGAAACCGGAAACACCGGTGACGGCGACCGGGCCGTCGTGCGGAGAAATGGCAGTCATCGTGTTGGCTCCTTGCAGCTCCCGGTAGCGGGCGCCGGGCTTCCCGCCTACTCCTGCGGCGGTGCGTACACCAGCATCCAGTTGACGCCGAAGCGGTCGACGCACATGCCGAAGTAGGCGCCCCAGAACTGGTCCTCCATCGGCATCGTCACCGCGCCGCCGTCCGACAGCTTCGCGATCAGCTCGTCGGCACGTTCCCGGCTCTCGGCCTCGACCGAGATCGAGAAGTTGTTGCCGACCGCAAGCGGCGGCCCGAACGTCGTGCTGTCGCTCCCCATCAGCACGCTGTCGCCGACCGGCAGGGACACGTGCATGATCTGGTCCTCCTGGCCCTCGGCCAGCGGCAGCCCCTCCGGGCCCTCGCCGAAGGTGTTGAAGTCCGAGAACTCGCCGCCGAAGACGGACCGGTAGAAGTCGAACGCCTCGCGGCAGTTGCCGTCGAAGGTCAGGTAGGTGTTCAGTGCCATGAAGGATCTCCTCTAGTCAGGCCGGCACGGGAATGAGGCTGACCCGTCCGGCCCCGGGGCGGCGGGAGCTTACGTCAAGGCCGAGGGACCTGACGAGCGAGGCCGCCTACTCCGGCGCCAGCGCGCGGATCGTCTCCCGCAGATCATCCCCCGGATGCATGATCTGAATCGCCGGGGTATGCACCCCCGCCTCGATGTACTCCTGGATCCGCTCCCGGCACTTGCCGGGCGAACCGATGATCAGGATGTCGCGAAGCGCCTCCTCGGGGATGACCTCCAGCGCCTTCTTCCTGTCGCCGGCTGCCCAGGCGTCCCACATCGGGCCGAGGACGTCGCGGCGGCCCAGCCAGTCGTGAAAAGCGGCGTAGACCGGCACGTTCAGGTAGGCGGCCATGGAGCGTTTGCCGACGAAGTCGATCACGCCCTGGTCTTCGGTGGCGATGACGAAGATGCGCGCCGCGATCTCCTTGCCGGGGCCGGCCTCGTGGACGTAGGGAACGACCCTCTTCACGTCGCCGGGCGACAGCCAGTTCAGGATCGCGCCGTCGCCTTCGCGGCCGGCCATCCGCAGCATGCCCTGGCGCAGCGCCGCCACCAGGATCGGCGGAGACTCCTTCAGCGGCCTGCCCATGCGGAAGCCGCGGACGTGGAAGGTCTCGAACTCCTCCTCGATCCGGTCGCCGGTGAGCGCCTTCTTGAGGAAACGGACCATGTCCCGGGTCTTGTAGTAAGGCCGCTCGAACGGGATGTCGTTCCACTGCTCGACGATCACGTTGGACGATGTGCCGATGCCCATGACGAAGCGCCCCGGCGCCGCCTCGGCCATCGCGCCGACGGTCTGCGCCATCAGCGCCGGGCCGCGGGTGTAGGCGGGGATGATCGCGATGCCGAGCCGAGCGGTCGGCGCCCAGATCGAGGCCTGCACGAGAGGCGTGAAGCCGTCGGAGCCGTTCGACTCGGAGGACCAGAAGTCGGTGTACCCCAGGTCCACCATCTCCTTGATCAGGTCTTCCTGCTCCGCCAGGGGCAGGCCGAATGGGATCGTCATTCCGTATCGCTGCATGGTCTCGGGCTCCCCTGGCGCGACCCGGAAGTCGCGGTCCGGCTGAGTCTGCGGTTGCGGAGGCGAACGGGATTGTACGGCAGACGTCTCCTATACTGACCGGCCTCGATTCCGCAGCAACGTTCCACCTGGAGATACGGATCATGGGACCACTCGACGGCTACCGCATTCTCGAGATCGCCGGCATCGGACCGGGGCCGTTCTGCGCAATGGTGCTCTCGGACCTGGGCGCCGAGGTCGTTCGCATCGACCGGAAGGCCTACGCGGGCCGGGGCTCGAAGTTCGATGTGCTGAACCGCGGCCGCCGCTCCCTGGGATTGGACCTCAAGCGTCCGGAGGCGGTCGAAGCAGTGCTCGACATGGTCGAGAAGGCCGACGGCCTGATCGAGGGCTTTCGTCCGGGGGTCATGGAGCGGCTCGGCCTCGGCCCCGACGTCTGCCTGGAACGGAACCCGAAGCTCGTCTTCGGGCGCATGACCGGCTGGGGCCAGAACGGCACGATCGCCCACGCCGCCGGCCACGACATCAACTACATCGCCCTGTCGGGCGTGCTGCACTCGATCGGCAACAACGGCGGCAGGCCGGTGCCGCCGCTCAACCTGGTCGGCGACTTCGGTGGCGGCGGCATGTTGCTCGCCCTGGGCGTCGTCGCCGGCCTGCTGGAGGCGCAGAAGTCCGGCAAGGGCCAGGTCGTCGACGCCGCGATGACCGACGGTTCGGCGCTGCTGCTGGCGGCCGTCGTCGGCATGCACAGCGCCGGCGTGTGGAAGGACGACCGCGGCTCGAACATGCTGGACAGCGGCTCCCACTTCTACGACACCTACGAGTGCTCCGACGGCGAGTACGTCTCCATCGGCTCGATCGAGCCGCAGTTCTATGCCCTGCTGCTCGAGAAGACCGGCCTCGACGGCGCCGAGTGGGAGGGCCACCTCCAGAACCGGGACCGCTGGCCGGAGCTCAAGGCGAAGCTGGCCGAGGTGTTCCGGACGAAGACGCGCGACGAGTGGTGCGAAATCATGGAAGGCAGCGACATCTGCTTCGCCCCGGTGCTCCGCATCGGTGAAGCGATCGAGCATCCGCACAACCGGTCCCGGCAGACCTTCGTCGAAGTCGACGGCGTGGCCCAGCCGGCGCCGGCGCCACGCTTCAGCCGGACTCCGGTAGCGGTCCAGGGTCCGCCGCCGAAGGCCGGCGAGCACAGCGACGCGGTGCTGGCGGACTGGGGGTTCGGCGGCGAACGGATCGACGCGATGCGGGCGGCGGGAGCGATCTGAGGCTGGCTCGACGGAACAGCGTCGGCTGGCGGACCCGGACGCAAAGGAGGATTGAAACCATGAAGAGAGCGCGCGACCTGCTCACTCTGCTCGCCATCGGACTGCTGGTTGTCGGCTGCGCCGGCGGGGCCGACTACGGCGGCGCCGAGCCGGCTAGCGACGCCGGTCCGGCCTCGAACGAGATCCTCCAGAACTACGTCGACACACCCGACCTGGCCTACGGCTGGACCCTGGTGAACAGCGAGCCCGGCAACGGCTACACCCTGCACACGATCGAGATGACGAGCCAGACCTGGCTCACCGAGGCCGAGGTCGACCGGCCGCTGTGGACCCACTGGCTGATGGTGGTCGAGCCCGATGAGGTGCGGAGCGACCACGCTTTCCTCTACATCTCGGGCGGCCGCAACGGCGGCGACCCGCCGGAACAGGCCAATCCGCTCACCCTCCAGCCGGCCCTCGCGACCGGTTCGTTCACGGCCGAACTGCGGATGGTTCCGAACCAGCCGCTCAACTTCGTCGGCGACGACTACGGCGAGCGGGTCGAGGACGAACTGATCGCCTACGGCTGGGACAAGTTCCTGCGAGGCGAGGATGCGATCTGGCTCGCCCGTCTGCCGATGACGAAGGCCGCGGTCCGGGCGATGGACACGATGACCGCCTTCGCGGCGTCCGGAGACGGCGGCGGGAACGACGTGAGCCGGTTCGTCGTCGCCGGCGGCTCGAAGCGCGGCTGGACCACCTGGACCACGG
This sequence comes from Acidobacteriota bacterium, assembly GCA_028875725.1. Lineage (NCBI taxonomy): Bacteria > Pseudomonadati > Acidobacteriota > Acidobacteriota bacterium. Next base: position 1,679,015 of record JAPPCR010000006.1, read on the forward strand.
CAATGGTCGACGACCGGGTGGTCGCGATCGCGCCGATCGTGATCGACCTCCTGAACCTCGAAGCCTCCTTCGAGCACCACTGGAAGGCCTACGGCTTCTGGGCGCCGGCGATCGGTGACTACGTGTACGAGGGGATCACGGACTGGTTCGGAACTCCCGAGTACCTGGAGCTCCAGAAGATCGTCGAGCCCTACAACCACCTCGACAAGCTCACGATGCCGAAGTACCTGATCAACGCGACCGGCGATCAGTTCTTCCTGCCCGACTCGGCCCAGTTCTACTTCGACGACCTGCTCGGCGAGAAGCACCTGCGCTACGTGCCGAACACCGAACACTCCCTCGGCGGCAGCGACGCGGCGGTCGGTTTCCTGGCCTTCTACCAGGCCATTCTGGATGGCGTGGACCGGCCCGACGTCGACTGGTCGATCGAGACCGACGATTCGGGCGGCGCCGCCATCACTGCCTGGGTGGCGAACGACATGGAGCCGAGTCGGGTTCTCCTGTGGCAGGCCTCGAACCCGGAAACGCGCGACCTTCGGGTCGACACGATCGGCCGGTCGTGGACCAGCGCCGCCGTCGAACCCGGCGAGGACGGCAGGTGGGTCGGCGCCGTCCCCGCGCCGGAACGCGGCTGGACCGGCTTCTACCTCGAGTTCGCCTTCCCCGGGCCCGGCGAGGCGCCGTTCCAGTTCTCGACCGAGATCAAGGTGGTGCCGGAGGATCTACCCTTCGGCTGGCCACCGGAGACGCCGGCGAGCGAGTAGGCCGATGGCGGAGAACCCGCGGAAGCGAGGGCGACCGGCAACGGATCGGCCGACGTCCTGGATCGCCAAGGCCATGGGTGCAAGGGTCAACCTCTCCGACAAGGAAGCGGTCTACCGCGCCCTGGGGCTGCCCCACCCGAGACGGCGGCTTCAGCGGTCCGGGGAATCGAGTTCGATCGCCTCCAGCAGCCGAGGTACGTAGTTCCTGAATCGGCGGTCGAGGCCTTCGAGTTCACTCGGCAGGGCGTGCAGTCGTTCGCGCCACGCTTTGGCCTGCGGGTTCTCAGCGCCCAGGACGTCCGGTTCCAGATAGTCGAGCGCGTTGAGCGCGAGCAGGGCGTCGAAGAAGTCGTTGTCCTCGATCGAAGCCGAGGCTAGGAGCAGTTCCACCGCGGGCGCAAGGTCCCTCTCCTCGCCGAAACGGCCCAGGGCTTCGGCAGCGTGAATGCGCACCGGCGGTGACGGGTCGTCGAGCACCGCCCTCAGCGCGGCAGCGGCCGACCGCACCGCCTTCTCGCCGCGAGTTCGCAGCCCGATTCCGGCCCAGGCGCGTACTGCGGAGTCCGGGTCGCGGAGCATGCGGGTCAACCGCTCGATGTCCCCGCTCCGCCACTTCGACCGATCCGTGGCGAGTTCGGCCGCGGGCAGGACACGCTCGATCTGGTAGCCGCCCTGGCCGTAGGTCCAGGGCACGCCGCCCATGTCCGCCGCACGTCGGTGCATTTCGCCTTCAGGCAGGAAACTGAGATCGCGGATGGTCATGAGCTGTCGCCGCAACGCCGCGGCCAGCCGTTCCCGCTCGGCTTCGTGCTCGGCTGAACCGGCGAGGTTGTTCACCAGATCCGGATCGTTCGCCAGGTCGTAGAACTCCTCGCTCGGCTTCTCCCGCCAGAAGGCCGACTGGGCCCCGTTCAGTTCGCCCTCCTGGAACAGCCGCAGCCAGACCCGGGTCGTCGGCGTCTCCATCTGGTAGGAGAGACGCTGGCCGTACGGCCGGTCGACCAGGAAGTTGCGCGCGTAGAGATAGCGCTTGTCACGGACGCTCCGCACCAGGTCGTAGCGCTCGTCCATGCGGTCGGCGAAGCCGAACAGGAAGTCCTTCGGCTCCGCCTCGTGGGCGCCCAGGAAGGCCCGGCCCTGGAGGTGCGGCGGTGGTTCGATCCCTGCAAGGCTCAGCATGGTGGGCGCGAAATCGATGAAGCCGACCAGCCGGTCCGTGCTGCCGCCCGCCTCGTAGTCCGCCGGCGCCAGGTGCCGGTACTTCTCCGGCACCGAGACGATGAGCGGCACATGGAGACCGGTCTGGAGCGCCGTGCGCTTGCCGCGCGGCAGGCCCGGACCGTGATCGGCCCAGTAGAAGACGATCGTGTCGTCCGCGAGACCGGCCGCATCGAGCTCGCCCAGGCGCTCCCCGACGAGCGCGTCCATCTCGGTCAGCTTGTCGTAGTACTGCGCCCAGTCCCGCCGCACCTCCGGTGTGTCGGGGTGGTATGCCGGCACGCGAACGCCGGCCGGATCGTGGACCTGCGTGTGCGGTCGGCGCCGGATCTGGCTCTCATGGGTGACGGTGAAGTTGAACACCGAGAAGAACGGCGCCCCCTCCGGGCGGTTCCGCCAGTGCGCCTCACGGGACGACTCGTGCCATACGGCTCCATGGCCGCCGGGCTTCTCGAGGTTGTAGTCCTCCTTGGCGTTGTTCGTCACGTAGTAGCCCGCCTCACGCAGGACCTGCGGGAAGAAGCGGAAGCCCTCCGGAAGCCTCGATTGGCTCCGCATGTGTTGCGAGCCGGTGGACGACGGGTAGAGGCCGCTGATGATCGTCGTGCGTGCCGGCGCGCACACCGGCACGGTCGACCAGGCGTTGCGGTAGACGAGCCCGCGAGCGGCGAGGCGGTCGAGGTTCGGTGTCGTGGCGTAGTCGTCGCCGTAGGCGCCCAGATGCGGGCCGTTGTCCTCGCTCGAGACCCAGAGGATGTTGGGCGGCGGGAGGTCGGGCGCACCCTCCTGACTGACGGCCGGTACCGCCAGGAACAGCAGCGCGAGGAGACCGCGCACTACACGACCCGTTCAGCCCGGAACGCCGCGATCTCGTCGCTGCTGTAGCCGAGATCGCCCAGGATCTCGTCGGTGTGCTCGCCCAGGGTCGGTGCACGGTGACGGATCATGGCCGGAGTCTCGGTCAGGCGCACGGAAGGCTGCGCCACCGGCGCCGGCCGCGCCATGCCCGGATAGTCGAGTTCGGCAAAGGAACCGACCTCCGCGATGTGTGGATCGTCCAGCGTCTGCTGCATCGAGTACACCGGCCCCGATGGGATCATCGCCGCGTTCAGGGTCTCTACCGCTTCCCCGGTCGACCGGGAGGCGCACCACGCGGACATCCGTTTGCCGATCACGTCGCCGTGGTCGCCCCGCGAGAGATCGTCGGCGAAGCGTGGATCGTTCAGCCAGTCGATCTCTTCGCCCTCGCCTCCGGCGCCGTTGTCCTCGGCCATCAGGTCGACCCAGCGCCTGAACAGCGGTTCGCCGATCACCGAGCACAGGATCCAGCCATCGGCGGTGCGGAAGATGTCCCCCGGACCGGAGGTCTGCGACATGTTGCCGGTCGGCAGCCGGTTGCGCTCGATCACCGCCTGCTCGATCAGGTTCGCGTTGCCCATCATCAAGGCGGTCTTGAGCAGTGCGCCCTCGACCATCTGCCCCTTGCCGGTCTGCTGGCGGGCCATCAGGGCGGCCAGCGTGCCGTAGGCGCAGGAAAGCGCCGTCCCGAAGTCGACGAAGGGAGCGGCCGCGCGCCGCGGCCTGTCCGCCTCGCCGGTCATGTAGGCGATGCCGGACATGACCTGACCGATGCCGTCGAAGCCGACCCGGTCGCTGTACCGGCCGCCGCGGCCGTAGGCCGACACAGTCGTCAGGATGATGTCTTCCTTCACCTCGCGCAGGCTGTCCAGGTCCAGTCCCATCGCCTGGAGGGTCTTCGGCGGCAGATTCGCCACCACGACGTCCGCGGTCGCCAGAAGGCGCTTCACGATTTCCCGGCCGGCCGGTTTCGTCGGGTTCAGCGTCAGCGAGCGCTTGTTTCGGTTCATCTGCAGGAACATGCCGCCCTCTCCACTCGGCGCCACCGGAGCGATGAACCGGTCCTCGCTGCCCCGGACCTTCTCGACCCGGATGACTTCAGCCCCGAGATCGCCGAGCAGGGCGGCGCAGAACGGTCCGGCGATGTAGCGGCCGAAGTCCAGGACGCGGACGCCGGCGAGCACCTGGTGCATGGGAACTCCGTAGGGGTGGAAACGCAGTCTTCTCGCGCGAGAGAGCCGGGATCGTAGCAAGCCCGTCCGCTCCTCTATACTCGCGCGCCACCCTCGGAAACAGGCGCACCAAGCCAGGAGAACGACATGAAGGTTGACGGCGGACTCCCCACCAATCTGCGCGAGGTTCCGGCCCGAATTCGCGAACTCGAAGACGCCGGTTTCGCGGCGGCGATGACCGCGGAGACGGCCCACGATCCGTTCTTCCCTCTGCTCCTGGCCGCGGAGCACAGCAAACGGATCGAACTGATGACGTCCATCGCGGTCGCCTTCGCCCGCACTCCGATGAACCTGGCGAACGTCGGCCACGACCTGAACGCCTACTCCCAGGGCCGCCTCATCCTCGGCCTGGGCTCGCAGATCCGGCCGCACATCACGAAGCGCTTCAGCATGCCCTGGTCCCACCCGGCCCGGCGGATGAGGGAGTTCATCCTGGCGATGCGCGCGATCTGGTCGAACTGGTACGAGGGCGAGCGGCTGCGCTTCCAGGGCGAGTTCTACTCCCACACCCTGATGACGCCGATGTTCACGCCGACCGACACGGAACACGGACCGCCGAAGGTGTTCCTGGCCGCCGTCGGGCCGCTGATGACCGAGGTCGCCGGCGAGGTGGCGGACGGTTTGATCGTCCATCCGTTCACGACGCAGTCCTACATGCGCGACACCACCCTGCCGGCCATCGAGCGCGGTCTGGCAACCGCTGGCCGCGACCGCTCGACGTTCGAGATCGCCTACCCCGGCTTTATCGTCTCCGGTCAGGACGAGAAGACCTTCGAGGCGACGAAGCAGGCGGTCAAGAAGCAGATCTCCTTCTACGGCTCGACGCCCGCCTACCGGCCGGTGCTCGAGTCGGAGGGCTGGGGCGACCTGCAGCTCGAGCTGAACCGGATGTCGAAGCAGGGCCAGTGGGACGAGATGGGTCTTCTCATCACCGACGAGATGCTCGACGCCTTCGCCGTCGTCGGCGAACCGGCCGACCTGGCCCGGGGCGTCCTCGACCGCTACGGCGAGGTCGTCGACCGGATGAGCCCCAACCTCCGCTTTCTCGACGAGGTGACGCAGCGCGACGTGATCGCCTCCCTGTCCGCGAACTGAGCCCAGGGATCCGATCCCCACAGGAGTTGCACGCGATGAAGGAGTTGATCTTCCACCGACTGTTCGTTCCAGCCATGAACTACCTGGCGAACAAGGAATCGATCATCGATGGCGCCTACAGCGCGACCTTCGGGAAGCATGCCGACCGCACGATGCGCCTGTGCACGGCCCTGAGCGGCGAGTTGGGCGTCGGCCGTGCCGATCGCTTCGCCGTCATGGCGCTCACCAGCCATGAATATGTCGAGCTGTACCATGCCGCCTACCTCGGCGCCGGCGTGATCAACCCGCTGAACCTGCGTCTGGCCGGCAAGGAACTCGACTACATCGTGCGTGACTCGGGCACCGAGGTCGCCTTCGTCGACAAGACCTTCGCGCCCCTGTTCGCGCAGGCGATGGCGCTCGCCGGCGACGAGTGCACGGTCCGGCGCACGGTGTTGATCGGCGGGCCCGACGACGACACCGACGCCCCCTACGACCTGCGCTACGAAGACCTGATCGCCGGCAGCGACCCCGTCCTGCCGGACGAGCCGGAAGAGACCGATTCGGTCGTGCTGATGTACACCGGCGGCACGACCGGTCTGCCCAAGGGCGTTCTCTGCAACCAGCGCGCCGAGATCCTCAACACCTACCACGGGGTCATGCGCTTCCCGCAACTTTCCGACGGCGTCGCGCTGCTGCAGACACCGATCTTCCACGCCGCGTCCATGGTCGGGGTCATCGCGACACAGACATTCGGCGGCAAGTTCGTCCTGATGCCGATGTTCGACCCGGGCGCGGCGATCGCGCTGATCGAGAAGTACCAGGTGACCACCACGACCATGGTGCCGACCATGATCCACATGCTGATGAGCCACCCGGATTTCGCGCCGGAGAAGCTCTCCTCGCTGCGCAACCTGGGTTATGGCGCGTCGCCGATGCCTGCGGCCCTGCTCGACCGGCTGCTCACCCTCTTCCCGGAGATGGAGATCGGCCAGGGCTACGGCATGACCGAGAGTTCGTCGTTGCTTACCGTTCTCGACGCTGAGGACCACAAGGTCGGCGGCGACCGCCTGCGTTCGGTCGGCCGGGCCGTGCCCGGCGTCGTGCTGTCGATCCAGGACGAGGACGGCAACATTCTGCCTTCCGGCGAAGTCGGCGAGGTCTGCGCCAAAGGCGGCAACTACATGACCGAGTACTGGAACAAGCCGGAGGCCACGGAGGAAGCGTTCCAGGGCGGCTGGTACCACACCGGCGACGCCGGCTATCTGGACGAAGAGGGCTACCTGTTCCTGGTCGACCGGGTCAAGGACATGATCGTCTCGGGCGGCGAGAACGTCTACTCCGCCGAGGTCGAGAGCGCGATCTCGACCCATCCGGTCGTCGGCCAGGTGGCCGTGATCGGCGTCCCCCACGAAGTCTGGGGCGAGCAGGTCCACGCCATCGTCGTGCCGAAGGAGGGCGCCGACGTCGACGAGGGCACGGAAGCCTCGATCATCAGCCACGCCCGCGAGTCGATTGCCGGCTACAAGGTGCCCAAGTCGGTCGAGTTCCGGGCCGAGCCCCTGCCTTTGTCCGGCGCGATGAAGGTGCTGAAGCGCGAGCTGCGCGCCCCGTACTGGGAGGGCAAGGAGCGCGGCATCAACTGAGCACGCCGCGGCCGGACTGTCGGTGCGCCGACCTACTGGCCGGCATCAGGTCAGTCCCGGCGTCTACTTCACTCCGGCGCACAGCCACTTGATCGGCTTGAACAGGACCAGGAACACGGCGCCGCCGACTGCCACGATCAGCGCCACCGTGCGGAACAACTCGGCCGGCGGCAGCGCCTCGATGTAGCCGGCCACCCGACCCGCGATCAGGTTGCCGAGGGCGGCGCCCATGAACCAGGTCCCCATCATCTGGGACACCAGACGGTCCGGCGCCAGCTTCGTCATGCTCGACAGGCCCACCGGGCTCAGGCAAAGCTCACCGACCGTGTGGAAGAAGTAGGTCACGACCAGCCAGGCCATCGCCGCCTGCTCGCCGCCCGCTTCGGCCATCGAGGCGCCCCAGGAGAGCACGCCGAAACCGACACCGAGCAGCACCAGACCAAGGCCGAACTTGACCGGGATCGACGGGTTCCGGTCCCCGAGCTTGACCCAGAGGGCGCCCATGACCGGCGCCAGGACGATGATGAAGAAGGGGTTCACCGCCTGCAGCGAGCCGATCGGAACCTCCATGAGTCCCCAGAGGTCACGGTTCACGTAGTCCCTCGTGAACAGGTTGAGAGTGGACCCCGCCTGCTCGAAGCCTGACCAGAACAGGGCCGCGCCCACGAACAGCACCGCGCATGCGCCGACTCTTCGCCTCTCCGTGGCGTCGTTGCAGACGAAGCCGATCACGTAGGCGAAGTAGACCGCCGCCAGCACGACAACGATGACGCCGGTCGCGTCAGCGAAACCGACCAGGGTGATCGGCGCGCTTTCGCTGGCTCCGAGCCACCACAGGATGCCCGCCAGCACGACGATGCAGGCGGTACCAGCGATCAGGCTGCGCTTGGCGTTCGCGAGCTGAACGGGATCGGCCGCCGGCCCGCGCGGATCACCGGCGCCTTCCAGGTGCTTCTGTCCGCGGACGTAGGCGACGATCGCCGCGGTCATGCCCACGCCGGCCGCGCCGAAGCCCAGGTGCCAGTTGATGTTCTCGCCCAGGTAGGAACAGACGAGCGGCCCGGCGAGGGCGCCGATGTTGATCCCGGAGTAGAAGATCGAGAAACCGGCGTCGCGCCTGGCCGCGCTGTCGCTCACGTAGAGGTCGCCGACCACGGCCGAGACGTTCGGCTTGAGCAGGCCGGTGCCGACCACGACCAGGAACAGGCCGAGGAAGAAGGTCACGAGACTCGGCACCGCGAGGGCGTAGTGCCCGAGCGCGATGATCACGCCGCCCCAGAGCACCGCCTTCTTCTGCCCCAGGATGCGATCGGCGACCCAGCCGCCCGGCAGCGCCAGGGCGTACACGCCGAAGGTGTAGAGGCCATAGATCGCCGAACTCCTCTCGGTGCCCAGGTCGAGCCCGCCGGTGGCGACGTCCGTCATGTACAGGAGCAGCAGCGCGCGCATGCCGTAGTAGCTGAAGCGCTCCCAGAGCTCCGTGAAGAACAGCGTCGAGAGTCCCCGCGGGTGACCGAACCACTGTGCCGTCGTTGTCGTCATGACCGGGGATTGTGTCACTTCGGATCCGGCTTCCCCGCGGCAGCCACGATCCGCAGAAGGGCCGTGCCGTAGCGCTTCACCGTCGTCGGGCCGATGCCGGGGATCCTGAGCAACTCGTCGCGGTCGCCCGGCATCGCGGCCGCGACCGCGACGATCGTGCGGTTGTGCAGCACCGTGTACGCCGGCAGCCGCTTCTCGCGCGCGACCTTCCCCCGCCACTCGCGCAACTCCTCCACCAGGGCCGGGTCCGCGTCGGCCTCGGAGATCTCGATCGCCGTCGCCGCGGACCGGTTCCGGCGACTCGCCCGCGGTTCGTCGGCCGGATCGTCCGGCAGCAGGACCTGCTCCGCCAGATCGACACCCCGGCGCCTGCCGCTCGGCGTCAGGCCGGCGCGCTGGTAGTGAATCGTCTCGCCTGCCTTCTCGAAGGAGGCGTCTTCCACGAACAGCACACGCGCCTGGCCCAGCGCGCCGAGCAGATCCTCGAACGCTCCCCGATCGTAGGAACCGTGAATCGCGTGGAACTCCCTGAACAGCCTGCCCGTGCTCAGGCCGTCCCGTCGCCGGAGCATCGACACGACGGTCTGCATCGCCTGGACCTCCTCGGCCAGAGGCGTTCGGAAGCGCCGCACGAGACACGCTTCGGGCGAGCAGACGTCGCAGACGCCGCAGCGCTCGCCGCTGTCCGCACGGTCACCGAAGTGCCGCACCAGGCGCAGCATCCGGCAGCCCCGGTGATCGGCGAAGCGGGTCATCTCGTCGATCTGATCCAGCCGGAGCTGCCGCTGGACCCGGTAGGAGCGGATCCACGCGTCGTCCCCCCGGCGGACGCGGTAGCCGCCGCCGACGACGGCGCCGCCGTGAATGCGCAACTGGTCGAGCGCCGACTCGAACGTCTCTTCCGCGATTCCGAGCCGGCGCCGCAGATCCGCCTGCTCGCGAGGCTCGTCGCCGAGCGCCCCGAATAGGCCCGAGAGGACCTCGACTTCGGGGTAGGAGAGCTTGTGCAGGAACTCCTGGGTCCGGCGATCGGCCCAGGAGTACAGCAGCAGCGCTCGCGCGGATTCGCCGTCGCGGCCGGCCCGCCCGATCTCCTGGTAGTACCCCTCGACGGTCGCCGGCAGCGCGGTGTGGACAACCGTGCGGATGTCCGGCTTGTCGATCCCCATGCCGAAGGCCGTCGTCGCGACGACGACGTCGATCTCGCCGCCCAGGAAGGCGCCCTGCACCTCGTCCCGCTGGGCCGTCGGCAGCCCGGCGTGGTAGGCGGCGGCCGGGAAGTCCTCGTCGAGGCGCGCCGCCAGCGTCTCCGTCTCCTTGCGGGTCGGCGCGTAGACGATCGCCGGTCGCCGCTCCTCCTTCCCCAGCACCTCCCTGACGACCGCCGCACGCGCCCCGGGCCGCTTCTGCACCACCTCGACCGCCAGGTTCTCGCGCCGGAAGCCGTAGATGTAGCGCTGGTCGCCTTCGAGGTCGAGTTGCGCGGCGATGTCGTCCTGGATGCGCGGCGTCGCGGTCGCGGTCAGGGCGAGCACCGGCGCCGGACGCAGGCGCGGCAGGCGCCGGCCCAGAAGCCGGTAGTCGGGCCTGAAGTCGTGGCCCCACTGCGAGATGCAGTGGGCTTCGTCGACCGCGATCAGGGCCGGCCGGCAACGTTCCAGGAACTCGATGAAGCCGGGCACACCGAGACGCTCGGGGGCGATGAACAGGAAGTCCAGCTCCCCGTCCCGGTAGAGCCGGCAGGCCTGCCGCGACTCGTTCCGGCGGCGGCCGGAGTGAATCCGTTCGGCGCGCAGGCCCAGCTCGCGGAGCTTCGCCGTCTGGTCTTCCATCAACGCGATGAGCGGCGAGAAGACGAGGGTCGGCCCGCCACGCATCAGGCCCGGAAGCTGGTAGCAAAGCGACTTGCCGGCCCCCGTCGGCATGACGATCAGGCCGTCGGCGCCCTCCGCCGTCCGGCGGCAGACTTCCTCCTGGTGCGGACGGAAGGCGGGGTGGCCGAACGCGCTCCGCAGACGCTGCTTCAGATCGAGAGTCGTTGCCACGAGGTCCGGAATCCTCCTAGGATGAGCCTCCTTCGTCTGACAACGACTCCCCTCCAGGAGGCTTCTGCCAATGGCCCGACCCTACCGAATCTTCGGCGGAGATCTCTCGCCCTACTCCATCAAGGTGCGCTCCTACTTCCGCTACAAGCAGATCCCCCACGAGTGGATCCACCGGAGTCCCGCCAACCAGGACGAGTTCCGGCGCTACGCCAGACTGCCTCTGGTGCCCCTGGTCGTCACGCCGGACGACCGCGGCATGCAGGACTCGACGCCGATCATCGAGGCGATGGAGGCGGAGTACCCGGAGCCCTCGATCCATCCGTCCGACCCGACCGCGGCCTTCGTTTCCGTCCTGCTCGAGGAGTTCGGCGACGAGTGGGGCAACAAGTGGATGTTCCACTACCGCTGGGCCCGGCCCGCGGACCAGGAGTCCGGCGCGCGCCGCATCGCGCAGGGCATGAACCCCGCTGCCGACGAGGAGACGCTCCAGGCGATGACCGCCCAGGTGCGTGAGCGGATGGTGCCGCGGGTCTGGTTCGTCGGTTCGAACGAGCAGACCGCGCCCCAGATCGAGAAGTCGTTCCTGGACGCCGTCGACCTGATCGAGGCCCACCTCGACGGTCGCGACTATCTGTTCGGCGACCGGCCCGCGTTCGGCGACTTCGGCATTGGATTCCAGATGCACCAGGCCTGGACCGATCCGACCCCCAACTCGCTGCTCGAGGAGCGGGCGCCCCGCACCGTCGCCTGGGTGAAGCGCCTGGTCGATCCGACCGCGAATGGCGACTTCGAGGACTGGGCGGCCCTGGCGCCGACCCTGACGCCCCTGCTCGAGCAGCAGGTGGGCGCCATCTTCCTGCCCTGGAGCGTCGCCAACGCCGGGGCGATCGCCGGCGGGCAGGACGAGTTCTCGGTCGCCCTCGGCAGCGGCGAGTGGATCCAGAAGCCGCAGAAGTACCACGCCAGGTCGCTGGGGGCACTGCGCGGCAAGTACGGCGAGCTCTCCGAGCGCGGCGAGATCGACGCGGTGCTGGAATCGACTGGCTGTCTGCCGTGGTTGGCTGCCTGATCGGCTAGGTGCCTTCGCCGTCCGCGTCGCGGGCACGCCGCCGCCAGAACCTCTCCATCTCCCTCTTCGGCCCGTCCGTGCCATAGGCGGCCCGGAACGCGGAGACCCCCGCCTCCACCGCCTGGTCCAGGGGCAGGTTGAGCCAGCGGCCGATCAGGCGCTTCTGCAGCGCGAGCGCCTCGGGGCTGAGCCGCAGCAGCCGTTCGACCTTGGCGTTCACCGCCGCTTTCAGGTCCGCGGCCGAAACGACCTCGCCGACCAGCCCGATCCGCGCCGCTTCGGTGGCGGCGATCGGATCGCCCAGGAACAAGAGCTCCCTGGCCCGGCCCAAGCCCACGAGGCCCGGCAGCAGGGCCGCCTCGATAACCGAAGGCAGACCGACGTGGGGTTCCGGCATCCCGAAGATCGCGTCGTCGGCGGCGACCGACAGGTCGCAGGACACGAGGAGTTCCAGGCCCGCGCCGAGAGCCGCTCCCCGGACCTCGGCAACGACCGGCGCCGGGTGCTCGCGGATTGCCAGAAAGGCCCGGTGCAGGCCGCGGATGAAACGTTCCGCGTCGACCGCATCGAGGTCCTCCATCTCGCGAATGTCGGCGCCGCCGCAGAACACACCGTCGCCGGAGATGACCAGTACCCGTGGACTCGCCGCGGCCGACTCCCGGACCGCCTGGCGCAGCGCCGCCGTGGTCGCGGAATCGAGCGCGTTTGCCTTCGAGCGCCGGATCAGAACGATCCGCGCCACGTCGCCATCGAAGTCGAGCCGGACGTTGGACACGGTCCGGGATCGTACCCGGATCGGCCGGATAGGCTCCGCGGCCATGTCGATGGCCTCCCGCCCGTTTCGCCTGGCGGCGGCGCTCTTCTTTCTCTGTGCGGCGCCCGGGATGACTCAGGAGGACAGCCCGGCACCGGCTGACGAACACGACCACGGCGAGGCGACCGGGGCCGACCACGACCACGAGCACCATACTCACGAGTTCGAGACCTTCAGCCACACGGTCACCGTCACCGGTTCGTGGATTCCCGGCACTCCCGAGGACGCGGCGCAGCCGGTTTCCGTTCTTTCGCGCGACGACCTGGAGGCGGAAGGCTCGCCCAGCGTGCTCGATCTCATCCGGAATCTCCCGATCAGTCTCGGCGCGAACCTCGGCTCCGAACAGTTCGGCGTGCGCGCCGGCGCGGACCGCTCGAGCCTGAACCTGCGCGGTCTCGGCGCGAGCCGCTCCCTCGTGCTCCTGAACGGCGACCGCCTGCCCTGGTCGCCAGGCGCGATCCCTGACCAGGCTCAGCTCATGGTCGACACGAACGTCCTGCCGATGGTCGCGGTCGAGCGGGTCGAGTTCCTGCGCGACGGTGGCGCGGCGACCTACGGCTCGGACGCGATCGCCGGCGTGATGAACGTGATCACCCGCAGCCACTTCGACGGCCTCTCGTTCGAAGGCAAGCACAGCGTGATCGACGGCTCGAACGGCGATAACGAAATCGGCCTGATCGCCGGCCGGCCTTTCGCCGCCGGCCGGGGCCATGCGGTCAGTTCGCTCGGCCTCGCGCGGCGCAGCCCCATCCGCTTCCTCGACCGGCACTGGGCGCTCACCCCCTATGCCGACAACCCGCGCGGCGGCTGGTCGGGAACCGGCCGGCCGGCGACGTTCCATCCGCTATCCGGCGACCCCGGGATCCGGGACCCGAACTGCGAGCGCATCGGCGGCGCGGCCAGCAGTCCCGGGAGTTCACTCTGCCGCTACCAGTACACGGCATTCGACAACCTGGTGCAGGACACCCGCCGCGGGCAGTGGTTCACCGAAGCCTCCTGGGACACGGAGAACGGATGGCACCTGGGCGCCGAGGTTCTGCTCGCCCGCAGCGAGGTGCCGTCCTGGTTCACCTCGCCGTCCTATCCGCCCACCAGGGTCATGGACACCAGCCGCTCGGTGCGGGCGAACAACCCGGGCTTGATCGACATGGCCAGGCTGTACCCGGAACTCTACGGGCCCTACGCCTTCTGCGACGCACCCTACTGCCTGTGGAGCGGCGACGGCGACACCCAGGATGCCGCCGGCATCGACCCCGGCTGGCAGGAGGTCGCCTGGATTCGCGGCCGGACGTTCGGCCAGGAGGGGCCCCTGCGCAGTTACCTCCGGGAGTCCAGGACCGAACGGGTCGCCTTCGACTTCGAGGGGGTGACGGGAGAAACCCTGTGGGCGTTCCGCGCCTCGTGGTCGGCCGCGGAGCGGAAACTCGAAGACGGCGACGTCCTGGACTACCGGCTTCGACGCGCGCTGGCGGGGCTCGGCGGCCTCGCTTGCGAGGACCAGGCGCCGAACGAGTACGACGGCGACGGCAACCTGATCTTCTCGCTCGACACGTTGCGCCGGCACGCGGGCCAGGGGGATTGCAGCTACTGGATTCCCTTCTCCAACTCGATCAGGCCCCATCCCGCCGTGCCTGGCGTCACGAACCCCGAGTACGATCCGGCGTTCGACAACGGCCACCTGTTCGACTACCTGACGACGACGCTGGGGACTCGCGGCGAAACGACCCTGTTCGTCCTGGAAGCCGTGGCCAGCGGTCTGCTGGGGTGGAACCTCCCCGGAGGCGCGGCGGAGTACGCAGCCGGCGTCCAGTGGCGCGGGGAGACCTACGAACTCACGCCCTACTCCATCGGCGCCGCGCCGCCCCGCGGCGGTGCGCTCCACGACATCGGAATCTATCCCTGCCCGGGCGGCCCGGAGATCACCTCCTGCGACAACCCGGACGGCCTGTTCGTCTACCTGCCGCCCGGCTTCTCGACCGAGGCCGATCGCGATATCGGGTCCATCTTCGGCGAACTGTCTCTGCCCCTCGCCTCCTCGCTCGACAGCCAGCTCTCGCTGCGCTTCGAGGACTACGGCGGGGATGTCGGATCGAGCCTCGATCCGAAGGTCGCGCTGCGCTGGCAGGCGACCGAAGCGCTGGCGCTGCGCGGTTCGCTGGGGACCACCTTCCGCGGTCCGACGCTCAACCAGACGGTCTCCGGCATCGCCGAGACTTCGCGCGAAGACATCGGTCCCATCGGCACGGCGAAGCCGGTCCGCATCCACGGCGATCCCGCGCTCGAACCGGAGTCGGCGACGACATTCAATGCGGGGCTCGTGGTCGAGCGGAGCGATCTGGCCGGCGCTGGCAGCAGACTCTTCGTCACCCTGGACTACTGGCGCTACGACTTCAGCGATCCACTGGTCATCCAGCCCTTCGCCACCCTGATCGGTCTCGCCTGCCCGCCCGCCGACCATCCCCTGTGCGACCCGGGCTCACCCTGGTTCGACGCCCTGACGATCAGCGGCAACGTACCGACGATCGAGAATCTGGACTCCGTGTCGGTGCGGATCGTCAACGGGCCGGACATCGAAACCGACGGCATTGACTTCCGGGCCGACTTCGAGGCTGATGCGGGCCGGGGCCGCCTCCGCGTCGGTACTGCCGCCACGTACGCCCTGTCCTGGCGAATCGATGGCTGGGCACTCGGCGAGGCGTACGACGCGAGGGGCCGGCTCAACTTCGACACCTCCCTCGCCCGGCCGCTTCCGAAACTGAAGGGCCGCCTCTTCGCCGGTTACTCGCGCGGCCCGTTCACCGCCCGCTGGCAGTTGAACCACACCGGCTCGTTCCTCCAGGACGCGCCGCCGCCCTGGGGCGCCGACTACCCGGTCGACGCCCACGCCACCCACGACGTCCACGTCTCGTGGGCGCTGCCCGGCGAGCGCGCCACGCTCTTCGCCTCGATCCTCAACCTCGCGGACGAGGATCCGCCGCCGATCTTCCGCCCGGCGAACTACGACGCCTCGACCCACGACCCCCTGGGCCGGGTCCTCAGCATCGGCATGCGGTTGGAGTTCTAGGACCTTGCGGGGTCGAAACCGGGTGCGCCGGCGTGCTTTGATGCTGGGTCTGCTAGTTCTTGGCGGACCGGCCGCTTGGGCGCAGAAGGGCGGAGACCGGACGCCACTCCCCGAGCACTTCCGGCCCGCCGTCGAAGGCGTCGCCACCCTGATCTACGACGCCTCGCCCGGTCGCCCGCTGCGCCTGACCGTCGTTCCGGGTCCGGGCGGTCCGGAGCCCGCCACGCTGACCCTGGAGACGACCGCCGAGGACCTGCAACCTCTCGTCGCGGAGATCCGGGAACTCTCGCTGCTCCGCCCACCGGCTTCGCTCGGTCGGATCGTTCGCCTCGGAGACGAGCTGGGTGAACTTCTGCTCGCACCGGCCGCCCAGCAACTCGGAAACGTCTCCCGGCTAGGCGTTTCCGCCACCGGACAGCTGAGCGACCTGCCCTTCGGCGCCATCCGGGCGCCCCGATCGCTCGATCCTCAGGGCCGCTTCCTGGTCGAAACGCGGACTCCGTGCTGGATCGACCCGACCCTGGGCGCCGTCGACCCGGCCTCTCCGCCGGCAGGCGAACGGCCGGTCGCGCTGGCGATCGCCGACGCCGTCTACCGTCCACCGGCACGTCCGCTCGGCGCCTCGATGAGCGACGGCGGCATCTCCTGGCGCCGGCACGCCGCGCGCCGCAATCAGGCGAGCACGATCGCCGCCCTGGGCCTGCCGGTGATCTCCCGCTTCGGTCAAGCCGCTTCGCCGGCCCTCTTCTGGGAGTCCACCGACAGTTACGCCGTCCGGTCTCTGCACGTGGCGGTGGAAGCGAAGATCGACCCCGGAAGCACCAGCGCTTCCGCTCTGCTGCTTTCCCCGGAACGGTACGACGAGCAAGCCATCGCCGTCACCGCCGGCCAACTGGCATCGCGACTCGAGCTCGAAGGCCCATCGCTGGTCGTCCTCTCCGGCCTGGACACCGGAGGCCACGGCATCGGCCCCGGACCCTTCATCGAAGCCCTCGGCGCCGCCGGTGCGAGTTCCGTCGTCGCGTCGCTGTGGCCCGTCGTCGATGAGTCGGCCACGCACCTGTTCGCCGCGTTCTACAACAGCGTCGCCGACGGAACCCACCCGGCCGCCGCGCTCCGGGAAGCGCAGCTCCGGCTGCTGGCCGACCCCCTCGTCTTCGATCAGGGTGAGGGACGGGAACCCGTGGAGTTCGACGCCTCCCATCCGTACTTCTGGGCGGGCTACCGGATCTACCGGGAATCGGCAGAAGCCTGCGGTTGAGAAGAGCGTAGAATCCCCACCATGACTCGCTGCGCCGACCGTCGCCATCTTCGTGCCACTACCGCCATCCTCCTGCTGGGCGCATTGACCTCCTGGAGCTGCGGCAGCTCAGCACCGCCGGCGACGGTGGACCCTGACGATCCCGTCGGCGCGCTCCTCGCGCTGCCAATGGAGCAACTGATCGCGTACGACGCGGAGATCCAGCTGACCGCGGAGCAGGAAGAGATCAAGCGCGCCGCGCTGACCCCGATTCCCGCCCCCTGCTGCAGCGACCGCTCGGCCTACACGTGCTGCTGCCAGTGCAACCTGGGGCGGGCCTGGTGGGGGCTGTCGAAGGTGCTCATCACGGAGCACGGCCAGAGCGCGGCCGAGGTCCAGGCGAACGTCGAACGCTGGATCGACAACGTCCGTCCACAGGGTTTCGCGGGCGATTCCTGTTACACGGGCCGCTGCTCGACAGCAGCGAAGCACGATGGCTGTTCGGGCATGAACCCGAACCGGATCGTGAGCTAGTCCGCCACCACAGGCCGGCTTCAAGCCACGGAACCCAAGGGAACCTGAAGGCGTGGCCCCGACCTTCACCTTCTCGAAACGTCGTCCAGGACCGGCTCCAGCGCTCCTGCTCGCGCTGATCGCCTGCCTCTGCCCGGCGGCCAGCCCCGCTCAGGAGACCGACCCCGACCACAACGACGAGCCCGAGCACCACAGCGACGACGTCGAGACCTTCAGCCACACGGTCACGGTCACCGGCTCCTGGATCCCGGGAACGCCCGAGGACGCCGCCCAGCCGGTGTCGGTCCTGTCGCGCGAGGATCTCGAGGCGGAAGGCTCGCCATCGATGCTGGGCGTCATCCGCAACCTGTCGTTCAGTCTCGGCGCCGACCTCGAGTCCGACCAGTTCGGCGCGCGCACGAACGAGGATCGCTCGACGCTCAACCTGCGCGGCCTTGGACCGAGCCGATCGCTGGTACTGCTCAACGGCGACCGCCTGACCTGGTCTCCGGGCGCCATCCCGGACCAGGCGCAACTCATCGTCGATACCAACGTCCTGCCCATGGTCGCGGTCGAGCAGGTCGAGTTCCTGCGTGACGGCGGCGCCGCGACCTACGGCTCCGATGCGATTGCCGGCGTGATGAACGTGATCACCCGGAGCCACTTCGACGGTCTGTCCTTCGAGGGCAAGCACAGCGTGATCGACGGTTCGAACGGAGATGGCGAGGTCGGCATCATCGGCGGCGGACCGTTCGGCGAAGGACGGGGTCACACGGCCAGCTCCCTCGGTCTCTCGCGGCGGAGCCCGATCCGGCTCCGCGACCGCGACTGGGCCATTCGGCCCTACGCCGACAATCCCCGAGGCGGCTGGTCGGGGACCGGACGGCCCGCGGTGTTCTACCCGCTCTCGGGCGCACCGGCTGTCCGCGACCCGAACTGCGAGCTCGTCGGCGGCGCGGTCAGCAGCCCCGACAGCCCGCTCTGCCGGGTCCAATACACGCCGTTCGACAACCTGGTGCAGGACACGCGCCGCGGTCAGTGGTTCACGGAAGCCTCGTGGGACACGGAGGGCGGCTGGCACATCGGCGCGGAGTTCCTGTTCGCGAAGGGCGACGTGCCTTCGTGGCAGACCTCGCCCGGCTATCCACCGAACAAGGTCGTCGATCTGACACGTTCCGTGCGGGCGAACAACCCGGGGCTCGTCGACATGGCCCGGCTCTACCCGGAGCTGTACGGCGCCTACACCTTCTGCGACGCTCCCTACTGCGGCTGGCGGGGGGACGGCGGCGCCCAGGACGCGGCGGGAATCGACCCGGCCTGGCAGGAAGTGGCGTGGATTCGAGGCAGGATGTTCGGCCAGGAGGGCCCCCTCCGGAGCCACATCCGCGAGTCCGATACGCAGCGGGTCGCGTTCGACCTCGAAGGGGTGACCCGAGAGACCCTCTGGGCGTTCCGGGCCTCCTGGTCGAGCTCCGTTCGCAGGTTCGAAGACGGCGACGCCCTGCACTACCGCGCCCGTCGGGCGCTCGCCGGACTCGGCGGCCTTGCCTGCGAAGAGCAGGTGCCGAACGAGTACGACGCGGGCGGCAACCTCACTTTCTCCCTGGACACGCTCCGCCGGCATGCGGGCCAGGGCGACTGCCGATACTGGATCCCGTTCTCCAACTCGATCAGCCCCCATCCCCTGGTGCCGAGTGCCTCGAACGCCGACTACGACCCGGCCTTCGACAACGCCCCGCTCCACGACTACCTGACGACGATCCTCGGCAACCGGGGCGAGACTTCCCTGCTCGTCCTGGAAGCGGTGGCGAGCGGCCTGCTCGACTGGAGCCTTCCCGGCGGCGCGGCGGAGTACGCGGCCGGCGTGCAGTGGCGCGGCGAGACCTACGAGCTACGGCCCTACACGCTCGGCGCGCCGACACCGCGGGGCGGCGCCCTGCACGACATCGCGATCTACCCGTGCCCGGGCGGCCCGGAAGTCACGACGTGCGAGAAACGCGAGGGCGTGTTCGCCTACCTGCCGCCGGCCTTCCCGATCGAGGACGATCGGGGGATCGGCTCCGTGTTCGGCGAGCTCTCGCTGCCGCTCGCCCCCTCGGTCGAGAGCCAGGTCTCGCTGCGCTTCGAGGACTACGGCGGAGACGTCGGATCGAGCCTCGACCCCAAGCTCGCCCTGCGGTGGCAGGCAACGGAGACCTGGGCGCTCCGCGGCTCGTTCGGAACGACCTTCCGCGGCCCGACGCTGAACCAGACGATCGATGGCATCGCCGACACGTCGCGCTTCTTCATCGGTCGCATCGGCACCTTCAAGCCAATCCACATCCACGGCGACCCGACGCTCGACCCGGAGTCGGCCACGACCCTCAACACGGGTCTGGTCCTCGAGCGCGGCGGCCTCGGCGGCGGCAGCGGCCGGGTCTTCGCCACCGTCGACTACTGGCGCTACGACTTCACCGACCCGCTCGTCATCCAGCCCTTCAACTCCATTCTCGGCCTTGCCTGCCCGCCCGCGAACCATCCACTGTGCGACCAGACCTCGCCCTGGTTCCACGGGCTGACCATCAGCGGCGGCGTTCCCAGCCTCGAGAACCTCGACACGCTCGCCGTACGGATCGTCAACGGTCCGGACATCGAGACCGACGGTATCGACTTCCGCGCCGACCTCCAGACCAGCGTGGGTCCGGGACGTCTGACCCTGGGCGCCTCGGGCACGACCACCCTGTCCTGGCGCATCGACGGCTGGGAACTCGGCGACCCCTACGACGCGAAGGGAAGGCTGAACTACGACACCTCCCTCGCCCGGGCGCTCCCGGAGTTCAAGGGCCGCCTCTTCGCCGGCTACACGTTCGGCCCCTTTACCGGCCGCTGGCACCTGAACTACACCGATTCCTATGTCCACGACGCCCCCGCCCCCTGGGGCGACAACTACCCCATCGACGCCTTCGCCACCCACGACCTCCACGTCTCCTGGACCATCCCCGGAGACAAAGCGACCCTCTTCGCCTCCATCCTCAACCTCGGCGACCAGGATCCACCCCGCGTCTTCCGCCAGATCAACTACGACCCCTCGACCCACAACCCCCTGGGCCGCGTCCTCAGCATCGGCATACGGTTGGAGTTGTAGTCCAGGTCAACGTCCTCCCGGTCCAAGTCGATACGGTTCCGCTCCGCAACCGAGGTCGGCCTTCGGCCGGCGTTACTGCCGCCTTCGGCGGCGAGCCGGCGGGGACGCCGGCGCACCCACTGTGTGGCACTCCGAACCTCGTGCCCGACTTGCACCGACGCCCAGCCGGTTCCGGGCCGGAGGAGGGGCCCAGGGGGTCGGAGACAAGCGACTTCCGACACCCTCACAGGAACCGACGCCGCCTTGGAGCGCAGTCGACAACAGCGAGCCCCTGCTTCCCATCTTCTCCCTGAGGGCGAGCGTCCCCTGGGCCCCTCCTCCGGCCTGGAACCGGCGGCAGTCGTGCTCAGAAGCCGCGCAGGCGGGCGAAGCGCTGTCGGTGGAAGGCGGCGTCGCCGAAGGCGAACTCGAGCGCCCGGGCCCGCTTCATGAACAGGCCGATGTCGTGCTCGTCCGTCATGCCGATGCCGCCGTGCATCTGCAGGGCCTCGTTGGTGACCAGGATCAGGGCGTCCGAGCAGCGCGCCTTGGCATTCGAGACCTGGAGTTCGGCGTCGTCGCTGCCCTCGTCGAGCGCCCGGGCCGCCGCCATGACGGTCGAACGGGACAGCTCGATCTCGATGAACATCTTCGCCGCCCGGTGCTTGAGCGCCTGGAAGGTGCCGATCAGGACGCCGAACTGGCTGCGGGACTTCAGGTACTCGACCGTCCGCTCGAAGGCCTCCGTCATCAGCCCGAGCATCTCGCCGCAAACCGCCACAGTGGCCCGGTCTACGGCCCGGCCGAGCGGTTCCAGACCGCCGCCGACGGCCCCCAGGACGGCGCCGGCCGCCACGTGAACGTCGCTCAGCCGCACGATCGCCGAGTTGCGGGAGTCGACCCGGCCTTGAGCCACCACCTCGATACCGTCCGACTCCGCCGGCACGAGGAAGAGCGTCAGACCGCTGTCGCCGCCTTCGGTCCGGGCTGCGATCACGAACCCGTCGGCGCCGACACCGCCGACCACCTGGACCTTCTCGCCCGACAGCGACCAACCGCCGCCGTTCGCCTTCGCCCGCGTCTCGACCCGGTCCAGTCCGTACCTGCTTCCCACCTCGAGCAGGGCCGGCGCGAGACGCTTCTCCCCGTCGATCAAGGGCGGCAGCCACGCGGCCCGCTGCTCCGCAGTGCCGGCGTCGGCGATCAGCCCGCCGGCGAAAACGACCGCCGACACGAACGGTTCGGGCGCCAGGCCGCGGCCCATCGCCTCCGTGATGAGCACCGTCTCGGCCAACCCCATGCCGAGGCCGCCGTCCTCCTCGGCCAGGGGAATACCCAGCCAGCCGAGCTCCGCCATCTCGGCCCACACTTCGGGGCTGTAGCCGAGTTCGCCGCCTTCGTCGCGCAGCTTCCGCTGGCGGTCGACTCCGCCGTGCTTCGAAACGAGCTCGGCCGCGGTCCGGGCCAGCATCTCCTGGGGAGCGGTGAGGACCAGTGAAGCCATCAGTCCGGCAACCCCAGCACGCGCTTGGCGATGATGTTCAACTGGATCTCCGACGTCCCGCCCTCGATGCTGTTCGCCCGCGAGCGAAGCCAGGTGCGGGTCTGGTTGAGTTCGGCCGGCTCGAAGCCCTCGCCTTCCCAGCCCAGCGCCTGGGGGCCCCGGATCGAGAGCATCAGCTCCTCGCGGCGCATGTTGAGCTCCGTCCCGTAGTACTTGAACATCGAGCTCTCGGGGCCGGGCTTGTGGCCCGCCTCCAGTCCGTCGCCGTGGCGTTTGATCGTCAGCCCGTAGGACATTGCGTCCATCTCGTGCTGGGTCACCCGCTCCCGGATCGCCGGATCGTCGATCCGGCCGTTCTCGTCGACGCCGACGTAGTCGCGCGCAAGACCTGGCAGCGAAGCTCTGGCGCCGCCGCGCCCCATGCCGCCGATCGAGGTGCGCTCGTGGCCGAGCAGCGCCTTGGCCACCGTCCAGCCGCTGTTCACCTCGCCGATGACCTGGTGCACCGGCGCCCGCACGTTGTGGAAGAAGGTCTCGCAGAACGGCGAAGCGCCGCTGATCAGCCGGATCGGCCTCACTTCCACGCCGGGCGACTCCATGTCGACCAGGATGAAGGTGATCCCGCGCTGCTTCTTGACGTCCGGATTCGTGCGCACCAGCATGAAGATCCAGTCCGCCTGGTCGGCGCCGGACGTCCAGATCTTCTGGCCGTTGATCACGTAGAAGTCGCCGTCCCGTACCGCCGATGTGGCGAGCGACGCGAGGTCAGAGCCGGCATTCGGCTCGGAGTAGCCCTGGCACCAGCGGATCTCGCCGCGCGCGATCTTCGGCAGGTGCTCCGCCCGCTGCGCCTCCGTGCCGTGATCGAGAAGTGTCGGCCCGATCATGCTGTAGCCGAAGCCCGTGAGCGGCATCGGCAGCCCCAGGCGCGCGATCTCCTCGTGCAGCACGAGCGCCTCGTCCCGCGAGAGGCCGGCGCCGCCGTAGTCCTCGGGCCAGGTCGGCACCGAGAATCCCCGATCGGCCGCGGCGAGCAGCCAGTCGCGGCTCTCCGGATAGATGAAGGGCGCCTTGCGGCCGCCGGCGGCCCAGGCGTTCGGGTCGGAGGCCCTGCCGCGCAGGAACTCCGGCGCGTTCGCCTCCACCCAGGTCCGGGCCTCTTCACGAAATGCGGACAGATCACTCATGCGTTTACCTCGGGAGACCGGTATCTGGACCTGACGGAACGGCCGCGCATTCTTGCACGGCGCCCGACTATAGACTCCCGCGCCGCCAGGGATCCCGCCATGACCAACCTCGCCGAAGCGGTCGCCCGCCGCCGCACCTTCGCCATCATCTCTCACCCGGACGCGGGCAAGACCACGCTCACCGAGAAGCTGCTGCTCTATTCGGGCGCGATCCAGCTCGCCGGCGCGGTGAAGGCCCGAGGCGAGGCTCGCCGGGCCCGCTCGGACTGGATGAAGGTGGAGCGCGAGCGCGGCATCTCCGTCAGCGCTTCCGTCATGACCTTCGAGTACGAGGGCAACACCTTCAACCTGCTGGACACGCCCGGCCACGAGGACTTCAGTGAGGACACCTACCGGACCCTAACCGCGGTCGACTCGGCGGTCATGGTCCTCGACGCGGCGAAGGGGATCGAGACGCAGACGCGAAAACTGTTCGAGGTCTGCCGCCTGCGCGACATGCCGATCACGAGCTTCATCAACAAGCTTGACCGCGACGTCCGCGATCCGTTCGATCTCCTCGACGAGATCGCCGACACCCTGCAGCTCGAGGTCGCTCCGATGACCTGGCCGGTCGGCATGGGCCGGGGCTTCAAAGGCTGCTACGACCTGGTCGGCGACCGGCTCGTCCTGGTCGAGCAGCGCGACAGGGAGCGGCGCGGCAAGGAACGGATCGTGCCCGGCCTGGCCTCCCGCGCGATCGACGAAGCGCTCGGGGAGGCGCCGGCAGCAAAGCTGCGCGAGGAAGTCGAAATGGTCCGCGAGCTCTGCCCGCCCTTCGACGCCGCCGCGTACCTCGAGGGCAACCGGACACCGGTCTACTTCGGCAGCGCGCTGCGCAGTTTCGGCGTCGGCTCCCTACTCGACGGCCTAGCCCGCCACGCGCCGGCGCCGCAACCACAGCAGGCGGCCGAGCGAACGGTCGCTCCCGGCGAGCGGACGGTGACCGGCTTCGTGTTCAAGATCCAGGCGAACATGGACCCGAAGCACCGCGACCGGATCGCCTTCGTGCGGCTTTGCTCGGGGCGCTTTCATCGCGGCATCCGCCTGTTCCATCCACGCAGTGGACGCACCCTGAACATTCACAACCCGGTCCTGTTCCTGGCCCAGGACCGGGAACTCGCCGAGGAAGCCTGGCCCGGCGACATCATCGGCATCCCGAACCACGGCAACCTGCGCATCGGCGACGCCCTGTCGGCCGGGGAGCCGATCCGCTTCGTCGGCGTTCCCAGCTTCGCCCCCGACCTCCTGCGGCGGGTCCGGCCCGAGGACCCGCTGCGGGCCAAGCATCTCGGCCGCGCGCTGCTCCAGCTCGCGGAAGAGGGCGTGGCGCAGGTGTTCCGCACCCGGGAGGGCAACGACTGGATCGTCGGCGTCACCGGCACCCTGCAGTTCGACGTGCTCGCCGACCGCATCCGCACCGAGTACGAGGTGCCGGTGCGCTTCGAGTCGACGGCGATGTCCCTGGCGCGGTGGATCGAGGCGGACGACGATCGGACGGTGCGCGACTTCGTGCGCCGCAACGAGGCGAAGATCGCGCACGATCACAACGGCGCGCCCCTGTTCCTGGCCGCGAACCGCTACTGGCTCGATCGTGCCGCGGAGAACGCTCCCGAGGTCCGGTTTCTGTCCAGCCGGGAGCAAGTGCTCGGCTAGCGCGCCGGCCGCGACTGCCGGGCCCGGGACGTTGCGGTCGACTACTCGGGGCTGGGCCGGCAGGCGTCGGGGAACGCCGCCACGTCGGTCATCGCCGGGGCGGGCGCTCCGGGATCCTTCATGTAGTGGCGGACCTTTCCGGTCACCGTGTCGGTCACCGTGATGTCGAGACCCACGTCCGTCGCCGAAGCCAGGTAGACCCAGAAGTGGCCGTTGAAGCCGCAACCGTTCAGCACCTTGATCAGCATCTCCCAGTTGTCCGGCTCGAAGAACCAGAACAACCCGGAGTCCGCCGTCCGCGGACGGGCCGTACGCGCCCGGCCCCGCCGCCCGTCAGACGTCGACCACTCCACCGCGACCTCGAAGCGAGCGTCGTCGAGGTGGAGCGTCGAAGAGGCCGCGGCGCCGGTGTTCACCGCCGCGGGACCATCGCCGCGCTGGGCGCCGCCGCCGGAGGGCGTCGAAGCGGCCGCCTGGGCTCGCCGGTCCGTGCAGCGGTCGCTGAAGGCGCGCGTGTCGGTGAAGGCGTCCGCTGGCCGGCCGGATTCCTTCTCGTACCGCCTGACCTCGCCGGTGACCGTGTCCGTAACCGAGATGCGGAGGCCGAGGTCGGTCGCCGAGGCGGCGAACACCCAGTCCGCGCCGTTGATCGCACAGCCGTCCAGGACCTTGACCAACGCCTCCCAGTTCTCCGCATCGTGGAACCAGAGAAGGCCGGAGTCGTTCGTGCCGGCGCGCGCCCCACGCGCCGGCAACAGCTCGCCTTCCGGGCTCTGCCAGGTGGCACGCACCTGGTAGCGGGAGTCCTGGAGGCAAAGCGTCTCGCCGTCCGGCTCGCACGTGCCAGCCGGGCTCGCGGCCTCGACCAGGAACACGCGCGACGCCGTGGACTCGGCGCCGGCGCCGCTGACCGTCAGGGTGACCTCGTAGAAGCCCGGCGAAGACCATGCGTGGCGGACCACCGGACCAGACGGCGCGCTGGCCGCGGGGACGTAGAAGTCCCACGATCGCCGCGAGACGCTTCCGGAGGTCGTGTCCGTGAACGCTACCTCTTCGCCGGTCCGGACCCGGCAAAGTCCGTCCGTGCACGGCACGTCCACGTCGAAGGTCGCGTTGGGCGGTTGAGGCTCGGGTTCCGGCTCGGGGTCGGGCTCGGGGTCGGGTTCCGGCTCGGGTTCCGGCTCAGGCTCGGGTTCAGGTTCAGGCTCGGGATCGGGATCGGGGTCAGGCTCGGGATCGGGATCGGGGTCAGGCTCGGGTTCGGGATCGGGTTCCGGCTCGGGTTCAGGCTCAGGCTCAGGCTCGGGGTCAGGCTCGGGCTCCGGCTCGGGATCAGGCTCGGGATCAGGAACGGGCGCGGGACCGGGCTCAGGATCGAATCCGGGGCAGGACATCCGCATGATGTGCCCAGGTTCCGGCGGCGGCTTCGACGTATCATTCAATGGCGCGATACTGGTGGCCTTCGCCGAGTCTCCGATCTCGTTGTTGCTGCCGATCCCCCTGACCTGTAGATCATAGGACTTGGTCACGTCCAGTGAGGCGTAGACCTGCTCGCAGCGGCTCGCCGGAACAAACGTACCTCCCGGAGTTCCCCCCGTTTCCGCGATGAGCACCTCCCATTTCGCCACTTCGCCGCCCGTGGTTGCGGGCGTCCAGGTCATCCTGATGTAGCCGTGACGCGGACCGGCGACGACGGTTCCGGTCGGGGCGTCCGGACAACCGGACCCCGTGCAGCCACCTCCGACATCCGTGAGACTCGTCTGCGCGTTGACGCCGCCCGAAGCGAACAGCAGCGCGAGGGCCGCGAGCCACCGTAGACGACCCGCGGTTGTCTGCGAATCCAGGTCACACATCGACAGCCCCTCATAGCTGACTCTAGAGTGGATCGTCGACCCTGCGCATCTCCCGTTTTGGGGGTGAATGACGTTCGTGAATCCACCCAACAGATGGAGGAAGACAGCACAGGAGAACGAAGGGGGGTCCTCCCAGTTGGTAGCTCTCGAACGGTCGAAGAGAGCGTGGCGGCCCCGCCGCAGACGTGGTCAACGGCGGCCAGCGGCTCAGAACAGTTCGCGTACCCGGTTCTTCAACTCCGTCAATCGGTCCGCGGCGTCTCCTGCAGGTGCCGGCCAGACCACGCGACGAGCCTCGAGTTGCCGGTCCAGTCGATGCCAGAGTTCGGCGTTCTTGACCTGCGCCCCGGTCTTCGTGCGCCAGCGGTTGCGCTTCCACGAGTGGATCCAGAGGGAGGCGCCACGTCTCAGGTAGTCGCTGCCGGTGTAGACCGCAGCCGGCTGTCCCGCGGGTAGCTCGGAGAGCAGATCGAGAACGCAGGTGAGTTCCAGACGGTTCGGAGTCGTCTCCGAAGCGCTTCCCGTGCGCTGGTCCACGCCATCCGCGGTTTCCAGGTCGGCCGCCCACACGCCGCGGCCACGAACGCAACGGACCTTCAGGAAGATCCGCGCGCTGCCCGGCGGGATCTCGGCCTCGGAGTCGGGCTCGGCGGCAGCGCCACCGCCCCGAGCCGCGATCTCGGCGCTGGCCAGTTCGTCCACCCGTTCGTTCCACTCGTTGCCGGCATGACCCTTGACCCAGTGCCAGTGGACGCGGTGGCGGCGGTTCAGGCCCTCCAGACGCCGCCACAGGTCGACGTTCTTGACCGCGCCCCCATCGCGACGCCGCCAGCCCTGAGCTCGCCAGCGAGCGAGCCAGGAGGTGATTCCCTGCCGGACATACTGGGAATCCGTGTAGAGATCGACCGCGCTCGGTTCTGAGAGGTTGGCAAGAGCGGAGATCGCCGCCTGGAGTTCCATGCGGTTGTTCGTGGTGCTGGGTGCGCCGCCCGCGAGTTCCCGGGGGTCGCCGCCCGGCTCGAGAATCACCGCCGCCCAGCCGCCCGGCCCGGGGTTCGGGCTGGCGCCGCCATCGGTATAGATGACAAGCGCCGGCCGCTCGGCGCGCTGTGCGGTCACGACGGCCTGGAATGTAGCAGCAGGACCGCGCCCGTACTTCCCGCCGCTGCGTCACTCGACGCGAGTTCATAGACTCGGCAGCCATGTTGCTCCCCCGCCCCTCAGCCATCCTTGCGCTCGCGGTAGCCGCCGCCACAGCCGGTCCGACCTGGAGCCAGGACGAGCCCGACCCCTTCCAGGGGATCGAGTTTCGGCTCGTCGGCCCCAGCCGCGGCGGCCGGGTCACCGCAGTCGCCGGGCACACATCCCATCCCTACTCCTTCTACATGGGCTCGACCGGCGGGGGCGTCTGGCGCACCACGAACGCTGGCATCTCCTGGGAGAACCTGAGCGACGCCTACTTCAAGGCCGGTTCCGTCGGCGCGGTGACCGTCGCCCCGAGTGACGCCAACGTGATCTACGTGGGGATGGGATCGGCCCAGCCCCGCGGCAACGTGTCCATCGGCGACGGCGTGTACCGCTCCATCGACGCTGGCGAGAGCTGGCAGCACATCGGCTTGCCGCGGGCCGGCGCCATCAGCAAGGTCGAGGTGCATCCGAACGACCCGAACGTGCTCTGGGTCGGCGTGCTCGGCCAGATCTTCGGCAGCAACCCGGAACGCGGCGTCTACCGCTCAACCGATGGCGGGGCAACCTGGGAGCAGGTGCTCTACATCTCGGACGACGCCGGGATCGCCGACCTGGAGCTCGACCCCTTCAACCCCCGCGTCCTCTACGCTGCGGCCTGGCGGGTCGAGCGCAAGCCCTGGACCCTGATCGACGGCAGCGACGAGGGCGGCCTCTTCCGCTCGACGGACGGCGGCGACACCTGGGAACAGCTCGAGGGCGGCCTGCCCACCGGTGTGCTCGGCCGGATCGGCGTCTCCGCGTCGCCGGCGCGGCGCGGGCGTCTGTGGACGATCATCACCGCGGCGGAAGGCCGCGGCGGCATCTTCCGCTCCGAGGATCACGGCGACACCTGGAAGAAGGTGAGCGACGAGCCGGAACTGCTCACGCGCGGCTGGTACTACAGCCACATCGACGCCGACGCGGCCGATCCGAACACGGTCTGGGGCTCGAACGTCCGCTTCTTCCGGTCCGTCGACGCCGGGGCCACCTGGGAACGGGTGGGCACGCCGCACGCCGACAACCACGACCTCTGGATCAACCCGGAGCACCCCCACATCATGGTGCAGGGGAACGACGGCGGCGCCAACGTGAGCGTGGACGGCGGCCGTTCCTGGTCGACCCAGAACAACCAGCCGACCGCCGAGTTCTACCGGGTCACCGTCGACAACCAGTTCCCCTACCGCATCTACGGCGCCCAGCAGGACAACAGCACGATCTCCGTGCCGTCGCGGCCGATGCCCGAACTCACGCCGACCCAGCACTGGCACTCGGTGGCCGGCGCCGAGAGCGGGCACATTGCCGTCCACCCCGAGCAGCCCCACCTCGTCTACTCGGGCAACTACCTGGGCCGGATCGACCGCTACGACCACCGCAGCGGCACGGCCCGCAACATGATCCTCTACCCCCAGATGCAGGACGGCACGGCGCCGCGCGACCTGCGCTACCGCTTCCAGTGGAACGCGCCGATCCTCATCTCCCGGCACGATCCCGACGTCGTGTACCACACGTCGAACTACGTCCATCGCACCCGCGACGGCGGCTGGACCTGGGAGACGATCTCGCCCGACCTGACGACCGACGACGACGAGAAGCAGGGAGTGCCCGGCGGCCCCGTACAGCACGACCACACTGGCGTCGAGGTCTACAACACGATCTTCGCGCTCGCCGAGTCGCCGCACACGGCGGGCGAGATCTGGGCGGGCAGCGACGACGGCCGCATCCACGTCAGCCGGGACAACGGCGCCACTTGGGTCGACGTCACGCCGGCGGGAATGCCGGCCGACGGCACGGTCAACTCGATCGACGTTTCGCAACACGATCCGGGGCGCGTCTACGTCGGCGTCTATCGCTACCGGATGAACGACTACACGCCGTACATCTTCCGCACGGACGACGGCGGCGAAAGCTGGAGGACCCTGACCGATGGTCTGCCGGCCGACCATTTCGTGCGCGTCGTGCGTGAAGATCCAGAGGCCTCCGGCCTGCTTTTCGCCGGTACCGAGTTCGGACTCTACGCCTCCTTCGACGGCGGGGATTCCTGGAGTTCGTTCCAGTTGAACCTGCCGCGGACGCCGATCACCGACCTGCTGATTCACGAGAGCGTCGGCAACCCGGACCTGGTCCTGGCGACTCAGGGCCGGAGCTTCTGGGTGCTCGACGACCTCGGCGCGGTGCGCGAACTCGCCGGAGAAGTCGCCGCCGGCACGGTGCGCGACGAGCCCCGGCTGTTCACCCCCGAGCCCACGGTCCGAATCGACCGGCCCGGCAGCGGCGGGGGCTTCACCAACGGCGCCTCGATCTGGTTCGACCTCCCGGAAGAGCCGGCGAGTCGGGTCGAACTGGTGATCTTCCCTGACGGCAGCGACAGGGTTCTGCGGCGCTTCGTGTCAGTGCCGGAAGGCGAAGAGATCGAGGGCGGCGAGAAAGAACGTCCACGGATCGAGTCCTTCGAGGCGAAGGCGGGACTCAACCGGGTTGTCTGGAACCTGCGCGGTCAGGCGCCCCACCTGGTCGAGGGGGCGATCATGTCCCTGTCCTACACCGGGGGCCCCTATCTGCCGCCGGGGAGCTACCGGGCGACGCTGACGGTCGCCGGCAGCGCTGAAGCCGAGGCCGGCGACTGGTCGGACAGCCGGACCTTCGAAGTGCTCGCGGACCCGCGGCTCGAGGACATTTCCCGGGCCGATCTGGAGGAACAGTACGCCCTGCTCGACCAGTTGTCGGCACGCTTGACGGCGATCCACGACGCGATCGGCGGCCTGCGCAGCGTCCGGGAACAGGCCGGAGCCCTCGAGGAACGCCTCGACGAGGCCGGCGTCCCGGAGCTGAGACCTGCCGTCGAGGCGATCCTGGAGCGCGCCGGGGAACTCGACGAGCGCCTGATCCAGTCGCGGAGCCGCGTCTCCCAGGACGCGCTGAACTTCCAGCCCCGGATCGACAACCAGTACGCGTACCTCTACACTCACGTCTTCGGCAACACCGCCCGGCCGACGGCCGGCGCGCGGCGTCGCCTTGAGGACCTCGAGGCCGAACTCCTGCCGATCCTCGAGGCCGTAGCCGAGTTGACCGGACCACAGCTTGCAGAACTGAACCGGCGAGCCCGGGAGCTGGCGATTCCCGCCGTCCAACCACCAGCCGGACGATAGAACAAAACCCGCACCGCAATCGTTCGATGCCGCGACAACACCTCCAGCGCGGCGCTATCGCGCTGATCGCCCTCCTTGCGGCCGGCGACGGCGTCGCGGCAGCGCAGGTCGAGACGCGAAGCGATCGCCCCCGGCTGCGCGCCCAGCGTCTCGCTGAGGCCCCCATGATCGACGGCGACGTGCTCGGCGAAGAGCTCTGGCTCGACGTCGACTACGGCACCGGCTTCCAACAGGTAGAGCCGTTCGAAGGTCAACCGGCGAGCGAACGCACCGAGGTGCGGGTGGCGTTCGACAGCGCCAACCTCTACATCGCAGTCATCTGTTTCGACCGTGACGCTTCCTCCCTGGCGATCTCGGACAGCCGCCGCGACGCCATGCTCCAGAACGAGGACAGCTTCCGGGTCGTTCTCGACACGTACGGCGACCGGCAGAACGGTTTCGTCTTCGGGACGAACATCGCGGGCATCCAGTACGACGGCCAGTTCACGAACCAGGGACGTGGCGGCGGTTCCTCCCGCAGCGGCAGTTCCGGCGGCGCCAATCTGGACTGGGACACCTCCTGGACAGTGCGGACGTCGAGCGGCGACTTCGGCTGGAGCGCGGAGATGGCGATTCCCTTCCGCAGTCTCCGGTACGGATCGGACCGCGCGGTCTGGGGCCTGAACTTCGAGCGCAACATCCGGCGCAAGAACGAGACCGCGTTCTGGGCCCACCTCGGCCGCCAGCACGACGTGTTCCGGGTGTCGGAAGCCGGGCACCTGGTCGGCGTGGAACCGCCGCGCCAGCGAAATCTGCAGTTGACTCCCTACGTCCTGAGCACGGGACGCGAGAACGTGGACGGCAGCGTCGATGACAGCGAAGTTGGCATGGACCTCAAGTACAGCGTCACCCCGAGCCTCACGCTCGACGTGACCGTCAACACCGACTTCGCCCAAGTGGAGGCCGACGATCAGCAGATCAACCTGGACCGTTTCAGCCTGTTCTTCCCCGAGAAGCGACCCTTCTTCCTGGAGAACTCCGGCCTGTTCCGGGTCGGCAGCCGGTCCTCGTTCCGGGGCGGCACCGAACTCTTCTTCAGCCGCCGGATCGGCCTGAGCGGCGGCATGCCCGTGCCCATCCTCGGCGGCGCCCGCCTGTCCGGTAGGGCCGGTGGATTCAACGTCGGCTTCCTGAACATGCAGACCGACGGCATCGGGGACCTCCACGGCAACAACTTCACCGTGGCGCGGCTCGGCCGCGAGTACCGCAACCGGAGCCGGGCCGGCGTGCTGGTCGTGAACCGCGAGGGCACCGGCTCGCTGGCGCCTGACGACGACTACAACCGGACCTTCGCCGTCGACGGCCAGGTCGGCATCGGCCAGTTCACGGACGTGTCGGGCTGGGCGGCCCGGACCGAAACCCCCGGCCTGACTGGCCGGGACCATGGTTTCGGCCTCGACGGCGGCTACAGTTCCCCGTTCTGGCGCTGGCGTCTCGGCTATGCCGAGATCGGCGAGGACTTCAACCCCGAGGTCGGTTTCCTCAGCCGCTCCGGCTACCGCCAGTTCAACGGCTACATTCGGCGCCGCTTCCGCCCGGCCGGCGAGGGCCGTGTCAAGGAGTTCGGTCCGCGCGCCTTCTACGACGGCTTCTGGAACTTCGACGGTTACAAGGAAACCCAGCGCTACTCCGTCGGCGGCGAAGTCGAGTTCCGAAACGGCGCGCAGATCAGCCTCTCCGCCGGCGGCCGCTACGAGGGGCTGCTCGACCCCTTCACGCTCGCCGGCATCGTGCACGTACCCGCCGGGGAGTACGACGACCACGGCTTCTTCCTGTTCGGCAACACGAACCGGGGACGTGCCGTGAGCCTGTTCGTCAGAGTCCAGGGCGGGGGCTTCTTCGGCGGCGACCAGCTCGTACTGGATCCCTGGCTGAGCATCCGCCTCGGCGACTACCTGACATCCGAGCTGAGCTGGTCCTACAACGACATCGACCTCCCGATGGGCGCCTTCAAGACCCACCTCGGCAGCCTGCGCGTCACGTACGCCTTCAGCACCAGTCTGCTCCTCCAGGCGCTGATCCAGTACAACGACCTGACCCACAGCGTCAACACGAACGTTCGCTTCAGTTGGCTGAACGAGGCGAACCGGGGGCTCTTCGTCGTCTACAACGAGATCTCGGAGTTCGGTGTACTCGGCCTGGATACGCCGGACCGGAGCCTGGCCGTTAAGTTCAACCGCACTTTTGACGTCTTCCGCTAACGACCACTCCGTGTCCCCGCGGCTCGCCAGCGCCCACCGGCCAGGGCGCAGTGTTGTCATGGCGCGCCGGGGGATGGTGGCGACATCCCACCCCGCCGCCACCCTGGCCGGGCTCGACATGCTGCGGGCCGGTGGTTCGGCGATCGACGGCGCGGTCGCGGCCGCCGCGATGCTGGCGGTGGTCGAGCCGATGATGACCGGCATCGGCGGCGACGCCTTCCTGCTCTACTACTTGGCCGATCCCGACGGCGGACGTGGCGAACTCCTGGGCCTCAACGGCAGCGGCCGCTCGCCGCTGGCCCTGGAGCGGAACGACATCACCGGCCCGGCGATCGATCCGGACACCTGGCCGGCAGTCACCGTCCCCGGCGCGGTCGATCTCTGGCAGACCGCACACCGGCGCCTCGGACGGCTTCGCTTCGCCGACCTGCTCGGTCCGGCGCTCGAAACGGCTGAAGCGGGCTTCCCCGTCAGTGAGCGCGTCCAGTCGATGTGGACGGCGTGCACGGAGCGACTGCGCCGCGATCCCGCGGCGACGGAGCACTACCTCCTCGACGGCGACGCGCCCGCACTCGGCGCGGTGTTCCGGTCTCACGCCCTCGCAAGATCGCTGCGGCAGATCGCGCAAGACGGCCGCGACGCCTTCTACGAGGGTCCGATCGCCGAGGAGATCGTCCGCTACGCGCGCGCCACCGGCGGTTTCCTCCAGCTCGAGGACTTCCGGCGGCATCGCTCGACCTGGGTCGATCCGATCGGCACGCTGTACCGCGGCCGCGAGGTCTTCCAGTTGCCGCCCAACGGCCAGGGACTTGGCGTCCTGCTGATGCTGAACCTGCTGGAGAACTTCGACCTCGCCTCGATGGACGTGGCTGGAACCGAGTACACGCATCTCCTGGTCGAGTCGAAGAAGCTGGCCTACGCCGACCTCCACGCCCACGTCGGCGATCCGGAGAACAAGCCGCTTCGGGGCTCCGGAGGCGTTCCGCTGGCCGAGCTGCTCGATAAGGCCTACGCCCGCGAGCGCAGCCGCCTGATCGACCCCGGTCGGCCGGCCGACGGCCCCGCGCCCGGCGGGATCCCGACCGGCGCCGCCGCGGTGGGCTCCGACACGGTCTACCTGGCCGTCGTCGACGGCGACGGCAACGCCGCCTCCTTCATCAACTCCCTGTTCTCGCCCTTCGGAGCGGCAATCGCCGGCGGCGACACGGGCATCATGCTCCACTGCCGGGGCGCCGGCTTCACCCTAGAACCCGGCCATCCCAACGAGTACCGCCCCGGCAAACGCCCCTTCCACACGATCATCCCCGGCATGGTTCTGGACCGGGGCCGGCTCGAGCTCTGCTACGGAGTGATGGGCGGTCCGTTCCAGCCCCAGGGCCACGTGCAGCTCCTGACCAACCACTACGATCACGGGCTTCCCCTCCAGGCGGCGATCGACCGGCCCCGGTGGCGCCACACGGCCGGCCTCGATCTTCTGTGCGAGCGAGGCATGGAGCCCGAAACCGTAGAGGGGCTCGCGGCGCTCGGCCACCGGGTACGCAACGCCGGCGGCGCCGAGTTCGGTGGCGCCCAGGCAATCAGGGTCGACCAGCACGGCACGCTTTACGGCGCCTCCGATCCGCGAAAGGACGGAGCGGCGCTCGGCTACTGACGGTCCGCGCGTCGCGACCGCCGTGCAAGACTCGCCGGATGGACGATGCTGCGGCCCAGGCAGGCGACCGCACCGAACAGCGGCAGATCGAACTCAGGATCGTCCAGTCGATCGCCGACATTCCCTCCAGGGCCTGGGACCGTCTCCTCCGGCCCGGCGACCGGCCGTTCCTGTCCTGGACATTCCTCGAAGCGCTCGAACGGACCGGCTGCGTAGCGCCCGACCGCGGCTGGCTGCCCTTCCACCTCACCGCCTGGAACGCTGACGACGACCTGATCGCGGCTGCCCCCGCCTACATCAAGAACGATGGCATGGGCGACTTCTCCCGGGACTGGGCCTTCGGCGACGCGGTACAGGCGGTCGGCGGCCGCTTCTACCCGAAGCTGGTGGTCGGCGTCCCCTTCTCTCCGGTCACCGGACGCCGCATTCTGGCCGCCGCCGACATCGACCCGGCGGTCGCTGCCAGGCTCCTCGTACAGCTTGCCGCTCACACCGCTCGTGAAGTCGGTGTGGCCTCCGTCCACGTGCTCTACCACAGCGAGCGGGAGGCCTCAGCCCTCGGCGAGGCCGGCCTCTCCCGACGGGTCATGGTGCAGTACCACTGGAACAACTACGACTACCGCACGCCGGAGGACTGGCTACTGAAACTCCGCTCCAAGCGCCGCACCCAGTGCCGCCGCGAGCGCCGCGAACCGGCAAGGCAGGGCATCGCCATCCGCACCGTGCGCGGCCAGGAGATCGCGGCCGATCCCGAGCATTGGGCCGAGACCGCATTCCGTCTCTACGGCACGACCTGCGACAGGTACATGTGGGGTGGCCGCTACCTGAACCGCGAGATGTTCTCCGACCTGTTCACGCTCCTCGGCAACGAGGTCGAGCTGGTGGTCGCCGAACGCGAAGACCGGGTCGTCGCCGGTGCTATCAACCTGCGCTCGGACACGCACCTCTACGGCCGCTACTGGGGCTGCCATGAGCAGCACCGCTTCCTCCACTTCAACGTCTGCCTCTACCACTCGATCGACGAGTGCATCGAACACGGCGTCCAGGTTTTCGAGGGCGGCGCCGGCGGAGAGCACAAGATCAGCCGGGGCTTCGAGCCCGCGCCCGTCTACAGCTCGCACCTGTTCCTGGACGAGAAGCTGAACTCGCTGCTCGGCGCGGCACTGCAGCGCGACGCGAAGCGACACCTCGAGGGAATCGAGGCGTGGCGCGGCAACCGGGCCCAACTCGGCTAGAGCCGCCAACGCCGGACCTATAATCGAGACGCCATGCCGCACTTCGAAGACGACCAGCAGGGCGACAGCAAGGTCCTCACGAAGACGAAGACCAGGACCAAGCTGGCCCGTCCCCGGCTGTACAAGGTGCTGCTCCACAACGACGACTTCACGCCGCGCGAGTTCGTCGTCGTCGTGCTGCAGCACGTCTTCCACCTGACCGAATCGGACGCCTCGCGGCTCATGCTCTACGTCCACAAGAACGGTGTCGGTGTCGTGGGGCTCTACCCGTTCTCCGTGGCCGAGACCAAGGTGGCCGAGGTCGGCAGTCTCGCCCAGCAGGCCGAAGTCCCCCTGCTCTGCACGATCGAGCCCGACACGGGAGACGGCGACGGCGACAGTGGCGACGGCGACGGCGGAGACGACGGCGGCGACGTCAACTGACGGGCGAAGGAGGTACAGCCATCGCTTCCGTGCACATGACCGAGGACCTGCGGCAATCGCTGCGACGGGCGATGCTCGAGGCGTCCTCACGCCGGCACGAGTACGTCACGCTCGAGCACCTGCTGCTCGCTCTGTGTGGCGACCCGGTGGGGGCGAAGGCGCTGCAGTCGGTCGGCGTTCGCCTGCCCCGACTGGTCCACGAGCTCGAGGAGTTCCTCGAGCAGCAACTGGAAACGCTGCCGCCGGTGCTCCCCGCCGATGCGGCGGACGAGTCGGCAGGCGCCGCGCCAGTCGAGGCGGAAGGCGAGACCGACAGGGTCGAGCAGGCCCCGGACTCCGGCGACGAAGACGAGTCGCCTCCCAAGCAGACGATCGCGTTCTGGAGGGTCATCGAACGCGCGGCCATGCACGCCCACGGCGCCGGCAAGAGTGAACTGGACGCCGGCGCGGTGATCGCTTCGCTGATGCGGGAGAAGGAATCCCAGGCGGTCTACCTGCTCCAGCGCCAGGAAGTAACCCGCCTCGACGTCATCCGCTACCTCTCACACGGCACGGTCAAGCAGGGCGGCGGCCTTCCAGCCCCACAGCGCGTCGAGCCGAACGCGGAAGGCGAGGAGGAGCAAGAAGAGGTCGAGGATCCACTCGAGCAGTTCGCATCGAACCTGAACGAGCGCGCGGCCGAGGGATCCATCGATCCCCTGGTCGGGCGGCTCGATGAGGTCCGGGTCCTGTGCGAAACGCTGGCCCGCCGGCGCAAGAACAACCCGGTCCTGGTCGGCGATCCGGGGGTCGGCAAGACGGCGATTGTCGAGGGGCTGGCGCTCGCCGTCCACGAGGGGAACGTGCCCGAGCTGATCTCCAAGGTGACGATCTACGCGCTCGACATGGGCGCGCTCCTCGCTGGAACCCGCTATCGCGGCGACTTCGAGCAACGGCTGAAGGCGGTGATCGACCGGATCATCTCGGAGCCCGAACACATCCTCTTCATCGACGAGATCCACACGATCGTCGGCGCCGGCGCCGTGTCGTCGGGCTCGCTCGACGCCTCGAACATCCTGAAGCCCGGCCTCGCCTCGGGCAAGCTGCGCTGCATCGGCTCCACGACCCATGCCGAGTACAAGGGCTCGTTCGACCGCGACCGGGCGCTCGCACGCCGCTTCCAGATGATCGAGATCGACGAACCATCGATCGAGGAATCGGCGGAGATCCTGCGCGGCCTGCGGGACCGCTACGAGGACCACCACGAGGTCAAGTACGCGGACGAAGCGCTCGACGCGGCCGCCGACCTCTCGGCCCGCTACCTGCTCGACCGCCGGCTGCCCGACAAGGCGATCGATCTGGTGGACCAGGCCGGCGCAGCGAACCGCCTGGTGGCCGCGAAGGAGCGCAAGAGCGTGCTCGACCCGGTCGACATGGAGCGTGTCGTCGCCTCGATGGCCAAGATCCCCGAGAAGTCCGTATCGAGCGACGACCGCGACGCTCTCCTCAACCTCGAGGAGGAACTGAAAGCGGTCATCTTCGGCCAGGACGAGGCGATTCGATCGATCTCGTCGGCCGTCAAACTGGGCCGCGCCGGCCTGGGTACCCTGGAGCGGCCGATCGGCAGCTTCCTGTTCTCGGGTCCCACGGGGGTCGGCAAGACGGAACTCGCCCGCCAGCTGGCCCAGGTGCTCGGCATTGCCTTCACCCGCTTCGACATGAGCGAGTACATGGAGAAGCACACCGTGTCGCGGCTGATCGGCGCACCTCCCGGCTACGTCGGCTTCGACCAGGGCGGTCTGCTGACCGACGCGATCCGCCGCACGCCCCATACCGTCCTGCTGCTGGATGAAATCGAGAAGGCTCACCCGGACGTCTACAACATCCTGCTGCAGGTCATGGACCACGCCACGTTGACCGACAACAACGGCCGCAAGGCCGACTTCCGGCACGTGATCCTGATCATGACGACGAACGCCGGCGGCCGGGAGCTGACGACGAAGCCGATGGGCTTCGGCGACCGCTCGAAGCTCTCCGCCGAAGCCGCCTCGAAACCGGCGGTCGAGCGCCTGTTCACGCCCGAGTTCCGCAACCGGATCGACGCCTGGGTCGTGTTCAAGGCGCTCGAGATGGACTCCGTGCGCCTGATCGTCGACAAGCTCGTGGGCGAACTCGGCGGCCAACTCGACGACCGCAAGATTGCCATCGAGTTGACCGAGGCCGCCCGCGACTGGCTGGCCGAACACGGCTACGAACCGGACTTCGGCGCCCGCCCGATGCGCCGTCTGATCGACGAGAAGATCAAGCGCAAGCTGGCGGACGAGATCCTCTTCGGCAAGCTGGCCGACGGCGGCAAGATCACCGTTGACGCGAAGGAGGGCGCGTCACTCGAAGACGGCCTGCTCCTCAGGACCCGGCGGAAGCGCCGGGCCAAGCGCAAGAAGCCGAACTAGCGATCCGCGCCCACGCGGGGCAGCACCTCGGTCTTGAACCGTTCGATCGTCGACATCAGCCGCGCGTGCGGCAGCAGGCCGTTGTAGGCCCAGAAGTAGAGCCAGGTCACCGGCAGGCGCTCGCGCAGCGTCTCGAGCTGCCGCGTCACCGTGTCGACGGTGCCGACCAGCGCCATGCCGGCGCTCATCAGGTCGTCGAACTGTTCTCCCGTGTCCGGGTCCGCCATGCCCCGGCTGAAGCCGAACGGCTCGAACCAGGCGGAGCCGCAGAAGGCGCCGCTGGCCTTCCACAGACGCTCAGCCTCGGTGTCCGTGTCGGCGATCACGACATCCCGCAGAACGCCGATCCCTTCTCCCAGCGGCCGTCCGGATTCCTCCGCGAACAGCTCAAAGAGTGCCCGCTCCCGCTTCGGGTGAAGCGGCGGCAGGATCGCCGTCACGCCCTCCCGAGCGCACCACCGGATGCTCGCCTCCGACGACGCGAAGGGCTGGAAGATCGGCGGATGGGGCTTCTGCACCGGCTTCGGCACCACCCCCACCTGGCGCAGCACCCCGTCCTCCACTCCGGCGCCCCACTGCTCCGTCGCCTCGAGCGTCCACGGCGTGCCGCCCTCCGCACCGCCCACGGGCACCTTCCAGAACCGGCCGTCGTAGTCGAGCATCGGCTCGGTCCAGGCCTTCTTGACGATCCGGAAACACTCCTCGAAGGCGGCCCGGTTGGTCGCGTCGATCTCGTCGTGCTTGTGAGGCAGCGCACCGGAGATGCCGTGGGTCTGCTGGGCCATCACGTCGACCCAGCGCCGCTGATAGCCACGGGCGAACCCGGCGTTCGCGCGTCCTCCGGTCATCCGGTCGAGCATCGCGATGTCCTCGGCGACGCGGATCGGGTTACGCGCCGGCAGCACGATGCCCAACTGCCCCACCCGGATGTTCTTCGTCTGCATGCCGACGAACAGGTCGAGCAGCACCGGGTTGTTCGACAGTTCGAAGCCTTCGATGTGGAAGTGGTGCTCGGTGAAGCTGATCGAGTCGTAGCCGAGGTCGTCGGCGAGCCGGGCCTGCTCCGAGACCTCGGCCAGCATCCGGTCGTAGAGATCGCCGCGCAGGCCGGCCATGCCCCGCTTGATGTCGGCCCGGGAGCCGATCGAGGGCAGGTAGAAAAGGGAGATCTTCAAGAGAGTAGGACTACCGCAGCCTCAGCCGCCACTGTCGTAGCCCGGAAGCTCGCGGATCCAGACGTTGCGGAATCGGGTCGGGTTGCGGTGGTCCTGGAGACCGATCCAGCCGCGCGGCTCGTGCGGCCGATCGTAGACGCCGACCCGCCGGTGGATCGTCCGGCCGATGTACTCCTTCTTGTGATGGATGACCACTCCGTTGTGGAGCACGGTGACGTTCGCCTTCTTGACGAGTTCGCCATCCTTCCAGCGCGGCGCCTCGAAGATGATGTCGTAGGTCTGCCAGACGCCAGGGGCTCTCGAGGAGTTGACCATGGGCGGCGTCTGGCCGTAGAGCGCGCCCGCCTGGCCGTCGGCGTAAGACCGGTTCTCGTACGAGTCGAGGATCTGGACTTCGTAGTCGCCGTAGATCATCACGCCGCTGTTGCCACGGCCCTGGCTGTTGCTCTCGACCTTGCCCGGCGTCGCGAACTCCAGGTGGAGCTGGAAGTCGCCGAACTCGTCCCGGGTGCGGATCGACCCGGTCGAGGTGACCTCCATGTAGCCGTTCTCGACCTTCCACTCGGGTTCGTCGCCATTCGGCTTCTGCCACCTCGTGAGGTCCGTCCCGTCGAACAGCACGACCGCGTCGGCGGGAGCAGCCGCCATGTCACTGAACGAGGCGCCCGGAGCGACGACCGGCGGGACCGGCCGGTTCGGGTCGTGCACCTTCCAGGGCAATCCCGGCAGCTTCGGGGTGTCCTCGTAGCCGATCGGCTGTTGTTGGGCGGCGGCGGCCGCGGTCAGCAGCAGGCCCGTCGCCAGGGTGGCGCACGACGTTCTCTTCTTTCGGTTCACAGGCATTCCGGCCTCCTTGAGAATCCTCACCGCACCCGCGACGCGAGCAGCGGCTCCGACAGCTTCAGCCACTTGACCACCTCGGCGCGCGTGCCGCGGGGGTCGATCAGGTCATGGACCGAGAAACCCTCGGCCCGCGGGAAAGGCGTTCGCCGCTTGGCGAACTCGGCCTCCAGTTCGGCCCGCTTCTTGTCCGGGTCGGGCGCGGCGGCGATCTCTCGCCGGAAGGCGACCGCCACGCCGCCCTCGATCGGCAGCGCACCGCTCTCGGCCGAGGGCCAGATCAGCACCCTGCCGCCGGGGCCGTAGTGCGCCGCCGCGGCGACGCCGTAGGACTTGCGGATCTGCACGGCGCACCAGGGCACGGTCGTCCGCACGGTCGCCGCGATCGCCTCCATGCCGTAGCGGATCGTGCCCGACGCCTCCGACTCCGAACCGATCATGAAGCCCGGCTCGTCGACCAGGCTGAGGATGGGCAGGTGGAAGGTCTCGCAGAACTCGACGAAGCGCCGGAACTTCTGCGCACCGGCGGCGTCCATCGCGCCGCCGATGTGCTTGCAGTCGTTCGCGACGACTCCGACCGTGTGGCCGTCGACCCGGGCCAGACCTGTGATCTGGGACGGGCCGTAGCCCGCCGTCATCTCGAAGAAGCTGTCCCGGTCGACGACGAGCGAAACCAACTCGCGCATGTCGTAGAGGAAGCGACGGTCACGCGGCACGATCTCGAGCAGTCGTTCTTCGCGGCGGTCTACCGGATCACCCGACTTCCGCCGCGGCGGTAGCGTGTCGACGTTCGAGGGCAGGTAGCTCAGGAAGCGACGGACCTGGGCCATCGCGTCGTCCTCGTCCTCGGCCACGTTGTCGACGACGCCGCTGCGACTGTGGACCTGCCAGCCCCCGAGTTCGTCCTTCGTCTTCTTTTCGCCCAGCGCCCGCTCGACCAGCGCCGGGCCGCCGATCAGGATCTGTGCCGTGTGCCGCGTCATCACCGAGAAGTGGGAAGCGACCAGACGTGCCGCGGGGAACCCCGCAACGGCACCGACCCCGATCGAGGCCACCGGCACGGTCCGCAGGATCTCGGCGATCGACCAGAAGCGCGCCCGCGAGTAGACCGGCTCGCCCATCGGTCGCGGCGGCGTCTTCGCCGCCCCTTTCTGGCGGCCGGCGCTGCCGCGCACGCTGCCGCCGCCGCCTTCGAGGAAGCGCACCAGGGGCAGCCGGTACTTGAGGGCGAGCTCCTCGGAGTAGATGCTCTTGCGCAACCCGGCCGGCGACGGCGAACCCCCGGCCTGGGTGAAGTCCTCACCGGCCACGATCGCCTGCCGTCCGTCGACATCGGCGAAGCCGACGACGTAGTTCGCCGGCGTGAACGCGACGACGCGACCCTCCTCGTCCACCTCGGCGGCGCCTGCCTGGCGGCCCTCCTCGACGAAGGAGCCGGGGTCGGCGACACGCTCGATCCGCTCGCGCACCGTGAGGCGTCCGCGCTCGTGCTGGCGCTCCACCGCCTCCTCGCCGCCCATTTCAAGCGCCAGGCGCCGGCGGCGTTCGATCTCGTCGACTTCGGGCTGCCAGGACATTGGACGGGGATTCTAGGGGCTTGAGCCGCGAGACGCAGCAAAGCAACTCCGCGGCTCAAGCGCCTGGGAGAGGACGGGATGGGCCGAAACACCGAGCCTGCGAGGAGTTTCGGGGCGGTAGATGCTCCGCTATCCTGCGCCGTCCGGGAGGTTCACGTGACGGAAGCAAGACGCAAACTCTGTGGTTGGGGATACGAAGGGCAGGGGCTCACGCAGGCGGAGGCGGACACTTTCCGCGCCCGCACCGGGGAACGCTTCGGCGTCCCTCTAGAACCTCGGGCGACCGCGCCCCAGGTCGCCGACTTCGACCTCCGCCCGCCGCGTCTGGCGCCGCCGGCATCGCTTGAGCCCCTGTTCCGGAACGACCCGTACGAGCGACTCCTCCACGCCTACGGCAAGTCCTTCCCGGACGCGGTGCGGATGTTCCGGCGCGAGGTGCCGGAACCTCCCGATCTCGTCGCCTACCCTGAAACCACGGACGACGTCGTCCGCATCCTCGACTGGGCCGGCGACGCCGGCGCCGCGGTGATCCCCTTCGGCGGCGGTTCGAGCGTCGTCGGCGGCGTCGAGCCGGCGGTCGGCGACAGCTACGCCGCCGCGGTGACGATCGACCTGCTCAAGCTCGACAGGGTGCTCGAGGTCGATCGCGCGAGCCGGGCCGCGCGCATCCAGGGCGGTGCGCGTGGCCCACACATCGAGGCGCAGCTCCGTGAGCACGGCCTGACGCTGCGTCACTTCCCGCAGAGCTTCGAACACTCCACCCTGGGAGGCTGGATCGCGACCCGTTCGGGCGGCCACTT
The DNA here is from genome assembly GCA_028875725.1 of Acidobacteriota bacterium. Taxonomy (NCBI): domain Bacteria; kingdom Pseudomonadati; phylum Acidobacteriota; species Acidobacteriota bacterium. The sequence continues at coordinate 1,722,179 of JAPPCR010000006.1, forward strand.
CGCCAGCCTCTACACCCACATCGACGACTTCGTCGAGGCGACGACGACCGTGACGCCCGGTGGCATCATGGAAACCCGGCGGTTGCCCGGCTCCGGCGCCGGGCCGTCGCCGGACCGGATGGTCATCGGCTCGGAGGGCATCCTGGGCGTCATCACGGAAGCCTGGATGCGGCTTCAGGACCGGCCGACCCACCGGGGCTCGGCGGCGGTCCACTTCGCAGACTACGCGAGTGCGGCCGAGGCCGTGCGGATGCTGGCGCAGAGCGGGCTCTACCCCTCGAACTGCCGCCTGATCGACGCTCAGGAGACCGCCGGCGCGGGCGCGGGCGACGGCTCGACCTCGCTGCTCGTCCTCGGCTTCGAGTCCGCCGACCACCCGGTCGACGCGTGGATGAAGCGGGCGCTGGAGCTGACCGCGGACTGCGGCGGCGACCACAGCGCCTCGGCCGGGCGGTCCCATCGCGAGGGCGCCGCCGGGGCCTGGCGCGACGCCTTCATCAAGGGACCCTACTTCCGGGAGGTCGGCGTGCCCCTGGGAGTGATCGGCGACACCTTCGAGACCGCGATCACCTGGGACCGCTTCGCCGACTTCCACGCCCGGATCATGGCCCGGACCGCCGAGATCCTCGAGCGGGCGACCGGCAGACCCGGCAGCGTCACCTGCCGCTTCACCCACGTCTACGCCGACGGACCGGCACCCTATTTCACCTTCTCGGCGCTTGGCGACTGGGAGCGGCTCGCGGAGCAGTGGCGCGAGATCAAGCTGGCCGCCAACGAAGCGGTCGTCGACGCCGGCGGCACGGTGACCCACCATCACGCGGTCGGCCGCGACCACCGACCGGCCGGCTACGACCGCCAGCGCCCCGACGTCTTCGCCCGGGCCCTCGCCGGCGCCAAGGCGGCGGTTGATCCGGACGGCCTGATGAACCCCGGCGTGCTGATCGACCCGCAGGGCCGGGACGTCGGCGTCACCGGCGCGATGGCGCCGTAGCGCGGCAGCCGCACCCGCCAGCCCGAGGGTCCGAGGGGGCCGGCCCCCTCGGACCCTCGGGCTGGCGGGACGGCGTCGCCGACTGCGGACGATCTAGCCGGGCAACCTGGCGGCCAGAGCCGCGACGTGAGTGTCCTGGGCGCCGAGGGCTTCGAGTGCGGTGTGGAGGTCGCGGACGTAGTCGGCGTTGGTGCCGCTCGGGCCTGTTGCTTCTGCAACCTGGGCGGCGATCTCGGTGAGTGGGGCCGGACCGGCGTAGTTCCGGTTGCCGGGCCAGGCCTGGTAGGTGAGGCCCAGGACGGTCTGCGGCGCCGCGGCTGAGGCGTCCGGTGCCTTCCCGACGGACACGTCCAGTTCGAGTTCGACTTCCATGCGGATGTATCCGCCCCGTTCCCGGATGTCCAGGTCGGCGAGGATGGTCTCGGCGGCTTCGTCGAGACGATAGGCCATGCCCCAGCAGATGTCGTCCGGCGCCGGCGCCAGGGTGACCACCCGGCCGGGCCGCCAGGGTTCGCCGCGGTGGTCGGTCGACCACTGCCAGAAACGCCGGGTCCAGCCTCGGACGCGGGCGGGCCGGCTTTCCACGAAGGGAATCGCCGGGCGGAAGATCAGCGAGCCGTAGCCGAAGAGCCAGCATTGATCGGTTGGGGCCACGGCGCAGGATTGTACGGGCCGCGCCGTCGATTCCGCCGCGATACCGCGTGATAGCTTGCGCGGCCCGTTTTCTCCCCGACTGACCACCCATGCGCCACCTCTTCGTCATCGATCCGATCGAGCGTCTCGACCCGGAGAAGGACACGACGATCGCGTTCCTGCGCGAGGCGGATCGCAGGAGTCACGAACTCGCCGTCTGCACGATCGACACGCTGGAACTCGGCCCGGACGGCCGGCCGCGGGCGGAGGCGATTCCCGCCCGCACAGTCGACCCGGTCCCCGGCGGACCCTGGCACGAGATCGGGACCGGCCGGGCCGCCTTTCTCGATGAGTTCGACGTCGTCTGGATGCGGAAGGATCCGCCATTCGACATGGCGTTCTTCTACGCCACCCACCTGCTCTCCATGGTGGCGCAGAGCACCCTCGTGGTGAACGATCCGCTGTCGCTTCGCGACGCGAACGAGAAGCTGTTCGCGCTTCGGTTCCCGGCCGTCTGCCCGCCGGCGCGCGTCTCCCGGCGCATCGCGGAGCTGCTGGCCTTTCAGGAGGAGATGGGCGGCGAGATGATCGTCAAACCGCTCGACGGTGCCGGCGGCGAGGGCATCTTCCACCTGAAAGCCGGCGACCGGAACACCAGCGCGATCCTGGAGGCGGCGACCGGCCACGAGAGCCGCTACATCATGGCGCAGCGTTACCTGCCGGAGATCCGGCAGGGCGACAAGCGGGTCATCCTGGTCGAGGGCAAGGCGCTCGGCGCCGTGCTCAGGATACCGGCCGAGGGGGAATCGCGGGCGAACTTCCACGTCGGCGGCCAGCCGGCGGCCACGGAGGTCGATGATCGCGACCGCGAGATCGCGGCGGCGATCGGCCCGGAGCTCGTGCGGCTCGGGATCGTCTTCGCCGGCATCGACGTGATCGGCGGCTGGCTGACCGAAGTCAACGTGACGAGCCCCACCGGCCTGCGCGAGATCGCCGACCTGGGTGGACCGCGCCTCGAAGTCGACGTGCTTGACGCAGTGGAAGCCCGCCGCAACGCCGGCTGATCCGTCACCGAAGCGTCACGAACTCCTCGGCCGAGGTTGGATGGATCGCCATCGCGGCGTCGAAGTTGTCCTTCGTGGCGCCCATCTTCACCGCCACCGCGAGGCCCTGGATGATCTCGGGCGCGTCCGGGCCCAGCATGTGGGCGCCGAGGACGCGGCCGCTGGACCGGTCGGCGATCAGCTTGACCAGGGTGCGCTCCTGGTTGTCGGTCAGGGTCAGCTTGAGCGGCCGGAACCGGCTTCTGTAGACGTCGACTTCACCGTAGCGGGCTCTTGCCTCCTCCTCGGTCAGGCCGACCGCGGCCAGGGGCGGCTGGCTGAAGACGGCGGTGGCAACGGTCTCGTGGTCGACTGGGGTCGGCTTCTCGGCGAAGAGTGTTCGCGCCAGGCACATCGCCTCGTGGATCGCGACCGGAGTCAGGTTGAGCCGGTCCGTCACGTCGCCAATGGCCCAGATGTTCGGCACGTTGCTGCGCGAGAACTCGTCGACGAGGATCTCTCCCTGCTCACCGAGCTCCACGCCGCAGGTCTCGAGCCCCAGGTCGGCGACCAGGGGCCGCCGGCCCGTCGCGTAGAGCACCTCGCCGACATCCACTGCGTCGCCATCGTCGAGGCGGAGTCGCAGAGAATCGTCCCCGCTTCCCGGCAGCTCTTCGATCGACTCCACTTGGCAGTCGAACCGGAGGTCGATCCCCCGCGACCGCATCTCCTCGACCAGATGGGTGCGGATCTCCTCGTCGAATCCCCGCAGGAACAGCGGACCGCGGTAGATCAGCGTCACCCGACTGCCAAGACCGGCAAAGATGCCCGCGAACTCGACACCGATGTAGCCGCCGCCGACGACCGCCGCCCGCTCCGGCAGACGCTCCAGGTAGAAGGCCTCGTTCGAGCTGATCGCGTGTGCGATTCCCGGAATCGGCGGCATATCGGGCCAACTGCCGACGGCTATCAGGATCTGATCCGCAGTGACCCGGCTCTCACCCGACAAACCTGCATCGATCTCGACGGTATGCGGATCGACCAGCCGCGCCCGGCCCTCGAACAGCTCGACGCCGGCTGAATCGAGCAGGCCGCGGTAGATCCCGTTGAGCCGTTCGATCTCACGGTTCTTGTTCGCGATGAGCTGGCCCCAATCGAAAGCAGGCCGGGCGGCCGACCATCCGAACCCCGAAGCCTCCCGGTAGTGGTCCGCGAAGGCCGAAGCACAGACCAGCAGCTTCTTCGGAACGCAGCCCACATTGACGCAGGTACCGCCGAAATAGCGCTCCTCGGCCACCGCCACCCGGGCGCCGTAGCCCGCAGCCATTCGGCTGGCGCGCACGCCGCCCGAACCCGCGCCGATCACGAAGAGGTCGTAGTCGTAGTCCGTCATGGGCGCAACGCTAGACCATTCGGGCGCGGAATCGCCACGCGCCCTTAGACTCCGACCCGATGGCCGGCAGTCCACGCATCTCGCCCCGGTCCTGGGCGCCGCGCGCCGTCGCCGGCGGCGTCCTGATGGGGCTCGCGAACCTGGTGCCCGGAGTCAGCGGCGGCACGATGCTGCTGGCCGTCGGCATCTACCCCCGTTTCATCGAAGCCGTGGCGGACACGACCCGGCTGCGACTTCGGCTCCAGCCGCTTCTTCTGCTCGTGACGGTGGCCGCCGGCGGCGGTCTGGCGATCCTGCTCCTGGCCGGCGTGCTGCGCGACCTTGTCGTCCACCAACGCTTGGTCATGTACAGCGTCTTCATCGGCCTGACGCTCGGCGGCGCGCCGCTGGTGTGGCGTCTCGCCAGGCCGTTGGACCGGCCTTTCTGGGGCGGAACGGCGGGCGGCTTCGCCGCGATGGCCGGGCTGGCCCTGTTGCAGAGCGGGCCCGCCGGCGAGGGCCTGTTCGCGAGCGGGCCGCTGCCGCTCGCCGTAGCCGGAGCGGCAGGCGCCGCCGCGATGATCCTGCCGGGGCTGAGCGGCGCCTACCTGCTCCTCGTCCTGGGCCAGTACGAAGCGATCCTCGGCGCCGTCGATCTGCTCTTCCAGGGGATCAGAGGACTCGATGCGGCGGACCTGCTCGAGGCCGGCGCCGTCCTGCTGCCGGTTCTGATCGGCATCGCCCTCGGCGCGACGGTCATCAGCAACGCCGTGCGATTCGCGCTGCGACGCTTCCGACAGGCGACCCTGGGCGTGCTGCTGGGCCTTTTGCTGGGCGCCGTCGTCGGTCTCTGGCCCTTCGAGGCCTCTCCGCCAGGCGCCCTCCAGCTCGGATCGGCAGTGGTCCTGGCCGCCGCCGGCTTCGTCCTGACCTGGGGCGTGGGCCGGCTCGGACGGGTCCCGAACGAGACGGCAACGTAGGCGCCGGCGCACCCAGTTCGCTGCGCTACAGTCCCTGCCTGCTTCACACCGTGTCAACGCCCGGAGCTGCCGAAATGCGCCGAACCTCCCGTATGCCTCGCCCCGCCCTTCTCTTCCTTGCTGCGGTCCTCCTGTTCGCGACAACCTCCGCTCTCGCCGCCGACGGCCGGACCGTGATCCACGCCGGTGCCCTGGTCGATGTCGAAGCCGGCGAGGTCCTCGGCAGGCACACGATCGTGGTCGAAGGCGAGACGATCACGGCCCTCGAAGAGGGACTCGCCGATCCGGAGAGCGGCGACACGCTGATCGACCTCTCCGGCCACACGGTCCTGCCCGGCCTGATGGACATGCACGTCCACCTGACTTCGCAGCAGGCCGGCGCCGCCTCGTACCTGGACCGCTTCCAGGAGAACCCGGCGGACCTGGCGATCAAGGGTCTCATCTACGCGGAGCGGACCTTGATGGCCGGCTTCACGACGGTGCGCGACGTGGGCGGCGAGACGACGGCGATTCTAGCCGTGCGCAACGCGATCGCCCGGGGCGAGATGCCGGGGCCGCGGATCTTCGCGGCCACGATCTCCCTGGCCTCCACCGGCGGCCACGGCGACCGGACGAACGGCATGAGGGCGGATCTGACCGGCGATCCCGGCCCCAGGGAGGGCATCGTCAACGGCGTTGCGGACGCGCGCAAGGCGGTCCGGCAGCGCTACAAGGAGGGCGCCGACCTGATCAAGATCACCGCCACCGGCGGCGTCCTCAGCCTGGCCAAGAGCGGCCAGAACCCGCAGTTCACGGAAGAGGAGATGCGGGCGATCGTCGAAGCGGCGAACGACTACGGCTTCATGGTCGCCGCCCACGCCCACGGCGCGGAGGGCATGAAGCGCGCCATCCGGGCAGGCGTCACGACGATCGAGCATGGCACCTACATGGATGAAGAAGCGTTCGAGCTGATGAAGGAGCACGGCACCTGGTTCGTCCCCACCATCTCGGCAGGCAACTTCGTGGCAGAGAAGGCGGCGGTGCCGGGCTACTTTCCCGAGATCATCCGGCCCAAGGCGGCCGCGATCGGACCGGTGATCCAGGAAACCTTCGCCAGGGCCCATCGGGCCGGCGTGCCGATCGCCTTCGGCACGGACTGCGGCGTCTGCCCCCACGGCAGCAACGCCCAGGAGTTCCTTTACATGGTCGAAGGGGGCATGGCGCCGATGACGGCGATCCAGTCGGCCACGGTCGTGACGGCGAAGCTGCTCGACATCTGGGAGGAGACCGGCTCAATCACGGCCGGCAAGGCGGCTGACCTGATCGCGGTCGAGGGCGACCCGATCGCCGACGTCACCAGACTCCAGGACGTGCGCTTCGTCATGCGGGTCGGCCGGGTCCACAAGGCCCCGGGCTAGCAGCTAGCCGCTCTAGGCTCGCCTGCCGCCGAGCGTGCGCTCCGTGTAGCGCAGCCGGGCCGCCTCCGACTCGGCATCTCCCCTCACCCACTGCAGGGTGTCGCCGTCGGCGAAGTCGGTGGCGCCCGCGATGGCCCGGCTCACTGCGTTCACGTGGTCCTTCGTGATCGCCGCCGGCACCGCGGGCATCGCAGCCAGGGACTGGGCGAGGTCGAGGGTCTCCTCCTCCAGCCGCTCGGCCGGCACGATCCGGTTGACCATCGGAGCCACTTCGGACGGACCGAAGCGGCGGCAGGTGATGATGAGCTCCTTGGTCAGAGCCGGTCCGATCTCGCGTACCATCCGCGGCACGCCGCCCCAGGCCAGGGGGAGACCCAGCTCGATCTCAGGAATGAAGAACACGGCGTTCTCCGCAACCACCCGCAGGTCACAGGCCGCCATCAGCAGAAAGCCGCCGCCGACCGCGTACCCCTGGACCTGGGACACTGTCAGCGCCCGCATCTGCTCCAGCGCGTCCATCGCCCGGCGGCCGAGTTGACCCGCCTCCCGGCGCTGGCGCCAGTTCGACTCCGAAGCGGCACCCATTGCCTTCAGATCGGCCCCGGCGCAGAACGCGCGGCCCTCGCCGCGGAGCACGACCACATCGATCTCGCTCCGGTCGTCGAACCAGGCCGCGGCAAGGGTCAGTTCGCGCAGCATGGTCCCGTCCACGGCGTTCAGCCGCTCGGGACGCGCGAGAGTCAGGAATCCGAGGTTTCCGTCGCTCTCGACCCGGATCGTCTCGAAACTGGTTTGCCTTCCCATTCCCCATCTCCTCCTGCTCGTGATGCCGTCGTTCCGGCTGGCTCTCTCCTGCCGTCCCATCCTGGATAGCCTGGTGCTCTATCATGCCGCCCGCCAGGCATGCATAGCCGCGGCCGCGTCGCCGACGCACGGATGCTGGTCCACACCCCGATGACGTTCCAACTCCAGGTCCTCGGCTGCGGCGACGCCTTCAGCAGCGGCGGCCGGCTGCACACCTGCTTCCTCCTGGGCGGCCAGACGAGCGCCGGCGCTCTTTCTCCGACTCTGCTCGACTGCGGTGCGACGTCTCTCGTCGCGATGAAGGCCCGCGGCATCGAGCCCGCGTCGATTCGCACGATCCTCATCACCCACCTGCACGGAGACCACTTCGGCGGTCTGCCCTTTCTCCTGAGCGACGCCCACTATCGGGCCCGCCGAACTACACCCCTCACCCTCGCCGGCCCGCCAGGGCTCCGGGAGAGAATCCGGCAGGCGGCGGAAGCTCTGTACCCAGGCTCCTCCAGACGCGAACTGGCGTTCGAACTCGAGATCGTCGAGCTCCACAAGCGCGAAACCGTCTCCGTCAACGGGCTCCGGGTGACCGCGTTCGAGGTCGTCCATCCCTCCGGGGCGCCGAGCTACGCCCTGCGGGTCGAGTACGGCGGCAGAACGCTCACGTTCTCCGGCGACACGGAGTGGACCGAAGCGCTGATCGACGCGGCCGCGGGCGCGGACCTCTTCATCTGCGAGTGCAACTTCTACGACCGGCCCGTCCCGAACCACCTAAACTACGTCGAGCTGCTCGCCCGGAGGCATCGTCTGGACTGCGGCCGGATGCTCCTCACGCACCTCGGCGACGACATGCTCGAACGCTCCGATCTCGAGATCGAGACCGCTGTGGAGGGCCGAACCTACGAGGTCTGAAGGGGTTCGGCGAGCGGGCGGCATAGCCCGTTTTCGCTTGCTACACTCCGCCTCCGGAACTGACCAGGAGCAGCAATGAACTTCGATTTCTCGGATGCCCAGAAGGCACTGAAGCAGCAGACGCGCGACTTCCTGCGCGCGGCCTGCGATACGACCGTCCCCCGGCGGGTGCTGGAGGACGCGGACGAACCCTTCGCGCGTGACTTGTGGCAGCAAATCGGCGCCAACGAATCCCCCGGCATCGCGGTTCCCGAGGAGTACGGCGGCATCGGCTTCGGCTATCTCGAACTCTGCGTCGTCGCCGAGGAACTCGGACGCGCGGTCGCGCCGGTGCCCTTCTCCTCCTCGGTCTACCTGGCCACGGAGGCGGTGCTCCTCGGCGGCTCGGAAGAGCAGAAGCAGCGGTTGCTTCCCAAGCTGGCGACTGGCGAGACGATCGGCACCTTCGCTCTCTCGGAAGGCCCCGGTCTGGCAACCCCGGCGAACCTGCAGGCGTCGATCAAGGACGGCACCCTGTCGGGCACCAAGATGCCCGTACCTGACGGCGACATCGCCGACTTCTGCGTCGTTGTCGCGAAGGACGGAGACGACGTTTCGCTCGCGCTCGTCGACCTGGCAGGAAGCGGCGTTTCCCGCGAGCCGGTCGAGACCCTCGATCCCTCCCGTTCCCACGCCAGGATCACGTTCGACGGCGCTGAAGCGGAACCGCTCGGCGAAGCCGGTCAGGGCTGGGCGCTCAAGGACCGTGTGTTCGACCGCGCTGCCGTGCTGTTCGCGATGGAACAGCTCGGCGGCGCCGACGCCTGCCTCCAGATGGCGATCGGCTACGCGAAGGGCCGCTACGCCTTCGGCCGGCCGATCGGCTCCTTCCAGGCGATCAAGCACAAGCTCGCCGACATCTACATCAAGAACGAACTCGCCCGGGCGAACTGCTACTACGGCGCCTGGGCGCTGTCGACCGACGCGCCGGAGCTGCCGGTTGCGGCGGCCGCGGCCCGCGTTGCCGGCACCCAGGCCTTCCATTTCGCCTCGAAGGAGAACATCCAGACTCACGGCGGCATCGGCTTCACCTGGGAATCCGATTGCCACCTCTACTATCGCCGCTCCAAGCTGCTCGCGCTCAGCATCGGTAGCGAGAGAGTGTGGAAGGACCGGCTCATCTCCGGACTGGAACAGCAGGAGGCCGCCTGATGGACTTCAACGACACCCCCGAACAGGCCGCGTATCGCGCGGAGGTCCGCACCTGGCTCGGCGCCAATGCCCAGCCGCGCAAGGACCGTCCCAGCGTCAGCAGACGGCTCGACGCCGAGGAGGGCCTGCTACTCGCCAAGCGATGGCAGGCCAAGAAGGCGGACGCCGGCTACGCCTGCCGCCACTGGCCGGTCGCGCATGGCGGCCAGGGCAGGCCGATGATCGAGACGATCATCTACGACCAGGAAGAGGCGAACTTCGACGTGCCGACCGGCTTCTTCAGCATCGGTCTCGGCATGTGCGGCCCGGTCATGGCGCAGTACGCGACCCAGGAGCAACAGGCCCGCTTCATTCCGCCGCTGATGCGCGGCGAAGAGGTCTGGTGTCAGTTGTTCTCCGAGCCCGCGGCAGGTTCCGACGTCGCCGGTCTCCGCACCCGCTGTCACCGTGACGGCGACGACTGGGTGGTCAACGGTCAGAAGGTCTGGACCTCAGGGGCCCACTACTCCGACTGGGGCATCCTGGTCGCCCGCCACGATTCGTCGCTCCCCAAGCACAAGGGCCTGACCTTCTTCTTCATCGACATGAAGTCGCCCGGAATCGACATCAAGCCGATCAAGCAGATCAACGGCGGCTCCAACTTCAACGAGGTGTTCTTCACGAACGTCCGCGTGCCGGACAGTCAACGCCTCGGCGCGATCGGCGAAGGCTGGCAGGTGGCGATCACGACGCTGATGAACGAGCGACTCGCCGTCGGCGACGCGCCGCCGCCGGACTTCCGCGAGGTGATGAAGCTCGCCGCCGCCTGCGAACTCGACGGCCGGTCCGCCCTCGAGGATTCGTCGGTCCGCGAGAGGATCGCCGACTGGTACATCGAAGCGATGGGCATGAAGCACACGAAGGCGCGCACGCTGACGGCCCTCTCCCAGGGCAAGGTCCCCGGACCCGAAAACTCCATCGGCAAGGTCGTCTCCGCCTCGAAGCTACAGAACGTGTCCTCGTTCGGGGCAGACCTGATGGACATGGGCGGCGTCATCACGGACCCCTCGTTGATGCCCTCCGACGCCCTGTTCCAGCAGTCCTTCCTCTACAGCCCCGGCCTCCGCATCGCCGGCGGTACGGACGAGATCCTCCGCAACATCATCGCCGAGCGCGTCCTCGGCCTCCCCGGCGAGATCCGCGTCGACCGCGACGTGCCGTACAACGACATCCCGACGGGGAACTGAGAATGGAGCCGGCCTGACGGCCGGCACCGTCTCGTGGCCGCCAGCTAGCTCTCGTTGGCCAGCTTGCGGAAGTACTCGTCGACGAGTTCGCGATAGCCGGGCGGTACCTGGTCCGAGTTGCCGAGGTAGACGCGTTCGGCTTCGCCGCCGCGTAGTTCGCGCCACAGGCGGTACTCAAACTGCCGCAGGCCCTCGACGATCTCGTTGCGGAGTCGCTCGAGCGCCCGCGGGTCGCGGTTGAGGCCGAGCAGGCTCAGATCGCCCATCTGCTGGAGTAGCTGGTCGAGGTCCGCCGTGTCCATCCGCTCCCGCCGCAGGTCGTTCCTCAGGCTCTCCAGGTCGGCGCGTCGCTGATCCAACTCCCGGTCAACCTGCCGGAGATCCTCGGCCTGGAAAACGCCCGGCTGGTAGTACCCGCCTGAGCTCGAACCGTACTGACTGAAGCGGCCCCGGTTCCGGCCGCCCTCCGGGTTGGCCGCGTCGCCCCCAGTCTCCGAAGCCGTGTCGCCGGGTCGGCCGCCCTGCTGCTGGCCGCCCTGCTGCTCGCCGCCGGGCTGCCCACCTTGCTGCTCACCGCCTTGCTGCTCGCCATCCTGCTGCTGCCGGCCGCCCTGCTCGTTCTCCTGCCCCGGACGCTGGCCGAGCCGGCTGCCCTCCTCGACGCGGTCACGCAAACGAGCCTCCATCGAGGCCAGGTTCTCGACCAGGTCGCGCGTCCGCTCGAGCATCCGCTCCTGACGCTCGCCGCCTCCCTCGCCGACACTCTCCCGCGCCTCGGCGATCCGCTCCGTCACGTCGTCGATGTCCTGCCGGATCTGGTTCTCGAACAACCGCGCGAACTCCGGGTCGCGACCGGCCAGCACGCCCTTCGAGTAGCGGATCTTCTCCTTCAACTGTTCATCGCGGATGATCGTCGCCGATTCGCGCAGCTTCCGTGCCGTCTCCGGCTGATCGCTGCGGGCGCCCTGGCTCATCCTGTTGAGCTGCGCCTCGAGGCCCGACACCTCGTCGGTCAGACGGTCCTTGCGCTCCATGATCCGTTCGATGAGGTCGGAGCGTTCCCGCGCGGAAAGGTCGCTGCGCCTCTGACCGTCCTCGCCTTCCCGGCCGGCCAATTCACCAACCTGCTCCTCGATCCGGCTCTGCATCCGGGACACGCGGTTGGCGCGCTCCTGCAGTTCCTCCATGTCCCGCCCGAGCTGCTGGCGCTGGTTTCGGTCCAGCAGCCGCCTCGCCTCGCGCAGCTTGTCGAGAGCCGCGATCCCGTCCGCGCCGACATTCGACTGCGACCTGGACGAGCCAGCCTGGGAACGCCTCATCTCCTCCGCCGCCTGTCGCAGCGCCTGCGTCGTCTCCCTCAGTTCCGGGCGCTGCTGTTCGCGCGCCAGCCGTTCCAGGCGCCGCGCGAGCTCCTCCGTTTCCTCGATCAGGTCCTGCTGTCTGCCGCCGCCACCGCCGCCTTGCTGCGAGCGGCTACGCAGCCGGTTCTGACGCTCGTTCTCGCGCTGCTGGCGGCGGGCCAGCTCGCGCAGCTTCTGCATCAGTTCGTCGACTTCCGCCTGCGCCTGCTCCGCGGCGCCGCGCTGGACCGTCTCGTACTGGTTGCGCAGCTTGTCGAGCTCGAGCTCGAACAGATCCGCCAGATCCTCGGACAGTTGCTGATTGCCGCCGCCACCGCCGCCTCCCTGCTCGAACGACACGCGCACGTCGCGGAACACGGACTCGGCGCGCTGCAACGAAGCCAGAGCCTTCTTCTCCTCGGCCAGCGCCTCCTCGGGACGCTCCGCCTCGAGCTCCTTCTCCGCCATGGACATCTCGACGTCGGCCTTCCCGAGGAACTCGATGATCTTCGAGAAGTCGTCGTCCTGGAGCAGTTGCTGGCCGCGGTTGCCCATCCGGGTGACCAGGGATGCCACCTGTTCGCGCAACCGACCCTGCATCAGGGCAACCGTCTTCACGTGCTCGGACAGTTCCTGGGCCGTGTACTCGTCCTCGTCGCGGATCAGGCGGAACGTTGCCGAGATGATCATCTTCTGCTGCACCGAGAGCGTCTGGTCCAGGCCGCCGGCGCCGCCGCCCATGCCGCCTCCGCCCTGCTCGGCCTGGCGATAGTTCCGGTCGAAGGGCCGGATCTCCAGGAAGTAGATGTCGCTGACCGTCGGCTGCGCATGGCTGCGGTCCCAGGCTTCGGCGTGGTAGGAGATGGAGTCGCCGACCTCAAGGTCCATCTCCTCGAGGAAGAGCGTGTGTCCCGCGCTCACCTTCTTCATCGAGGAGGCGCTGTCGAGCAGCGTAACCTCTGTCTCGTCGCCGCCGTTCACGGCGTAGCGGATGTTCAGACGACGCACGCCGTAGTCGTCCTCTGCCTCGACTTCGGCGAACACCTCGTCGATCATCGACACCTTGACGTCCCGGCCGGGGGCGATGAAGCGCACGATGGCGGGCTGGTCTTCGAGGGCCGTGACCATGTACTCGGCCGAGGCACGGTGCCACCGGCCCTCGTCGTCCATCAACTCGATCCGGTAGTAGGTGCTCTCGTCCACCGTGTACGCGGCGACTAGCCGGTCACCTTCGAGGTTCAGGTCCCTGGGTTCGTCACCTTCGACCAGCAGCCGCCCTGCCTCGACCTGGAAGATCGGCAGGATACTGAACCGCACGTGAGTACCCTTGAGGACCGCGATGTCGCCGGCGTCCTCGACGCTCTGGTCCGACAGCCCGCTGTAACCGGGGAAGCGGTACAGGAGGTCTATCCGGTCGACGTAGGGCAGGTCCTTGACCCGGATCCGGTAGATGGGCGAGCGGACGCCAGAGGCGTCGACGTAGTAGTCCGTGTCGGCGCGCAGGTTCAGAGCGATGAAGTCGTGAGTCGCGGGTTCGCCGCCGATCATCCTCTCCTCGTCCAGCTCGAAGCCCTCGCCGACCCGGTTCATCGGCCACTGCTGCCACTCGCCGTCCGGATTGCCGGCGGCGTCCAGCGGCCTCAGACCGAGTTCGACGCGATCCGGGTCGAAGCCCAGCACCGCCGCGCTGATCAACTGATCGGAGCCGCGGGCCACCGTAGTGTTCCCCGGCGCCACCACCAGGCGATACGGATTGTCGACGGCCGCCGCCCGCCAGGGCGTGAACAGCAGCATCGCGCCGTGCTGAAGGAAAGCCGGGCTGAGCAATACGGCCACCATGCCGGCGCTCGCGACACCGGCCAGAGCCGCCGAGAAACGCTGCAGCGCGCCGCGCTCGATCCGTGTCGCGAAACCGCTCTGCTGGCAGCGCTCGATCGCGTCTTCCAGAACCTGCCGCTGGAGTTCCGGCGACACCCGCTCGGCGTCCGCGGGCGAACCCTGCTGCACGGGACCCAGTTCCACCGCGCTCAGCACCGAAGCCTTGAGCGTCGGCTCGTTCTCCTCCACGTAGAGCGCCACTTGACGCGTGGACACACGTCTCGCAAGAGGAATCGCGAGCAACCGAACCGCGAGAGCGATCAGTGTCAGGTAGGCGAGCCAGCGGAACACCTCGACCGCTCGCTCGCTGTAGAGGAAGTAGTCCATGCCCCAGACCGAGACGGCGAACGCCGCAAAGCCGGTCACGATCAGCGTGACCAGCCCGCGCAGCGCCACCTTCATCCGCCAGCGCAGGCGAACGCGACGGATCACGCTCATCAGTTCGCCGTAGGTCGGGTCGTAGATGGGATCGAAACCGGAAGCCATCGGGTCTCCTCAGTCAGCTCTGCTCGCCGGTGGGGCTCCATGCTGTCACGACCGGCGCCGCGGCGGCGCGGCGCCGGTTGGCGAACAGGGTTTCGGCAGCCAGTACCAGAGCCGCGGCAGCGATCAGGAACCACCAGAGTCGCTGCCGCCGCTCGCGTTCTTCCGGAGTCAGCGCCGCCTCCGTCGCTGAAGCGCTCTCCTCTTCCCTCGGCCGAATGCGGGACATGAACTCGTCCAGGTCGAGTCGGCTCAGATCGGACTCCGCCACGGGCACGTTGCTCGCCAGGGTCAGGGGCTCGGTGGAGACGTCGGCCCGCACCTCCCGGAACTCGTAGAAGCCCGGCTCCTCCACATCAAGCAGCAGACCTCCGCCGTCCGCGTCGATACGGCTCTCTCGGCCCGACGGGGCGACCGAGACGTATCCGTTCCCCTCGCTTTCCGCCTGCCCGCCGGGAAGTTCCACCTCTGCGACTTCACCCACGCGATACCAGGAGCGAGGCAACGAGTAGCCCGCCAGGTACTCGACCGAGCGATGGACGAAGGGGAGAAACACCGCCTGAAGCGGCAGCGTGTTCCAGAACGTGTCGAACGAGGTGGGCAGCACGAGGACGCGGCCGGAAGGGGCGCCCGACGCATCGCCGTCCTCCACCGCCGCCGGCATCAGATCGAGTAGCGCCGGAGCGCCGTCGTCGAAGCGGGCGATCGCCGCGGCGCCTTCCGGAGGCACGAGCCGGTGATAGCGGAAGAACGACGCGGAGGAGAAATCGCCGCTCCTGGCCGCTGCGAAGACGTCGAAGACCGGATGACCCGTGTCGAACCAGGCCAGGGAACCCGCGCTGCCGGACAACCGGTCCGCTTGACGTTCGGTGGTCACGCCGAACTCCCTCAGCAACCCTGCAGTCGACGTCATGCCGCGCTCGACCGAGAGCAGCAGGCCACCGCCGTCCCGGACGAAGCCGGCGATCGCGTCGCCGGCCGAGGCCGACAGTTGCTGGGCCGCGTCGTTGATGACGATGACCGACTTGCCGTCCAGTATCGATCGCTGGAAGCCGGACGCCTGCACCCGGCTCACCCGGAAGAACGGCCGCCGGCCGAGCGCCAGGGCTTCTTCGAGATACCGGCCACGGCGGCGGTCGCCGTCCGGTTCGATCACGAGCACGCCGACTTCGTGCGCCGGCGACAGGACGAAGCGGAACTCGTTGTCTGCGGCGAGGGCGTCGTCGCGCAGACGCACCGTGCCGCGGGTCGTGCGTTGCCGTTCGAGTACCTCGGGTGCGAAGTTGACCATCGCCGACGAGTCTGCGCCCAGTTCGACTGCCCTGGTCTGGACCACCTCGCGATCGAGCAGCAGGTCGACCTCCGCCCGCAAGGGCGTCCCGGCCGGAGCCGCCGACGGCTCGCGGACGACCAGGTAACTGACCCGGGCCGCGATGCCCACCTGTTCACGGTCACCGCTGCGAGAGTGGTCGAAGGCGACGTCGGTAATGGCGGCATTGCTCACCTCGTCGTCTTCCCCACCCACGTCCACGAGCCGTAGTTCCACGCCGGCAGGCAGCGCCGCGACGTTCTCCGGTGTCCAGGACGAGCGTTGAAAGTCGCTCACGATGAGGAGTTCGCGCCGGCCGAGTTCCCCCGCCTCGGCCAGCACTCCACGAGCCATCTGGATCGCCGGCAACAGCGAGGTGGACCGCGGCGCGATCTCCACATCCTGGACCATCGCGGCCAGCAGCGCTGCATCCGTCGTCGGCGCGCTCTGGAGTTCCGCCTCGTCCGAGTAGACGACCAGGGCGCCCCGGTCGGCAGCTTCGAGGTCGGCGAAGGCCGACTCGGCCGCCGCGGCGGCCCGCTGCCAGCGATCGCCGAAGCCCATGCTGAACGAGTTGTCCAGCAGCACGACGACCAGCCGGCTGGAAGAGGTGGCGCCGGCAGCCGCGTCACCCTGCCACAGTGGCCGGGCAAAGGCCAGGGCAAGCAGGGCCACCGCGAGGCAGCGCATCAGGAGCAGTAGAACGTCCCGCAGCCGGCGCCGGCGCATCGAACGGTACGGCGCCTGGGAGATGAACATCAGCGACGGGAACCGGACCACCCGGCTGCGGTGCCGCAAACGCAGGTGAATGAGGACCGGCACCGCGACGGCGGCCAGACCGAGCAGAAACAGAGGTGCCAGCAGACCCATGGCCGTATCGACCTATCTGGCCTTCATCGCGTAGAGCCGGGCGGACAGGTAGCTGTAGAGCGCCGCGTCCAGGGGTTGGGAGATGTCGACCAGCGTGTAGTCGATGCCCGCCTCGACCAGGGACCGGTCCAGCGTCCGCGTGTGTTCCCGGATCAGCTCCAGATACTGGTCCCGCAGCACATCCGGCATCACGGCTTCCCGCACCCCGGTCTCCAGATCCCTGAGGTCGAGCTCGCCGTCGAAGTCGAACCGGAGCTCCGCCGGGTCCAGCAGATGGAAGAGGATCACGTCGTTGCCCTTGTGCCGGAAGCCGGCCGCGGTCCGGATTACCGTCTCGGGATCCTCGTAGAAGTCCGAGATCAGGACGACCATGCTCCGGCGCCGCACCGCGTCGACCACCTCGAGCAGCGGTTCGCGCAGGCTGCCGCCGCCACCCGGTTCGATCCGGTCGATCGTGTGGAGCACGACCTGAAGGTGCTTGGCCGCCGGCGGCACGAAGTCGACGATCCCGCTGTCGAAGGTGACCAGGCCAATGCGGTCCTTCTGTTTGGAGGCGAAGTAGCCCAGGCACGCGGCGAGGTAGCGCCCGTAGTCGAGCTTCGTCACGGCGCCTGTTCCAAAGTCCATCGAGCGGGAGACGTCGAGCGCGATCGTCAGGTTCGTGTTCGTGTCGGCTTCGAACTCCTTCACGTAGAAGCGGTCGGTACGGCAGAAGAGCTTCCAGTCGACGCGCCGGATGTCGTCGCCCGGCTGGTACGCCCGGTACTCCGCGAAGTCCATCGACCGGCCGAGGAACGGCGACCGGTGTAGACCGCTCACGAAGCCCTCGACCACGGTCTTCGCGAGCAGGTCGAGACTGCTGATGCGCGCGAGCGTCCCGGTGTCGACGAACCTGCCGTAGCTCATGCCGCCGCCTCGCCCGTCAGCAGATTCCACTCGGGGTGACGGACGCGAGTGTGTCGCGGGTCTGACCCGCGATCCGTCTCCTCAGCATCGCTTCCCGCTCCAGCTTCTTCACTTCATTCCACTCGGAGTCACGGGCGCCAGTTCCAAGAGTCGGCCGACGATCTCGTCAGTGGTCACCCGCTCCGACTCGGCGTGGAAGTTCGTCAGGATGCGGTGCCGCATGACGGGCTTGGCCAGGGCTCGGACGTCCTCGTGCGCGACGTGGTAGCGCCCGTCCATCAGCGCCTTGGCCTTGGCGCCGAGAACCATGAACTGGGCCGCGCGAACGCTGGCCCCGTACTGCACCCACTGGTTCACGAAGTCCGGCGCCTCCGGGGTGTCGGGACGGGTCATTCGCACCAGGTGGACGGCGTAGCGGAGGATCGGCTCCGCGATCGGCACCCGCCGCACCAGCCGGTGGAACGCGCGCAGGTCGTCGCCCGTGACCCGGGTCTCCAGGGTGAACTCGCGGATCGTGGTCGTCGCGTCGACGATCTCCATCTCCTCGTCCTCGGGAAGATGGTCGATGACGATGTTGAACATGAAGCGGTCGAGCTGAGCCTCGGGCAGTGGATAGGTGCCCTCCAGTTCGATCGGGTTCTGGGTCGCGAAGACGAAGAACGGCTGCTCCAGCTCGTAGGTCCGGCCCTGGACGGTCACGCGGTGCTCCTGCATCGCTTCGAGCAGCGCCGCCTGGGTCTTCGGCGGGGTCCGGTTGATCTCGTCGGCGAGGACGATCTGGGCGAAGATCGGCCCGGGCATGAAGATCATCTCCCGCTTGCCGGTGTCCTGATCCTCCTGGATGATGTCAGTGCCGGTGATGTCGCTCGGCATTAGGTCCGGCGTGAACTGGATGCGGCTGAACTTCAGGTCCAGGATCTCGGCGATGGTCTGGACGATCAGGGTCTTCGCCAGACCCGGTACGCCGGTCAGGATGCTGTTGCCGCCCACGAACAGCGTCATCAGGACCTGACCGAGAACCTCCTCCTGGCCGACGATCTGCTTGGCGAGCTGGGCGAGGACCTGCTCCCGGCCTGTCGCCAGCCGCGCGGCCAGCTCGATATCCGTTTCGCTGGTCAGGCCCTCGCCGTCGCCTTCCAGGACGGCGGTCTGGGCAAGGCTTTCCGAAGTGTCGTTCATCGAGTTCTCCATGCTTGCGGAATCGGGGCCGCGTCCGTTCGCGAACGGTTCAGTGAGTCATCCCGTAGATCAGGTAGTTGACCCCGAGCTTGAAGCCCTTCTGGGTCACGTCGACCGGGTAGAAGGTGGTCTCCGACCACTCCCAGAAATCGCCTATGTCCATGTTGTAGTTGATGGCGACCATCAGCCGCCGGCTCGGATCGTTGTCCTCGAAGACACCGTAGATCCGCCCCCGCACGGGGTAGAAGCGGGCGTCCTCGATGTCGAAGTTGATGTCCTCGAGCACGAAAAAGGAGCGGAAGACGGGGTGATCGACGGTAAGGGGGACGAGTTCGTAGCCAGGCAGGAGCCGGCCCATCTGCCGCTCGAAATTCTCCCACTGAACGGGATAACCGCGTATGTCGAAGAAGTCGTCGATCACCAGAAAGCCGCCCTTGAGCAGGTAGGAGCGGAGGTTCTCGACATCTTCCTCGGTCGGGTTCCAGAAGCCCGGCTCGCAGAGATAGGCCCAGGGATGCTCGAACAGCCGGGGATCGCTCAGCTCGAGGACGTTGCCGCCCTCCGTCTGCACCTCGATGTCGGTGATCTCGTCGACGATACGGGTGAAGTTCTCCTCGGCGAACGGATAGTCGTGGTTCCACTTCAGGTCGAGGCCCCACATGAACGGGCCGCCGCCCCAGATCGTCGGCTCGAAGCGGATCCGGGCGAAGGTGAAACCGCCCGAGTAGGGGAACGACGGCGTCTCCACCTCGGGCGCCGCGGGGCGCCAGTTCTCGTCGCGCGCGGACAGTCCCCCCGCCAGCAGGGCGAGCGACAGGATGCCCGCCACGGCTCGAAACGTCCGACGTTTGCTGCGTGCTCCGGTCACGGCCCCTCTACTCCAGCCTGCCGTCCTTTCCGCGCGGGTTCCTTCCCGACCAGGTCGAGCAGCAGTTCCTGGGCCGGATCGTACCCCGGCGCAACCTCCAGGGCTCGTAGCACGGTGCGCCGGGCCTGCTCGGCCCGACCCGCGTCCCGCTGGGCGAGCGCCAGCCGGTACAGCGCTTCCGCGCGGTCGGGCGGGTCCAGCGCGATCAGGGCGGCGCGCTCGCGCACGGCGACATCGAACCGGCGGTCGGCGGAGGCGAACTCGGCGAGACGACGGTGTACGCCGGCGTCGAACGGCGAGATGTAGAGGGTTCGCTCCAGGATATCCGCTTCTTCCTCGCTCCGGCCAGCCCCGGCCAGAAGATCGGCCAGCGCCAGGTGCTCGTCCCACGCCGTCTCGTTGTGCCGGAGCAGACTCTCCAGCGCCTCGATCGCCTCCTCATCCCGTTCCAACTCCCGGTAGATCGCCGCCAGCAACGTGTAGGCGTTGCCGGGACCCACGAACTCGGGGAAGAGGTCGCGGCCCCTCAGCAGCGGTGCCTCCGCCTCGGCGTAGCGCTCTTCCGCGAAGAGCGCGTTCCCGTAGGTCATCTGCACGCGGAAGTCGTCCGGACGTTCCTTCGCCACTCGTTCGAGCGCTTCCAGGTCCGGCCCGGAGCCCGCAAAGAGGTTCCGTCTGGGGCCCCGCGACGGCCCATCCTCACCCGATTCTTCATCTTCCGCGTCGTCCCGGCCGACGGCTCCCGGCAGGTCGTAGAGGGCCGCCATCGCGGTGCCGAAACGCTCGCGCAGATGCCCGAAGAATCGCTCGTCGAAGCTCTCCAGAGACAGCGACATCGCCTCCTGGAACACTTCTTCGGTGCTCTTGCCTTCCCGGTAGCCCGCGAGCATGAGGAGAATCGCGTCGAAGCCATAGTTCTCCTCGATCCAGTCGCAGATCAGGGAGGCCTGGTAGTAGGAGAGTCCAATCTGGTTGGGGAACTTCGGCCGCATGAAGCCGTCGTTGAGCTCGGCGATCCCCAACAACTCGCCGTCCCGCAAGGAAGTGATGAAGGGGATCTGGACGTCGTCGCCCCACCCTGGCCGGGCCCGACGCTCCTCGAACACGGAGAGACCCTCGGTCAGCCAGCGCGGGATCTTCGCGTCGGTGACGAGGAGGGTGAAGGTGTGGGCAAGTTCGTGCCAGAGCGTGGCGCCCCAGTTGAAGTGGCCGACCTGGCGGGCCGAGGGCGAATCGAGGGCCAGCACCGGACCGAAGCACACGCCCAGAGCGCCCAGTCCGGCAAGCCCGACCGTGCGGACCGAGAAGTCGGCGTGTGACGGATAGAGCTCGACCCGGACCGGCGTCGGGGGCTCGAACCGGTAGCGCTCGACCAGCACGGCCCAGGCCTCCTCCGCCAGCTCGACCACGTAGGGCGCCAGCAGTTCCGCCTCGCTTTCGTGGATGTGGAACTCGAAGTGTTCACTCTGGATCGTCCGGTACTGGACGAACGTGTCGACGAGGTCGAGCGTGTTCTTGATCCAGACGTTGTACGGGTCGCCCGCGAAGGCCCGCTCCAGATTGGCCTTCCCGACCTCGATTTCCCCGAGGCGGAGCTGGTTCTGACCGAGCAGCCCGTAGCCGCGCCAGGACTTCGAATCCAGCCGCACGGCCTCGGCGGCGAAGTCCCGCGCCTGCGGGTAGAGCCGGTTCTCGACGCTGGCGTCGGCCAGTTCGTTGAACAGGTCGGCGTAGCGCGGGTTGTCCGCCAGAATGCCGTCGCGGACGCTGGCAAACTCCTCCTCCCGCCCTTCGATGAACTCGACCGCCGCCAGCACGGTCCGTGCCGTGAGCGATTCGGGATCGGCCTGGATCGCCTTCTCCGCCTCCTCGCGGGCCTCCCCGAAGCGCTCCGACGCCAGGCGGAGTCGGGCCCGGAACACCCGGGCCGCGATCAGGTTCGGGTTCACCTCCAGGGCCGCGTCGAGAGTCTCGGCCGCCCGCGGGTCGCCGTCGAACCGCATCGTCCGGGCCATCGCCAGCAGCGCCTCCGGGTGTCGCGGGTTCGTCCGCAGCACGTCGGCGATCGAGGTGCGGGCCTGGGAGCTGTCGTACTTCTCGAGGAACAGCTCCCCGAGCCGAATCCGGGGCAGGGGCCATGAGGGATCGAGCGCCACGGCCTCGTCGTAGGCCCTCAGCGCGTCCTTGAACAGCTCCGGATCATCGCGCCCCAACCACTGGCAGGCCTCGGCGACCGCCACGAGCTCCTCAGCCGTGTCGGCCGCGCCGCGATTGTAGGCGTCGATCATCGCGTAGAAGCCCGTCGTGGCTTGTTCGATCGCGCCCTGGTCCCGGGCCAGCCGCGCCAGCTCGAACGAGGCGACCAGGGCTTCCCCGCGCCCGGCCAGGCGTGCCGACTCGAACGCCTCTCGGGCTCCCTCGCGGTCACCGTCCAGCAGAGCCACCCGGCCACGGAGAACGCCGAGTCCCGCGTCCGCCGGATCGACGCCCTCGAACGCCGCGGCGGCTTCCTCGTAGCGCCCGGTAGCGATCAACGCCTCTACGAGCAGTCGCAGCGCGCGCGGCGCTGCCGCCTCCCCGGCGCTCGTCCGCACCTGCAGCCGGGAGATCGCGTCCTCGTACCGGCCGGTCCGGAGCATCGACTCGATCTCGTCGAGCGAGGCCGGCTCCTGCGCCGCGGCCGGCCAGGTCCCGGCCGACCAGACGACCGCCAGCGCCAGCACGCTCGCCGCGGTTCCTGCCAGGGAGCGCCTGCCGCCAGAGATCACGGATCGGGCTCCCCGCCGGCGCCGCCCGCCTCCTCCAGCTCCCGATCGACCAGTGCCAGTTCGACCATCAGCTCCTGGAGTTCACTCAGGTAGACCTCTTCGTCCAGCGTCTCCCGCTGCAGCCGCAGCTCATCGATTCGCCGCTGTATCCCGGCACGCCGCTCCGTCAGTTCCCGCGCCTCCGCGGTGAGCGTCGAAGGCTCCGCCTCCTGAGCCAGGTACACGAGACTCGCAAGCCGGCCGTCGGTCGCTTCCGACGCCTCCAGGCCGGCCGGCTCCGAACTGCCCAGACCGTCGCCGTCGTCGTCGAGCAGCGCATTCTCGGTGCGCAACAGCCCGGTCTGCCGGTAGTAGCGCTCGATCTCGCGCTGAGCGAACTCGAAGGCCTCCAGCGCCGACGTGCGGCCGTCCTTGTTCGCGTCCCCCGCGGCGCCGTCGAAGGCCTCCGCCAGGAAGCCGCCGAACAGCGACTCGTTGCTCTGGCCTCCCGACTTGGTCGCCGTGATGACGACGCGGCCCTCCTGCGACAACGGTCCGACGAAACCGCCCGACGCGGAACTCGCATTGATGAACACGACGCGGCGATCCGGGAGCTGCTCCAACGCCGCGGCGTACTCCGCGGCGACCAGGTCGCGACCGGGAAGATTGAACCGCGGCGGTCCCGCGGCGCCACTGCCATGGCCGAAGAGGACGATCCACACGTCGTCGCCGGGGCTCGAGCGCTCGGCCAGGGCCGCGATCTCCGCCAGCACGTTCTCCCCGGTCGAGCGCGCGCTGATCCGCTCGGGATCGATGTCCTCGCGCTCCCCCAGGTAGACGACGTTCTCCGGCCGGAGCCCGGCGGCGGCTGCCGCATCCGCGACCCGCGTCGACCACAGATGGAAGCGTTCCGTGTAGGCATCCTCGCCGCCGACCCCGGCCACGACCAACAGGTGAGCGTCGGCGCAAAGCGGCGCCACCGAGAGCAGGCCGGCCACCGCCAGGCGGGATGCCAGGACGGCGCCGCGGCGCGCTTCCGCACGGTTCACGCCATCCCCAGACGGCGACGGACAGCCCACTCGCCGCCCAGCAGCGCGACCAGGACCAGGAACAGGATCGGCATGTCCCAGAGATCCCTGGCCTCTCTCACCAGGGTGCCTTCGCGGCTCACCGAGAGGTCCTCCACCAGGCGCTCCGCCTGGCCGAGTCCGACCTGCCGGCCGCCCGTTTCGCTCGCGATCCGCGTGAGCACGGAATCCCGGCGGGCCGCGCCGAACAGCTCCTCGTTCAGTTCATCCACGGCAAAGCGGGAAGTCGCAACGCCGAGCAACTCGCCTTCAGACCGCGCGTCGACCTCGACCCGGTAGAGGCCGGGCTCCCTTGCCGTGAAGGTGCCGATGAACTCTCCGTCACGTTCCACCGACCAGTCGAGCGGTACCTCGACCTCCTCGCCGGACGGCTGCTCGATCGCCGCCACGACCTGGGCCCGGTTCACTTCCTGGAACGCCTCGTCCCGGACCGTCGCGCGCAGCGTCACGGTGCTTCCCGGCTCGAAGCGGTCGCGGTCCGCCTCTATCTCGATCCGATCGGGCACGTAGGACACCAGCCAGCGCAGCATCTGCCGCCAGAGGCGCTCGTGAGTCTGGTCCTCGAGCGGGATGTCGGCGCTCATCTGCCAGTGCCAGGAGTCGTGAGGCGTGAACGCGATCGCCCGGCCACGGCCGATCCGATGGTGCGCCAGGACGATCATCGGATCTCTGACCATCGGACTCTCCGCCTGAAGCAGCGCCGTAGCGCCGGCCTTCAGTTCCGTCGCCCGCTGGTAGGCGGAAAGAGGCGGCAGCGTGGGCCAGAGTTCGTTCGCCTCCTGCCGGTCGTCGCGCAGGAGCGTTGCCGGGTGGCCCCGCCCCTGAGGCGTCAGATCGATCCGCAGATTCGTCATCAGTTCCGGGCGACCCTGGTCGGCCGGCCGGTCATAGAGCACGACCGGTGAGAGTTCGGCAAGCGGAGTGCCGGCAAAGCCTCCCTCGGAGAAGGCCCGCCGACCACCCAGGAGCAACACGCCGCCGCCGCGCTGGCTGGCGAAGTCGACCAGCATCCGCATCTGGTCGTGAGTGAAGAAACTCGCCTCCATGCTGCCCAGGATGACGCCGCTGTACTCGAACAGCTCCTCGCGCCGGGTCGGAAACCCCTCGAAGCGCCGCGTGTCCTCGTCGAAGTTCATGCCGTAGAACTTGTTGGCCGCCTGCCTCGTCATCGACACGACGTGCAGATTCTCGTCCTGACTCACCGCTCGCCGCAGGAACTTCGACTCGTCGCGCGGCTCGCCCTCGAAGAAGAAGACCTTCTCCCGCCGCTTCAGCACTTCCACCAGGGCGGTCCGCTCGTTGTTCAGCACCAATTCCTCACCCGGTTGGCCGGCGACCTGAAACCGGAACTCCCTGGCGCCCTCGTCGTTCGCCGCGAACATGACGCGGGCCGTGACGGCCGAGCCGCCACGTGGGAACGTCACCTGCTCGAGGTTGACGATCCGGCCGTCGTCTTCGACCTCCAGATCCACGGTGCGGCCGCCGAACCCCGTTTGGGACAGTGTGACCTCGACCTCGACCGTTGAACCCTCGAGCACCCGCCTGGGGGCGACTACCCGGGAAACCTCGATGTCCTTGCGAAGCCGCGGCCGGCCGACGCCGACCGTGTACACGGGTGTGCCGGCGGCCTTCAGCGTGAGCAGGGCGTCACCGAGCTCGGCCGGCGCCGAATCGGCGCCGTCCGAGAGCAGAACGAGGCCGGAGAGCGGCAGTCCGGCCAGTTCGTCACTCGCGGCGACCAGCGCCTCGCCGATCCGGCTGTCGGCGCGTCCAAACCGAAGCTGTTCCGTGGACTCGATCCGCTCGGCGCTGCGCCCGAAGGCGAGGAGCCGTACCTGGAAGCGCTCAGCGAGGCGATCCAGCATCGAGCCGGACTCGCCGGACAGGGCCTCGAGCACGGCTCCCGCGCGCGTGCCGTCGGCGGCCGCCGCCTCATCCGGCATGGCCATGCTGCGCGAGTCGTCCACCACGACGCCGACAAACGTCTCCTGCGGCACCACGGTCGACAGGACCAGGGCCGGCTGCAGCAGGCAGAAGACGAGGACACTGATCGCCAGCGACCGGAACACCGGAGGCAACCAGCGCAGGCGCTCGGCGCCGGCGGTGCGGTCGGCCGTACCAGCACCGAGGCGGCGGTAAGAGAACGCGGCGAAGACGAGCAGCGCGCCGGCGAGGAGCGCCGCGACCTGCATCCAGCCCGGGCTGACGAAGGTGAACCGGCCCTCCTCGAACAGCGCCGGCCGGTACTTGAACAGAAACTCGAACAGGCCAACCATTGGGAACGTCGAGAAGAAGAACGCCGAAGCCGGGAGACGTCGCTCAGTGCGACATCGCGTACACGACGAAGTTGACCCCCATTTGGTACGCGTAGTGGGAGAACCGCACCGGGTACCACTCGTCTTCCGCCCATTCCCAGGCGTCGCCGAGGTCCGTGTTCCAGTTGATCACGACCAGCAGGCGGCCGTCCTCGTCGAAGATGCCGCGAACGTGAGGGGTGAAGCCGTCCTGCTCCCAGGTCGGGCCCCCGTACCTGCCCTGACCCACGTTGGGCACCTGGATGATCTCCTCCACATCGTAGAAGCAATGGAAGATCGGGTGATCAAGAGGAATCTCGACGATCGGGTACTCCGGCAGCAGCAAGGACAGCTCCCGCTCCAGGTTCGCCCACTCCCAGGAGCCCCAGAAATCGTCGATGACCCAGAAACCGCCGGCCAGCAGATAGCGCCGCAGTGCCTCGCGCTCCGGTGGACTGAGGGCCATGTAACCGACCTCCACCGAGTACAGGAAGGGGAAACGAAAGAGCTCGGGATCGGTCGCCGGCAAGGCGTGGTCGTAGTCGTAGGCGTCCAACTGGTCGAGCAGCCGCTTCAGCCCGACCATGAACTGGCGATCGGCCTTCGGATAGTCGATCGACCAACTCCCCGCAAACCCCCTGTACATGTGGCCGCTGTAGGCCAGCCGGGTGAAGTAGAACTCCCGGAGCACCTCGTCCGGGTGAACGGGTCTGTACAGATACCTCTCGAAGGTCCGCATCGCCTGAGGCGGCAACGGTCCGCGATGGCGGCCGCGAAAAGCCCGGCGCTCGTCGGAGGCGCCGACCTGGGGTGTCGCCGGCGGCGCCGCACCCCTGGCCACCAGGGCCGCCGCTCCACCCGCGAGGAGGGCGGCAACCAGGACCACGAAGGCTGTTCGCCGGCTCGGCACGGCGGGATCGTACCGCACTGAACGGCCGGACGGTCGGCCAGGCGGAGTCCCCGCGAGGCGCCCGATCCGCCAGCGATCCTGCCCGGTCAGCGGTCGTGCGATTCCCAGACCTCGGGCAGCACTTCGACACCGGTCAGGGACTCGACCAGGGTGAAGATGAGGTCGTCCTCGTCCGCGCCGAGTTGCGCCGCGAGATTCCGCATCACACCGTCGATCGAAGAGACGAAAGAGCTGAACCGGAACTTCCACTGCCCATCCTCGTTCACGAAGCGGTACTCGAGTTCATCCATCCCGCCGGCGAGGGAAGGGTCCTCGAGCGACGCCCGGGTTCGGGCCGCAGCCACGGCCTCGCTTCCGTCCATCCGGCCGTTCTCCTCGATCCGGATGGGGCCGACCGCGAGCTGCTCGATCGCTGTCGAGTTGATCCAGCCGAGATCCATCGCCCGCACGATCACGTCCGCGAGTTCCATCGCAGCCAGTTCGTCGCTGCCGAACTGATGACGGAAGGCGACGACCAGGAAACGGTCGACGAACGTGCGCTGGCGGACTTCCTCCTCGCTTCCTTCGAGCACCAGCCGCTTGAGCTGCCGGTAGTACTCGCCGGTCTCCCGATCGACCAGGGAGGCCGCCAACTCACCGTCGCCGGCCATCAACGCCTGGCGATACGCCTCGAAGGTCGCGCGGACTGCCTCCGCGTCGCCCGTGCCGGCGGGTGTCTGCGCGGCAGCCGGCAGGCACAGCAACGCCGGCAACACGGCCCGGGCAAGGCGCGGGCCGGCGAGCGTCAAGCGATCTGTCCTTCTCTCAGGAGCCGGTTCACGCCCTTGAACTGCGGGTGGTTCTTGTCTCTGGCGAGCTCGAAGGCCACAGACTCGTGGTTCGTGATCTGGGCGCCCGCGTTGCCCATCCGCTCGAGCGCGTGGCGGCGGTACTCCTCGCCGCGCGAGCTGACGCAGTCCCAGCAGACGTGGACGTCGGTCCCGCGCGCCGTCAGATCGAGCACGGTCTGCACGACGCAGATGTGCGCCTCGATCCCCGCCACGACGACCTGGCGCTCGGGCGCCGGCAGTCCCGGCCTGGCGGCATCCAGGGCCTCCTCGAACGCCGGCACGCCGCAGCAGCCGAAGGAGTCCTTCTCCACCCGCCACGTGCGGTCGCCGTCCGGATCCGTCTCCAGAATCGCCGCCTCCACCTCTTCGCGAGTCGACCCCAGCCCCTGCGGATACTGCTCGGTGACGATCACTGGCAGGTCGAACAACTGCGCCAGACGCAGCAGCCTCGCGGTGCCGTCGAGCAGCATCCGGGACCGGTCCATCAGGTCCACCAGACGACCCTGGAGGTCGATGACCACAACGATGGCCCGCTCCCGGTCGAGCGTCGCAACGGCGGAGGCAGGGTTGACGACGGAAGAAGCGGCTTCGGTCATGGGTAGCTCCGGATGGTCGATTCGTGGCGACCGTGCCCCGATCGGCACGGCGGGTTCGACGTTGCCGATCGACGACGTTACTGAATCAGATGCAGCGTCCGGCGCAGTGCTTCCACCGCCTCCGGCCCCGAGATCGCCCGTTCAGGGCGGCAATCCGCCTGTTCCGAGATAAGCCGGCAGCGCAGGGCAGCCTCACACACGACGTCCACGTCGTCCGCGGCCGGCCCGCCCGCCTCGCCGACGCAGGCCGCACCGCCGCCGACCCGGCCCGGCATCCGGAGCAGCGCGGCCAGTGCCGGACCGCGCCGCATGTAGTTGTTCGGCCCGAAGCGGCGCACCGCCGCGTCCGCCGGCTCCATCAGTCCCAGGTTGAGGAGCCGCGCGATCTCGCGACGATGCGGATGCTCCAGGATGTCGCTGACGATCACCGTGGTGCCGGCCGGCCCGGTTCGGATGCCAGGCACGAGCCAGGCCGTGAGCGCCGCGAAGTCGCCGCGCAGGAGGCTCGAGGCCTCGAAGAGCTCACGCACGCTCTCCGGCAGCAGCCTGGTTCGCCAGGTGAAGCGAGCCGCGGCCAGACCCGCAGCGATCTCGCTGTTGCCGGGATGCCGTTGGGCGAGCTCTTCGTACAGCTCGAGTCCCCGGCGGGCGTCGCCCGCCTCGAGTTCCAGCGCCGCCTGGCGATGGAGCACGTCCAGCGAGTCGTTGCCGGCCGCAACGAGTTCGCGCGTCGCCGCCAGTTCGGCGCCGGTGTCCCCCCGCGCCAACGCCAGGCGCCGGCCCAGGTCGAGGGCCGCCGGGTAGCCCGGCGCCCAGACGCGCAGGGTCTCGAGCGCCGTTCCGGCGTCCGCAAGTCCGCCGCCATCGATGGCCGCGGCGATCCGGCCGCTCAACTCTGCAACGGCCTCGTTCTTGAGCGCCCCGGCGCGCTCCGCCGCGACCTCGTCGAAGGCCGCGATGCTCCGGTAGGCCCGATAGGCGGCGACCGCGTGACCGGTCCGTTCCGCCGCCCGCGCATAGACGAGCTGACCCGCCGTGTAGCCAGGACGAGCCGCCAGCGGCGCCGCCAGGAGGTCGACCGCCAGCGCGTTCTCACCGGCCGCGAAGTGGGTCTGGGCCAGCAACACTGAGGCCGGCAACAGCGTCGGGTCGATGCCGAGCAGCGTCTCCGCGCTGGTACGGGCTACCTCGACCTCGCCGCGCCTCAGCGCCGCCGACGCGCCAGCCAGCTCGTAGCGGCTCTGCTCCGGGATGTTGCCGTCGTAGCCGAGAAGCGGTTCACGAAGGAAAGAGCGAACGCCGGTGTCGAGCTCAGTGATCTCAGGTGGCGCTTCGACAATGGCGGTCGTCACGCAGGCAACGCCCCACAGGCAGGCGACGAGCAGCGCCGCCATGCGGCCCGCGGCGCTCACGGCGCCGCCTCGAACGGCCGGTCGTCGATCAGCGCTTCGACGATCCGCCTCCGCGCCCGCTCCGGGTCGCCGGTTGCCGCCGCGTCGATCCACCAGACCTGCGACTCCTTCCGGAACCACGTCTCCTGTCGCTTGGCGTAGCGGCGCGTCGCCTGGACCGTTTCCTCCAAGGCCTGCTCCAGCGTCAAGTTCCCATCAAGGTGATCGGCAAGCTGCCGGTAGCCGATGGCCTGGAACGCCGGCAACTCCCCGAGGGAGCAACCGCCACGCCCGCGCGCATGTTCCGGGAGATAAGTATCCCGCAGGCGCTCGACCTCGGCCAGCCAGCCGCGCTCCAGCATGCGTCTGGCCCGTTTCTCCACGGCATCGTACAGAACCGCTCTCGGCAGGGTCAATCCGACCTTCAGCAGCCTTCGATCGAGCCGGCCCTCCGTGCCCCGGCGCTGCCACTCGGTGAGCGGCCGGCCGGTTGCCCTCACCACCTCGAGCGCGCGCAGCACACGCTGCGTATCGCCCGGGGCAAGCGTTTCGGCGCCCTCCGGATCCACTTCCCGCAGCTCCCGGACGAGCCTGCAGAGTCCATGGGAGCGAAGGTCCGCCCGCAAGGCCTCGCGCACTTCCGCGCCGACCGGCGGCACCGGCGCCAGCCCTTCGAACAGCGCGCGCAGGTAGAAGCCGCTGCCGCCCACCAGGACCGGCAGCGCCCCGCGCGCTTCGATCTCCTCTACCGCCACCGCCGCGCGTCGCGCGAACGCCCCGGCCGAGAACGCCTGGTGCGGCTCGATGACGTCGATCAAGTGGTGGCGAACCCGAGTCCGCTCTCTCGGTCCGGGCTTCGCCGTGCCGATCGTGATTCCCCGATAGGCCTGCAGCGCGTCGGCGCTGATCAACTCGACGTTGAGACCCCGTTCGGCAAGGTCGGCGGCCAACGCCATCGCGAACGCGCTCTTGCCGGTGGCGGTCGGACCGAGGACAGCGATCACCTGCCAGGGAGGCGAGGACATCGTTGCAGGATAGCTCCGGCGTCGACCCTACTCCGCCTGGCGCCGCGGCCAGGCCGCGACCCGCACGACCGGGCGCCGGCCGCCGGAACCGTCGCGGCGGAAGCGAACCTCGATCCGTCCGTGGAGGTCCGTCCGAAGAACCCGGACTCCGCGGTCCTCCATCCGTGACACGACCTCCGGCGAGGGATGGCCGTACGGGTTGCGTCGGCCGGCCGACACGAGGCCCAGGCGCGGCCTCACCGACGCCAGCAGCCCGGGACCGGTCGAGGTCTGGCTGCCGTGATGCCCAACCTTCAGCACGTCGCTTCGGAGCGGGATCCCGTAGAGCCGAGCCCGGGCGAGAAGTTCCCGCTCGCCCGCGAGATCGACATCCCCGGTCAGCAACGCGCAGGACCGGTCGACGCACGCCCGTACGACCATCGACGCGGAGTTGCCGCCGTCCGCGCGGTCCGGCGGAGGATGGAGGACCTCCAGGCTCCAGGCCCCGAACTGGCCGCTTTCACCCTGCCCCACTCCACGCACGCGCCGGCCCAGGCGGTCGGCGAGGGCTCGCCCGCATCCGTCGCGAAGTTCAACCGGCACCGCCCACAGCCGCTCGATCCTCAGGTAGTACGTCAACTCGAGCAGTCCCCGGCAGTGGTCCGAATCGCCGTGCGAGAGGATCGCCAGGTCGATCCGTTGAACCCCTTCCGCCGCGAGAGCCTGAAGCAGCGCCGCCTCCGCGAAGTTGCCCCGCCGGTAGCCGCCGCCGTCCACCAGGATCACGGGGCCTCGCTCGCCGCTCCGCAGCAGGATCGCCTCCCCCTGGCCCACGTCGAGCATCGCCAGGCTCGGTTCGTCCCCCGGCAGCGCCGGAGTGCAAACCAGAACCAGCGCCAACGCCCACAGGGCGCGCCGGAACCCGGACACCAGGACGCCGAGCCAGATCGCGAGCGCCAGCGCGGCGACCAGATCGACGCTCAAGGGCAAGGCCAGCCAGGAGCCCGCCGGCAGGTGTGCGAGCGACGCGAACGGCAGGGTGAGAAGGTCGAGAAGCGCCTGGAGCAAGCGAGCACCGGGTCCCAGGATCTCCCCCAGTACGGGAACCGAGGCCGCGAACGCCAGACCGACCCAGGCCATCGAGACGCCGAGCGTGACGGCGGTGAGCGGTACGAAGGCCAGGTTGAGCAACGGCGAGAACGGCGTCAGCAGGCCGATCTCGAAGGCGGTAGCTGGCAGGGTGGCGAGTTGAGCAGCGATCGTCGCCGCCAGACCGACCATCAGGGCCTCCGGGCCGGCCATCGTCGGCCGCGCCTGTCCGGCGAAGGCAGGACGCCGCCACCACCTCAGCAGTCGGGGCGCCAACACCAGAATGCCGGCGGTAGCCAGGAAGCTGAGCTGGAAGCCCAGATCGAATGCGGCAGGCGGATCGAAAGCCAGGATGACGAGGAGCGCGGCGGAGAGAGAGTTGAGTGCCTGAGGCGGACGCTCGACGGACAGCGACAGGATGACGAGCAGCGCCATCACCGACGCGCGGAGCAGCGATGGCCTTGGACCGACGAGGCAGCCATAGAAGAGCAGCACCGCAACCGCGCCGACCGCCGCGACCCGGCTCGGGAGCGCACCCGTGAGCCACCACAAGCCGCCCAGGAGCAGTCCGACGTGAAGACCCGAAACGGCAAGCAGGTGAGACAGGCCGGCTCGACGGAGCCCCGTCCGCCACTCGGGCGGCACCCGCCGCGCGTCGCCGAACACGAGTGCCCGGGCCAGCAGGGCGCCAGGCCCCGGCGTCTCGTCGAGCGGGCGCAGTAGGCGCTGCCGCAGTTTGGCAGCGACCCGAAGGCCCCACGCCGTCGCTCCTCCCATCGGCTTGATCAGCCCCAGGCTCTTCACGTTGAGCCCCCAGTCGCCCGGCCGCGACCGGTTCAGGTTGCGATACGCCGGCCTCCGGCTGAAGTACCCGCGCACGCGAAGCCGTCGCTCGGGCGGCGGCGACCCCTCGCCGCGCAACCGGAGCCAGGCGCGCTCCGGTCCGGCAACCGGCCTCCCCGCCTGTTCCACCGCGTGGACGTCAACTCGTGCCGTCCACCCTTCGTCGGTACGCTGCCAGGCCGCGGCGCCAAGAACGGGCACGACGACATCCACCGTGACCGCCCGCTCCGGGTCGAAGGAGAGAAGCTCCCCTCGCTCCCTGCCGGCCGCGAGGATCACCAGCACGAACAGCGCGGCCAGGGGCAGGAGCGGCGCCCGGGCCAGCGCCGTACTCCAGTCGACAGAGGTCGAGGCCGCGGCCACACTGACTAGGACGCAAGAGAACGCCGCGAAGCCGTTTGGCGGCCAGTTCCACACCCGCTTGCGTCGGCCTGCCGCCGGTGAGAAGCTAGGCGCTGTCTCCGCCCGGGGCGGACCGGTTCGAGGTTCCGGCCGCGGCGTGGACTCATCACCCGCGCATGGCACCGGACTTCGTCCACCTTCACCTCCATTCCGAGTACTCGCTGCTCGATGGAGGCAACCGGATGGAGTCCCTGGTGGACCGGATCGCCGGCCTCGGCATGGACGCGGTCGCCCTCACCGACCACGGCAACCTGTTCGGCGCCGTCGCCTTCTACGAGGCCTGTCGGAAGAAGGGCGTCAAGCCCATCCTGGGGATCGAGGCGTACGTGGCGCCCGACATCAGGACGGAGACGTCCGACCGCCGGTTCAAGGAGACCCAGGGCGTCGCCGACGGCGGCTTCCACCTGGTGCTGCTGGCTCGCAACGAAGCGGGCTGGCGCAACCTGGTCAAGCTCTCGTCCGACAGTTACATCGAAGGCTTCTACTACAAGCCCCGCATGGACAAGGGAACGCTCGAGCGGTGGAACGAGGGCCTGATCGCGATCAATGGCCACCTCGGCTCCTCCCTCGCCTACCACCTGAGAAAGCACATCGAAACCGGGGGCGACGATCACTACGAGAGGGCCCGGCAGGAAGCCGAGTGGCACCGGCGCACCTTCCCGTCCGATGAGGCCGGCGAGCCCTGCTTCTACCTCGAACTGCAGCGCCACGACACGCGTGAGCAGGAAGAGGTCAACGAGCAGATCCTGCACCTAGCTTCGGACCTCGACCTGCCCGTCGTCTGCGACAACGATTCGCACTTCCTCACTGCCGAGGACTGGGACAGCCACGACACGCTGATCTGCGTTTCGACGAGCAAGTCGAAGCAGCAGGAGGACCGCCTCCACTACCCGAGGGACCTCTACGTCAAGAGCCCCGAGCAGATGGCCGAGCTCTTCGGCGCGCCGGAGACGGTCGACGCCCTGGTGAACACCCGGCGCATCGCCGACCGCTGCAACGTCGAACTCGACTTCTCCGCCAATCACGCGCCGCTGGTGCGCGTCGAGCGCCTGGAGCCTCCTCCACCGGCGGCGGGAACGGCAGAGCCGGAACCGGGCAGCGGGGCCTGGTTCGACCGCTTCTGCGCCGGCTACCGCGTCGAGCCGCTGGCCGAGCAGCCGGGCGAAGAGGAGCTGGACGCCCTCCATGCCGACTGTGACCGGGCGCTGCGCGAACTCAGCGAGGCCGGCCTCGTCTGGCGCTACGGCGACCGGGTCGAGGACGCGCACCGCCGCCGTCTCGACCATGAACTCTCGGTCCTCGCCGTCAAGCGGATCAGCGCCTACTTCCTGATCGTCTGGGACTTCGTGAACGAAGCCAGGAAGCGCGACATCCCGGCCACAGCGCGCGGCTCGGGCGTCGGCACGATGGTCGGCTACACGCTCGGGCTCTCGCACGCCTGCCCGGTGCGTTACGGCCTGCTGTTCGAGCGCTTCACCGACCCTGACCGCAGCGAGTACCCGGACATCGACATCGACCTCTGCCAGGACGGCCGGGCCGAGATCCTCGAGTACGTCCGCGAGAAGTACGGCTACGTCGCCCAGATCATCACCTTCGGCACGATGAAGGCGCGCGCCGCGATCCGCGACGTCGGACGCGTGCACGAGCTCCCGCTCGCCCAGGTCGACCGCATCTCGAAGCTGATTGGCGCCGAACTCGGTGTCACGATCGAGCAGGCCCTGGGTCGCGAGAAGGAACTGAAGGAGCTTTACGAGAGCGACGAACAGGTCCGCGAAGTCATCGACACGGCCCAGGAACTCGAGGGGATCACCCGGCACAGCGGCGTCCACGCGGCCGGGCTGGTCATCGCGACCCAGCCCCTCGAGAACCTGGTGCCGCTGGCCACCAGCCGCACCCAGGGCTCGAAGGACGTGCTGGTGACCCAGTGGGACGGGCCCACGGTCGAGAAGATGGGCCTGCTCAAGATGGACTTTCTGGGGCTGACGACCCTGTCCATCATCGAGCGTTGCCGCCAGCTCGTGCGCGAGACCCTGCCGCCCGGCGCGATCGCCGAAGCGGTTCCAACCTGCCCCGAGGGCCGGCACCCACTCGACCTCGACCACATCGACCTCGCCGACCCCACGGTCCTGCAGGTCTTTTCCAGCGCCGACACCGCCGGTACGTTCCAGTTCGAATCGGAGGGTATGCGCAACCTGCTGCTGCAGATGAAGCCCGACCGGCTCGAGGACCTGGTGGCCGCCAACGCCCTCTTCCGTCCCGGGCCGATGGCGTTGATCCCGAGGTACTGCGACCGCAAGCACGGCCGCGAGGAGACCCCCCAGGTCCACGAGATCGTCGACCGGCACACGGCCGACACCCACGGCATCATGGTCTACCAGGAACAGGTCATGCAGATCGTCCACGAACTGGGCGACGTGCCGCTCCGCGAGGCGTACACGCTGATCAAGGCGATCAGCAAGAAGAGCCGCAAGACGATCAACGCGGCCCGCCAGCGCTTCGTCGCCGGCGCGCTGGCAAAGGGACTCCCGAAGCAGCAGGCGACCAGACTGTTCGGGCTGATCGAGGAGTTCGCGGGCTACGGCTTCAACAAGTCCCACTCGGTCGGCTACACCCTGCTCGCGTACCAGACGGCGTACCTCAAGACCTGGTTCCCGGTCCAGTACATGGCGGCCGTCCTCACCTATGCCGCCGACAGCACGGACAAGCTGGTCCACTACGTCGACGAGTGCGCGCGCGTGAAGCTCCCCGGCGGCCGCCGTGGCATCGACGTCGGAGCGCCCGACATCGACCGCTCCGGCGTCCGCTTCCATGTCGTGTTCGAGCCCGGGGAGGAGCAGGCAAGCGGCAACGGACACATCCGCTTTGGCCTGTCGGCGGTCAAGGGCGTCGGCGAGAAGGCGGTGCGGGCGATCCTCGAGGCGCGCGAGGAAGGCGGCCGCTTCCGCAGCCTTTGGGACTTCTGCCGGCGCGTGCCGCTCCAGACCGTCAACCGCTCGACGATCGAGGCGCTGATCAAGTCCGGCGCCTTCGACGGCATCCACGGCAAGGACCAGCGTGCGGCGATGATCGATGCGCTGAGCGCCGCGGTCAAGGCCGGGCAGCGAGCGGCGGCCGACCGGGAGAGCGGCCAGGCCAGCCTCCTGTTCGGGGGCGGTTCGAAGGACTCGCCCGAGCCCGATGACGACGCCCGCCAGGAACTGCCGGCGGTGCCGCCATGGAGCGCCGGCGAACTGCTGGCGCACGAGAAGGAGGCGCTCGGGTTCTTCGCCTCCAGCCACCCCCTCGACGACCACCGCGACCTGCTCGAACGTTTCGGCAACGTGAACGTCGAGCAACTGAAGGCCTTGCCGGCCGACACGGAGGTCGTCCTGGGGGCGCTGCTCGGCTCGCTCCGCACCACCCGCACCCGGAAGGGACGCAATCCCGGCCAGAAGATGGCGATGATCCAGCTCGAGGACAAGAGCGCGCGCGTGGAGGGCGTGCTGTTCGCCGATGCCTACGCCGAGTACGAGGAACAGTTGGAGCGCGGCGCGGTGCTGTTCTTCACCGGGCGCGTCGACCGGCGGCGCGAAGAACCGAACCTGGTGGTCAGCAAGGTCGTGCCGGTCGAAGAGGCGCCGGTGAAACTCGCCCGCCGCCTGCGCATCCACCTCGACCTCCGGGGCGAGGCCCAAACCCGGGACGAGCCCCTGAACGAAGAGCTGGAACAACTGCGCGACCTGCTCGACAGGCGCCGCAGCCGGGGCAGGAACGGCGGCGTCGAGGTCGAATTCGAGCTGGAACTCCGGGACCGCACGGTACTCGCCGGTGCGAACGGCAGCCGCGCGCCCGTCGACGATGCCGTGACCTCCGAGATCGACGATCTGCTCGGTGATCGCGGCCATTGCCGCTACATCGGCGCACCGCCACCGCCTTCCCGGCCCTGAACCCACCAGAGATGACCCGCGAGCGGCGAAACATCGCCCTGGTGCTGACCGCGGTCCTGGCGGTCGGGCTGTTCGGTCACTGCCGGGGCAGCGGTTACCGGAACTTCTTCCGCCACGATCCCCGGCAGGCCCACGACTACGCTCTCGACCGGCGCGACGGCACGACCTGGGAGGTCCGCCTCGGCCGGGACGGCTTCGACTGGCCGGGCGAGGCACCGCGCCGAAACATCACAGCTCTGCTGGAGCTCCAGGCCAGGACCAGACCCCTGCTGCCGTCGCTATCCCCCAGCATCGAGTTCCGCGCGGACGGCCGGAGCTTCACCCAGTCCTTCGCGCCGCGCTCGACCGGCCGCCGCTACCTGAATGTCTCGCCCGCGGCGGGCGCCGACCGAATCGAGATGGTCGGCCGGCAGATCGGCTGGCAGCTCGGACCGACGCGCCTGGTCGTGTTCGAGAACCCGCCCATCGACGAGGCGACCCGCGTTCTCGTCGTCGCGCCCCACCCGGACGACGCCGAGATCGCCGCCTTCGGCCTCTATGCAACGACGCATTCCGACGTCGTCACCGTCACGGCGGGCGACTACGGCGGCATGAACTATGGCGGCCTTTTCCCTGACATCGGCGAGCACTACCGGATCAAGGGCTGGATGCGAACCTGGGACAGCCTGACGGTGCCCTTCCTGGGCGACGTTCCGTTCAATCGGGCGCGGAACCTGGGCTACTTCGACGGCACCCTCCGCCGCCTCTACGAGCAGCGGCCCGAGACTGTCGACTCGATCCTCGCCGACCTCGAGGAACCGGCCCACTTCCGCCGGCTGAACACGGAACCGCAACTGGCCACGCGGCCGTTCACGTCGACCTGGTCCGAACTCGTCGCGGACCTGCGCCGGGAGGTGGACTGGACGGGCGCCGAACTGATCGCGA
This sequence comes from Acidobacteriota bacterium, assembly GCA_028875725.1. Lineage (NCBI taxonomy): Bacteria > Pseudomonadati > Acidobacteriota > Acidobacteriota bacterium. Next base: position 1,759,596 of record JAPPCR010000006.1, read on the forward strand.
CGGCGAACCCGCTGCTCGACAGCCATCCGGACCACCAGTACGCGACCGTCGCCCTGATCGAGGCGATCGAACAGAACGGCTGGGACGGTCGCCTCCTCTTCTACACGAACCACGCGACCCGCGCCGAGCCCTATCCCCTGGGGCCGAACACCGCGCTCGAGTCACTGCCACCCTGGTTCGGCGACCCGATGCCCTTCGGCTCCATCCTGTCCTACCCGGTCGACGAGACGACCCGCCGGCTCAACTACCTGGCACTCGAGGCGATGCACGATCTCCGGCGGTTCGAGCACCGGGTCGTGACGCCGTTCTCCGAGCGCGCCCGCGGCCTCGCGACCGAAGCGTTCTGGCGGATCCTCGGCCGTCACGACAAGCTCCCCGGCTATCTCTACGACTACCTCCGCCGCGGACCGAGGCCGAACGAGATCTACCTCGTGCTGGACCGGGACCAGGCGGTCCGGCTGAAAGAGCGATTCCTCGAGATCGAGGCGGCGCGGCGCTAGCGATTCAGAAACGCGAGCAGGTCCGCCATGTCGGCGGGTTCGAGGCCCGCTTCGAGCTCCTCCGGCATCATGGACAGACTGTCGCTGCGGACCTCCCGGACTCGTTCGGCGGGCACTTCGACCAGAAGGTCTTCGGCCGCCCGCAGGACGATCCCGCCGCCGGCGCTCTCGGCCAGAAGACCCGAGTGGACCTCGCCGTCCGTCGTCTCGACCACGTAGTTCACGTAGGCGGCGTCGACCGCCGCGTTCGGGTCCAGGATGTCGTGCAGAAGGGTCTCCGCACTCTTGCGGCCGACGCCGGACAGGTCCGGGCCCGGGCCACTGCCGGCGCCGCCGCTCCGGTGGCAACGGGCGCAGAGTTCGTGGAACAGGGCTTCTCCCCTATTCGGATCGCCGTCGAGCTGGAGCGCCGGCCGCATTGCCTCGATCGCCTCGGCACGGGTAACGACGCCGGCATCGTCGAACAGGGCCCGCGCCCGCCGGCGGATCTCCTGGTCGGGCGAGCGCAGCAAAAAGCGCCGCCGCTCCAGAATGAAGTTCATCTCCCCGAGCCCGATGCGTCCGCTCTCGAGCGCGTCGAGAAGAGCCCCGTGCCGGCTCCGGCTTCGGATCAGGTAGCTGCCCGCATCGCGCCGGGCGTCCGGTCCCAGGTACGACCAGCGTTCGACCAGGTACGCCGTGACCGCCCCCTCGTCCGCCGACGCCAGCTCCGCCATCGCCGCTCGCTGCACCCGTCGGGGCTGGTCCGCGTCGAGCAGGGCACCCATTCGCTCCAGCCACGTTTCTCCGACCGGGACCGTCTCGGCGACTCGAGTTTCGGCGGTGTCGGCGGCTTCCGGGCAGCGCGGGACGACCTCTTCCGACGCCGCCGGCCAGTGCCGGCGTAGACCGAAGAGAGCCACCGCCTCAAGCCTCTCCTCCAGGCCACCGGCCGGGTTCGCGGCCCGCACGCCGGCACAGTCGAGAAGACCGACTTCTGCAGGAGACGCCTCGGCCCCCAAAGCCGCACTCAGGCGCCAGGCGGAGGCCGCGAGGACGTCGTCGCCGGATTGCCGCAGGCGCCGCAACGGACCGGCCAGGGCTGAGTCGTCGACCGTTCGGTCTCCCTCGCCGGTGGCCGCGGCCGTCAGGCCGGCGAGCAGGGCGTCGCCAACCCCGGAACGGCCTTCAGCGGAGGCGGACAGGGCCCGGAGCACCGGCTCGCCCGCCATCAGCTCGCCCAACCGTTCCGCGGGCAGCAGAGTCGCGACCCGTTCGACGACTTCGCCGTCGGCGACGCCCGAGGTCAGCAACAGCTCGAGCGAACGGACCGGATCTACGGCGAGGACGGAGGCCGCGGCGAGCCGGAGCCAACGCTGCCCGGTTGCCGACTCCGCCGGCACCGGCGCCTCCTCTGCCGCGGATGTGACTCCGGCCACCACCGCCGACATCGTCGCGCCCCGAAGCGGCGCCTCGCCCCCGACCTCCGACCGGAGGAGCATCCCGGACGTCAGCATCGCCTGGAGACGCACGGCCGGATCGGGATCGCCGATCAGGGCCACGACCCGGGGCACGAGGGGCATCAGCGGACTGGCGGGCGCGTCGTCCCGAAGCGTCTCCTCAAAGGCCAGCACGGCGTTGCGCCGAAGCTCCGGGCCGGGGTCGTCGAGCGCGGCCTCGAGCGACTCCCGGTCGAGTTCACCGAAGCCGCTCAGGGTCCAGAGCGCGTGCAGTCTCCCGAGCGGCTGCGCGTTCTCCAGCATCTCCCGCAGGTCCCCGACGAGCGCCTCAGGCGGGGCCGCCGCGAACTCCTCGACCAGTAGCCGCTGCGCGGCAAGGCGCCGCCACCGGTTCGGGTGAGACAACGCATCGAGCAGGTCCGCAGGGCGCGAGCGGTCGAAACCCGCGAAGTCTTCGAACGCAGCCGGCAGTCCACGGGCAGGCACGATCCGGAAGATGCGGCCCCGATCGCCACCTTCGTAGAGGTCGAGTTCCGCCTCCATCGGGTCGGGAATCCACTCCGGGTGTTCAACGACGGCGCGATGCATGTCGAGGACGTAGAGGGCGCCGTCAGGCCCCACCGTCAGGTTGACCGGCCGAAACAGCGGGTCGGTCGAGGCCAGGAATTCGACTCCGGGCCGACCCCTGACCGCCTCCGCCGCCGCGCCGGCCGTGTCGACGACCGCGCGATGAACCACGTTCGCGGACGGGTCGGCGATGAACACCTGGGTTCCCTGTTCCTCCAGGCCGACGCCGTCGAACGCGCCGCCGGCATACACGGTGACCGAACACGCGGCCGAGAAGCTCCTGGACTGCTCCGGGTGGTTCGGGCGCGTCTGCCGCACGCCGATCGGAAACAGCTCGGCCGGACCACCCTCCGGAGGCGCCGCCAGTCGCAGGCGGCCGTCCTGCCAGGCCGCCGGCAGCGGCTCGAGGTAGCGGCGCGGAATGACGACCTGGCTGAGGTGGTCCAGGTTGTGGGTGCCGAAGACGCGGCCCCAGGGACCGAAGGTCATGCCGAAGCCGCCGGCGCCACGACCGGTGCGCTCGAAGCGCCGGGCGCCGAAGTCGACCCGGAAGTCGTCCTGCCCGATGTCCTCTTCCGCGCGCGGCAATCCAACCTCGTCCGGCGATTCCGGCCAGAAGACGCGGGCGCCGTTGCCACCGTTGACGCCGTAGATCCAGTTGTCCAGGCCGTAGCGGAGCGCGTTCACGTTGTGCTGGGGGTTGCCTTCGGCGAAGCCGCTCAGAAGCACGTCCCGGCGGTCCGCCCTGCCGTCGCCGTCCGTGTCCTCCAGGTACACGATGTGCGGCGGCGCCGCCACCAGCAGCCCCCGGCGCCACGGCAGGATCGAATCCGCCATGCCGAGATCGTCCGCGAACAACCGGCGGTGGTCCCACGTTCCGTCGCCGTCGCGGTCGGCGAGTTCGACGATTCGGGCCGGCCGCTCCATGTCGGGGTAGCCCGGCAGTTCGAGGACGAAAGCCCGCCCCCTTTCGTCGAAGGCAAGGTCGATCGGATCGACCGTGACCGGCTCGGCGGCCGCGAGTTCGAGCGCGAACGCCGGGTGAAGCTCGAAGCCCGACGGCACGCCATCGAGCACCGGCCCGTTGGACCTCGGCCCAGCGCAGCCGGCGACCACCAGTGCGGCGGCCGCCAGCGCCAGGCCGGCCGACCGGCCCTCCGGAACGCTACTCGCCGCCGCCGCCGGCCGCGGCGGCCGCATCGGCCTCGAGCAGCCGGGCGCCGCGCATGATGTTGCCCATCGCATAGTTGCCTTCGTGGCAGGCGTACTCGTAGACCCTGCCATCCGCGGCCGGCCACGGGAACTCGCCGCTCCAGGCTTTCTCCCAGGTCGTCGGATCCTCGACCGTGAAGCTGTAGTTCAGCGTGTCTTCATCGATCCGGCTGAAGCGCTCGGTGACCTTGAGGCTTTCGCCGGCGCCGTAGGTGTACATGCCGGGTTTCTTGCCGAAGTTCCTCGTCTCGACCACCAGAGTGTCACCGTCCCAGCGACCCACGGAGTCACCCATGTAGGCCGTCATGCCGTCCCGCAGGTGGGCGCCGCCGATCCGGATGATCCGGGCGTCGTGGATCATCTCGGCCAGGATCATCACGTAGTCCTCGGTCTGCACCACCCGCTTCAGGTTGTTGTAGGCGGTAGGCAGCATCGGCGGGCCGGAGGTCGAACCGAATCCGAGGATGCACCGCTCGCCGAGCGGACGCTGCTCGATGTCGTCGTACGGACCCGGTCCGTCGTTCTCGAGCCACCAGGCGGTGCCGGTGTTTTCGCGGAAGAGCGTGAAGAACGCCATCCTCTTCTGCTGCGCCTCCGGCGTCATCTCCGGCAGGCGGCCGTTGGGCGGATCGAAGACGAGAGACGTGCGGAACCGGCCGTCGATCGAGATCGAGCGGCTGCCGTAGTCGAGCCAGAAGTCGTTGTAGCCGCCGACGTTGCCCGCGGCGCCCGGGGAGCCGTCGCCGCCCGGCGGCGGCGCCTCCCGGGTCGGGTCGCTCGCCTCGAGGTCGGCGGCCCGGCGGTCGGCGACCGTCCGCGCGATCTCTTCGGCCTCTTCCGGGGACAGATACAGATTGTCCCCGAACTTGGGATCGCGCTCGAGTGGCGTCAGCGTCGCGATGTCGTAGACGCCGGTGAGATCCGGTCGTCCGCTCGCCGTCCGCGGAATGTCGCCGGCGCCGTCCGCGGCGGACAGGGCGGCGGGCAGCAGCAGCACCGCACCCGACAGTGCGGCGGCGCCCGCGGGGGAAGCGATGCGGTGTCCAATCGTCTTCATGATCTGCTCGACCTCGTCTTCATCATCTGCTCAACTCCCTCCTGGAAGGTCGGCTGCAGCGAGCTGCCAGTCTAAGCTACACTCCCGCCGCCACGACCACCAAGCGCAACGCCGTCCGGAGTTCGAAGAGTAGGGCGGTACCGAGAACGGAGAACCCCATGAGATGCCTCGTGCCCGCCGCAATGCTCGCTAGCGCCGTCACGCTCGCCTCGGCGAGTGCCGGCGCCGCGAACCTCGCCGTCGGCGACGCCGCGCCGGACTTCACCCTGCCGAGCACCGACGGCAGCCAGGTGACCCTGTCCTCCTTCGCCGGCCAGAAAAACGTCGTCCTGGCCTTCTTCCCCAAGGCCTTCACCGCCGGCTGAACGATGGAAATGAAGGGATACCAGGCTGGTATCTCCGACTTCACGGGCAGTGATTCCATCGTGTTCGGCATCAGCACCGACGTGCTGGACGAAAACAAGCGGTTCGCCGAGGAGCTGGAGCTCGACTTCGCGCTCCTGAGCGACGCCGGCGGCGAAGTCGCCAAGCAGTACGGCGGCATGATGGAGCGATTCCCCACGGCCGCCAACCGCGTCACCTACGTGGTCGGCAAGGACGGGAAGATCGCCTACATCGGCGAAGGCGCCGAAGCAATGAACCCGGCCGGCGCGAAGGACGCCTGCCTGGGCCTGGACTAGCAGCATCTCGCCGCGGAACGCGGCGTAGCAAGTCTGCGGCGAGAGGCCGCCGGTCAGGACGGGATGGGCCGAAACGCGGCGCTTGCGACGGGTTTCGGGGCTGCGGCAATCAGGCCTGCGCGGCGCTGAGGGCCGCTTCGACGCGGGGCTGGTACAGCTCGACCCGGTTCCCGTCTCCGTCCAGGATCCACGCGAACAGGGCGTAGCCCTCGTCGTCCGTGCGAAGGGGCTCGACGCCCCGCTCAGCGAGGTGTGCCAGCAGGGCGGCGAGGTCCCGAACGCGCAGGTTGACCATGAACGGCTGATCGCCGTACATGTCGCCCTGCCCCACGCCCTCGTTGCGGGCCATCCGTGGCACCGGACGCTTCGCCTTCATGATCGCGAACGTCGTGTCCATGACCCACGCGGGATCCTCCGGGTCCGCGGCCACGTAGCGGACGTAGAAGGCCCCGAACTCTTCGCTGCCTTCGAACTCGATGCCGAGGTGCTCCGTGTACCAGTCGGCGAGCCGTTTCGGGTCCTCGCTGAACACGAAGGCGCCGCCAACGCCATCGATCAGGCTCATGGCGAGCCGCCGTCCGGATTCGGCCCCATCAAGGGGCAGCCAACGCCATCGATCAGGCTCATGGCGAGCCGCCCGTCGTCGTCGGGTCCATCCGCGACCTGACCTGCGTCCGCACACTGACGGTCTGGCGGCTCACCGGGTCGTGCACCGAAACCAGGAGATCGTGAGGCCTACGGCGCAGGGTCAGGACGGTGTCGTATGACACGACCGCATCCGGCGCCGGCTGTGTCCCGCCGGCCAGGTTGAGCGGAATGACCGGCATCCGCGCCTGCTGTCCGTTCCGGTCGACGACGGCGAAGCGGAGTTCAAGCCGGGCCAGGAACCGATCCTCGAAGGGAAACACCGGGAAGTAGCCCACCGGGATGTAGACGGTCACCGGCACCAGCATCTTGCGGCGAAACGGCCCGGTCGGTTCCGGCTCGCCGACCTCCACGCGCAGCACCGGTTCTCCGTGGGTACGGGTTTCCTCGGGGAACAGTAGCCGGCCCTGCGTCTCCATGTCGGCTTCGGCCCGGCGCGAGAGGTCGACGTAGCCGCTGCGCGAACGGACCCGCAGGCCGGGCCGCCGGAGCTCAACCCGCACCTCGTGCGCCCGATCGTCGCGGCGGTACTCAGGCACGAAGCCGAGCCAGTAGTAGTTCGAGGTGTCTTCACTGACCCTCCGGAGCGCTCCGAGGTTCGCCCCGGCCACGTAGGCCCTGCCGCCCGTCTGCTCCGCGATCTGCCGCAGGTTCTGCCAGCGCATCAGACTCGGCCGCTTCTGCTGATCCACCGGATAGACGGTGTAGCCGAGGACGTTCGCGGTGTCGATCAGCGCGTCGAGGATGCTCCAGTCCGAGCGGAGTCCGATTCCCTGACTCGCCAGCCGAAACGAGCCGACCGGCCAGTCGCCCGCCAACAGCAGGAGCACCTTCCGACCTTCCGGCACGTCGAGCGACCGCATCGTCGAGCTGACGGCGGTGACGGAGAACTCGAGATCCCGCGCCAGGCTCTCGGCCCGCGCTTCGCTCGCCGCGCTCGGCAGGTCCATCGCCGCGAACGGCAGGTCGGCGGCTACGGAGGTGAGGTCTTCGTCGAAGCGGGCGCCCGGCGCCAGACCGCCCTCCGCGTTCCGGGCGAAGCGCGACTGGTCGATCAGCCGCGGCGACCTCAGCAGACCTCCGAAGGAACGGCCGCTTTCGAGTTCCGCCAGCGCGGCGCGGGTCCGCCGGCGGTCCGTCGTGAACGGGCTGAGAACCTGCAGCCGGCGGCGGCTCTGCACGACGACCGCGACCTGATCCCGCAGACCGAGGTTCGCCAACTGGTTGCCGAACCCGCGGACAACGGGCCGCCTGAACGTGACGTGAGTGTGGTCGTCGTCGACGAACAGGAGGTAGTTCGTCGGCACCGAATCGCCCTCGCCGATCGCCGGCGGCACCTCGCCTCCGCGCGACTCCACCGCCCTGTTCTCCAGGATCTCGGTGAAGTAGTCGACCCCCACCTCCAGGTCGTCCACGAAGATCCGGAAATCGTCGGCGTCGAGCCCATGCACTCGGTTGCCCGACCGATCCTCGACCACCACCTCCAGGTTGACCACCCGGACGTCGATCTCCTCGCCGAAGAAGAGATCGGGAGCCGGTTCGTCCGACTGCCCGGACGGCGGCTGCGCTACAGCCGTCTGCGTCCAGGCGAGGATCAGAGCAGCCGCGAGTACGAGTGAAGACCTGGGGGAGTTGGAGTAACCCACGCGCAGCCGATTCTGTCAGGGATTCGGCTCGACCCTTTGCGGCGCCACCCGCATGCGCGCGCTGGCGGTCTCTCGCGACAGTGGATCGTGCACGGTGACCACCACGTCGTGGAACAACCGGCGCAGAGACAGGGACGTCCGGTACAACACGACATCGTCCGCGGCCGGTAGGGAAGCGCCGCCGAGGCGCAGGTGCTGCACCGGTGCACCGGTCCGCCGACCCACGCGGTCGACGGCGGCGAAGCGAACTTCGAGGTCCTGCACGAACTGCCCGTCGTAAGGCAGTGCCGGGAACCTGCCCACCGGCAGGTAGACCGTGATCGGAACGTTCATCCTGCTTCGTTTCACGCTTTCCGCTGCTCCGACCTCGACCAGCAGCGGACCGCCGCCCGGCTTTGCTTCCGCCGGAAACAGGAGCTCGCGCAGAGCTTCCATGCCGGCTTCCCCGCGCCGGGACAGGTCCAGGTAGCCGCGGCGGGACCGGACCCGCAGGCGCGGCCGCTTGACCTCGACCCGGACGTCGTGCGCCCGGTCGTCGCGCACGTATCCGGGCACGAAACCCAGCCAGTAGTAGTGCGACGTGTCGGCGTTGACGATCTCCAGGGCCTTGACGTTGCTCCCCGCCATGAACGCCCTGCCGCCCGTGCCGTGCGCGACGTAGCGCATGTTGGCCCAAAGCCATCCGCCGGGGCCGCCCTGCTGGTCCACGGGATAGACGGTGTATCCGAGCAGGTTCGCCGTGTCGATCAGAGCGTCCAGGAGGTGGAGATCCGTCGACTTTCCGATGCTGGCCAGCCCAAGGTCCCCCGAGGGCCAGCTTCCCGCAAGCAGCAGGAGCACCTTGCGACCCTCCGGAGGGTCGAGAGCCCGCATCGTCGAAACGACCGCGTCGACGGAGAACTGCATGTCCCGGAACTGCATGTCGGGAGCCACCCAACCGCCAAGTCCAAACGTCCGGATACCCTGGGGACCGAGCGGAGCGAAGGTGGCTATACCCCTGCCCGGCCATCGAGCCTCAGGGTCCAGTGAGCCCTCGCCGGCGTAGGACTCCGCTTGCGCCAACTCCTCCGAATCGATCTCGCCCCGAATCGACGCGGCCGACACGGAGTCCCGGGAGGAAACGGCGTCTCCGCCTCCGGGCAAGCCATGATCGTCGGCAAGCCGCAGGCGCCGTTGGGTGCGCAGAAAGCCACCGAAGCGGCCGCCCTTGTCGAGGTCACCGAGGGCCCTGCGGGTCGCCTCACGGTCCGTAGTAAACGCACTCAGGATCTCCAGTTGGCGCCCGCTCTGGACGACAACCGCGACCTGGTCGCCCGCAGGCAGCTCCGCCAGCCGGTCCCGAAAGCCAAGCAGCACCGGTCGCCGGAGGACCACCTGAGAGTGGTCGTCATCAACGAAGAGGACGTAGTTCGTGGCAACGGTTTCTCCGGCTCCGATCGAAGGCGGACTGCCCGACCTGCCGCTGGCTACGGCCCGCTTGCCTCGGACTTCGGTGAAGTACTCGATAGCTACCTCGTCTCCGTCGACGAGAAGCCGGAAATCGTCGCTGTCGAGCCCGGTCACCCGCTCGCCGGCACGGTTCTCGACCACGACCTCCAGGTTGATCACCCGGACGTCGATCTCCTCGCCAAAGAGCAGCTCGGCCTGCGGTACGCCCGTCTGCTGAGCCGCCGCCGGCCAGCCGAAGCCCAGTACGAGCACAAGGGCTGCGAGCGGGCTACGGATGGTCCGGGTTCCCGTCAGGGCTTCACCTCGATACGGGCGCTCGCCGTCTGGCGCGACACGGGATCGTGGACCATGACGACCACGGTATGAGGCAGATGCCGCATCTCCAGGTCGGCGCGGAACCAGTGCACGCTGTCCTGGGAAGGAGCGGCGTCGTGACGCAGGTCGAGAGGAATCGCCGGCTGTTCCGCCCGCCAGCCGTCGCGATCGATGGTGGCGAAGCGCACTTCCAACCGCTGGACGTACCGGCCGTCCCAAGGTACCGCCGTGAAGCTCCCGACCGGGATTTCGACATCGACCGGAACGCTCATTCGCTTCCCGCGCAGGGACGTGGCGGTGCCGGTTCTCACCCTCAGCCCGATTTCGTCCGCTTCCCGCTGCCGCGGAAACAGGAGATGCCGTTGAGCCTCCATGTCGGCTTCTGCGACTCGCGACAGGTCCAGGTATCCCCGGCGAGCCCGCAGCTGGACGCCGCGGGCTCGTACCCGGACTTCGATGTCGTGTACGCGATCGTCGCGCCGGTACTCCGGCACGAAACCCAGCCAGTAGTAGTTCGACGTGTCGCTGGCGACCAGCTCGAGAGCCGAGATGTTGCTCCCAGCCATGAAGGCCAAGCCGCCCGTGTCGCGCGCGACGTAGCGCAGGTTCTGCCACAGCCTCGTGTTCGGCGAACCGGTCTGCTGGTCCATGGGATAGATCGTGTAACCCAACAGGTTCGCAGTGTCGATCAGACCGTCCAGTAACTCGAGATCGGTCCGCAGCCCGGCACCCGGACCGGAGGGCCGAAACTCCCCGGTCGGCCAGTATCCCGGCAGAAGCAGAAGCACCTTGCGTCCCTCGGGCGGATCGAGCGCCCGCATCGCCGAGACCACGGCATCGACCGACAGGCTCAGATCCTGCTCGAGGATCGAGCCTCTCGCTTCCTGCTCGAAACTGTCGGGCTTCATGCCGGCGAACACAAGGTCGGACGCCACGATCTCCCCTGCGGCGCCCAGGCTCTCGGCAACGACCGTCCGGCTGTCCAACGGCCCGACTGTTCCCGTTTCCCCGTCAAAGTAGTCCGTCACGCCTCCGCCGTGGCGAGCGAGGTCCGCCGCTGCCTCGGACGCCCAGCTCTGCGGCCCGGCATCGCGGAAGTACGCGGCCGTTCCGCCACGACCTCCGGTGAATGTCCTGAGGACTCGCCGGGAATCCAGCAGGCCGCGAAAACGTCGACCCCGATCGAGCTTCCCGAGTGCGGCCAGGGTCGCCTCGCGGTCCGTCGTGAACGGACTCAGGAGCTCCAGGCGCCCGTCGTTCTGCACGACGACGGCCACCCGGTCGGCCGGATCCAGTAGGCCGAGCCTGTCCGCGAACCCCCGCAACACGGGCCGCCTCTGGGCCACCAGAGTGCGCTCGTCGTCCACGAAGAGGAGGAAGTTCGTGGCGACGACATCGCTCTCGCCCACGGCCGGCGGCGTCTCGGCGCCGGACGTCGACCGCGCACGCCCCTGCGAGACCTCGGTGAAGTACTCGACATCGACCTCCTCACCGTCTACCAGCACCTGGAAGTCGTCCGCCATGAGCCCCGGGACGCGGCGTCCCTCACCGTCCTCGGCGACGACCTCGAGGTTGACCACCCGGACGTCGATCTCCTCGCCGAAAGCGACCTCAGATGAGGACGATGCGTCCGGCTCCTGGGCTCCCGCGGGATACCCGAACGCCAAGGCCGCCGCGAGGACGGCCAGCAAAGCCCGACAGGAGTCTCTCCTGCCGCAGAGCCGCGGATGGAGGTTCACGATTGTCATGCCTGTCCCCTGTGAGCCGACACCATAGTCCACATCCTGATTCGATCAGGCCAACTGTGCTGCAAACGAGGTGCCATCGGGTGTGCCGCTGCTAGCCTGCGGGCCATGAGCGAACTCTCTCCCGTCATCTCCACCGATCCGGCGCCGGCCCTGAACGCTGCGTACTGGTCCGCCACCGAAGCGGCCACCGCCATCCGGACCCGCCGCGTTTCCTCCCGTGAGTATCTCGAGCATCTGCTCGACCGCGTCGAACGGTTGAACCCGCCTCTCAACACTGTCGTCACCCTCGACGCCGACCGTGCCCGCCACGAGGCCGACGCCGCCGACCGGGCGTTGGCGGACGGCCGGAACCTGGGCCCGTTGCACGGCGTCGCGATGACGATCAAGGACTCCTTCCAGACCGTCGGCATGCGCACGACGTCCGGCGCGCCCGAGCTCAGCGACCATGTCGCGGAGGTCGATGCGGTACCGGTCGCCCGCCTGCGCGGCGCCGGCGCCGTCATCTTCGGCAAGACGAACCTGCCGATCTACGCCGGCGACACGCAGAGCTACAACGCGGTCTTCGGCCAGACGAACAACCCCTGGAACCTGGAACGGACGCCCGGCGGATCCTCGGGAGGATCGGCCGCGGCACTGGCGGCCGGGTTCACTCCGTTCGAACTTGGCAGCGACATCGGCGGTTCGATCCGCGGCCCCGCCTCGACCTGCGGCGTCTTCGGCCACAAGCCGAGCTACGGCATCGTGCCCGCTCTCGGCCAGATTCCGGGTCCTCCCGGCACCCTGACCCAGGCCGACATCGCCGTAGCCGGACCGATGGCGCGCAACGTCGAGGACCTCAGACTCGGGCTCGACCTCCTCGCCGGGCCGGACGAATGGCACGCTTCCGGCTACCGACTGGAACTGCCGCCGCCTCGCCACGGCAACATCTCGGACTACCGGGTCGCCGTCTGGTTCGAGGAACCGTCCTGCCCCATCGACGACCGGGTCCGGGAACGCCTCGAGGCCGCCGCGGAAGCACTGGAGGCCGCCGGCGCCACCGTCGATCGCGAGGCCCGACCCGACTTCACGTTCGACTACGCGACGCGCGTCTTCGGCCAGCTCCTGGGCGCCGCCATGTGCGGCGGGTTCAGCCACCAGGAGATCGAGGAACTCGCCGAGCGCGGCCTGCGCGAGGAAGAGGAAGGCGCGCTCGCCGCGCGCTGGGCCTCGCAGCGACACCGCGCCTGGCTGTCGGCGAACGAACGCCGGCTCCAGATGCGCCGCAAGTGGCACGAGTTCTTCAAGGACTGGGACGCCGTGCTTCTGCCCTGCCTGCCGACCACGGCGATTCCCCACGATCACGGCGAACCGATGGGCGCGCGCCGCATCACCGTCAATGGCGAGCAGCGCGCCTACGGAGAGCAGACGTTCTGGGTCGGCCTCACCGGAGTCGCCTACCTGCCGACGACCGTGATCCCGGCCGGAACCGCTTCGGACGACCTGCCCGTCGGACTCCAGATCGCGGGGCCCTTCCTCGAGGACCGCACGACCCTCGACCTCGCCCGGCGGCTGAGCCGGCGCATCGGCGGTTTCGAGCCCCCGCCGGGCTACTGAAACCCGGCGTCCAGGAAGGAGCGCAGGTCCTCCCGGCTGACCGCCGGCTCGCCGGAGGCCACGTTGTCCAGGCGACCCTCGCCGAGCCAGCGCTCCAGCCGGCGCACCTCGCGCTCCAGGTGACGGAAGCTGTCGACGACGAACAGCAGCGGCTGCCGCGAGTCGATCTCGAAACCCTGGTTCACGACCCATTCGAGCTGGAAGGGCACGCGCTGCACCCTGGGAGACTCGAGCGCGTATCCGATCTCGCCCGCCGAACTCAGGAGGCCGCTGCCATAGGCGCAGAGTCCCGCGCCGACCGGACGGCGCATCAGGCCGAACTCGATCGTGAACCAGAAGAACCGCGCCAGTGCCCTGAGCGCCCCTTCGACCCTGGAAACTCCGGCGACGCTCCGGCAATCGCCGTCCCCGGCACGCAGTGCCGCCGCCCGCGCCGCGTCTCCGAAGCGGACCAGCACGTCGGCGAAGGCCGGGTCCGTGTGCATCGGCACGTGCCCGGCCAGGTCGTGGAAGATGTCCGGCTCGGGAAGGTAGTCGAGCCGGTCGCCGTCGCGGACAGTAATCGTCGTCGGGAACTCCCGGCGGCGCAGACAGTCGAAGAACAGGTAGGCCGGCACGTAGCCGCTGACCGCCCGCGCCCTGAACCCGCTCAGCGGCTCGAGAAAGCGGTTGACGTCCTCGAGCCTCGGGATGCGATCCGGATCCAGGCCCAGACGCGCCACGCCGTCCAGGAAGCGCGGGTGGGCATGCTGCTCCCACTTCCCGGCAAGCGCCCGGTACAGCCGCCTCCAGGTCTCCTGGTTCGCCTCGCTGTAGAGATCGTAGGGCTGCTCGACGAACAGGTCGCCCCGAGTCTGCGCGCGCTCGATGAAGTCGGCCCGGCCGGTCGTCAGGTCCCCGCTGGCGACCGGGACCGGCGGAGCCTCGACCGCGCTCACAGGTTCCCCCTCGCCGCCTGCTCCCGCTCCAGCGCGACGAACAGGCTCTTGAAGTTCCCCGCGCCGAAGCCGGTGGCGCCGTGCCGCTCGATGATCTCGTAGAACAGCGTGGGACGGTCCTCGACCGGCTTGGTGAAGATCTGCAGCAGGTAGCCGTCTTCGTCGCGGTCGGCGAGGATGCCGAGTTCCGCCAGGCGATCGATGGGCTCGTCAATCGTCCCGACCCGCTGCTCCAGGTCCTCGTAGTAGGAGACCGGCACGTGCAGGAACTCGACGCCGTTCTCGCGCAGGCGCGTGACGGTGCCGAGAATGTCGTTCGTCCGGCAGGCGATGTGCTGCACGCCCGGCCCTTCATGGAACTCGAGAAACTCCTCGATCTGCGACTTCTTCCGGCCCTCGGCCGGCTCGTTGATCGGGAACTTGATCGCGCCCGTGCCGTCCTGCATGACCTTCGACATGAGCGCCGAGTACTCGGTCGAGATCGCCTCGTCGTCGAAGTGGACGAGCTGGCTGAAGCCGAGCACTTGCGAGAAGAAGGCCGCCCAGTCGTTCATCCGTCCGAGCTCGACGTTGGCCACCAGGTGGTCGATCGCGACCAGGCCGCAGCCGCGGCCGGCGGCGGCGCCGGGGATCACGGGCGCCGCCCGGAAGCCGGGACCGAAGACGCCTCCGTAGCCCCGGCGATCGATGAACTGAAGGACGCAGTCGCCGTAGAGACGGATCGACGCGTGCCGGAGCCGGCCGTGAGTGTCTGCGGCCGTCGCCGGGACCGCGGCCACCTCGGCACCACGCGCCACGGCGGCGCTGAACGCCGCGTCCGCGTCCGGCACGGACAGCGCGATGACCGCGACCGAGTCGCCGTGCCGCCGCACCGAGCGCGCGGCCTGATGCGAGGAATGGAGACCGCTGGTCAAGAGGAGGCGGATGTCCCCCTGTTCGACGAGGTAGGACGCGCACTCCCGTTCTCCGGTCTCCAGACCGCGAACCGCGGTGCACTCGAATCCAAAGGCGTGGCAGTACCAGGCGGCCGACTGCTTCGCGTTGCCGACGTAAAGCTCCAGGTGATCGAAGCCGAGAATCGGGCAGAAGTCCTCTTCCGCGAGGGCGCTCGCCGCCAGATACCCCGTCCCTGTTGTCTCCGCTACTCCCAAACTCATGTTTCTTTCCTCCCGTTGTCTTCCTTTGCCGCCTTCGTCAGAGACAGGCCGCGAACTTCGCTACGGCTCGACGCAGCGATTCCGGCTCCAGCGTCGAGAAACTCAGTCGGACCGCATTGGCCGGCGCGTCCAGGTCGTGGACATCGGCAAACGCCGCTGAGGGCACGAAGGCCACTCCGTGCTCGTCCAGGGCCCGCTCGAGCAGTCGCTCTCCATCCGTCCCCGGGGGCAATTCGACCCAGACGAACATGCCGCCGGCCGGTGCTGAGAAAGCGCAGCCGTCCGGGAGGCGATCCGCCAGCTCTTCGAGCAAGGCGTCCCGGCGGCTCCGGTAGGTGGACCTCAACAACTCGAGGTGGCGTTCAACGTCGAGCTCGGCAAGCAGACGGCCGACGGCAAGCATGGTCAGCCTGGAGCACTCGAGGTCACCCGCCTCCTTGACGGCCGCGAACGTGTCGACCAGCGGCCGCGGCAGGCGCATCCACCCCAAGCGCAGAGCCGGCGCCAGGATCTTCGAGAACGTGCCGACGTGAATGACCCGCTCCGAGTCGAGAGCCGCGAGCGGCTGCTCGAACTCCCCGTCGCAGCACAGCAGGCCATACGGATCGTCCTCGACGATCGCGAAGTCGTAGTCCTCGGCCAGAACGACGAGCCGCTCACGTTTCTCCCGGGTCAAGCTCACCCCGAGCGGGTTGTGGGCGTCCGGAATCACGTATACGAGACGCGGCCGTTCCCCGGCCAGCAGATACCGCTCCAGGGCCTCCACGTCGAGCCCGTCGTCCAAGCTGCTGGGCAGCGTGAGAAGCCGCGGCGAATGCGGCGCGAGCGCTTCGCGGATGCCGGTGTAGACGAAGCGCTCGAGTGCGACGCATTCACCCGTTGCCACCAGCGCCTCCACCGCGACCTGCAACGCCTGCTGGGCGCCCGCCGTGATCAGAATCTCCTCCGGGCGACACGGAACGCCGCGCCGCTGCATCAGGAGAGCGACCTGCTCCTTCAGCGCCCCGCTTGGCGGCCCGTACTGCACGGAGCACGGGTCGGCCAGAAGCTCGCACAGCTTCGCGCCGTACGTTTCGGCCGGAAACAGGTTCACCGCCGGCAGGCCGCCGGCCAGCGACATCACGTCGCGGCGAGCACCCTGGTTCACCAAGCGACGCAGCAGGGAACGTTCGCGGCCGCGCAGCCAGGGCGCCAGCAGGTGCGCCATCGTGGGTTGCCGAGGCGGCTGCCCGCCAATCGGCGGAGGGAAGGCGCCGTTCCTGGTGCCACGATGTATCTCAACAGCCACTTGCGGGACGCTATCAGAACCAACAGGTGCGAACAAGTGAAGATTCCACTCTCCACACTCTCGTCCGGGCCAACTCCCACTCTGTGCAAGAATCCGCCCAATGGACTCCAAGAGCAACCACCAGAGCACCGAGTCGCAGCGCTCGGTCGGCCGCCCCCTCGACGCCACGGACTACGCGATCCTCGAGTTGCTGCAAGAGGACTCGAACCGCACCGATGCCGACATCGCCCGGCGGGTCGAACTCTCCGCCTCGGGCCTGAAGAAGCGCCTCCGGAAACTCGAAGACCGCGGCGTGATCCAGCGTCAGGTCACCCTGCTGGACCGCAACGCCGTGAATCTCGGTTTGCTCTGCTTCGTTCAGGTCTTCCTCACGCACCACCAGGCGGACGCGGTGCGCCGCTTCAGCCAGGTGATCAGCGAGCTCCCCGAAGTGCTCGAGTGCCACTTCCTGACCGGCGAGCACGACTACCTGCTGAAGATCGTGGCCCGCGACTACCGGCACCTCGAGCACATCCTGGCGGACGAACTCGCCGCCATCCCCGGCGTCGACCGCCTGCTCACCAGCATCGTGCTGAACGAGATCAAGCGCACGACCGCACTGCCGCTCGAGTCCCGAACCCCGACCGCGGAAGCGCAAGAAGGACGCGAGCGCCGATGAGGCGGCTTGCTACCCTCCCGCTCCGATGAACGGCGCCCAGGCCATGCTCCGGACCGCCGCAAACGCCGGCGTCGAAGTCTGTTTCGCGAATCCGGGCACCTCGGAGATCCACCTCGTCGCCGCGCTCGACGAGATTCCCGGCGTCCGCGGCGTGCTAGCCCAGTTCGAGGGAGTGGCCACCGGCGCAGCCGACGGCTACGGCCGGATGACCGGCAAACCCGCCCTGACTCTCGTCCACCTCGGACCGGGCTTCGCGAACGGATTCGCGAACCTCCACAACGCCCGCCGCGGACGCACTCCCCTCGTCAACGTGATCGGCCACCACCCGACCTGGCACCGGAACTACGACCCGCCGCTCAACACCGAGGTCGAGAGTCTGGTCCGGGCAGTGTCCGACTGGCAGCGCACCGCGGCCTCGGCCGAACACATCTCCCGCGACATGGCGGACGCGATCTCGGCGGCCCGCCGTCATCCCGGCCAGATCGCCACCCTGATCGTGCCCACCGATTGCCAGTGGAACGAGGCATACGGTCCGATCGTCGAACCAACTCCCCCGCCCGCCGCGCTTGTAGGCCCCGAAGCGGTCGATCGAGCCCGCATCGCCACTCTGAAAGGTGAGCGAACGATGCTGATGCTCGGCAGCTCCGGCTTCACGGAAGCCGCCCAGCGCGAGGCGGCCAGGGTGCAGGCGAAGACGGACTGCCGCCTCGCCGCCGAGACCTTCTGTGGACGCATGGAGCGCGGTCCGCATCTGCCACCGCTGCCGCGCGTCCCCTACTTCCCCGAACCGGCGGTCGACTTCTTTCGCGGCGTTGACACCGTGGTCCTGGCCGGCGCGCTCGACCCCGTCGCCTTCTTCGGCTACGAGGGCGGCGTCAGCCGGTTGATCCCGGAGTCCACGGACGTCGTCGTCCTCAGCCACCCGACGGAGGACAGCGGCCACGCCCTCAGCGAGCTCGCTGGCGCGCTCGGCGCGAAGGAGGAACCTCCGGCCCGGACGGTCGAGAGGCCACCGACGCCCACAGGGTCCATCGGCGTCCGGGTCGCGGCCCAGGCAATCGCCGCTACCCTGCCCGAGCAGGCGATCGTGATGGACGAGGGGATCACCGCCGGCGCCGGCTTCTATCCGGCGACGATGAACGCGCCGGCCCACACCTACCTCCAGGAGAACGGCGGCGCCATCGGCATGGGCCTGCCGGCTTCCCTCGGCGCCGCCATCGCCTGTCCGGACCGCAAGGTCCTGAACCTCGAGGGCGACGGCAGCGGCCTCTACACGATCCAGGCGCTGTGGAGCCAGGTCCGCGAGGGCGTCGACGTCGTGAACCTGGTATTCGCGAACGACGTCTACCGCATCCTCCAGGTGGAGCTCCACCGCGCCGGGGTCGAAGAGCTCGGGCCACAGAGCGTCAACCTGACCGACCTCTCCGGCCCCCGCGTCGAGTGGCTCGACCTGGCCCGCGGCTTCGGCATGCCGGCCGTTCAGGTGCGGACCGGCGAGGAACTGACGGAGGCGCTCGAACGCGGCTTCGCGGAACCGGGCCCCTGCCTGATCGAGGCGATGGTCGACGACGCGGCTTGAAGTACGCGGTCACTCTCCTCCCGGGAGACGGAATCGGCCCCGAGGTCAGCAAGGCGATGGTGCGCGCGGTCGACTTCGTCACCGGCGGCCGGATCGAATGGGAACCGGTCGTGGCCGGCAGCACGGCGGTCGACCAGGGACTGTCGCCGCTCCCCGACGAGGCGATCGACTCCATCCGCCGCAACCGGATCGCCATCAAGGGGCCGCTCCAGACGCCCGTAGCGGGCGGCTGGCGCAGCGTCAACGTCCTCCTCCGGCAGTCCCTCGACCTGTTCGCCTGCGTCCGGCCCGTGCGCTCGATGCCGGGCAACACGCTGGCCCGCTACCAGGATGTCGACCAGATCATCGTCCGCGAGAACACGGAGGGGCTCTACAGCGGCCGCGAGCACGAGGTCGTCGACGGCGTGGTCGAGGCGCTCAGGATCGTCACCCGGGACGCCTCGCGCCGCATCATGCAGTTCGCTTTCGAGTACGCCCGCAGCCACGGCCGGAAGAAGCTGACCATCGTGCACAAGGCGTCCATCACGCCGCTGTCGGACAACCTGTTCCTGGACTGCGCCCGCGAGTGCGCGCGGCGCTACCCCTTCTTCCAGGTCGACTACCTGCCGCTGGACAACCTCGCGCTCGAGCTCGCCACGGACCCCACCCGCTTCGACATGCTGGTCATGGGCAACCTCGACGGGGATCTGATGAGCGACCTCTGCGCGGGTCTGGTCGGAGGCCTCGGCGTCGTTCCGGGAGCGAACTACGGCGATGGTTGCGCCGTCTTCGAGGCCGTTCACGGCACCGCCCCCGATATCGCCGGCCGCGACCTTGCCAACCCGATCGCCCTCATCCTGTCGGCGGAGCTGATGCTCCGGTACGTCGGCGAATCCGACGCCGCGGATCACCTCCGCGCCGGCGTCGAGCGACTGCTCGTCGGCGGGAAGTCCCTGACCCGCGACCTGGGGGGCTCGGCCAACACGTCCGAGCTCACGGACGCCCTTCTCCACGAACTCGAGGGCGTTGCCCTGGAGCGGGAGGCCGGCCGATGACCGCGAACGGCAACGCCGGTTCGGGGGCGGATCGGAACACGGCGCGGCCCAGGGTGGCCCTGATCGTCGGCACGAGCGGCATCGGCGCCGAGACCGCGCCGCCGGTACTCGAGATCCTCGAGTCCGCGGGCGCCCGTTTCGATTTCGTCCGCGTCGATGTGCCGACCGCAGTGCGACGGAACACGGAAACCGTTCTCGGTGAAGCCGCCGAGGCGATCCGCGACTGCCGGGTGGCACTCAAGACACGGCTCATCGGTCCTGGCCCCGACGCCGTGCGGGTCGGACCCGGGCCGCAGAACCCGAACGTCGCGCTCCGGCAGATGCTGGGACTCTGGGCCAGCGTGCGCCCGGTCCGGTCGATGCCGGGTCTCCCCACCCGCTATCCCGACCTGGACGTGCTGCTGATCCGCGAGATCACCGAGAGCGTCTACCGCGGCATCGAGCACGAGATCGTCGACGGCGTGGTCGAGAGCATGAAGGTGGTCAGCCGCGACGCCTGCCGCCGGATCGCCGACTACGCCTTCCGCATCGCCAGGCGGCACGACCGCAAGAGGATCACCGTGATCCACAAGGCGAACATCATGAAGCAGAGCGACGGCCTGTTCCTGGACACGGTCCGCTCCGTCGCCGCCGGGTACACCGACATCGAGGTCGACGACTGCATCGTCGACGCGGCCTGCATGCGCATGGTGCTCAACCCGTACGACTTCGACGTCATGCTGATGGACAACCTCTACGGCGACATCCTGAGCAACCTCGGCGCAGGCCTCGCGGGCGGCATCTCCACCGGCCACGCGATCAACGTCGGCGACGACTGCCACGTCTTCGAGGCGGTCCACGGCGACGCCCCCCATCTGATCGGCACCGGCCAGGCGAACCTGCTGCCGCTGTTGACGCCGGCCACCGCCCTGCTGCGGCATTTCGACCGCCACGACGACGCGGCCCGGATCGATCAGGCCGTGACCGCGGTCCTCGAGGAAGGCCGCAGTCTGACGCCCGATCTGGGCGGGCAGTCGTCGACCTGGCAGATGGCGCGCGCCATCATCGCGGCGATGAACTAGCGCTGCAGCCCCGCCAGAAGCCGCGCCAGTCCGGCGCGCACTCTCTCCGTCTCCACGCCGCTCAGATACGACGCGAGGACCTCGAGGTCTTCGGGGGCGGGCTCTCGGACCGGTCCGGCGGCCATCGCCCGCAGAGCCCGCACCTGGCGCTCGCCGAGGCGGATCAGGGCCGGCCGCATCGCGTCCAGTTCCAGTGTCGGCGCCGGCGGCGCGGTCCGGCCCTGCACCGCCTTCGCCAGGTCGATCTGGAGCGCGAACCACTCGCGTACCGGCGCCGGGTCGAGCCCGAACTCCGCCGCCGTCCGCTCGGCCGCCTCCAGCACGATCCGTTCGCGTTCCGGATCCTCGACCGGCACGCCGCGCGCCGCCTTCCAGACCGCTATCGGCGGCATGAAGGCGAGCCGACGGGCCACGAGATCGAGCAGATGGTCCAGTTCGTCGCGGCCCTGGCCGCGGCCGAACCACTCCTCGCGCCGACCTTCCAGCCAGCCTTCGTTGCGCTGGATCCAGCGGTCGATCGCGGGTCCGAGGTCGTCCGCGCTCCCGGGAGCGACCCAGAAGACCTTCCGGTCGACCGGAGCTTCGCAGCGACGCCGCCAGTCTTCGCGGCCGAAGTGCTCGACCTCGAACGAATCGGTGACGAAGGCGTCGACCTCGCCGCGTTCCAGGCGGCCGGGTAGAGACAGGTTGTCGTCCACGGCGACGATCCGGGTGGCGCCGTTGCCGAAGCGGTCCCGCGTCCAGGGCTCCAGGATGCCGCCGCGATTCACCGCCACGCGGGTAAGCGGCGAAGGCGCGTCCTCCGCCGAGACGACGCACGGCCCGCCGGATGCGACCGCCCGGCTCATCCATCCGGCAGCGGCGCGGCCTGGCCGCCAGGTCACGCCGCCCATCGCCACGTCGAAGCCGTTCGCCGCGACCGCGCTCCCCAGGTCCGGCCAGGCGAAGGGGACGAACTCCAGGTCGTAGCCGAGGTCCCGCGCGAGGCGCTCAGCAACCTCGACGGCGAAGCCGCTGCGACTCGCGGAACCATCGGTCGCCACGTCCCCGACGGTCGAGAACGGCGGATAGTCGCCGCTGGTCCCCACCCGGAGCACGGGCTTCGGAGGCACGCCTGCCGGCGCCGCTGATGAGGCCTCGTCCAGTTCCGCCACCGCGAAACGTACGGACGCGATCCAGGGTTCCTCCCCCGGCGTGAAGTGACCGTAGGTCGTCGTCACGAAGGTGCCGTCCGGCAACAGCTCGAGGCCCGGGTACGCCGTGTCAGCGGCGTACCTGTTGTCCATCAGACGCACCCGCGCCTGGCCCGCCCAGGGTTCGCGGGCACCCCGGCGTAGATCCTCGTAGCGGCCCAGCCACCCGACCCAGTCGCCGCGCCACGGGCTGGCCGGCTCCTGATCGCGGAACGTGATGAACAGGCGGCCGTCCGGCGTATAGCGGCCGACGTGCCGGTCACCGGTGAGCGAAGCCGGCAGTTCGATCGGCCGGCTCCAGGTACGGCCCTCGTCGGGCGAGAAGATGACGAAGGAGTTGAACCGGCGGCTGTTCTCCCTGAGCAGCACGGCGATCTCCCGGCCGTCCGGCGAACGGATCAGCCCCGGCTCGCAGAGGTGCGCCTCGGGATGCCGGGCGATCACTTCCGGCTCCAACCAGGTGAGACCGTCGTCGAGCGAGACCGTCTTGTAGACCTTGAACTCCGGTTCGAAACCGGGGATTCGCTCGTAGCGGGACGTCGGCCGGCGAAAGAAGCGTCCGTCGTCGTGGAACAGCGCCATCAGTTCGCCATCCAGGCTGCGCAGGCGCTCGACCGACGACATGGCGACGACGCCGCCGAAGTGACCGATCGGCTCGAGTTCGGTCCAGGTCTCGCCCTCGTCGTCCGAGCGAGCCATCCGCACCGGGTAGAGCCCCGAGAACATGATGAGCCGCCGCCGGCCGTCCGCGAGGTCGACCGGAAAGACGGTCGGCGTCTCCATCGACGTCGCCCAGCTCGCCGGCGTCGGCTGCCGCTGGCTCCAGCTGAGTCCGCCGTCGCCGCTGCGCTTCATGACGACCGGACCGGCCCCGTGGCCCTTCGGATAGACGGTCAGGATCGAGCGCTGGTCGGAGAGGAGCACCGTCGTCGGATGGCCGAGGTACTGGCCCGGCTCCCGGTCGACGACGACCTGACGATGGGTTTCGTTCGCCCAGTCGACCCAACGGAGCCGCTCGTCGCCGGCGCCCCGGCATGCCAGCGCCGCCGGCAGCAGAAGCGCCGCGACGAGGACGGCGGTCCCGCGCCGGATGGAAGCCGTCCTCACGGCTCCGTCCCCACGTGACATCCCCGCGCCCGCTGACGGGCGCGGGGACTGCGACGTTTCTCGCGCGCCAGCGCGCGATCCAGGTTCTTCAGCGCCTCCCGCCGACTCAACGGGCTCAGCCGCTCCTCGTGCGCACGCACGAACCGCCGCACCTCCTCCGGATCGTGCCAGGCCAGGTCGCGCAGCGCCCAGCCGATCGCCTTGCGAATGAAGAACTCGCCGCCGAAGCGCGACTCCAGCAGGTTCTCGCCGATCGTCGCGTACAGAAGGTCCAGATCCATCGAGCCCTTGCGGCCGAGCTGACAGATCATCGACGCGCGCCGCTTCCACATGTCCGGACACCGGCTCCAGACCTTCATCCGCCTCGCCATCGTCCTCGGATAGCGCTCGACGAGTTCTCGCAGCCGGTGGCTCGCCACCGCGTCGACGTAGTCCCACCAGGCGCCGGAAGCGATCATCTCTTCGAAGACAGGCAGAGCCTTCATCGTGCGGATGGGCTGGTAAGCGCGGTAACCGCTCAGGTCGATCGCGGCGTGCCGTTCCTCGCGGCGGCCGGCCGTGCGCCAGAGGTCCAGAACCGTCGAGCGCCACTCCTCGAAGCCGTCCAGCGGATGGCGCTGGAAAGCTGCGCGGCCGATCTTCCTCAGCTCGGGCGTCTTCACGCCCCAGAAGGGCATCTCCGACTTCATGTAGGCCTGCTGCCCCTTCGCCCGCTCGGGGTCTCCGGCGGCCTTCAACTCGCGCCGCAGTTCCAGAATCAGCTTCCGGCCCACCGGCGGGGGCCGCAGTTCATGCATCGCGGCGAATGGTACAGCGGCGGGCTATCCTCGATGGCGTGCAGACCGCCGCCTGGATCGCAGGGGGCTTCATCGTCGCCCTGCTGACCGTGTCGAACGCCCCCGCCCTCGCCGTCCCGCCTCCCGGCGCCGGAGAACGTCCGCCGGAAGTCCAGGCCCGGCTGGAGGCGGCGCTGGCGGAAATGCCAGCCGACTACGAGCCCCGCACCGAGCACGTCGACGCCGATGGCCAGCCGCACTACCTGAACCGGCTGATCCTGGAGACATCGCCCTATCTCCGCCAGCACGCACACAACCCGGTCGACTGGTTCCCCTGGAGCGAGGAGGCGTTCGAGCGGGCGCGGGCGGAGGGCAAGCCGGTCTTCCTCTCGATCGGCTACTCCACCTGCCACTGGTGCCACGTGATGGAGCGCGAGAGCTTCGACAACGTCGAAGTGGCGCGGCTGATGAACGAGCTGTTCGTCTGCATCAAGGTCGACCGGGAGCAGCGGCCCGACATCGACGACATCTACATGACCGCGGTCCAGGTGACCCAGCAGCGGGGCGGCTGGCCGATGTCGAGCTTCCTGCTGCCCGATCGCCGGCCTTTCTTCGGCGCCACTTACTTTCCGCCCCAGCAGTTCGTCAACCTGATGCGCCAGGTCGACACGGCCTGGCGCGAGCGGCGTGCGGACCTCGAAGCCAGCGCCGCCCAGATCACGGACCTCGTTCGGCAGATCACGGCGGCCCGCGGCGCGGCGAAGAACCTGGGCCGCGCGGTGATCCGCCAGGCGGTCCAGGGTCTCGTCGCCAGCACGGACCGGCTCCACGGCGGCTTCGGCGGCGCGCCGAAGTTCCCTAACGAAACGAACCTGCTATTGCTGCTGGAGGAGGCGCTCCGCACCGGCGACAGGGCGCCGATGGACGCCGCGCTGATCACGCTCCGCGCGATGGCCCGCGGCGGCATCCACGACCAGGTCGGGGGCGGCTTCCACCGCTATTCGGTGGACGGGCACTGGCTCGTGCCCCATTTCGAGAAGATGCTCTACAACCAGGCCCACCTGCTCCGCGCCTATGCGCTGGCCTACCGGCTGACCGGCGACCCGCTGCTGGCCCGGGTGGCCCGCCAGACCGCCGATTACGTCCTGCGCGACATGACCTCGCCCGAGGGCGCCTTCTACTCCGCCACGGACGCGGACAGCGAGGCCGCAGACGGCGAATCGGTCGAGGGCGAGTTCTTCGTCTGGACGAAGGACCAGCTTCGCGAGGCGCTGTCACCCGACGACGCCGAACTGACGATCCGGCTCTTCGGCGTCACGGATACGGGGAATTTCGAGCACCGGAACATTCTCTTCCTCGACCGGCCGCTCGACGAGAACGCCGCCGATCTGGGCGTGCCGCTCGGGGATCTCCTGGCCAGCCTCGACGCCGTTCGCGAGCGCCTCTACCCGATCCGAGAGGAACGGCCGCACCCCCTGCGCGATGACAAGATCCTGACCTCCTGGAACGGGATGATGATCCGCGCCCTCGCCGAGGCCGCCGACGCACTGGCCGAACCGGCCTACGCCGAGGTCGCCGCGCGGGCGGCGGACTTCCTGTGGCGACACAATCGCCGCGACGACGGCGGCCTGTGGCGCGTCTGGCTGGACGGCGAAGCGTCGACCCCCGGCCTGGTCCAGGACTACGCCCACCTGGCTCACGCCTTCGTCGCTCTGCACGATGTGACGTCCGACGGCAAGTGGCTCGAACGATCCGCGACGGTCGCGGCGGAAATGGTCGAGCGCTTCTGGGATCACAGTCCGGCTCCGGCAGAGGAAGGCGCCCCCGCTCCACCGAGCCTCGGCAGCGGCTTCTTCATCGCCGAGCGCGAGAAGGCCAACCTGCTGATCGCCCAGCCGAAGAGCCCGACCGACGGCGCCGTCCCCTCCGGCAACTCCGTGGCCGTCCGCGCGCTCGCCGAACTCGGGCGCCGCACCGGCGACCGGAACGCCACCGACCGCGCTCTCGCCACCGTCGCCGCGTTCGCCGCCAACATCGAACGGATGCCCGCCGCCTACACCTACATGCTGACCGGCCTCGCCGTGGCGCTCGAAGGCGACGCCGGTGCCCGAGCCACCGCCGGCAACGGCGCCGTGGTTGCCGCCGCCACCCTGAGTCCCGCCAGCGACACCGGCGAGTACGAAGTCAACCTCGACCTCGTGATCAGGGAAGGATGGCACCTCAACGGCCCCAAACCCCTCCAGGAAGACCTGATCGGAACCACGGTCGAAGGTGCCGGCAGCCGCTTCGAGGTCACCAAACTCCGCTACCCGGAACCCCGGCGGACTCAGGTCAGCACCCAGTCCGGCGATGTTCTGATCTACGAAGGCACGCAGCGCATCACCTTCGCGCTCCGCCCTTCAAGCTCCGCCCCGGAACAACTCCCGGCGTCAGTTCCGATCTCGATGCGTCTCCAGGCTTGCGACGACCGCCTTTGCCTGCTTCCCGAGATGGTCGTACTGGAACTGCCGGTGCGCCGGCCGGTTCAATCTACGGAGTAGCTATGCAGTACAGGTTGCTGCGGCCGCGCAGGTAGATCTCGTCGCCGACGATGGCAGGCGACGCGTCGAAGCGGTCGTCGAGTTCGTTCTCCGCCAGGACCTCGAAGGTCGGCCCCGCCTTTGCCACGAGGAACTCGCCGTCGCGGCTGGTGAAGTAGACGCGGTCGCCGACCGCGACCGGAGAGGCGTAGATGTTGCGCACGGGCCCCAGTCGCTGGTTCGCATAGAGCGCTTCGCCGCTGGCCGCGTCGAACGCCGACAGAATCCCGTTGTTCGACTTCGTGAAGTAGATGACGCCGTCGTGCAGCAGCGGCGAGGGCACGTACGGCGTGTCCCGGTCCACCGACCAGACCACATTGTCCGTTCCGGTGATGTCGCCCTCAGCGCCGTCGAGCCGCACCGCCATCAGCTTGCTGCCGCGGAAACCACTGGTCAGGTAGACGACGCCGTCCGAGTAGACCGGCGAAGGGATCGCGTTCAACGTCATCCCCATCGCCTGCCAGATCGGCTCCCCTGTGTCCGCATCGTAGGACCGGACCCGGTTCGTCGCACTCGTGATCACCTGCGTCCGGCCGTCATGCTCGACCACCAGAGGCGTCGTCCAGGCCGTCATCTCGTCGCGGTCGCGACGCCAGATCTCCTCGCCCGTCTTCTTGTCGAGAGCGACCATGAAGGAGTCGTCCTCGTGGTCCCAGATGACGAACACCCGGTCGCCGTGAAGCGCCGGCGAGCTTCCCTCGCCGAAGCCGAGCCGGGTCCTCATGTCGCCGAAGTCGCGGCGCCAGAGTTCCGTCCCGTCGAGATCGAAGGCGTAGAGGCCCTGCGAACCGAAGAAGGCCACCAGCACCTCGCCGTCCGTGACCGGCGACCCGGAGGCCCAGGTGCCGTCGGGATGGGTGCCGCCGGACGGCGCTTCCGTGCGCACGGTCCGCTTCCATACAGTCGACCCGTTCGCGCGGTCCAGCGCGTGGACCTCGTAGCTCAGCACCTGGTCCGGCGGGATGCCCTCGCGCCTGCCGCCCCGCGGCGCATCGCCAACCTTCTCGCCGGTCGGCACCGCGGTCGTCAGGTACAACCGCTCTCCCCACACGATGGGCGACGACAGGCCGAGACCCGGCACCGCCTTCTTCCACCGCACGTTCTTCGTTTCGGACCACTCGATCGGCGGATTCCCCGCCGGCGCCGATCCGGTTCGGCTCGGGCCACGCCACGCCGGCCAGCCGCCTTCCACATCCGAAGTCGCGGGCGGCGCCGCCATCGCAACGGTCGCAAGAACCAGCGTGCCCGCCACCGCGACCCGCTCCGAGCGCAGCACTCCATCCAAACGCATGACCGGCACGGCGACCCTCCTACAGACTCTCGTGAATCGAAGTGATGAAGACCGACTCGTTGATGAAACCGGAAGCCCAGCCGCTCCATTCCTCGGGCAGTCCGGCAGCCTGGATCTCCTCCACCGACTTGCCGGCGGCCTTGCCGGCCTTGACCGTGGCGACACACTCCGTGAGCATCCGGTGGTACGTCTTCAGGTCGTCGACCGACGACAGGGGCCCGTGGCCGGGAATCACCTTCGCGTCGGCCGGCAGGTGCTCCAGCACCTCCCCGATGCTGTCGCGCAGGCCCACCGCGTTGCCGCCGTTGCCGACGTCAACGAAGGGAAAGCGTCCTGCGAAGTACTGGTCGCCCAGGTGGATGACGTTCGAGTCCGTGAAGTAGATGTAGCTGTCGCCGTCCGTGTGGCCGCCGGTCAGGTGACCGATCATGATCTCCTCGCCGTTGAAGTGGATCGACACTCCGTCGTCGTAGGTCACCACGGGGAGAGCCTCCTTCGGCGCCGGCTCGGCGGGCCGGCCGCGCACGCCGGCGCCCTCCGCCAGACGCTTGCGCACGTTCGTATGCGCCACGATCAGCGCCTCCTTGCCGAAGATCACGTTGCCGCCCGTGTGGTCGAAGTGGAAGTGGGTGTTGACGACGAACTCCAGGTCGCCGGGCGAAATCCCCGCGAGCGCCGCCCGGATCTTGTCGGCCAGCGGCGCGAACTGATCATCGACGATCAGGATGCCGTCCTCGCCGGCCGAAACGCCGATGTTGCCGCCGGCGCCGGTCAGCATGTGGACGGTGCCCGCGACGTGTTCGCCGGTCACCTCGACGGCCGAGAAGTCCTGCTGCGCTGCGGCGGGGAGGGCAAGCAGGGCTGCGACAGCGCCAGGGGTCGCCAGGAAACGGGAACGAAGCGTCATGGGTGCCATGCGTCTGTCCTCGCAGGAGGGTGGTGAGGCCGCGCCGGCAACCTCCGGACGCGTTGTCGGACCCTATAGCAGTCCGCGTCGGTGGACCGGACAATCCGTTCCCGATCCTCCTACAGGCTGTCGTAGATGAAGCCGATGAAGACCGGTTCCGTGATGCCGCCCCAACCCCAGCCACTCCACTCCGTGGGGAGTCCGGCCGCTCGGATCTTCTTCAGTCGCTTCCCGGCATCCTTGGCATCCTTGACCACGGCTACACACTCCGTGAGCATACGGTGGTACGTCTTCAAGTCGTCGACAGACGACACCGGGCCATGGGAAGAGACCACCTTCACGTCGTACGGCAGGTAGTCGATGAGCCACCCGATGCTCTCCCTGAGCCCGACCGCGTTGCCACCGTACGACATGTCGACGTACGGAAACCGGCCGGGTCGGAACTGGTCGCCAACGTGGACGACGTTCGAGCCGGTGAAGTGGACGAAGCTGTCGCCATCGGTAACCCCGGCCGGCAGATGTCCGATCACGACCTCCTCGCCGTTGAACTGAATCGACATGCCGTCGTCGTAGGTCAGTACGGGCATCGCTTCCTTCGAGTAGGCACTCCGAACGCGCCGTACCGGCCGCCGCCGGTCCCAACGCTCCCAGAAGCTCTCAGAGTGGCTGCCTCGGTGGGGAGGGCCGACCACCGCTTCGATGCGCCTCTTTCCCGGCCGGAGCTTGCCGGTCAGACGGTCGCGAACCTTGGTGTGCGCCACGATCCTTGCCTCCGCGCCGAACATCGCGTTCCCACCGATGTTGCTACTGTGCGCGTGCGTGTTCACGACGAACCTGGGCGATCCCGAACCGATCTCCTCGATCGCCGTGCGGAGCTGCTCAAGCAGCGCAACATAGCGCCCATCCGTCAGGGGAACGGGCCCACTGTCCACGAGCAGGAGGCCATCGCTTCCCGCCGACGCCGCCATAGTGCCTCCCGCGCCGGTCAGAAGGTAGACGGAGCCGGCGAGGTGCTGGGCAGCGACTGTGCGCACTGGGGCATCCGGCTCCGATTCAACGGGAGCAGCGAAGGCGGTCGTGGCGGTCAAAGCTGCGCCGGCTGCGAACAGCAGGGAACTGCGCGTCCTTCGAGCCATCAGTGCGACAGCGCGTACAGAACCAGGTTGACGCCGAACGGATACGACTTCGTCAGCGAGAAACGCTCGAAGAACTCCCGCGACTCCCCTTCACGCTCCCAGCCGTCCGCGATGTCCGTGTTGTGGGTCATCGCGACCATGAGCCGGCCGTGCTCGTCGAAGATGCCGCGGAAATGCGGCTCGGCGGAGCGGTGGCCCCGTTCCGACGTGTCCGCCCGGCCGGTCATGTTCCAGTACTGGATCGACGGGATCTGCGGCACTTCCTCGACGGTGAAGAAGGTCCTGAAGATGGGGTGGTCCAGCGGAATGTCCACGATCGGGTACTCGCCCGGCGGCAGCACCCGCCCGATCTGACCCGCCCAGCGGTCCCAGGCCTGCGGGCCCCAGAAGTCGTCGACGTAGAGGAAGCCTCCGGCCAGCAGGTACTTCCGCAGGTTCTCCGCCTCGACATCGTCGATACCGATCGTGCCGACGTCCGACATGAACAGGAACGGAAACTCGAACAGACGCGGATCGTCCAGCGTTAGAACCAGATGCTCCGGGTCGCCGTAGGCGGTGCGCTGGATCTCGACCGTCGTCAACTGGGCCAGGCGGGTCATGAAGTTGTACTCGGAGTCGGGATAGTCCGTGAACCAGCCTTGCCCCAGCCACTCGTCCACGACCTGCCGGTACTGGCCACGGCAGAACACGAAGCCCTCGAGGTACTGGCGTCCTTCCTCCGGGTAGCGCGCGGGCACCGGGCGCCACCACTGGGCGGGCAACAGGGAGGCGAGGAGCAGGGCGAACGCGGCCACGCCCGTCGGCGCCAGCCACCTTCTTCCCGAGCCTGCCCTGAACTTCATCGCGACGATCGTACCCCGCGGCGAACAGTACAATCGAACTTCCCTCTCCACTCCAGGCAACGACGTCCACCGGGAGGACTGACCCGTGAACCCAGAGTCCCTGTCCCGCCGCACCCTGATCGCCGGCGCCGCTTCGGTAGCCGCGGCTGCTGCCGTTCCCACGGCTACTCCCGCCCAACAGGAGCGAGTGATCACGAACGGGAGAATCCGCCAGTCGGTGTGCCAGTGGTGCTACGGCCGCATGCCGCTTGAGGAACTCGCCGCCGCCGCCAGCGCGATGGGCCTCGAGTCGATCGAGATCCTCGGCCCCGAGGCCTTCCCGACGCTGCGGGAACACGGTCTCTCCTGCGCCATGACGAACAGCCACGGCATCACCGAGGGCATCAATGATCCCGCCAACCACGAGGCCTGCCTGGCGGCGATCACGGCCGCGATCGACGCCACCGCCGAGGCCGGTTTCCCCAACGTGATCACCTTCTCGGGCAACCGCAACGGCATGCCCGATAGCGAGGGCCTCGGGAACTGCGTGGCGGCCCTGAAGCAGATCACCGGCCACGCCGAGCAGAAGGGCGTCACGATCTGCATGGAGCTGCTGAACTCCAAGGTCAACCACGCCGACTACATGGCCGACAACATGCCCTGGCTGGTCGAACTCGTGGACCGCGTCGCATCCGACCGTTTCAAGATCCTCTACGACATCTACCACGCCCAGGTCATGGAAGGCGACGTGATCCGCACGATCCGCGACTACCACGAACACATCGGCCACTACCACACCGCCGGCAACCCCGGACGCAACGAGCTCGACGAGAACCAGGAGCTGTTCTACCCGGCGATCATGCGCGCGATCCTCGAAACCGGCTACACGGGCATCGTGGGCCAGGAGTTCATTCCCAAGAGCAGCGACAAACTCGCTGCTCTTGCGCATGGTGTGAGTGTCTGCGACGTCTGACGATCGCAGACACTGCACGACATCCCCAAGGGCGAGGACAAGCTGGCCGCGCTAGCTCACGGCGTTCGCGTCTGCGACGTCTGATCCCGGAACAACGCGCCAAACCCCAACATCGTGACCAGCGCCAGCGCCGACAGCGAGTACCACAGCGCCGAGTAGTCCAGCACGCCGGCGTCGTTCGTGAAGGCTTCGGACAGCACCTGGAGCACCGGCGCCGCCAGGACCGGCCCGAGACCGAGAATCACGATCCCGAACACGGTCTGGGCCGAGTGGCGGACGTCCGGCTCGGCGATCCGGTCGACGTAGATGAAGGCGGCGGCGAAGAAGCATGCGTAGCAGAGGCCGTGCAACGCCTGGCTGGCGACGATCACCTCGACGGGCAGGAAGTCGCTGCCGAAGATCGCGTAGCGGGCGCAGTAGGCGAAGGCGCCGATGACGATCACGCCGCGGAACCCGAGCCGGGCCAGCAGCCAGCCGGTGGCCACCATGACCGCGATCTCGGCAAACTGGCCGATGCTCATGGCCGGTCCGATCCGGCTGTCCGGAAGCCCCAGGACCTCGCTCATGAACGGCGCCGTCTGCATGAAGTAGATCTGGTGGATCACCGCGATCGGCAGACTCGCCGCGACCAGCACGGCGAACGAGCGCTGGCGGAACAGCCCGAAGGCCTTGGCGAAGGCGAGCTTCTCCTCCGCGTCCCGCCGCGGCGGCGTCGGCGGCAGGAAGAGGCAGAAGAGCGCGTAGCCGAACGCCAGTACGCCGCTCCAGATCAGTGAATCGACCAGTCTGGCGGTCGCATCCACCGCTTCCGTCCCGGCATAGAACGGCGGCAGCCAGGAGAACCGGACGTCGGAGAGCAGCCAGAACAGCGGGAACGCCCAGCTCGCCGCGATCCAGCCGATCGTGCCCCAGACCCGCACCTTCGGGAACTGGGTGTCGGGATCGTCGAGATTCGCGAAGGCGAGCGAGTTCGAGAGCGCCAGCGTTGGCGTGTAGAGGACGGAATACGCCACGGAGAGCCAGAGCCAGGCGGAGAAGCTCGTCTGGTACGCCGTGACGATCTTGATCGCGCCGCCGGCCAGCAGCAACACGGCGAGGACGCGCTGGGTCGAGAACGAGCGATCGGCGAGCTGGCCGGCGACGAACGGCGCGGTAACGGCGCCGATCGAACTCGCCAGGCCCAGAATCCAGCCGACCTGCCCGGGGCTGAACCCCAGACCGCCCTCGGCCTGACCGGCCTGGAGGTAGCGCGCCAGCACCGGCAGCCAGACACCCCAGACCCCGTACTGCAGGAGCATCATGACGGACAGCCGGAGATAAACCTGACGATTCACCCGAGGCATCCTACGCCCTTCCGATCTACACTCCCCGCCTCCATCCAGGTCCATGCAGAACGAAGACACCACTACCGGAGCCCTGGCCGGGATCCATGTCGTCGACCTCGCCGGTACGGTCGCCACCGCCTACTGCGGCAAGCTCTTCCGCGACCTCGGCGCGACGGTGACGAACCTGGAGCCGCCGGGCGAAGGCCACCCGATTCGCCGCCTGCATCCGATCCATCCGCAGACGTCGGCGCCCGAAGCCAGTGCGCTCGCGACCTGGCTCTCGCTCGGCAAGCGAAGTGTCGCGGCCGGACCGGAGGACCCCGACGCCCGCGACCTGCTCACCGGCGCGGATCTCATCCTCGACGACGACCCCGCCGTCGAAAGGCAACTGCTCGACGGCCAGACCCGGATCTCGATCTCCTGGTTCGGCGCCTCGGGTCCCTACGCCAGACGCCCCGCCACGGACCCCGTCATCAGCACCCACACTGGCGCTGCCAGGGCGATCGGACCGGCCGAGGGGCCACCCATCCTGGCCACCGGGCACACGCCGCAAGTGGTCGCCGGGACGCTGGCCTACGTCGGCGCCGTCGGCCACCTGCTGGCGCGGGAGACGGGGCGGCTCGACGCCCCGTTGCACCTGGACGTCTCGATCTACGAGGCGGCCATGTGCATCACCGAGCCCGGCCCGTCGGGAACCCTCGCGACGGGGGAAATCCGGCCCCGGATCGGCATCAACCGCTTCTGGCCCACGTATCCGGTCGGCATCTATCCCTGCCGTGACGGCTGGCTCGGTGTGAGCACGGTGACGCCCTCCCAGTGGCGGAGCCTGTGCGCGCTCCTGGGGCTTGACGAACTCGGGACAGAGCCCCGCTACCAGGTGTCAATCAACCGCCTCGAAGACGCCGACGCGATCGACGCCGCGATCGGGCCACGGCTGCTGGAACGGACCGCCCACGAGTGGGTGGAGGCAGGCCAGGCAGCGCGCGTCCCCCTGGCGCTCGCGCCGACACCGGCGGAGCTGTTCGACCTCGAGCAGTTCCGGGATCGCGGCGCCTGGGTCAAAGCCGAACACCCCGACCAGGGCAGCTTCGTCGCGCCCGGCGCTCCGTACCGCCTGCACCGCACGCCCGCCACGCCAGGGGGCTCGGCTCCGCGCCTGGGAGAGCACGGCAGAAGGCGGGCCTGGGGGGAGGCGCCCAGCGACCTCGGAGCGAGCGACTGCCGATGCCGTGCGAAAACCGACGCCCAACCAGAGCGAGCGGAGCGGAGCGAACGCCCTGCCCTCCATCCACCGAGGAGGCGTGAGCGTTCGCTGGGCGCCTCCCCCCAGGCCCGCCGTCCCACGCTCCTTGGCGACATTCGCATCGTCGATCTGACGATGGGCTGGGCCGGCCCACTCGCCACCCGCCAGCTCGCCGACCTGGGCGCCGAGGTGATCAAGGTGGAGTCCTGCCAGTACTTCGACTGGTGGCGCGGCTGGGAATCGACGCTCGAGTCGATCGCCCAGAAGCTCTACGAGCAGTCGACCGCCTTCAACACGACCGGCCGCAACAAGCTGGGGATCACCCTCGACCTGACCAGCCGGCGCGGCGTCGATCTCCTGCTGCGCCTCGTCGCGAAGTCGGACGCGGTGATCGAGAACTACACCGCCAGTGTCCTGCCCAAACTGGGCCTCGACTACGAGAGGCTTCGCCAGGTGAACCCCGAGCTGGTCATGGTCTCCATGCCGCCCTTCGGCAGGAGCGGCCCATGGATGAACCACCGCGCCTACGGTTCGACCGTCGAGCAGGCGTCCGGACTGCCCCATCTGAACGGCCGCGCCGGCGACCCGCCGACCATGCAGCACGTCGCCCTCGGCGACCCGATCGCCGGTATCAACGCCGCCGCGGCGCTCCTGACCGCCCTGCGCCACCGGCGGCGAACAGGCGAGGGCCAGTACGTCGACCTCTCCCACGTCCAGTCCATGTTCCCGCTCGCCGCCCACGGCCTGATCGAGCAGGCGGTCCGCGGCGCCCCACCCGAACGCTCAGGCGGCCGCCACCCGCTGTTCGCGCCGTGGGGCGTCTACCCGTGCATCGGCGCGGAGCCCTGGATCACGATTACGGTCGAGACCGGGAGCCAGTGGCGGGAGCTCTGCGACGTTCTGGGCATGGACGCCGAGGACCCGCGTTTCGCAGATGCCACGAACCGCAAGCAGCACGAGGACGAACTCGACGCGGCTCTGGCTACCCGCACCAAGCTCCACGACGGTCTGGCCCTGGAACGGCGCCTCACCTCCGCGGGCGTGCCAGCGGCCGTGCTGCGCAACACGCTCGACGTGCTCTACGACCCGCATCTCGAGACCCGCGGCTACTGGCAGTGGCGTGAGCGGGCGTACGTCGGCAATCAGCCCAACCCCTCCGCGCCGTTCCGTCCGGCGGCCCAGGATGGCGCGAGCCGGCCCTATGCCGTCGAATGGCCGGCGCCGACGCTCGGCCAGCACAACCGCGAGGTGCTGACGCGCCTGCTCGACCTGAGCGAGGATGAGCTCGACGCGTTGGACACCGATCGGGTCATTGGAACCGAGCCGGTCGTATGATCCCGACCACTCATGTTGGCCACACTGGCGCTTTCCGTCACCCTCGCCGTAGCGCCCGGAAACCTCGAAGACGCCGCGCCGGCATTCGTGGAGGCCGGCGCCGACCTGGGGATCGACTTCGTCCACTTCAACGGCATGACCGGGCAGCTCTACACCGCCGAAGTGGTGGGCGCCGGGGTCGCCCTGTTCGACTACGACAACGACGGCGATCTCGACGTCTACCTCGGCCAGGGACGCTTCTTCGACGGTGACGAGAACCGGAAGCCCGTCTTCCCGCCGCCGGCGGTCGAGCCGACCGACCGCTTGTTCCGGAACGGTCTCGCCGAGACCGGAGAACTCCGCTTCACCGATGTCACGGCCGAGGTTGGACTCCACGAGCCGGGCTACAACATCGGAGTCGCCACGGCCGACTACGACCGGGACGGCTGGATCGATCTCTACCTGACGAACCTGGGCTCGAACCGGCTCCTCCGTAACCTCGGGGGCCGCGGCTTCGAGGACGCCACGGCGACCGCCGGAGTTGACGACCGGCGGTTCAGCGTGCCGGCCGTCTTCTTCGACTACGACGCGGACGGCTGGGTCGACCTCTACGTCGGCAACTATCACCGCTTCCACCGCGCCAACCGAAAGCGCTGTTTCCTGACCAGCGGGCAGCCCGACTACTGCGGGCCACTGAGCCAGCCGGCCGAAGCCGACCGGCTCCTGCGCAACCTCGGCGACGGGACCTTCGTCGACGCCACCGTCAGCTCCGGCCTGGGCGCCGACTCGGTCAAACCCGGCACTGCGCTGGGCGCGGTCGCCGACGACTTCAACGGCGACGGGCTCGTCGACCTCTATGTCGCCAACGACCAGATGGCCAACCACCTGTGGCTGAACCAGGGCGACGGCACGTTCATCGAGGACGCGGTGTTCGCGGGCGCCGCCTTCGACCGGGACGGGCGGCCGCAGGCCAGCATGGGCGTCGCGGTCGGCGACTTCGACGGCGACGGCTCACCCGACATCTTCCTCTCCCACCTGGTTCGCGAGCACAACACGCTCTACCTGAACGACGGCGACGGGCTCTTCGACGACCGCAGCCGCGAGGCCGGCCTGATCGACGCGAGCTGGCCGATGACCGGCTTCGGCGCCGCCAGCCTCGACGCCGACGGCGACGGCGTGCTCGACCTTTTCGTCGTGAACGGAGCGGTGCGGCGGATCGAAGCCCAGGTCGAAGCCGGCGACCCGCACCCGCTGCGGATGGAGAACCAGCTCTTCCGCGGCCTCGGCGGCGGCCGCTTCGAGGCCGTGTCGGCTGAACGCCGGGAGCGGCCGGTCCACCTCGAGGTCAGCCGCGGCCTGGCGGTCGGTGACCTGGACAACGACGGGGACCCGGATCTCGTCATCTCCAACAACGCAGGACCGGCCCACGTGCTCCTGAACCAGCGCCGCCCGGGACGCGACTGGATCGGCCTGAGACTCGTCGAGGCCGCCGGCGACGACGGGCAGGGGATCGTCGACGTCTACGGCGCCCGCGCCCGCCTCGCCGCCGGAGGCGGCTGGCGGAGAGTCCACACCGACGGCAGCTACGCCGCGGCCCGCGATCCGCGGCTGCTGTTTCCGCTGCCCGGCGACAGCGATTCGGCCGAGGAAGGCGCCGTCCGCGCCATCGAAGTCCGCTGGCCAGACGGAACCACGAAGACAATCACGCTGGAGACTGGCCGCTACCACATCGTGCGGAGGGGCGCGGAAGACCGAGGGGCACCGCCTTGATCCGGCGCCGCTTCCTCTGGGTGCGCGGGTCTTCTGACCCGCTGCCGCCGCAGGCGGCCAGAAGAACGCCGGCCGCAGGCCGACCGCTTCCAACGAGCGTACTCGTCCTCAGCTTCTCGCTCGCCGCCGTGGCGGCCGCGCAGGCCGCCGCCCAGGAGCCGCCGACCACCGACGACGCTCGCCGGGTACGCGCCCTGCTCTCGCTCGACGCCGTGCCGGAACCGACCCTCGACCACCTCGACGCCGAGACCCGGCAACAGATCGCCGCCGACCGCCTCGCCGCAACGGAGGCCCTCGCTGCCGCCGCCACCGACGAGGAGGCGCAACACGCCGCGAACGTCTTCGGCGACCTCTGCCTCCAGTACCTCCACCACGAACTCCACGGTGCCGCCGCCGTGTGCCTGGCCCAACTCCGCCTGCTGGCGCCGAACGACTTCCAGTGGACCTACTATGAGTTGCTGCTCCACGACGCCACCGGCAACCTGGAGCGCGCCCGGCTCGCGGCACGCGCCGCCCTCGCACTGCGCCCCGACGACACGGCGACCCTGATCCGCAGCGGCGACCTTCACCTCGACGCCGGCGATCTCGATGGGGCCGCAGCCGCCTATGCGCGGGCGCTGGAGGCTCGCCCCGAAAGCGCCGCGGCGCGGTTCGGACTCGGCCGGGTGGCGATGGACCGGGGCGAGATCGGGGAGGCGATCGTCGCATTCGAGGAGGTGCTGGCCTCGCAACCGGAAGGAAGCGTCGTCCACCACCACCTCGGAATGGCCCTGCGGACCGGCGGCGACAGCACCAGGGCGCGCGCCGAGCTGGCGCGCAACCTGCAGGTCCCGATCGCGATCGTCGATCCCCTCCGTGACCGGCTCCGGATCTACGGAGTGAAGACCGAGGCCCGGTTCGACCGCGCGGTGCGGGCCGCCCGTTCCGGCCAGAACGACGAGGCGATCGCCCTGTACCGGGAGCTCCTGGCCGAAGACGGCGGCGACCCGGAGGTCCACTTCAACCTCGCCCGCTCCCTGATCGAGACCGGCGACCAGGCGGGCGCCGAGGAGCATCTCCGGCGCGCGATCGAAGCAAACCCCGCGCACGGAGCGGCTCACTTCAACCTCGCCCTCCTGCTCGGCCGCACCGGGCGCACCGCCGAAGGCGCGCTGCACCTGGAGCGGGCCGCCGACATCGACCCGGAGAACCTGCAGTGGCGGATGATGCGGGCCCAGGCCCGTGCCGACGCCGGCAACGCCTCCGGCGCCCGCTCCGAGCTCGAGGAGATCGTCCGGCTCGACCCTGGCGCGATCGAGGCGCACCGGCTGCTGGCGGCCATGCTGCTCGAGGCGGGCGAAGCGGCCCGGGCCGCCGACCACCTGGAGGCCCTGGCCGCACTGACCCCGGACGACCTGCGGGTCCACTTCAACCTCGGTCTGACCCGGTTCGGGACCGGACAGTTCGCCGCCGCCCGGGAGGCGCTGGAGACCGCGCTCGAGCGCTTCCCCGGCGACCTCGCGGTGCGACACCTGCTCGCCCGCCTTCTCGCCACCAGCCCCGACGCCGCCGTGCGCGACGGCGAGCGGGCCGTGGAACTCGCCCGCTCCGTCGTCGACGAGCAACCGGCCCTGGACCACCTGGAGACGCTGGCGATGGCGCTGGCCGAGGCCGGCCGTTTCGAGGACGCCGTCTCCTGGCAGCAGCGAGCCCTGGACCGCGAACGGGAGACCGCCGGCGGCAACTCGCCGCAGCGCCTCGATCGTCTCCGCCTCTACCAGGCAAGCCAACCGCTCCGCGCTCCCGGAGGCGGTCCCTAGGCATGCAAGCCCACTCTTCGCTTCTGGCCATTCTCCTCCTGGCCCCAAGCGCCACCGCCACCCAGCAACCCGCTGCCCGGATCGCCGCCGTGGAAGCCAGTCACCAACGCATGCTCCAGGCCCTGGAGACGATCCGCACGGAAGACCTTGACCGCAACCCATGGCTCGGCGAGGCACCGGCCCGCGCCGCGCGTGAGGCGCTCGCGGCGGCCGC
Source organism: Acidobacteriota bacterium (assembly GCA_028875725.1). Classification (NCBI taxonomy): domain Bacteria; kingdom Pseudomonadati; phylum Acidobacteriota; species Acidobacteriota bacterium. The sequence goes on from JAPPCR010000006.1 coordinate 1,798,610, forward strand.
GGACGCTCCCGCTGTCACGCGATTCCGGCTGCTGGTCGAACTGGCCGAACAGGAACTTCGGCTCGGCGACGAAGCCGCCTCTCTCCTGCGCTTCGGCGAGGCCCACAACCTCCTGACCAACCCGGCCGGACCGGCCGCCGAACTCGGGAGCGAGGCAACCGAGGTCCTGTTCCGGATCGCCGTCGCCTGGCTTCGCTACGGCGAGAGCCGCAACTGCGTCGGGATGCACGGCGCAGACGCTTGCATCCTGCCGATCCGCGGCGAAGCGGTCCACCGCGAGCGCGAGGGCTCGGAGCAAGCGGCTCGCTTCCTGCGCGAGTACTTGGCGGCCGTGCCCCCGAACTCCGTGCAACAGGTCAAAGCCAGGTGGCTCCTGAACCTGGCCCACATGACCCTGGGCGATCACCCCGCGGCGGTCGAGCCCGAGCACCGGCTGCCGCTCGCGGCCTTCGGTTCGGAAGCTGAGTTTCCCCGCTTCGTCAACGTCGCGCCGGACCTCGGCATCGACAGCTTCAACCTCTCCGGCGGCGCCGTCGTCGACGACTTCGACGGCGACTTCGACCTCGACATCTTCACCACGACCTTCGATCCGGCGGGCTCGCCCCGGTTGTTCCTGAACGACGGGCGCGGCGAGTTCACGGACGCCTCCACCGCGGCGGGACTCGACGGACTCTACGGGGGACTGAACGTCGTCCACGGCGACGCCGACAACGACGGCGACGTCGATCTGTTCGTGCTCCGCGGCGCCTGGTTCGGACCCCACGGCCGCCACTCGAACTCGTTGCTGCTGAACCAGTCGGCCGATGGCGGCCAGGCCGGGCCGCCTGTCTTCCGCGACGTCGCCTTTCTCTCCGGCCTGGGCGACACCCACTACCCCACCCAGACCGCCGCCTGGGCCGACTTCGACAATGACGGCGATCTCGACCTCTTCGTCGGCAACGAGCACAGCCCGGCGGTCGACGCGCCGTCGCAGCTTTTCCGCAACGAAGGGCCGGGCCAGGACGGCGTCGTGCGCTTCCGCGATGTCGCGACGGAAGCCGGCGTCGCCACCCGTGCCTTCGTCAAGGCGGCGGTGTGGGGCGACTACGACGACGACCGCTTCCCCGACCTCTACGTCTCCGTGCTGGGCGGGCCCAACCGCCTGTACCGCAACCGCGGCGACGGCAGCTTCGAGGATGTCGCGCCCCGGCTCGGCGTCACCCGGCCCCGGCAGAGCTTCCCGGCCTGGTTCTGGGACTTCGACAACGACGGCAACCTGGACCTCTTCGTCTCCAGCTACACCGGAGACCGGGGCGGCCTCGGCTTCGTTGCCGCCAGCTACCAGGGCTATCCCGGTCCGTGGGAGTCGGCGCGGCTCTACCGGGGCGACGGCGAGGGCGGCTTCGAAGACG